>CAZWZF010000071.1:0-21761 GCA_964638715.1 uncultured bacterium | reverse complement strand
TTTTCATTATAGCTTCTGCCGTTTTATTTGCGTTATTGTTTATGCAGTTGATGGTTGATTATCGAAAAAAACAGATAGGTATTTCATTAACTTGTGGATTAGATAGCAAATTCGTAAAGAAACAATTTCTTATTGAAGGATTAATAATTTCTTTTTTCGGTGTAATAATTGGTGCTGTTCTGGGCATATTTTTATCATATATGTTAATAGAAAAGTTCAATACCGTATGGAATATTTCTGGTGGGTTAAAGATATTTTGCAGTTATAAATTTACTGATATTATTATATCAGCAATATCAGTTTTTATATTAATGCTCCTTGTAATTTTGCATGAAATAAATAATAGTATTAAAAATGAAAGCATCATTTCATTAATACATAATATCAAAACTTTCTCTATACGTCATTTGAAAACATCGAAATTATACATTTATTTCTTAGTTCTTTCTGTAATCACATTTATAATGACATATAACAATATTATGGGAAGATTTTCGGCTGCAATATTTTTATTATTAGCTTTAATATTTTTTTCAAAGAATTATTTTTCTTCGTTTAGTTCAGAGATCTTTAATTACCTGAGAGTAGTAAATAGATTGATACAATCAAATTTAAAAAGAGTTTTATTAATTGTAATAATGATTTCTTCTTCGGTATTTATTCTAATGTCAACTGCAACATTTATTAAAACTGATAAATTCAGGAATGACTTGTCATCATCAACTGGTTATTCCTGTAGAATTGATTTTCCTTATGCACCGGCATTTTCTTTATCATCCCGAATGGGTAGGGAATCAGCAGGAATAAATGAAGATGATGAAAAAATCTTGAAAAATGTTGATTTCATACCACTATTTAATAATGCTGGTGATGATATAAGCTGTGTCGCTGCTGATAAGCCAACCGGTGTAAAAATGATTGGCATAACAAAAGAATTTACCGAAAAGTCAAAAGTAAAATACGGCTTTTCTGCAACAAAATCCAATCATATTTGGGCAGATGAAGAAACGCTATACTGGTCATTAAAATATATTGGTGGGAAAGGGGATCTTCCGTTAAAAGATGGCAGGAAATACTCTTTTGATTCTGCGACAACCATGCTTGATTCTATATTTGGTAGTGAAGTATTAATTTCTGAAAAAGATTTCAAACAGATGTATCCAAGTATTACAATGCCATCAATTTACATGGTGTCTATTCCAGATAACAATGATGCTATTATCCAGCTTTTACGCGCAAAATTAGGTCCATTAGGTGCCACCGTCAGAAATTGTTCAGAAATATTGAAGTCTTATCATAATGTGCAAAATGGATATATAGAGATATTTGTAAATCTAAGTATTATTGGTTTCTTATTGGGTATTTTTGCTCATCAAGCTATTATATTTCGCACAGTATGGGAAATGCGCCGCGAGATTGCAATTCTAAATGCAATAGGATTAAGTAAATCAGAAATAAATAATATATTTCTTCGTTTTATAATTGTCATAACTATGGTTGGGGCGACTATTGGGATTACATCGTCACTGATAACTGTTATTCCTGCAATATCGACAAACAGTAGATTAGTTTCACTATTACTTTCGACTATATCAATAACCTTGATGTATCTGCTTTCTTGTCTGACGATAATATTTGCTTTAAAAAGAATTGGAAAAACAAATATTATAGAATTACTGAAATCAGAATAGATTTAACCAATTCGCAGATATTGATTGCCAGGTTGTCGCAGAATAACACCTTTTAACTCCAAAATAATCAACGTTGAATTGACTTTTGAGCTTGGAAGTCCTGATTTGATGATTATTTCATCTACATGAATTGCATTGTTGGATAAAGTATCAGCAACAGTCTTTTCATCACCTGTTATTTCTATTTTATTTATTACTTGAGTTTCTGGTCTTTCTCTCTTTCTTTCCGGTTTTGGTATTTCAGTTACTCGGGTAATAACTTCTGTGGCAGTATTATCTACTTCACCAACTAATTTATTCCAGTCTGGACCGGATGGTGATTTGATTGGTGAATTTTTAGGTTGAAGCTGCTGTACGCGAAATTCTAATTCTTCAGCAATTTGTGCTGCTGATTCTACTAACGTTGCGCCATCACGCAGCAAGTTGTGGGTTCCGCGACTCTGAATAGAGTTTATACTTCCTGGAACTGCGAAAACTTCCCGGCCTTGATCAATTGCATGAGATGCAGTAATTAATGCACCGCTTTTTTCTGGTGCTTCTACTACAACTGTCCCTAATGATAAGCCGCTGATGATTCTATTCCTTTGCGGGAAATGGCTTTTATTTGGCGATGTTCCGGGGATATACTCACTAATTACTGCGCCAGTTGCAGCTATTTTATCATAAAGTTGATAATTTTCCGGCGGGTAAATAATATCAACTCCACATCCGAGAACTGCAATTGTTCGTCCATTTCCTTGTATTGCACCTTCATGAGCTGCTGCATCGGCACCTAAAGCCAGACCAGAAACAATCGTAAAACCGCGTTTAACTAATCCAAAGGCTAATTCAGATGCAACGTGCCTGCCATACGGAGAAGCACGGCGAGATCCGACTATTCCAACAGATTTCCAGTCGTCTTTAGAAAGATTTCCAAGTACAAATAAGGCAACCGGCGGGTCGGGAATGGTTCGCAATACTGCTGGATATTCATTATCAGTGAATGGAATCATCTTGATTCCTAAATTATTCATTTTATTAATATTTTCATTTTGATTAGTATTGATAGCTTTCAGTAACCTGTCGCAAGCTAATGGGGTTAGTTGCGCGCGTTCTACCCATTCACGTTTAGTTGCTGAGTAGACATTGCTTATGCTGCTAAATGCTTCGAGCAGCCGCATAACAGCACGGGGTGATATTTGAGCTGATATTAGAATAAACCATTCTTCAATGGTAGGTTTATTCATATTATTTCCCTTTCAAAGCAAGATTGATAATTATATCCATCAAATCTTTAGAAGATTCCGGTCTGCCTAATTTTCTGCTTTCACTACCCATATTCATTAATAATTTTTCACTTTGGCATAAGTTAGATAATTGCAAGTGCAAACTTTCGCCATTTAATTCATCATCTGTAATTATTATTGCTGCGCCGTTATTTGCGAATATTTGAGCATTTTTTGTTTGATGGTCGCCAGCGGCACCTGCCCAGGGAATAATAATCATAGGGATACCGCGAGCTGAAATTTCTGCTAAAAATGTTCCGCCGGCACGGGTAACTATCATATCACTTACAGCTAATAGGTTTTCAATTGCATCAATATATTTGAAGTGATAATATTTAATTCCAAGATGGTCTGCGTCAATTTGACTTAAGCCGCCGCCACGGTCTGTGCCGGTAATATGAACAACCTGCCATCCGTCACGAAACCAGGTGTATTTACCCAATTCGCGAACTGCATAAATTGCCGCATTATTTATAGCCAAACTTCCAAGACTACCACCAACAATAGCAAGAGTTTTACGATTTTCGTCTAATTTCAAAACAGAATAACCCATTTCCCGGGTAGTTTTCAAAATCGCTGGTCGTACCGGATTTCCTGCGTTGATGGTTTTAATTTTGTTATTTTTAAAAAAATCACCTGATTTATCCGAGATTACCACTGCTGCTGATATAAGATGCAATGAAGCAACAATTTTACTGGTTAGTCCTAACACCTCGTTTTGTTCTAATAATATTCCAGGAATTCCTAACATTTTTGCAGCTAATAATACTGGACCACAAACATAACCACTGGCCCCAATAACAACATTAGGTTTAAAATCACGCAAAATAGTCATTGATTGCCAAACTGGTTTTCCACTAACTAATTCATAAAGTGATTTTATCTTTTGCGGGAATGCCTTTAAAGATAATTTATTAACAACACCGTGAACAGATATTGATTTTATATTAAAACCGGCGGCAGGAATTTTTTCTATTTCAGCACGGTCACCGCCGATGAATAATATTTCCGCGTTAGGATAGCTGTCTCTTATTGTCTGTGCCAGTGCAATACATGGATAAATATGTCCTCCAGTTCCACCAGCAGCAAATAATATGCGAATTTTATTAATTGGAATCATTATTTCTCACATCTTTTATAAAATACAATTTTCACTTCTTCAGTAGTCATTAAACCATGCAGTATTTTATTTTCAATAATATTAATAAATCCTGCAATCTTTTCTTCTGTATCAATTATTTCAATAATTACTGGTAAGCTGTCAGATAAATGTAACAGGCTTTGTGAGTGAATTATCATGTGAGAACCATAACCTGATATACCGTGAAATACAGATGTTCCCGTAATTTTAAATTCTTTTGCCGCTTTGAGTATATATTCAGTAGCAGTATTACCGTCAATCATCATTTTGTCAGTTAAATATATTCGTAATAATTGAACGGACTGGTTTGTTGTAAATGGCATTTTACACATCCTCGATTATTATAAGAAAATTATGCCTTGCATTTGCTTTTCGGTCAAGCGGGATATGTCCATAAGGCATAATTTTTGCTAAAATTGTTTTGTAAAACTTTGGAGGAACAAATGTCAAAAAATATTCCTATAAAATTAGATTACTCTTACCTCGCACCTGAAGTAACAGTTAATGATTTAAAATGGTGGCAAACTTCAATTGATCTTGCTCATGAACAATTGCATAAAGGTACTGGAGCCGGCAATGATTTCCTGGGTTGGATGGAACCATCAGAGATTATGCCGAAAGAATTATTGAAATTGATTAAGAATACGGTAATTGATTTACGAAAATCTGCTGATATCATGGTTGTTGTAGGTATTGGCGGCTCATACCTGGGTGCCAGAACAGTAATCGAAGCTCTTGCAGCGAAAAACGCTCCTGAAGTAATTTATGCCGGACAAACTTTATCGGCAGATTATACTGCAAATTTATTAAGTTATCTTTCTGATAAAAGATTTTGCATTAATGTAGTTAGCAAATCTGGCACAACAACCGAACCAGCCATTGCTTTTCGTTTACTTAAAAATCTTTTAGAGAAAAATGTTGGTAAAGAAGCTGCTAAAAAATTAATTGTAGCATCAACCGATCCTGTTAAAGGCGCATTGCGCAAAATGTCAAATGATGAGGAATACGTTACATTCCCGATACCGGCTAATGTTGGAGGGAGATATTCAGTATTTACAGCAGTGGGTATGCTGCCAATCGCATTTGCTGGAATTGATATTGATGCATTTATTGCTGGCGCAACAGATTGTGCCGCTGCTTGTGTCGTCGAAACCTCGATAGAGAAGAATCCCGCATATTTATATGCTGCTCTGCGAAATCATCTTTACGGACAGGGAAAATCTATTGAAATTATGGCTACTTTTGAACCGAGATTGCGATTCTTGTCCGAGTGGTGGAAACAGCTATATGGCGAATCTGAAGGTAAAGATGGTATGGGAATATTTCCTGCCAGTGTAGAATTTACTACTGATTTGCATTCAATGGGACAAATGATTCAGGATGGACGTAGAAATATTTTTGAGACTTTTATTACAATTGAAGGTGGAATGCCATCAATTATAATTCCAGAAGTTGAAGAAAATTTAGACGGATTAAACTTTTTGGCAGGTTTAGATATAAATGAAGTTAACAAACGCGCATATCAAGGAACTGCATTAGCTCATCGTGACGGTGGAGTACCAAGTATGTCATTTATACTGCCAGAATTATCAGCGATGCCATTTGGCGCTCTCTTATATTTCTTTGAGAAAGCTTGTGGAATAAGCGGATACCTGTTAAGAGTTAATCCGTTTGACCAGCCCGGTGTAGAAGCATATAAAGAGAATATGTTCGCATTGATGAATAAACCAGGATTTGCTGATAAGACTGAGAAAGTAGTTGCAGCGATAAAAGAAAAAGCTGGAAAATCAATAGTTACATTTTAAATCAATTATTCAAAAGGCAGCGTTAAGCTGCCTTTTGTTTTTTTAAGGTGAAGATATGCGAATATTATTTTTAGATTTGGATACCCTGCGTCCTGATCATTTAGGTTGTTATGGCTATCATAGAAATACTTCGCCAAATATCGATTCCATAGCACGAGATGGAGTAATATTTGAGAATTATCATTGTTCAGATGCACCTTGCCTGCCATCCCGTGCTGCGCTTACTTCTGGTCGTTTCGGTATTCATAATGGTGCGGTAGGACATGGCGGCACTACGGCAGATATGCGTTTAGATGGTGAACAAAGAGGATTCCGCGATCGACTTGATAAAGAATCGTTTGCGAATATTTTCAGACATGCCGGTCTGCATACAGTATCCATTTCACCGTTTTTTGAACGGCACAGTTCATATTGGTTTAATTCTGGATATAATGAAATTTATAATACCGGTGCCGGTGGGATGGAATCTGCTGAAGAAGTATCTCCGGTAGTATTAGATTGGATTAATAGAAACGCTGAAAAAGATGATTGGTTTTTACATGTAAATTATTGGGATCCGCATACACCATATCGCGCTCCTTATGATTTTGGGAATCCATTTGAGAATCATCCACCACCGGCATGGGTTACTCAAGAAACAATTGATAAACATCGCAAAATGGTTGGACCGCATAAAATACGTGAAATAAGCATGTTTGATAATAATGAGAATCCGAAATATCCACGCCAGCCTGGTGAAATAGAGAATATGGACAACTGGAAGCGATTTATAGATGGCTATGATTGCGGTATAAAATACATGGATGATCATATTGGTAAAATATTGAAATCGTTTGCTGCAGCTGGTGTTCTTGATGATATGGTGATTATTATTTCATCAGATCATGGTGAAAATATGGGAGAACTTGGAATATATGCAGAACATGCAACTGCTGACTGTATCACCACCAGAATACCTATGATCATTAAATGGCCTGGATATATTAAAGATCATATTGATAAAGGTTTGCATTATAATCTTGATTTACTTCCGACATTGGCTGAACTTTTTGATTTACCATTGGAATCTGCGTGGGATGGAAAATCATACAAAGATGCTTTTTATGGTAAAGAATGTGGACGTGATTACCTGGTAGTAAGTCAATGTGCCCATGTTTGTCAGCGTGGAGTAAGATTTGATAATTGGCATTATATTCGTACTTATCATGATGGATATCACCTGTTTCCACAAGAAATGCTATTTGATATAACAATTGATCCTCATGAAGAAAATGACATCGCATTATTACGTCGTGATATTTGCAATGAAGCGGCATCAAAACTTCTATCATGGCATGATGAAATGATGGCTTTAATGGATTTTGCTGAAGACCCAATGCATACCGTTTTGCGTGAAGGCGGTCCATTACATGCGCGTGGTAATTTAAAGAATTATATTAAATATATAAAAGAAACCGGCAGAGAATATGCGATAGACGAATTGATAAAACGGCATCCAAATGAGATGAAATAAGCTTTAATAAAACTGGATGATTTTATTTTGCTTTCAATTTAAGATTATTTAAAATTGATACTAATTCTGGATTTGTTGTTTTTGCTAACCAGTCATTGATAATGTCTATAGATGGCTCTTGATTATTTACAAGCGAAGTTAATGCTGAAAGTTTTACTTGCGGGTTAATTTCAAGATTCAAGATATCTTTACATATTTTGATAGCCTTATCATCTTTAACTGCATTTAATGCTGCAATGGCTGCGGCACGATCAGCATAATCTGCCTTAGTATTAAAAATTATATTAGCTAATATTGATTTGGCATTATTATTGTCTTTCTTAGATAATGACCAAATTGCTGCATTCCTCACTATTGGAATTGAGTTGTATACAAAATAATTAAGTAGTGGCAAAGGTTCATCGCCATCAAAGTTTGATAAAGCTTCTGCAGAAGCTTTTTTGATATCAATATCAAATTGGTATGACCCATTCATTATTTCTGCGATTTTTGATATTACCCATGTGTCATGTATTTTCCCGCTTGCAAGGATAACTGCGATTATCATTTCACGCGGTGCATCTTTAATAAATTCATGTAGATATGCTGATATTCGTTTGTCTCCGGTATTACCAAGTGCATAAATTATTGCAGTTTGGACCGGCATAGGCGCGTTTTTATAGTTGCTGAGCAGATTACCGGTAATTGTATTTGAATCTGCATTTATAGCTCCTAAAGCTGCAACAGCTTCAATCGCAACTGAAGTATTATCATCAGTAATTAATTTTACTAATTTGTCATTAGCTTCTTTATATTTACATTGTACTAAACCGCGAATAACTGCTTTTTTAACAGCCGGCACTCTGTCTTTTAGTAAGGAGAACAGCAAAGTGGTTGATTCTGGAGAATTAATTTTTGCCAAAGATTTGATAGTATATATTCGTACTGATATTTCTTCATCTTCTGATAATATTTTTAAGAGTTTACTCGAATCAGAATTTTGTATTTGTCCAAGGATAATAGCTGCGGCTACGCGAAGTTCTGCTTCTTTTGCTTTAACAAGATTAGTTAAATCAGGTGTTATATTCTTGATATTATTCGATATTATTTCAGTGGATATTTGTATGACAGATGTATAATTGTCAGGAAAATCTGTTTTTACAGTATTTAATATTTTAAATATAAATCCAATAGCTACTTCAGGCGTTGCCTGTCTCATAGCATTTATTATTGCCATTTTAACAGGAACTTTTTTCTCGGTATAAAATCTTTCCTGCAATTTCAGATAGTCAGCACATCCCATTTCTGCCGATGATAAAATTGCTTGTGATGATAAAATAACATCATCATCTTTCAACATTGATATAACAATGGCTTTTGCTTCATTTGAAGAATAGTTGGCAATTGCCTGTAAAACTGCTGATTTTACCTGAGGGCTTTTATCTTTGATTAGTTCTTTTAAAATATTAAATCCTTGAGGAGATTTAATATTGCCTGCAAAGGTTGCTAATAATGATTTCACATCGTTGCTTTTATCTTTTACAAGGTTATTCATTTTTTCAGGATTAGCCTGTAAATAAGGGAAGGAAATAGCTGCCAGTCTGATTTCTGGATTTGGGTTGTCAAGTGCCAAGGAAAGTATTGGGCCTACTTGCTTATTGTTTTTTGAAATTAAAAATGTAAGTGCAGCGATTTTGATATTATTGTCTTTGCTTTCATTGTATAATTTGATAATTAATTCTGTTGCTTCGTTACCAGGATATATCCAACCATGCAATTCATTAGTAATCACGTTTAATGATTGAATCGCTGCCAGTTTAACATCATCTGTGGGGTCATTTAAAGCATCTAACGCTACAGAATATGAATTGTAAGATCGTATCCATTGTGTTGCTGTTACAGCCGCCACGCGAGTTGATGAATCTGTTGGGTCCTTGGCATAGGCAGATATTTGAATAATTGCCCGCGGGTCTGACAATTTCCCTAAATCAATAATTGCTTGAGTTTTCGGCTCACCTTTTAGTTTGGTAATATTTTTTACATACTCAGCAGTCATATCAATTCCTTGTGAATATGATAAGAACTGTAAGAGTATTAAACTTAATATGATGATATATTTCATTTTATCCTCGATTTGTTTTACGGACAATCTTATCTTCATACATTAAGCTGTCCGCTTCAATCAACGTTCTTTCCAACGAATCTTTTTCATTGGCAGTGGCAAAACCTATGGATAAGCTCACTTTAATTTTAGGTTTAGTATCATTGAATAATTGTATATTATTTCTCAGTCTATCGACAATCTGAATTGCTGTTTCATTATTTATACCAGGTAAAAGAATTACAAATTCATCACCGCCAGTGCGTGCGATGATATCTTCTGGTCGAAATGAGCTTTTTAAAACGTCAGCTATCGATATTAACATTTCATCGCCACAGGAATGGCCAAGATTGTCATTTATGGATTTTAACCCGTCTGCATCGGCAGCGACTATAGTTATTGGATAGTTTCTACTCTTCGACATACGACTCAGTTCAGATTCAAAGTACCTTCTATTATATAATCCTGTTAATTTGTCATTGTAACTTAAAAATTTCAACTCGTCTTCAAGAATTTTACGAGCTGTAATATCGCGAAGATTTATTACCTTGCCGATATACTCGCCGTTTAAGTCTGTTAATCTATTTTTATTTGCTTCAACAATTACAATAGCTCCATCACTGCGATTAATATCAAATTCTTCTTTTTCGTGTATAAAAAAGATATCGTATGGATTTTCAGCGTTGTTATCTCTTTTAATTAATAAATTAGTAATATTTACTCCAATCAATTCATCTTCTGTTTTAAAATTGAATAAATTAATTGCAGCAGGTGATGCTTTGATGATTGAATTATTATTGTCTGTAATAATAATTCCGTCTGGCGATACCGAGATAATCGTTCTATGCAACTCTTCAGAAATTCTTAATTTATCTTCTATTTTAGCTTTTTCAGAAATTTCATTTTGTAAATCTATGTTTTTTGCTATCAGCATTTCTCTTGCCTGGTTTAAATTGGTAACCATTTTATTAAATGCTTCCGCTAAATCACCCATGAAATCAACACGCTGAGTTAAATCGCCATCAGCAATTGATTGAGCCTGCCATGATAGGTGACGTAAACTTGATTGCAAGGCTTTAACAGTGCCTGCCAGATATCCCCTGTGATGTATTGTCGTAGATAAATCACCTTTTGCAATTCCAAGTATTGCCTCTCTTACATCCAGTAAAGTGAAATATATTTTTGATGCTTTTTCATTATCACTTATTACTGGCGGCAATTTTACTGGTGGATTGACACTGTTGATTGCGTCATCAATTATAGAAATGAGATTTATGCAATTTAAACAGTTATTACAAGTGCCTGGTGATGACTCCTGTATAACACGTACAATATAATTCAATTGCGATTCTGATAATTGAGGCAATTGTTTTTTTAATGCAATTATAATTTCTTCGATATGATTACATTTTTTATTCATTTAATAACAATTTCAGCATTAAACCTGCAAGTTCTATCACCGGTACACCAGCAATCAACTTCTCTAACTTTAAATGCAGCACCTGTGAATGAGTTTAAAATACCTGCTATAAATCCTTCGTCATAAGCACAGATTTCTTCGCCTGTATCAGGTAAACCAGAGCAATCAAGATCTTCAGATACTGTAAGAACAAATTTTCCATTATCAATATCTGCTTTTTCTAAACGCAATACCCCTATATTTAATTCACGTAGAGCATCTGTTAACTTTGCTATTAATTCATAAAAAGATGATACCGGTGATATAATGTTTTCATAAAATTCCCGTCCTGCCAATTCTCCTGCTTGACGAAATATTTCATCAGACATATCAGAGCCATACATTACTTCAAGCACATCCCGCATGGTATATTGCATAAGACGATAAACTTGAATAGATGTATTTGGACCTAAATTGGGTCGTCCTTCATCGATATTGCCAAGTTTTGACCATTCAAATGCATATTTTCGTTCTGACATAAAATACCTCTGGTAATATATTTCAATCTTATTATATCAAAAATGAAAAGAATTTTCTCTATTAATCTCGTAAAAATGGGATAAAAAATGTAAAATTAATGCACGTTTATTCTGGAGGCAGTATTTTGAAATTAATAATGTATGGTGAAATGTTTGAAGAGCAGCCCGGGTTGTTGTTCAAAGATAAAGTATATCCTCTTTCAATTGAAAAATTTGACTATGCTAAAAGCATAGAAATGATTTTAAGCGATGGTTTATTGGAAGACATATCTGATTGGGTAGAAGAGGGAATGCCCGGTTCAAAGCCGTTGCAATTGAAAAACTGTCGTATTGGACCACCGGTAACAGGTATCAATAAAATTATAGCTGTTGGGTTGAATTATCGTAAACATGCGGAAGAAATGGGTGATAAACTGCCAGCAAACCCACTGCTTTTCTGCAAAGCATCAACAACTATTTCTGGTCCTTATGATGATATTGTATTACCGCCTGTCACATGGTCTGATGCGGTTGATTACGAAGTTGAACTGGGTGTTATTATTGGTACTGTCTGCCAGGATGTTTCTGTTGAAGATGCGCTTGCTTATGTTGCTGGATATACAGTCGTGAATGACCTGACAGCACGGGATGTACAAAAATCTGAAAGTCAATGGTTCCGCGCGAAAAGTTATGATGGCTTTTGCCCGGTAGGTCCGTGTATTATCACTAAAGATGAATTAGATAATGTGCAGGATTTGCGGCTTACATCAACAGTTAATGGCGAAATACGACAGGACAGCAACACATCAGATATGATTTTTTCCGTAGCTGAGATTATAAGTTTCATCAGCAAGGGGATGACATTAATGCCTGGTGACTTAATTGCTACCGGCACTCCATCAGGTATTGGTGCAGGGTTTAAACCACCAAAATTCTTAAAACAAGGCGATGTAGTAGAACTTACAGTCGAAAATGTAGGTGTTCATAAATATAAAGTTTTTTCACATGAAGATTATACAGACGGAGAATAATAATGAACGATTTAAAAGTATTAGTGGTGGGTGCCTGCGGTAAAATGGGGCGCGAGGTAGTAAAGGCAATAACTGCTGCTGATGGTATGTCGGTAGTTGCTGCTGTTGATGCCGCAAACGTCGGTGCCGATGCGGGAGATATTGCTGGTATATCATTATTAGGGGTAAAAATATCCGCAGATTTAGCATCTGCTATTAAATTATCCGGTGCCGAAATAATGGTGGATTTCACTCGCCCAGATGTTATCATGTCGAATTTGCGTATTGCAGTTCCTCTTAAAATCGCATCAGTCGTAGGTACTACCGGCATAACAGCGGAAAATAAAGCTGAATTAGAAAAATTAACAGAAGAATCAGGTTCACCGGTATTTATTGCTCCTAATTTCGCAATCGGTGCTGTTTTAATGATGGAGTTTGCTAAAAAAGCGGTAAAATATTTTGATTATGCAGAAGTAATTGAATATCATCATGAAAAGAAGTTGGATGCTCCGTCAGGTACTGCATTGCGCACTGCTGAAATGATGAAGGATGTTGTAACCGGCAGATTAGAAAATTCTGCTAACAAAGAACATGGTGAAGAAAGTCGTGGTATGGCAGTAGGAAATATTCGCGTTCATGCAATAAGAATGCCTGGTTATGTCGCCAATCAGGAAGTCATATTCGGCGGGTTGGGTCAGACTTTAACAATCAAACATGACACTATTAATCGTGAATCGTTTATGCCTGGTGTTGTGATAGCTGTAAACAAAGTGAAGTCTTTAACAGGTGTAGTGGTTGGACTTGAAAATATAATGTGAGAAGAGTAGGGGGCATTTTAATAAAATGCCCCCTTTGATCTTTATGCCCAGTATGCCGGACCGGCTTGTTCTCTGATAATGCACTGCTGCAGGAACCATACAGCTTTTTTGAATCCTTCTTCGGTACTCATCAAACTATCCTCATGTTCGATGGATAATGCTCCATCATAACCGATTAAGCGTAATGTGCTGATCATCTGTTTCCAGACTTCTGCATTATGTCCATAACCAATGGTGCGGAAAATCCATGATCGGTTCATTTCATCGGTGTAGTTCTTAGTATCTAAAACACCGGTTGTTTTGGTGTTAATTTCATCGATTTTACAGTCTTTAGCGTGGAAGTGGAAAATTGCTCCGGCATCACCAAGTTTTCGAAGTGCATAAACCGGGTCAATTCCTTGCCAGAAAAGATGGCTTGGGTCGAAGTTAACGCCAATCTGCTCACCACAGGCATTGCGCAGTTTTAAAGCGGTATCTGTGTTATAAACGATGAAACCAGGGTGCATTTCTAATGCAACTCTAACACCTTTGGATTTCATTTTCGAGTTCATTTCTTTCCAATAAGGAATCGCGACGTCATCCCACTGATATTTCAAAATATCAAGGAAATCAGGCGGCCATGCACAGGTTACCCAATTTGGATATTTTGCGCCTGGCTGATCTCCAGGACAACCTGAGAAATTAACAACGGTATCAATTCCTAAAATTCCAGCAAGATCGATTGTTTTTGAGAAGATATCATGATGCTCTTTTGAAAATGATGCATCAGGATGAATGGGGTTGCCATGACATGATAATGCTGAAATTTCCAGACCCTTATCAGTAATCTTTTTCATCCAGCTTTTAGCTTTTGACGGGTCTGCCACCAGTTCATCCAATGGGCAGTGAGCACCGCCAGGATATGCGCCGGTACCAATTTCTACTGCATCGCAACCAGCAGCTTTAATGTAGTCCATTGCTTGTTCTAATGGCATTTGGCTGAAAAGCACAGCAAATACGCCGATTTTCATATTTTTTCCTCCGATTTATTTTACGCGGTCGTTGACCGACAGTATTGTAGTTTAAATATTGTTAAATCTCAACCTCTGGAACCTTTACCCAACTGCGTGTATTTGATGATTTGGTCATTGCATCCAAAACAGCATTAATTTTTGCCGCATCTGCAAAATCTGGTGATGGTTTCTTATCATTAACAATGCAATCCATGAAATTATATACCGAATGGCAGAATCCTTGTTCGTAACCAATGATATGTCCTGGTGGCCACCATGCTGTCATATAAGGATGAATGCTTTCAGTTGCCAGTATGGTGCGGAATCCCTGCGCATGTGGCGGGTCTTCGCGATTGAAATATTGAAGTTCATTCATTCTTTCAAATTCAAAACGAATAGAACCTTTATCGCCATTGATTTCAAAGATAATCGCGTTTTTATGTCCGGCACAGAAACGTGATGCTTCAAAAGTTCCAATTGCGCCGTTTTTAAATCGTGCCAGTGAAATTACTGCATCATCAACGGTAACATCACCATAACCTTCTCCAGCAGCAGCGGAAAGGCCGCCAGTTGTTTGAGA
This sequence comes from uncultured bacterium, assembly GCA_964638715.1. Classification (GTDB taxonomy): domain Bacteria; phylum Armatimonadota; class Hebobacteria; order CAIYQO01; family CAIYQO01; genus JBAXQQ01. Next base: position 6,949 of record CAZWZF010000071.1, on the reverse strand, counting down.
CTGTAATGGACGTTTCTTTACAAATGTTTCCATTGCTGAGCTTACTTCTGCGATATCGCCAACCAGCCAGGTTGCCAGATCGATGACATGGGCATTTAAATCCCCATGCGAGCCTGAACCGGCAACTGATTTGTCTAACCGCCAAACTAACGGGAATTCCGGGTCGATTATCCAATCCTGTAAATACAAACCTCGGAATTGAAATATTTTGCCAATTCGTCCTTCATCAATTAACTGTTTCGCCAGGCTGACTGCAGGGCAAAATCGATAATTGAAGTTCACCATGTTTTTAACGCCAGCTTTCTTTGCTGCTTTCGCCATAGTAACAGCATCGCGATAATTCATAGCCAGCGGTTTTTCAGCGAATACATGTTTACCAGCGTTAATTGCTGCCATGATGACTTCTTTATGGGCATTATTTGGCACCACAACGTCAACCATATCAATGTCAGAACGTTTAACAGCTTTCTTATAATCTGTTGACGTCTTGTCCCACCCGTATTCAATTGCAGCTGCGGCTAATGCGTCTGCAGTCCTTCCAACCAGTAATTTCATAACTGGTGTTGCCGCAGGATTCATCATACGTGCTACCTGACGGTAAGCGTTACTGTGTGCTTTCCCCATGAACTTATAACCGATCATGGCGACGTTAATTTTAGGTTTCTCCATCGGATGACCTCCAAAAAGTATGTTTGTTTGGATTTAACAGATGTATTATCTGTTATTTTTATATATATTAGCCGTTTTTTATGATTTTTGCTATAATTTTGCAGGGTAATTTTATAAATGTATGATGACATCTTAAGTAAAATTATAATAATTTTAATAATTCTTTTTTCAGTTGCAATTCATGAGTTTGCTCATTGTTGGACAACTGATCGCTTGGGTGACCACACACCTCGAAATGCAGGTCGAGTTACACTAAATCCTTTGGTTCATCTTGACCCTATAGGAACAATAATGATAATCGTTTCTACAATGTCAGGATTTGGATTTGGGTGGGGAAAGCCTTCTCCGATGTATCCATCTAATTTTAGAAATCCAGCATTCGGCAGGATGATTTCTGCTTTTGCAGGTCCAATGAGTAATATTTTGCAAATGTTTGCTTGGATGGGAATATATCAAATTTTTAATGTGTTTATTTTAAATACCAATACAATAGATTTAGAAATTATTTATCGCTTACATTTCACTTTTACTTATGGAATTATTCTTAATGCTGTTTTGGCTATTTTTAATTTGTTACCGATTTACCCTTTAGACGGGCATCATATTTTAAGTTATTTGGTTCCATATAATATTCGACCGATAATTGATAATCCTGCATGGCAATTTGTCCTATTTATACTTATATTCACTGGTGGATTAAAATATATTCTTAGTCCGGCAGTTGATGTTGTTTATTCATTGACACATTTTCTAATAGGGATACAAATTTAATGATGGTTAAAAGACTGCCAGTGATCGCTATTGACGGTCCTGCTGGTTCTGGTAAAAGTTCTGTAGCAAGAAAAGTAGCGCAGAAAACAGGTCTGCATTATATAAACAGCGGTGCAATGTATCGTGCTGTGGCATTGACAGCAATTCGTGAAGGAATTGTACCTGGTGATGTCAACCGTATTGTTCAGATTGCGTCATCACTCGAGATGTCATTCTCACTTGACCGTATTGGTTCAATTCGCACATATATTGCTGATGAAGATATAACTGATAAAATATCCGGTTCTCAGGTTGCTGAGATGGCTTCTATTATTGCCATGTATCCTGAATTAAGAGAGCAACTTGTAAAGAGCCAGCAACAAATGGGTGAGGAAGGCGGCGTAATAATGGAAGGCCGCGACATTCAGACTGTAGTATTTCCCAAGGCTGAAATTAAGATTTTCCTAACAGCATCAGTTGAAGAAAGAGCAATGCGCCGTTGGAAAGAACACTCAGATAAAGGCGAATATATAACGTATAAAGAAGTATTGAATGACGTTACTGAAAGAGATAAACGTGATGAAGAACGTGAAGCATCACCATTAAAAGCTTCTGATGACGCTATTTTATTGAAATCTGATGGGAAAACCTTGGAACAAGTGGTTGATTTAATTGTCAAAGTATACGAAATCCATCGTAAAAGACCCGATATAAAAGGAAAGGCATTAGGGAAAGCTGCCGGTATAGTATAAATGAAATTTGCCGCATCTACCGATATTGGTAAAGTAAGACAGACAAATGAAGATGCCTATTTTCTATCAGAAAATGGCGTAGTATTTGCTGTCGCTGATGGAATGGGCGGACATCATTGCGGCGAAGTCGCCAGTCAATTTGCAGTAACAACTATAGAAAAATACTCACAGTCCTTATCTGAATGTCCTGAAGAAGAAATTATTGATAATCTTAACCAAATAGCCAATGATGTTTTCTTTTTAATTTCCGCAAAAGTTAGCGAAGATAGTGCTTGCTCTAAAATGGGAACAACTGTTGTTGTTGCAGTTATTCGAAATAATAAATTGTTTTATGCTAATTTAGGCGATAGCAGGCTCTATTTACTGCGTAACAATCTTCTAACAAGAGTTACTCATGATCATTCTGTTGTACAAGAGTTAGTTGATGCCAAAGTTATTACTGAAATAGAAGCTTTATCTCATCCTATGCGGAATATGGTGACACGCGTGTTAGCAGATGGGTCTGAATATATGCCGGATGTAAATAGCATAGAGTTATATAATGGCGATAAGTTGCTGCTTTGTACTGATGGATTATCTGGTGCTGTAGATGATAATGTAATAAAAAATGAATTAGCCAAAAAAATATCACCCGACGAAATTAATAAATTATTAATTGATAGATCTCTGAATACCGGCGGTCATGATAATGTTACCGTAATTACAATTGAGTTTGATGCGGTTATTTATGAAGAAAAAAAACTGACTCCAGAAATAAAACCTGTAAGTCACTGGAAAAATGGTTTTGTTGCATTAATCTCAGCATTGGCATTATTTTTGGTAGTTTATTTAGTTGCTGGTTTAATTTATAAAAAGTTTATTGTAAAAATTAACCCGGAAACCAGAAAATTAGCAATATTTGTATATCATCCCTTGATTCCATTTATGCCCAATAAAATGGTCGAAGATTCTATTATATATGAACAAGATATATATAAAGTTGAAGAGTACCGCAGTATAAATTTCACAACAGGGAAAACTATTGATAGTATTGAAGACGGCGAAGCTTTTTTACATCAAATGGAAGAATCGATAAAAAGTGAAAAACTAAATAATACGAAGGTGGACAAGGAAAATGGCACCATCAAAAAGCCGAATGCAGAACCGAAGAAGTGAAAAGTTCTCGCCAATAGGATTCTTTTTATCTTGTTTAGGTATCTTATTGCTTGTTTTCATCCTATATAAAATTGCCCCAATTTTATTCATTATAGCAATTGCTGTGCTTCTTGCTACTACAATGGAACCACTGGTAAATTATGTCCAAGGTTTGAAAAAAAAGTGGCTTCCACGTGGTGTTACAGTTTTTTTAGTCGCATTTCTATCATTATTGATCTTATTTTTTTTTATAGGTATGTTGTTATCTAATGCTGTTATTGAAGGGATGAGATTTTTCCAGGACGAAACTATAAAAGAGAAAATTGGAACATGGTTTACTCACGTTATAGTAAACAGATTCCCGCAAACTTTTAATGCTGATAATTTAAAATTATGGTTTAGCTCTCAATCATCACATATTGGTACATATATATGGTCAACAACCCAGGCAGTATTTGGATTTTTAGGTATTGTCGCTTCTTTAGGTTTAGCGTTTGTTTTGTCAGTGTTTTTCTCTGTATTTAAAGAAGGTATATTAAAAAATATCATAAGATTCATCCCACCCGCAAAACAGGAAAGAGTTAGTTTTATTGTAAATAGTATCGCTTCTCGTATCGGTGGGTGGCTGCGGGGTCAAATAATTTTAGCTATCATAATTACCTGTATTATTTGGCCGGTAATGTTAGCATTACAAGTTGAATATCCGGGTGTTATAGCAGTTGTTGGAGGCTTAGGTGAGCTAATTCCGATGGTTGGTCCTACGGCAGCATTTGTACCAGCGATAATTATTATCTTAGCAATGGGTTATCCAATATGGAAGATAATAACTGTTATTGTATTCTTCATCGTGTTAACGCAAACAGAAAACTATATAATTGCTCCAAGAGTAATGTCAAAAAATGTCGGATTAGCTCCGATTTCTATTATTATTTCTGTGTTGATAGGTGCATCATTACTTGGTATATTTGGTGCAATTCTTGCTATACCTACTGCTTCAGCAATACATGTTATATTTAACGAAGTTATTTTTCCGCATATTAAGAAAATGAGAAGTGGCAGCAGGAATGGAATTTAAACTCAACGATGAACAGACAAAAGCAGCAATGTCAGATAAAGATACTGTCATTGTCTCTGCGGGTGCAGGTTCTGGTAAAACAGCAGTTTTAACCAGCAGGTATTTGTGGCTAATTGATACCTGTAAAATTTCCCCGGAATCGATCCTTACTATTACTTTCACAAAAAAAGCAGCAATGGAAATGCGTGAACGTATTTTAGAGATGCTTGGTGATGATAATCAATATCTACGGCAACAAGTTTTACGGGCACAAATATGTACAGTTCATTCATTTTGTGAAGAAATATTGCGTGAATATGCACTGGAAGCAGGTATAGACCCGGCGTATCGAGTGTTGGACGAAGCAGAAAGCCTCACATTATTATATTCAGTTTTCGAATTATTGAAACATAAAATATGGCACCTGGCTGATACAGAAAATAAATATAAAGAAATGCAAAAATTGCTTCTTGATTATAATGTTGAAAAATTGCAAAGTGAATTATTTGATTTATATCGTGAAATTTCAACTCAAGGTATAAGCGCAAGGGATTTACCTTTCTCGAATAATACCGTAATCAATACAACATCTACAGAAATTATCGATGATATTAACAATTTATTGTTATCAGGTATTAAATTAACTGAATCTGAAAAGAACTTTTTAACTGAAATTATCTCTCTGTTATCTTTAAATGTAGACTTTCAAGATGACATCCTTTATTTAAAGGTAAGTAAATTAGATATAAAGATTAAAAATGACAATTGGAAACCAATTGCTAATAAATTTATCAGGTACAGAGAAGAATTATTAGCAATGAAAATTTTTCCATATACTGTAGCTTCTATTAATTTATTAATAAATATTGAAGAAATGTATAATGAAGAAAAAATACGGCGTGGATTGATAGATTATAATGACATGATGCGATTATCGCGAAAGTTGTTAAATGATGAAAAAATGCCTGGTGTGAAAGAATCATATAATAGAAAATACAAACATATAATGGTTGACGAATTTCAGGATACAAGTTTTCTGCAATACGACATAATATCTTCTGTCCGTGGCAATGCGAAACTTTTCTTAGTTGGTGATGTAAAGCAGTCGATTTATGGCTTTAATGGCTCTGATATAAAATTATATACAGATATTGAAAAAGAAATTTTGGCAGATAATAATGGCGAGAGAGTGGTGATGAGTAAGAATTACCGTACTCAAAAAGATATAATCGAAATTATAAATAATATATTTCTGAAAAGATGGTCTGTAAATAATAAAGATGAAAATTTATTCGTGTATGAAGAGTTGGAACCAATGGTTGAACAAGATTCTTCAAATGATGTAAAAACAGAAATAATGTCATTATCAATGGAAGGCAGCGCAGAAGAATTAAGAAAAGCTGAAGGAAGATGGATAAGCAGCAGAATAAAGAAAATGATTGAAAATGAAGGAATAAAGTATTCAGATATTTTAATATTATTGAGAAGTACAACTGATATCAAATTATATGAAGATGAATTATCAAATGCCGATATTCCATGTTATGTTGTTAAAGGAAGAGGTTTTTATAAAAGTGTAGAAATCCGCGATATTATAGCAATGATAAATTGTGCTATGAATCCTATGGATGATGTATCGTTAGCTACAGTGCTTCGTTCGCCTATTGTAAAATTGTCAGATGATACAATGTTTTGGTTAATTAATGATAAAAGCAGTGTTCCAAATATTAAAAATAATGAAATAGGTAGCTTGTGGTTAAGATTGCATGACTGTGAAAACAATAAAAATATTAATAAAAATGATAAATACAAAATAGAGAAGTTTTTAACTGATTTGAAGAAGATTCAGCAACATATTCCAGAAGGCAGTCCGATATCAATTATAGATGCAATTTTGAAATATTCAGGATATACCCAGGTATTACTGATGTCAGGTAATGGTTTACAGAAATATGCTAATCTAATGAAATTTCGTGAAGTAGCAACTGAATTTAATGCACGTGGAATATTCGATCTAAAAGAATTTACAAGATATATTGATATGATGGAAAAGTATATGAATAAGGAAGCATCTGCACCAGTTGAAGCTGAAAAAAGCAATGTTGTAAAAATAATGACAATTCATGCAGCAAAAGGATTAGAAGCACCGGTAGTTTTTTTGGCAGATGCAAGCAGAACATTAGAAAAAAACAGTAAATCATTGTTTGTATTTAAAGAAAACAAATTATTAATGAAATATTACAATTTAGATGATGATGAGTATGTTGAACCAGAAGAGTATATCAAGTTATTAAATAAATCAAAAAGTAAAGAATTAAAAGAAGAGTCAAGGTTATTATATGTTGCTATGACAAGAGCCAAAAAGAAATTAGTTATCGTTGGTTCAGAGAACAATAAGGAATCATATATGAACATGATAAAACAATTATCAGGAATTGTTGAATTATCAAGTTCTAAAGACACAGTAATGTGCATAGACAATAATTCTGAATTGCAAATTAAGATATGCAGTTCAGAAATTCCTGATCTTGAAAAGAGCTGTAAACCAGAAAGTTATTATAATATTATAAAGAAAAATATTAGCATGGCT
>CAZWZF010000070.1:0-21943 GCA_964638715.1 uncultured bacterium | reverse complement strand
CTTTCCCCAACCGATAATTAAAAGGTTGGAGGAATGGGGTTTACCGAATACTTACGATAATATTAACAGGTTAGAATTACGGAGAAGATAAGAGTTACTTTGATAACCGAAGGATGGGAGCAAATTTTCCTCTCTTCACTCTTCTCTTACCTTGACCACTAATCCACAAAAAAGCTAAACTTATTCTAAGATAAGCAGGAGAAAACATGAATATTACACAAGCTTTGCAAGAAATCATAAATCATAAATCGTTGACCATGGGTGATGCGGCGTTGGTGATGAAATCTATCATGGAGGGTGAAGGTACCCAGGCACAGATAGCCTCGCTGGTTACTGCTTTGCGGATGAAAGGCGAGACTTCTGAAGAAATTGCCGGTTTTGCCAGTGCTATGCGCGATAAATCGCTGCGGATAACCCCCCGGGTTCCTGTTTTGGTAGATACTTGCGGCACCGGTGGCGACAGCTTGAAAACCTTTAACATTTCTACTACCACAGCGTTCGTTGTTGCCGGGGCAGGGGTAGCGGTTGCAAAACATGGCAATCGACGAGTAACCAGCAAGTCAGGCAGCGCCGATCTGTTAGAAGCATTGGGAGTTAATTTAGAAGTAACCCCGGATTTCGTACAGCGTTCAATCGAACGATTGGGAATTGGATTTTTATTTGCCCCTTCTTTTCATCCGGCGATGAAATATGCGGCACCGGTGCGTCGTGAAATAGGCATTCGTACCGTCTTTAACATATTAGGCCCACTCACTAACCCGGCTGGTGCTGACCGCCAGGTAATTGGCGTATATGCTCCAGAATTAACTGATTTATTGGCAGATGTTCTGAATTTGTTGGGAGTTAAACAAGCCTTTGTAGTGCATGGAATGGTAGGATTGGATGAATGGTCAAATACCGGTGTTACCCGGGTCAGTGAATTGAAAAATGGCGTGGTGACGACAAATAATTTTACTGCTGCTGATTTTGGGTTAAGTGAAGCAAATCCAGACGATCTTGCTGGCGGTGACCCGCAGGAAAATGCGAAAATAGTAGAAGCAATTTTAAAAGGTGAAAAAGGCGCAAAACGCGATATCGTATTATTGAATGCGGCGGCGGTATTAACTGTTGCAGATGCGGCAGACAGCATCAGACAGGGAATTGAAAAAGCTGCAGAATCAATAGATACCGGCGCTGCCTGGGGTAAAGTCGAAGCGTTAAAAGCTATGACTAACGCCGTTTTACCCAGCTGAGTAAGCTGTGAAAATGCGATAATTTAGTGCGCGTGTATCCATGTATGATTCACCTGGGACAGAATAGCCGTTTCGGGTGATATATATTATTACTGTCTTGCGTGTCCAGTTTCCGTAGGCATCATTTATATAGCTTATGTCATATCGAGTTGTATCTGCTTCAAATGTTTTTGATATAGCAGTTATAACTCCATTTGGATCTGTTTTGTAATAACTATGGTAAATTATCTTGTCGGCTTTGTAACCGATTGCTTCATAAATAAATTCGTTATTGTCATAAAGTCTTATTAATCTCGCACTGTCTTTTCCATACCACAATGTTTCTTCGCAGGATTTTGTACCCGATTTTGTATAAGAATAATTTATTAGTTTCGTAGTAGTGCCGGCATTGTCATGGTCCGTAATAGAAGTTAATTTGCCGTCAGTATTATATTGATATTTTGAATTGCCAATTACAGCGCCATTGCTGGCAAATTTCAATATTTCGTCTATTGCACCTTTATCTGTATAAACAAATCGAACCATACTGATATATTGTTTGTTTATGGTGTAAGACCTTAAGTCAAGCAGCCCTTTATTATTGTATTCCCATATTAATTGGCCATTTGATTCTTCATAATTGTTAAAATCCCATTCTTCGGTTATTTTTCCGTTCAAATCAAAATGATTTTTAGAAAGAACATGGGTATCATCGATACGCCAACGACTTCCATCGTATGTAATCAGGTTGTTTCGAAAGGTTGTGACGGCAGAAACAGGACCGTTTATTTTGGTATCCTGGATATCTAAATCAAATTCTGGTACTGCCGGTAATTTGATTGCCAGTAAAATTGAAAGTACCATTATTAAAATATATTTATTTATTGCTTCCATATACATTGCTAATATTACAGTTTATTTCCGTTTTAGTGAATATATTTCCGACTAATTAAAGGAAAAAATATAATGTTGGATAATTTATAGTTATTCATGATGAAAATTATATGTTCTTTTTTATTAACAATATTTCTGCTATTATCAATTTCAATCGCAAATGCCGGGCAATTACATGATGCCGCGGAAAAAGGCGATATTGCCGCTATAAAATTACTTCTTGACAATAAAGCGCCAATTGAAAGTATCGTAGATATCAGCGGGCGAACACCATTAATCGCAGCAGTTCAAAATGGCAATTCAGAAGCTACAAAATATTTATTAGATAATGGTGCAGACGTTAATAATAAAGGTGCTATTGGCAATCCTCCGCTTTCCTGTGCAATAATTAAAGGTGATGAAAAATTAGTCAGGTTATTATTGTCTGCAAAGGCTGATATTAATGCCAAAGGAATCAGCAATTTAACAGCACTTCATATCGCGTTAAATAACGGTTTAGAGAAGATTGCTTCATTATTGATACTGAATGGCGCCGATATAAATGCTATTGCAGATGATAATTATTCTGTATTCATGGCGGCTACCCGTGGTGGTTGTGTTGAAATAACTAAATATTTGATTGAAAAAGGTGCTGATATTAACCAGAAAACTTCTGATGGCATGACGGCGTTAATGTTTTCAACATTCAAGAAATCCGATGTGGCAAAGTTGCTGATTAATGCTGGTGCTAATATAAACGCATTTGACAGCAAGGGGTTCACCCCGCTAATACATGCTGCGTTATGGAATAACTCGGATGTTGTGCAATTGCTGATAAACGCCGGGGCAATAATGGATAAGATTAGCGTTGATGGTAAAACAGCTTCATTTATTGCTGCTGAAAATGGGTGTACAGATGCTCTGAAAATATTAATAGAAAAAAAAGCTTACAGTAAAGATGCCAATGGCAACACTTTGTTGATAACTGCAAGTACTTACGGAAGTTTACCGGTAATAGAGTTGTTGATAAAGTCTGGTTTTGATGTAAATGAACAGAATAATGATGGCGTAAGCGCGTTAATAAATGCAACAAGGTGTGCAAATTATGAAGTCGTGGAATATTTAATAAATCAAGGTGCTGATATAAACGCAAAAACTAAAAATGGACTAACTCCATTAATTTTGGCATCAATAGATAACAGGATAGAAGTGGCAGGATTATTATTGAAGAAAAAAGCTATTTTGAACACAATGATGCATAATGGCAACACAGCTTTAATGTTGGCAATAATAAACAATAATCAGGATATAGCCAAATTGTTGATAGATAATGGTGCGGATGTAAATGTTAAAAATACCCGTGGAAAGTCGGCGATACAAATTGCGCGGCGAGAGAAATTAACTAATATTGTCCTCGCTTTAAAAGCGAAAAATGCTGATGATCCAGAAGTAGTCTTGTCATTACCCCTATAAAACGGGTATTCTTATAGCGCGATAAGCAAACAAAAACGATTATTTTGGAGGTTTTTCACATGTCAAAGCGTGGAAAAGTACATATATACGGTAACCATGTTGATACCGATGTCATTATCCCTGCACGGTATTTAAACACTACAGACCCAAAAGAACTGGCATCTCACTGTATGGAAGATGCTGGTGATAATTTCGCTGGTCGGGTTCAGGAAGGTGATTTTATCGTAGCTGGCGACAATTTTGGCTGCGGTTCATCTCGCGAACACGCGCCTATCGCTATTAAAGCGTGTGGTGTGACTGCGGTAATAGCTAAATCGTTTGCACGCATATTCTTTCGCAATTCGATTAATGTTGGTTTGCCAATTTTTGAATCCCTTGAAGCTGCTACAGATGCTGAAGCCGGTGATGAAATGGAAGTTAATATCGAAACAGGTGTTATTACTAATGTAACTAAAGGTAAAAACTACCAGGCAGAACCATTCCCGGATTTCCTGCGCGATATAATTGATGCTGGTGGTTTAGTAAATTATGTAAAGAGTCGTGCTGGCAAGTAAAAGGCGGTTATGCCGGATGCGTCATTTTGAATTTGCACTGGCGATGATATTAATAATTGTAGTATTTGGCGGTTGCGCTCGCAAGAGCGCACCGCCTGTTCATGTTACTGCTCCTGAAATGAATTCAACGGAAAATGGAAATATAAAGCTTAATAAAAAATATTCTGTAACATTCCCCAACTCTCCGCCATTAGTGTGGCAAGGTGAAATAGATGGCGGGAATGCAGATTCAGACGGAAATCTGACATTTAACAAAATAAAAACAGTTTTTTATAAAAATGGAAAACAGACATTGAAATTAACGGCGTTAAGCGGAACCAGCAAAGTTGTAAATAAAAATAATGTTGTCGTTCGATTAAATGGCGGCGTTCATGCCAGCGCAGTTGGAAAAGATATCACATTCGACGCTGACGCGTTAAAGTGGGATTCAGCATCAGGTAAAATATCTGTTGTGAATGTTGTAATGAAAGGGATGGGATTTGTGCATAAGGCCGCGCTGATGAATGCAGATGCTGATTTGAATAATATGAAGTTTTCTAAAAATGTTTCTACAGAATTTTCGGGTGACAAATAATGGCTTCAATTATTTCTTGCGATTCACTCACGAAAACTTATGGTATTCGACCGTTATTCACTAATATCTCATTTGGAATTGATGATGGTGACAGAGTAGGATTAATTGGCCCAAACGGTGCTGGAAAATCGACGCTGCTGCAAATTATCGCGGGTATTGAACATGCCGATGAAGGCAATGTTGTCTGCCGGCGGGGATGTGTAGTCGCCTATGCCGCACAAAAAGATGAGTTTGAAGAAGGTTTGACTGTTAAGGATATCCTTAATGCAGCATTGAAAGATTGTCAAATAGATGAAGAAGAAAAACAGATACGAGTCAGTGTTATTTGCGGTAAAGCTGGATTTAAAAATACTGGGCAAATGGCAACGGAGTTATCTGGCGGGTGGAAAAAACGCCTTGCTTTGGCTGCTGGATTTGTAAGAGAACCGGAATTGTTATTGCTTGATGAACCTACAAACCATCTTGATATTGAAGGTATTATCTGGCTCGAAGAGATGTTGAGAGAAACAAAATCGGCGTCCATCATAGTAAGCCATGACAGATATTTGCTGGAAAGAGCGATGACAAGAATTATTGAAATAAGCACGCTTTACCCGGATGGATATTATGGTGTCAGTGGTGTTTATTCCGATTTTTTAATGAAGCGTGATGAGTTCATGCAGAACCAGATATCTTATCAATCAGCATTACAGGCACAGGTACGGCAGGAAGTAGCCTGGCTGCAGCGCGGAGCACGGGCAAGAACAACAAAGGCAAAAGGCAGAATAGAAGACGCGATGGAGTTGATTAGCGAACTGGGAGATGTAAAGGACAGAAATAATCAACAGAGAAAAGCTGATATCAACTTTTCAGCAAGCGGCAGACGCACAAAAAAACTGATGAAACTAAAGAATATTAAGAAAAGTTTTGCCGGTATTACTGTGCTGAAAAATGTGGATTATGAAATAGATAGCGGCATGAGAATTGGTCTACTGGGACAAAATGGCAGTGGCAAAACGACTTTATTGAGGATGATTACCGGTGAGTTGCCGCAGGATGAGGGTGATATCTGGCGTGCCGATGATTTGAAAATAGTCTATTTTCGCCAGCATCGCGATTCAATCGACCCGACTCTTACGTTACGGCAGGCGTTATCTCCGACAGGAGACCAGGTAGAGTTTCGCGGTTCGTATATGCATGTCGTAACTTGGGCAAAGAAGTTTTTATTTACACCAGAACAATTACCGCTGCCAGTGGGTGAATTATCCGGAGGTGAACGCGCGAGAATACATATATCACATCTCGTTCGGCAACCTGCCGATATATTAATTCTCGATGAACCGACAAATGACCTGGATATCCCATCCCTGGAAGTGCTGGAAGATTCTTTGGCCAATTTCCCCGGTACATTAATATTAGTCACTCATGACCGTTATATGCTTGATAAATTAAGTTCTGTGTTATGGGCATTAGATGAAAGCGGGAATATAAGCGAATATGCCGATTTTTCTCAATGGGAAAGAGCGCAGACAAACAAACCGGAATTAAAGAAAGAAGAAAAAGTTCGTGTAAATACCCGCCAAAAGAAATTAACCTGGGCTGAACAGCGGGAATTGGAAAGTATAGAATCAGTGATATTAGAAGCTGAAGAAGAAGCCGCACGATTAGAAGCTTCATTGATAGAACCAGAAATATATTCTGACCACAGATTATTAAATGAAACGCAAAATAAAATGATGACAGCACAAGAGAAAGTCCGTAAATTATATGAACGATGGGAAGAGTTGGAAAATAAGGCTTAGAAATGTTTTTTTAAAGAAATAATTTCTGTTTGTCAAAATATATCATATTAAAGTATAATATAAAAAAAGCTATGTAGCCAAGAGGTGTTGAAAATGAGTAAATTACTCTCCGTCGCATTATTTGCGATATTTGGCATTTGCAATCTTGCATTTGCACAGGTTGCATCATCCACATCCATATTAATTAGAGTTAATCCAAATAGAACCGTAGGAACTCAACTTGCTACACCTTCTTTATTAACTCCACTAAATAATACATCTTTGAATTCAACAAATGTGTTGTTGACATGGGATCAAGTTGTTAATACTACAAATTATATGGTACAGGTATCAAAAAATTCTAATACCTTTATTGGTAATGGTGTGGTTTCATCAAATGTTTCAAATTCCAGTAATTTACAGCTTAGCGGTTTATCAGATGGTCAATATTTTTGGCGTGTCAAAGCAATGCCAACGACCACTTTTGCTTTTCCGAATATGCCTCCGTCCCCGGTTCCAACTCCAACTTTAAATCAGTCACAACAAACGCAACAGGCTCAACCACCTATTCAACAAATTTTAAGTCGAATTAATTATGTAGAAAGCAATTGGTCGCTTGTTCGTTCATTTACAATAACATCCTCACAACAGATAGTTGATCCACAACAGACTCCTGAAGTTAAATCTATGAAAGTAGCGCCTCAGTTATTATCACCATTAAACGGTGCTTTTGCAGTACCAGTCATTTCTAACCTGACATGGCGTGCTATGAATAATATACAGGCAACATACGATGTGCAGATTGCTACAGATTCAAAATTTAATACCATTATTGAAGATGTAACAGGCTTAACTGTCCCATTGTATGCTATACAAAACTTGCAGGAAAACACCCATTATTACTGGCGTGTTAAAGCTATTGTATCAGCGACTAATACTTCAAATATTATAACAGGAGAGTGGTCGCAAGTATGGGCATTCAATACAGCGAAAACTGGTGTGAAGTTGACTGTTCCTGAGATTATTGCTCCTGATGCAAACGCAATAAGTGGTGTTATTCCTGAATTAAGTTGGACTACTGTTGAAGGTGCTCGTTATTATCATGTACAGGCTGCAAAAGATACATCATTCAGATATTTAGTGTTTGGGTCAGAATTAGTGTCAACAACATCAGTGAAATTGCCAGCTCAACCACAAGGTGTAACTATTTATTGGCGCGTTCGTGCAGTCGGCAACGGTGCAATAACTAACTGGACTGCAATAAGTAGTTTTGTAACTGAAACTTTGCAGACAGCAGATAGTTTAGAAATGAAAGTTCGCAGTAAAATTAGTGATGCTGGTGATATCTCATCTTCAATAACAGTAGTTGGCAATCGAACGTCATCATATTATATTTCGGTAAAAAATACCGCCAGCCGTGCAGTGGTCGTTTCACTAATTGCAACTGGTGGTCAGGCAGGTTGGACTGTTAATTATTTTGATGACACAGGAAAGGTAATAACCAAGCAGATAGTTAATAATTCAACAGTATCAACATATTTAATTAAGTTGCCTGCATTTGGAAGTTATTACCTGCGTGCTGATATTACCCCTTCCTCTGGAAGCAATGCAGCATCACAACTTACTAATACAATTACCGCTGCTTATGCTGATAACGCCGCGATTAATGCATCAGTAACCATTAATACTTATAGAAAATAATTTTAAATTTATAAAATGCCCCGGGTGTAAAAATTGCATCCGGGGCTTTTTTTTAATAAATTATATGTTAGTAAATGGCTTCAATAAAATAATTGCAACTGATTGTCAAAACAAGTCGTATTAAAGTAAACTATAAAAAATGAAAGGCTAATTAGCCAAGAGGTGATTAAAAATGCGTAAAATATTCTCCCTCGCACTAATTGCGTTATTTTGTATATGCAATATTGCATTCGCACAGGGTGGCGATGTTGTAATCCCTAAATTAACTCGTTTGGAAGCACCAGTTTTGGTTTCTCCAACAAATAATTCATCTCTTGAATTAACGACTGTTGAGTTAACCTGGCGTAGTGTTGCTAACGCATCATACTATACCATTCAAGTTGCAAATAATGAAAAGTTTACTGGAAATGGGGTAAATACTTATACCGCAACAGGAGGAAATACTTACTCGCTCGATAATTTAACTGCTGGTAAATATTTCTGGCGTGTGAAAGCAATGCCGACTAATGATATATTTACTTTGAATGCGCAAACGAATCAATCTCAGACATTGGGCGTACCGTCATACTTGCTGGAAAGCAACTGGTCGCTGGTAAGAGCATTTACAATTAAACCGGCAACAGTAGTAGTTACACCGCCAACTCCAGAAGTTAAAACTGTAACTCTGCCGGCTCCACAGTTGTTAACACCTTTAAATGGTGCATTCGGAGTAGCTGTTACTACTAATTTAACATGGCGCGCCATGAATACATCAGCAACCTATAACATACAGATTGCAACTGACTCGAAGTTTACTGTCGGATTAGTAGAAGTAACCGGATTAACAGTTGCTTCATATTCACCACAAAACTTAACCGCCGACACCCATTATTATTGGCGTGTAAAGGCTATTGCACCGACAACTGATGCAATTACTGCCGGAACAACAACTGCTACAACAACTATTAAAGACAGTGAATGGTCGCAGGTTTGGGCATTTAACACAGCCAAGGTTGTAGTAAAAATGAAAACCCCGGAGATTATTGCTCCTACCGTTGGGGCAACATCAGGTGTTATCCCGGAATTAAGCTGGACTGGTGTTGATGGCGCACGTTATTATCATGTACAGGCTGCAAAAGATTCTTCATTCAGATACTTAGTATTTGGGTCAGAATTAATTCCAACTACTTCAGTTAAATTACCGATTCAACCGCAAGGTGTTACCATTTATTGGCGAGTACGTGCAGTTGGAAATGGGACTGTCACCGATTGGTCTCCAATCAGCAGTTTTACAACTGAAGTATTGCAAATTGCCGATGGTTTAGAAATGAAAGTACGCAGCAAAATAGCTGATGCCGGTGATATTGCTGCGTCAGCAACCGTTGCCGGGAATCGTACATCATCGTATTACATTTCTGTGAAAAATACCGCCAGTCGCGCTGTTGTAATATCATTAACTGCTACTGGCGGACAGACTGGCTGGACAGTAAACTACTTTGATGGTGCTGGCAAGTTAATTACCAAGCAAATTGTAAATAACTCAACCGTTTCAACTTATTCAATTAAGTTGGCAGCATTTGGAAGTTATTGCCTGCGTGCTGACGTGACTCCTTCATCGGGAAGCAGTGCAGCATCACAGATTTCCAATACAATCACCGCTGCTTATGCAGATAACGCTGCGATTAATGCATCTGTAACAATTAATACTTACAGAAAATAATTTTTAACTAATAAAATGCCCCGGGTGTATAAAATGCATCCGGGGCATTTTTTATTTGTTTTTAATAAATTATATGTTAGTAAATGGTTTCTGCTGGTTGTCAAAGCAGGCTAAAAAAAGGTAAAATTAGTCGTTCAAAGTTACAACCGGAGGAAATCAAGTGGCATCATATAAGATTGCTGTTATTCCCGGCGATGGAATTGGTCCAGAAGTTATTCGCGAAGGTATTAAAATACTCGATACTATCTCGAAAAAATATTCAATTAAATTTGATTATGAATATTTTGACTGGGGTGGTGGTCGTTACGTTTCTATTGGCGAAGTCATGCCGGAAAACGCAATAGAAGTAATGAAAGGTTACGATGCGATTTTTCTTGGAGCCGTCGGTCGTCCCGATGTTAAAGCAGGTATTATCGAACAGCAGTTGCTGCTGGGATTGCGCTTTGGTTTAGATCAGTATATTAATCTTCGTCCTGTGAAATTATATCCAAACGTTAATTCGCCTTTGAAAGATGTTACTCCCGCTGATATCGATTACATTGTAGTACGTGAGAATACTGAAGACCTGTATGTCGGTACCGGCGGTTTCACCCATAAAGGTCAGCCAAATGAAGTGGCAACCCAGGTTGCTATTTACACCAGAATGGGCGTTGAGAGATGTATTCGTTACGCATATGAATTGGCTCGCACCCGGCCACGTAAAAAATTAACCCTGGTAGATAAATCAAATGTTATGACTTACGGGCATGATTTATGGCAGCGGGTATTCAAAGAAGTTGGCAAAGAATATCCTGATGTACAACAAGATCATGCTTATGTTGATGCTTGCTGTATGTTTATGGTGAAAGAACCGCATCGTTATGATGTTATTGTAACAACAAATATGTTTGGCGATATTATCACTGACCTTGGCGCAATTACACAGGGTGGCATAGGTATTGCACCATCAGGAAATTTAAATCCTGAAGGCGTATCAATGTTTGAACCGGTTCATGGCAGCGCACCGCAATTCACCGGACAAAATACCGTCAGTCCGTTAGCTACAATATTGGCAGCGGCAATGATGCTGGATAGTCTGGGTGAAAAAGCAGCAGCGAAAGATGTTGAGGATGCGGTGATTTCCGCTCTCGCCACCGGCCGCATACCCAGTCTGGATGTGGGAATTATCCCCACAGATGAATGTGGCGATTTAGTAGCTGGATTTTTGAAATAGTATATTAAGGGGATGCATAAAAATGCATCCCTTTTTGTGTTTAATTGGGAGCAAATACAGTGCGAGAAAATGTAGTAGCTGTTATTTTGGGAGCTGGAAAAGGTACGCGCATGAAGTCGAAAAAGGCTAAAGCGTTGGCAATGTTATGTGGCCAGCCATTAGCTTATTTTCCGGTGCGTGCTGCTCGTGCTGCCGGTATTGACCGCGTAATTATGGTTGTTGGTCATCAGGCGGATGCAGTAAAAGCCGCGATAGGCGATGGCGTTGAATATGCGCTGCAAGTGCCGCAGAATGGTACTGGTCATGCCGTTATGATGACAACCGAAGCACTGAAAGATTTTGACGGCACCGTTTTTGTACATTGCGTAGATGTCCCGTTATTACCTGCGGAAGTAATGAGTGAAATGGTCAATAAGCATCATGCTGATGGAAATGCTGCGACATTGCTGACTGCTATTTACGAAAATCCGGGGAAATACGGCAGAATTATCCGTGATATTGATGGCGGTAATGTTTTGAAAATTGTTGAGGCGCGCGATGCCTCGCCGGCAGAATACGCAGTGAAAGAAATTAATGCGGGAACTTATTGCTTTGACGCGAAATTATTATTTAACGCATTGCAGCGAATCACCCCGGATAACGACCAGAACGAATTATACCTTACCGATGTCATTGAAATATTAATAAATGATGGACATCGTGTAGGTGCTGTAATTGCTGATAACGAAGAAATTGTAGCGGGTATAAATGATAGAGTGCAATTGGCAGAGGCAGAAGAAGTGCTTCGCAAAGATATTTGCAAAAAACACATGGAAAATGGGGTGACAATTACAGACCCGAAATCAACGTTCATTGAATTGGATGTTGAAATTGGCCAGGATACTGTGATTCATCCGTTCACCATGATTTTTGGCAAGACTAAAATTGGTGAAGATTGTGTGATTGGCCCATCGTCGCAATTATTCGATGCGGTTATTGAAGATAATTGCAATGTTATATCTTCACGTGTGGAAAAATCTATATTGCGCAGTGGGGCAGAAGTAGGACCATTCAGCAGATTGCGTCCCGGTTGTGAGATTTGCACCGGGGGTCAGGTTGGCAACTTCAGCGAAATGAAGAATACAAAAGTTGGCGAGCGCTCCAAGGTTCATCATTTAGGCTACCTTGGTGACACTACACTGGGTGAGGATGTAAATATTGGGGCTGACACCGTTACATGCAATTACGACGGCAAGAAGAAGCACAAGACAACAATCGGCAATAAAGCATTTATCGGCAGTGGTACCCTTATCGTTGCGCCAATTAATATTGGCGACAATGCTCTTACAGGTGCCGGCAGCGTTGTGACAAAAGATATTCCGGATAATAAAATGGCTTATGGCGTACCGGCGCGTATAGTGCGCGACCGTGAGTAAACAAAGGGGAGTTAACATGAACGATTTACGTGTGATAACTGGCACTGCAAACCCAGAGCTGGGCAAGTCGATTGCTGAGCATCTTGGCATTAAGCTGCTGGATACATTAATTACACGATTCAGCGATGGTGAAATACGTGTACAGGTACAGGAAAGTGTACGCGGTATGGATGTATTTGTCGTTCAACCTACCTGTCCACCAACCAGCGACACCTTGCTGGAGCTTCTGATTATTCTGGATGCTCTGAAGCGTGCATCTGCCCGCAGAATCACCGCAGTAATTCCATACTTCGGATATGCCCGGCAGGAAAAGAAAGTAAAACCCCGCGAACCGATTGCCGCCCGTTTAATGTCTGACCTTATTTCAGTTGCCGGTGCTACCCGTATTTTCTTCGTAGACTTGCACGTGCTGACAATCCAGGGATTTTTCAATATGCCGGTTGACCATCTTCCCGCTGGTCCATTATTAGCACAATATTTCCACACTCATGGAATCCGCGATAACAACACCATTGTAGTATCACCAGACGTCGGCGGTCTGGGACGCGCAACCCAGATGGCAGACAGTCTTGGCTGCGACATAGCTATCATTGCAAAGCGCCGACCGGAACCAAATCAGTGCGAAGTATTGAATGTAATCGGTGATGTTCGCGGCAAGCGCGTAATTATCGTTGATGACATTGTAGATACTGCCGGTTCATTAGTAGCTGGAGCTAATGCGTTAATGGAACGCGGCGCAACAGATATTTACGCTTGCGCAACTCATGGCGTGTTGAGCGGACCAGCTATTAAAAGATTGCAGGATTCTCCAATTAAGAAATTGGTTGTAACAGATACAATTCCATTAACACCAGAAAAACGAATTGATAAAATCGAACAATTGACAGTATCTCACATGCTGGCAGAAGGTATCCGTCGCATTCACAACGACCAGTCGTTGTCATCAATTTACGACAAGTTCTGGGTAGATGAAAGCAGATAATAGAATTTATTGAAATAATTATCATTTTTTGGAAGAGAAGTGAAACTATTTCTCTTCCATTTTTACTAATAGTATTGTGGAATAAAAATTAAGTTTAATAAAAATTAAGTTTAAAAGAAAAAGGCAGGAGAAAAAAATGCGTTATTTATTAGTTGCTGTTGTTTTAGCACTGTCAGTCGCAGCATTTGCTGGTGATGGTGGAAAAGTTCACGCAGGTTTTGGTTATGGCGACCAGTACGGAAAGTTAGGTGCGAACTTTGATTATCGTCTTACTGATCAAGTAAGTGCTACCGCTGGTGTAGGGTTAAATGGGGAAGGCGGCTGGTTCGGTGGTGCTCGATACTATATGCAGCCATCAGAAAGTGCTTCCCGCGGTCGGGTTACTGTCGGGGTTGCCAATATAAATCCCGGCGATTCAAATGAAGCAAATAAAGTATTTGTATCTATTGGTTGGACATGGGCAAATGCCAAAAATCATTACAGTGGGCCATCTGTAGACATTAGTACCGCGGGCCGTGTTTCAATAGGCTGGCAATTTTAAATTTCCTGTAACATTTTTGAAACAAATCGGTGGCATAATTAAAGTCAGCTTACTGGTCTGACCAACCGTAGGTACCGGCAGATAACTCCCTCATTATGCCGGGGCGCCGTTGCCGTCTCTAACGAGAATTGGCAACGGCGTTTCTTTTTAGGGTGCATTATGTATTTATTGTTTTTCACATCGATTATAAGGATTGATTAGGATAAGATTATTTTTAGGTGTTATGCTTAGTTAACTTCGATAATTCAAGTTATGGTTTACTTTATTATTAAAAATTTCTTTTAATATTCAAAACTTAATCGTAATAACTGAAAACTGAAAACCGAAAACCGAAAACCGAAAACCGAACCAAGTATTTTTATTGTAAAATTTTCAGAAATTGATATAATTACTTCGCCAAATGAGCATTTTATTTTCGGAGGTCAAGTCAAGTTGGAAAAAGATTATATGTTCACGTCAGAGTCTGTAACCGAGGGGCATCCCGATAAAGTTGCTGACCAGATTTCTGATGCGATTTTGGATGCGATATTGGCGCAGGATAGCGAAGCCAGAGTAGCATGTGAAACATTTGTTACCCCTAAAAAAATTATTATCGCCGGTGAAATAACAGCCAAAGCAGATATGTCGCAAATAAATGAAATAGTTCGCAAGACAGTTGCAGAAATCGGTTATGACGCAGAGACAGGTTTTGATGGCGAAACAGTAGAAATTGAAAATCTATTAATAGGGCAATCACCAGATATCGCCATGGGTGTTAATGCCGGTGGTGCCGGCGATCAGGGGATGATGTTCGGCTTTGCCTGTGCTGAAACACCGGAATTAATGCCGGCTCCCATTCAGTGGGCACATAACCTTGCACGACAGTTGGCAACGGTACGCAAAAACGGCACACTGTCATATCTGCGTCCCGATGGCAAGACCCAGGTAACAGTAGAATATAACGCCCACAAACCGATTCATATAGATAAAGTGTTAATCAGCACCCATCATGCGGTTGGTATGGACCAGGATTTAATTAAGCAGGATTTAATTAAATATGTGATTATCCCGGTGCTGGGTGATTTGAAATTAATTGATGATACAACTGAGATTTTGGTAAATCCAACTGGTAAATTTGAAGTTGGCGGACCGGCAGCAGATACCGGCCTGACCGGCAGAAAGATTATTGTTGATACCTACGGCGGCATGGCAAGCCATGGCGGCGGCGCATTCAGCGGCAAAGACCCGACTAAGGTTGATCGCAGTGCTGCATATATGATGCGCTATATCGCAAAAAATATCGTTGCCGCCGGAATAGCGGAAAGGTTGCAGTTGGAAGTTGCCTATGCAATCGGCAAGGCAGAACCGCTGTCTATTTGCGTTGAAACCTATGGCACCGGAAAAATCAGCGACGATGATATCGATAAACTAATCCGCAAATATTTCGATTTAAGGCCATTGAAAATAATCGAGAAACTGCAATTGCGAAAACCGCAATATCGCGACACCGCCGCTTACGGACATTTCGGCCGCACTGACCTGAATGTAAAGTGGGAAGATACCGATATGGCGGTTGAACTGGCAAAAGCAGCCGGCACAGTGCCAATTGTGTAACATTAACATGAATGGGCAGGATAAAAGTCTTGTTAATCCTGTTAGTCCTGTCAAAAAATATTTAAAAAATAGGGGATTGGCTCGAATATCGTAAATATTGATTTGTTTAATTTACGAAAGAACACGATATTCGCTGCCTGTACTCGATATTATCCCTATGTTCGGTTTAATATAAGTTGCTTAAAAGTGGAATTAATATCTGGAGATGATAATTAATGATTAAACCTGTTAAGAAAGCGATTATTTTGGCGGCCGGCCGCGGGAAAAGGCTGATGCCGCTTACTGCTGACAAACCAAAACCAATGGTAGATATTTCTGGCAAGCCGTTGCTGGAATGGATAATCCGCGAGTTTGCCGCTGTCGGCATCACTGAAACGATAGTTATTTATGGTTACCTGGGTGATGTAATAAAAGATTATTTTGGCGATGGCAGCAAATTTGGCATGAAAATGACCTATATCGAACAAACGGTATTAAATGGCACCGCAGGAGCGATGCTGCTGGCAGAAGAAGCATGCGGTGATGACCCGGTATTATTGCACTGGGGAGATATTATGACCGCGCCGGAAAATCTGACCGCGGTATTCAACATTGCAAACACCCACCCGGCCAATGCTGATTGCGTATTGAGCATAAACTGGGTAGACGACCCCTGGGCAGGCGGCGCGGTATATCGCAATGGCAACAGGGTGAAAAAACTCATCGAGAAACCTCAACCCGGCACCGCTGGCACCAACTGGAACATCGGCGGAATCATCGTCTATTCAGAAAAGATATGGCAATACCTGCATAAAATGAATATTTCTGGCGAGAAAGAAAGATACGTAACCGAAGCAATGGACATGATGATTCAGGACGGCTTGCCAGTAATATGCCACGAATTAATACAAGAAAGAGTCCATTTTACCACCCCGGAAGATGTGGCAAAATTAGAAAACGACCCGCGACTGCGTGAATGGGTTAAGATTTAAAGAAGAAGGAAAAGCCTGTGGGAAAGGTGGTGGAGCCAGAGCGTACCATGTAGTTGTCACCATTGCGAGATGTCAGGACAACATGAAACCACCTTTTTATAGAAGATGACTTTATTTATTCTCAAAAGTTTGAGATTTTAATAGGGAAGCCTGCCTGATTGATACCCAAAACTTGGATGATATATACTGGTGGAATTGGAAACCTTTGGTATGGGAGAGAAAGTAATTCCGGTAATATGATATAATTTCTTTAACATTCATCTTTAATTATTTTTGTACATTGGCTTGATTTTAAACATATTGGCTGAATATTTATACTACATTGCTTCTTAACTTAACTTATAATGGTAAAAATGGTTCTTTGCTTATGTAAGTAGGGGAAGGAGAAGAATGCAATGCGAATAATGCCGATAGGTGATTCCATTACCCGTGGTACATATTTAGCAATATATTCTGATGGGCCTTACAAAGGTCAAGCTATTGGCTTACCAAATCCTGACGGCGGCGGTTGGCGAAAAATCCTGCAGGATAAACTTCGTTCCGCCAATGTTTGTTTTGAGTTTGTTGGGGATTTAAATTATCATGCATTTGGCAATGATGGTATTATCGACCCGACATTTCAACCCAATCATCATGGTCTGGCTGGTTTTGGAAACCATAGTATTTTATCAGGCGGATTAGTACCGACACCACAGGATGTTTTGGACGCAAACAATGTTAAGGAAATATCTGTTCCTGACATCACAACTGTAATTAAAAAACATCAACCTGACATAATATTATTAATGTCCGGTGCCAATGGATTTGATGCTGCAGCAAGGGATATTTTAATTACAACTATAACAAAAGAATTTCATGGTCATCTATTTGTTGCGTCTATTACTCCACAAAAACCTCCTCGTAATGGTTATGAAAATGTTAAAGCATATAATGAATCACTTCAGGATATAATTTCATTATTACAAAATGATAATAAAAAAGTATATTTTGTTGATATTTATTCTGCATTGACTGCTGATGATATTACAGATGATGGTGTACATCCGAATGAAAATGGCATGAATAAAATAGCTGAGACCTGGTTTGCTGCTTTAACAATCAGCAGTTTAATTTTATTTGAAAAATCGGAGAAAAATGATGAATCCAATTAATTTTTAGAGAAGATATTAATTAACGAAAAACTTGTTAATTTATATGCAGTATCGGTAGATTTAATAGCTGATGCAAATCTTGGATTGATATTGGCTAATAAGACTTCTGATCAAGTTACAGATTTTATCCAGTATTACTGGAAAAATATAAAAAGGAGAAAAACTATGAAAACCAATCAAAAAGGTTTCACCCTCATCGAATTGCTGGTCGTGATAGCCATAATTGCTATCCTCGCCGCGATTCTGTTCCCAGTCTTCGCCCGTGCGCGGGAGAAGGCGCGGCAAACGACCTGTACCAGCAATCAACGGCAGATTGCGGCGACATTGCAGATGTATGTACAGGATCATGAAGAAACATTACCATCCTCAGGTACGGTGTGGAGCGATATTGAAGTTGACCCGGGAGTGCTGGTTTGCCCGACGAAAGGGAAAGGCACACCAAACGGGTATGGCTATTACGAGTCACGCTCCGGGCAATCGATCGGCAGTATTCCAGACCCGGCCAGTGCTGGTCTGACGGCGGATTGCGGCAGTAGTAGTTATACTAACATAGTTGGAAATCTGGGCAATTGCGAGAAGCGACATAGCGGCAAGGCACTGGTGAGTTATGTCGACGGCCATGTAACCGCCGTGGATACTCCACCGTTGATTTGGACCACCCCGCCCGTGCTAGGCGTAAAATTGCAGTTAGACGCATCTGCCGGCGTGACGAAAGACAGCAACAACAAAGTATCCGCCTGGGCGGACCAGAGTGACACCGGCGCCAGTGCAAGCCAGGCGACGGGAAGCAAGCAACCAACCTATAACGCGACTGGAATGAATGGGCGTCCCAGTCTGACATTCAATGGCAGCTCGACTGTTCTGGCGATCGGACCGATAGCAGCGTTCAACGTAGGGACATTTAGCTGGTTTGTTGTTGCCAAAACAGCAGATATTACCTCAACGAAAGTGCTGCTCCGTTCATCGTATACATCTTGTTCATCATTATGGGGTACCTATGTTACTGGTGGAAATTGGCAAATGAGCGCGCGCAGTGCCAGTCCAACTAACACTAATCTTGCTGCCTCCATGCCCGCCACCACGTCGCCGGCAATCCTTGCTGCCACCTGGAATAATGCTACAGGCACCGTTAAAGGGTACGTAAATGGCCAGAAGGGCACAGATGCGTTAGGGGCGAACCACAACCCATCAGGGCATCTGGCTACGAAAATCGGTGAGGATCTCAGCATGTATTACCTCGGCGAGATTGCCGAAATTATCGTCTACCCCAATGTCCTCAGCGACGGTGAGCGCACCAGAGTTGAGTATTATCTCAGGGATAAATACGGATTATAATGCGTACTGGCGGTGTGGGGCGGAGTGGACAAGCGCGCCTTGGCCGCCGGTCCTGACGCCATTGATCGCGAACTCGAACGTATCCGCCCGGCTGTTGAAGCCGGCGGCTGTATCCCCGCCGTGGATCACAGCGTACCTCCCGATGTATCATGGGAGAATTTTCAGTATTATCTGAAGCGCCGGGCAGAATTGCTGGGGTATTCAGTCGAGTCGGTACGTTAATAAATCAACAGAGAGGGTATCCCATGTCAGACATTGATTTGCTCACTGAAACGGCTGCCATTCAGCACCCGAACGCCCTTGAACCAGTTTATGCGCACTGCCAGGCACTGGAGCCCGATGCGAGCGGGGTGCCGCAGACGCTGCGCTGCACCAGCGGGTTGATTATCAGCGATGAGGGGCTGCGCGACGGCGCGTGGATCGCGCGCTATTGGTCACCTATTAGCCGCCCGGAAATTAATCCTGTCTGCCGCGGGGATGCGGAGGAGAACGCGGCATTTCACCTGAGCATCGACGGCGCGAAGGTGAGCAACCGTTGGACCGTGGTCAATATGGCATCCGACGGGGAACACGCCGAGGTCGTCTTACGGCATGCGGAGCAACCGGTGGAGGTGACCGTACACACGGTGGCTGACGGCACTGGATTATTCACCCGTTGGCTAACCCTGCAAAACATTGGTACTACACCCTGGGCGCTCAGCGCGCTCGAAGTTTGGTCGGGCAGGGTGTTCCCCTGCCAGTTCGGCGACTGCTACTGGGGGGATAACTCGAAATATTCTACCGCCCACGGCGATTATGAAATTGGCTACTTCATTGACAACCGGCACTCGAACGAAGGCCATTTCGAGTGGCGGCCATTGGGCGAGGAACCGTTCGAGCTGAGCGAAACCTCCGGCAAGAGCGGCTGGGGTCATCCGATCCTCTACCTGCGCGACGGCAAAGCGGGCAATATCTTTGTCATGCAACTTGCCTGGTCGGGCAACTGGCGGCTGCGGGCCGCCATGATGGACGGTCGTGTGCATGCGGGAATCGGTCCGTTCGGTTCCGGCAACCTGCGCGTTCTGGTGCCTGGTGAGAGCATCCGGACGCCGGAAGTTCACTTCGGTGGGATGGCAGGCGACCTTTCTGAGATGGCGCAAGCCCTGCATGCGCATCAGCGTCGGAGCGTCCTGCCGGCATGGGATGCCGACCGCTGCGGCTTGATCAGCTACAACCACTGGAGTTATATGAATCACGAGATGAGTGAGGAACGGCTCATCCGCGAAATCGATATTGCCGCCGATCTCGGCGCCGAGGTGTTCACCATTGATGCGGGCTGGTATGGCAACCTGGGCGAGGACTGGCATATCACAGGGAACTGGAACCCGGGTAACCGCCTGCCCAACGGCTTCGCCCCCGTCTTTGCTCACGCCCGCAAACGAGGGCTGAAATGCGGTCTGTGGTTCTGGATCGAGGCCGCTTCCGAGAACAGCCCAATCATCCAAGAGAATCCCGATTGGCTGCTCGAAGTGGACGGTAAGCGCATTAACAACCATCTCGACCTGGCCAAGCCCGAGGTGGCGGTGTGGGTCGAGTCCGAAATCGAGCGGGCCATCCGTGAGTACGGCATTGATCTATTCAGGCTGGACTACAATCTTTATCCCGGCAATGGAGGCACGCACCTGCGGGACGGTCTTGATGAACAGACTATCTGGCGGCATTACGAGGCAATGAATGGCATTTGGGAACGCGTACGGCAACGGCATCCGAAACTGATTTTGGAGAACTGTGCCGGTGGAGGCGGGCGCACCGACCTCGGAATGGTGTCGCGCACCGATTTTACCTGGTTCAGCGACTACGAGTTGGCACCGCGGGCCGTGCGGATGCAACAGGGGATCATGTTGGCACTGCCGCCGGAAAGGCTGGCGAGGTTCACCGGCGTGGTGATGAACGCCCACCTGGGCGGCGATTTGGATATGCAGGTGCGCATGAACATGCTGCTTGGCAATCCCTGTATCAGCGGCGTATGGCCGACCCTGGCCGAGAAGAATCCGGTGGCGTTCGAGAGCATCCGCCGCAGTGTCGATTTCTTTAAGCACCATATCCGACCGCTGAAGGATACCTGCCGCGTCTATCACCACACCGAACCGCCGTCCGACGAATCGGTCGAAGACTGGCAGCCGGAGGACTGGTGTGTCTTTGAATACGCCGCACCCGATGCCTCAAAGGCTATTTGCGCGTTGTTCCGTTTGGCCGGCCAAGCCGCACCCGAATACAGGTTCGCATTTCGCGGCCTGCGTCGCGACCGTACCTACCAGGTGTTGATGGCCAACACCGGTGAGAACTTCACCGCCAGCGGGCGGGAACTCGTCGAGACCGGCATCCTGGTGCGGTTGAGCCGCCCGATGACCAGTGAAATTGTCACCGCCGAGTTAGTAAAATAATCGAAGAAGAGGAGATTACCATGTCAAAATTACTACTAAATGAAACGACCATCGCCCACCGCACCGTCAATTTCGCGACGCTCCCCGCCGGATTGCGGGTGGATGAGAACCTCGCCCTGGTGTTAGCCTGCCCAGCCATATCCGGCCAGGTCGTACACACCGCCACTGGTAGCCTGTTTGAAACCCGTGCCACCAAAACTCCGGGCGGCGATTACCTGCTGATGTTCCCCACTAACACGGCAGAGAAGCCCACGGGGAGCTGTCACTATGGTCACCGTCCGCAGTTCGACAAGGCGAATGACATGGTGGCTTACCGTTCCAAGGACCAGGGGAAGACCTGGCAGGGGCCGACTGTCGCCTTCGACATCGACTACAACCAACACGGCTTCATCCCCCTGATCCCAAAGGGCTCGAAACGGATCTATGCTTTTGGCACACAACCGGTCTGGGGGCTGTGGTCTTCCGACCGCGGTC
>CAZWZF010000069.1:0-22325 GCA_964638715.1 uncultured bacterium | reverse complement strand
GAAGAAATGGATATTATTTGTGTATATCACTTAATGTTGCGGGGTTAGGGATTAAGTTGATTTATAATACAACCAGCAAATCAAATAAAATTGTCCCATTGTCAATTCTCAACTGTCAATTTCCCCAAACTCTCTTCATCTGCCACTACCGCGGTCATGGCGGCCATGGCTACTTCTATCTGTTTGTCGTCTGGTTCGGCGGTGGTGATGCGCTGCATTAGCAGGCCTGGCCAGATTAGCAGTTTCATGAGTATCGCATTGCGGAATTTGCCGGATAGGCGTATCAGTTCATAAGCGATGCCGGCGATTACGGGAATCAGCACTAATCGCGAGATGAGGCGCAATATTTTGTCATGCGGAAAGCCTATCATGGCGTGGACGACGATGCCGACGAACAGGAATAAGAACAGGAAACTGGTGCCGCAGCGCGGATGAATTCGGCTGTAGGTGCGGGCATTTTCCACTGTGATATCGGTAATGCCTGCTTCCCAGGCGTTAACCACTTTATGTTCGGCGCCGTGGTATTGAAATACCCGGGTAATATCTTTGCTGAGACTGATTACCAATATATAACCCACCAGCATTATTAAGCGAATTAATCCCTCGACAAGGTTGGGAACTATTGCGGCAGCAGATGGTATAAGCTGTTGCAGCCAGTTTTCTCCTGCGTATGGCAGTACTGTCATGCCAGTCAATTTCTCTATCAGATTCACTAACAAGGTTGGAGCCATGCCAAAGCCGCCGATGCCAATCAGCACGGCAACAATAATAGTTAGCGCGTATTGCCAACTTGATGGCTTTTCCTGCTGTTCGCCTTCCATTGCAACATCGGATGACCACATCAATGTGCGGTATCCTAATTTCATGGAATCAATCAACGCGGGTGTTCCGCGTACAAAAGCCAGTTTTAAAAACCAGTTATTATCTGCAACAGATGTTACATCTTCACGTTTAATTTCAATTTCGCCATTTGCATGTCTTACCGCCGTAGCAACTTTGCGTCTTCCGCGTATCATCACACCTTCGATAACTGCCTGACCACCATAAGTAGGTTTATTGTCGCTCATATTTCCCTTTATTTTTTACATTTGGGGACAATTCCCCATCATGCCATATTATTATCTCCGATTAATTTAACCACAAAACATTATAAGTGGCAAAAAATGCTTAATACTGTAAAGATTTATTGGTATTTTTAATATATTAGGTTTTCAGTTTTCGGTTTTCAGTTTTCAGAGCCTGTCGAAGTGACCTTTCTGAAAACTAAAAACTGAACACCACAAAATCCTAATACAACGGATTCTTTTTTGCATGGCCAGGATTGCGGGGATATGCCGCCGGGGTTTCTTCCACTTTTCTGATGGTTATCAATGTTCGCTGTCCACCGCCGGGCAGCTCGATTTTTTTAATTTCTTTCAGCTTGCCGCCAAGCAATTGAATGGCTTTTTCCGCCTGTTTGCATTCAATTTCGCAGTCGCAACCTTTCATCGCTATCAGCATGCCGCCTTTTTTCAACACTGGCAGCGCATATTCTACTAACACCGCCAGGTGGGCAACCGCTCGCGCAGTAGCAAAATCGTATCTGCCGCGATGGCGCTGATCTCTCCCCAAATCTTCTGTGCGTCCCCACAACGGGTAAATATTATTTATTCCCATCTCGGCGACAACGCTTTTGATGAAATCAATCTTCTTCGATGTGCTGTCGTTAAGGGTAAAAATCGTCTGCGGGTACATTATCGCCAACGGCACTCCGGGCAGTCCTGCCCCGGTGCCAAAGTCCATCAATTTGTTGCCAGCCTTGATATTCGCCACCAGGCTGACCGTCATAGAGTCGGCAAAATGCTTGGTCGCGGCATCCCGCGGGGTGGTAATAGCGGTTAAATTCATCCGGCTGTTAGCATCAAACAGCAACTGGTAGAAGGTAAAAAATCTCTCGGAAATCTCGTCGCTGCATTCAATACCCAACTTACCGCAGCAATCACGCAAAGCATCAACAAATTCATCTTTTATCATGAGATAATTATATTAATTAAAGCTGGGAATTAGCAAGTGTAAAAATATTGTGCAAAACTTAGAATTAACCACGAAAATCACAAAAGATGAATTATTACTTGCGCTTTTTTATTGACATTATCAATGGGGTAGGAATATCATTACTTATATAAATTAAATGTTCGATGGGAGAAATGGGCAATGTCTTTATCTGATAATAATTTTGGGGTGGCTACCGGACAACCGGTATCGTGCCGGTTATCGGCGGTTACGCGGGCATTAGCGGAGCGGGCATTATCCGGCGAACATGGCATGGGCATGGTTAAAGCTGATTTCAACATCAATCCTGAATTTTACTTGACTTTGCCTACCCCGAACCAGATTTACGCGGAAGCGGTAAGGTTAATTGCCGAGAAAGCTCCGTTGCGCATACTGCCGGGTGAACGCATCGTCGGATCTGCCACATTGCTGGAAGCTACATGGCACCAGACACCATTGGTAAAGTTCGCTTCAACCAGCCATACTACTATCGGATTTGAGAAAGCACTGCATATCGGATATCACGGCATCCGCGCGGAAATTATGGATAAGCTGGAACGCGGAGTTGACGAGGAGGGCGAGGATTTGCTGTTGGCAATGCTGACTTGCCTTGACGCTGCCGGGGTTTGGCATCAGCGGCATTTGGATTACCTGGAAGAACAAGTGCAAGTTACCAAAGGTGAAGAACGCAACGCATATATGCAGGTGATGACCGTCATGCGCCATGTGCCGGAAGAACCACCCACAACATTTCACGAGGCATTGCAATCGCTCTGGCTGCTCTGGGATTTCCAACGTCTGTGCGGAAACTGGAGTGGGATAGGCCGTATTGATAAACTATTGGGCAGTTATTTGCATCATGACCTGGAATGTGGCAGGTTAACGCTGGATGAAGCGCGGGAATTATTGGCGCAATTCTGGATAAAAGGCTGCGAGTGGATTCGTGGAGATGACAAAGGATCCGGCGACGCGCAGTTTTACCAGAATGTGGTGCTGGGTGGCGTTGACGAAGAAGGAAATGATATAACAAACGAGGTGACATACCTTGTCCTGGATGTGGTCGAAGAACTGCACATCAGCGATTTCCCCATCGCCGTGCGTCTATCGCGCAATTCGCCGGACTTGCTACTGCAGCGCATTGCCGAAGTGCAGCGATTGGGCGGCGGTATCGTGGCAATATACAATGATGACCGCATTATCCCCAGCCTGGTGCATTATGGCTACCCCATCGAGGAAGCACGGAGTTTCGCCAACGACGGTTGTTGGGAAATTATTATTCCGGGGAAAACAAATTTTTCTTATGGTAATATCGATTTAGTGCTTGTTTTGCAGGAAATCCTGGGACTTAGTCCGACAGAAACCGCAGTAAAAGATTATACCGATTTTACCAGTTTGTACCGGGCTTTCGAGTCGCGGTTAGCGATTTATATTACAGGATCAGTAAATAATGTAAATGTTAATAAGCATCCCGCCCCGTTGTTATCTATGCTGGTGGATGATTGTATAGAACGCGGACGGGCGTATTATGAACGCGGTCCGAAATATTCAGTGCAGTCACCCCATGCTTCCGGCATCCCCGATGTTGCTAATAGCCTGTTGGTACTGCAACGACTGATTTTCGAAGACAGAGAAATGACATTGCCAGAGTTTGTTGAGATATTGCGCAACGACTGGCAGGGACACGAAGAGTTGCGCGCGCGAATTTGGAATCGGTTTGAATATTATGGCAACGATTCCGCCCTGGTCGACGCCATGGTGCAGCGCGTATTCAACTCATTCACCGATTTAGTTGCCTGTGTTCCCGAACGTTTCGGGGTTAAACGGCCTGCTGGTATCAGCACTTTCGGCCGCGAGATGTCGACATTTCGCAGCCACCGCCTGGCACCAGCATCGGGACAACACAAAGATACCATCCTCGCCGGCAATTTCTCACCATCGCCGGGTACCGACCGCAACGGCCCTACCGCGGTAATCCGTTCGCATTGCTCGGTTGATTTCAGCAAACTGCCGTGTGGCACAGTCCTTGATTTGAAAATTATGCCATCATCGCTGAAAGGTGAGGAAGGCATAACCGCGTTGAAAGGATTGATGCGCACATTTGTGGAGTTAGGCGGCATCTTCATGCAGATTGACGTGGTAGACAGCAATCTGTTGAGATTAGCACAGGCGAACCCGGAACAATACCCCAACCTGTCAGTACGAGTATCAGGCTGGTCAGCCCGTTTCGCCACCCTGGATAAAGAATGGCAAGAACTGATAATAGTTAGGACAGAACAGAAGATGTAAGGGGAATTGAGAATTTCCCCCCATGTCCCCCTCTTGAGGGAGATGTCACCGCAGTGACAGGGGGAGTGACTGCGCAAAAACTGCTCCGTCACTGCGGTGACACCTCCATCAAGAGCTGTGCTTTATACAAATCTTGTAAATTAACAAAAAAATTAAGAAATGGTGCATATTTTCACATTTATAATTAAGAAATATCCGGTAAAGGTAGGGGAGTTGTCCCCAACTCCCGCGAAAGTGTCTGTAGAATAAAGACGAGATGGTTAAAACGACAAAACAAGGTTAGCAAATCACAACACCACACAAAAGAAAACTGTCGTTGTTACGTTTGAATACATCATTATCACGGTTCGGCGCGGGAATTGGGGACAATTCCCCTACCTCGCAAGCCAATATTTCAATTAAAATGATAACTATAAATGTGTATAAAGAACAGCCTCAAGAGGGAGGCATTAAGGGAATCACTTCAGGTTTTAGCAAGAAAATTCTCAATTCTCAATTACCCTAAGCCCGTCACTCTCTCATAATACTTTTCCGGATCAAACCGTTTTTTTGCCAGTGCTGTGCTCATGTATCGTATTATGCCGTAGATGGGACGTTCTTTCCAGGGACGGTCATGTTTGCCGGCGAGGCACCAGGCGATATTGGCGTATCCGTTGCTGTCGCGGCCATCAAGGGCATATTTGTCGTTCAGATGCACGGCATATTGCCACGCAATCTCGGGGGTTTCTGTCAGTTCCAATAATGTTTTTCCCCATAACATGCGGGCATAATTATGGATTATCCCGTCTTTGCGCAATTCCAGCATTGCAGTATTCCACACATCGTCATGGGTATGGGCATTCTCCAATTCTTCCAGACTGTATATCGCTGGTCGCGGGTCGGCGCGATGCCTGTCCAGAGTGACGCGTCCCCAATTTGGCCAACCCAGCGGAGTGTCGTAATGTGGGTTGTACCAGGTGAAGTTGATGGCGAGTTCGCGGCGAACGATTATTTCATCGTAAAACTTATCGCGCACCGGGTTAATACAAGGTTTGACAGCCATTGTCTGTAATATCACCCGTCGGGGAGAAATTTGCCCGTAATGCAGGTATGGACTGAGATGACTGGTGATATCACGGACTGCGTCGTTGCGAATTGTCAGGTATAAATCGATATTCTTTTGCAGAAAATATTCTAATCGCGCCATTGCAAATGAAACACCGCCGTTGAATTTCGCGACTGCCGGCACGCTTTCATCCGCGTTAAGTTTTTTCATAGTTGCCGGAATATCTGCCGGGTCAAAATCGCAATGGAATTGCGAAGCAGGTTTTACCGGGACAGCGGGAGAATATTCCGTTAAATATCCCGGCAGGAAACGTTCTGTTTTCGTTCGCAATGTCCGCGCCGAATATTCTTCCTTGCCTATCAGATGGCATGGAACTATGCAATCATCATCAACCTCAATCATCCTGATATTCACCGCGTTGGCGATTGTTGACCGCCAATTACGCTGATGGTGCAGATAACCGCGGTCAGTGATCAGTGCAGCCGCGTTTAATTCTTTTACCGCTTCCAGCACTTTTATCACCGGGTCGCCAATGCGGGTGACAAATGCTGTCCCGCGCTGGCGGCAGTTTATTGCCGTCTCCGCAATTCCCTGCAGCATGAAGGTAAAGTGCCGGACATTTGCATAAGGATAATCAGGATTCAATACAAACAGCACAGCCACCGGCAGGTTCAGTTCATTTGCAAGCTCAATTGCCGCGTCCAATGCCGCGTTGTCATCTGCTCGCTGCGAATGCTGCATCCAGTAAATAACGCACATTCCATCTGTTTTTACCGGTGCACTATTTAATACTGATATGCGGTCTTCAGATATGCTTGCTGTCATCTTCATCTTTAACGGTGTATCCATCTTCCTGGCGTTTGTGATTCACTTCGTTTTTCTTCACATACGCCTGGTAAACGTCATCAGCCGTCATCCCCAGCGTCTGTGCCATTGATATCAGAAAATGAAACAGGTCGATTACCTCTACCCGGCAATTCTGTTCATCAAATTTCTGGTATTTCGCCCACCATTTCCAGGGTACACTATCGGTCAGTTCCGCAATTTCCTGGTTCATGGCGCGACAATAATTCAACACCCATTTCACCCGGTCTTCCTCAGTCATATCAGTGGTATCCACCCCGATGCGCTGGTTCAGCTTTTGCTGCATTTCAAATAATTCCGCTAATTTATCAGACATATTTCACCTCGATTTTTCATGAATATATTTTAGCAAATTCAGGTGGATTGGTGGGGAAATAAAATTTTATAGATATCTTATACATGTCTAAAAATAAATAATGACATCTTTGGGACACCTTTTAAAGAAATTTAATATTGATTGTATATACCTTAAAAAGGTATTTTTATGAGTAACCCCCAGGATCACACCTCACTCTTATACACATTTTTTCTCCATTGAGATTTTATCATATAAACGAAAAGCATATTGTAGATGGAGCCATCCGCGCATGAGTGCAACTGGTCCTGGTGGACCATCAGACCGTCGACCAGTAAAACCGCCTAATTTAGAGGGTTGATATGTTTGGTGGTGTTTTAGGCTGTTTTCCAGTAGCAAGTATCGCTATTACCTTCCATTCTGTATCTGTAGAAAACTCTGTGCAAAGGTCATCTGGATTGGTTTACCCTCGTCATTCAACCCATCCCATATTTCAGTATGTGCACTTTTCGTACGAGGCGCGGCATGCAGCATTTCGCGAACTACCTGTCCTTTCTCATCAGTCAGCAACAGAGACACACGCGCTGCATGCGTCAGGGTATCGGGAATTGGATATAAAGAGTCGGGATGGATGGCATCACCCTGAACTTTAACTTGAAAAACATACTTCTTGGCAATATCAACGCGCCAGTAATGAACAAAGGAACAGATACTATAGAAAATGATAAGTAAAAAAACGAACTGCAATAAATCATGTAAATGCTATTTTCAACCGCCAAAGTATCTCAGGCAGTTTTTCTATTTGGTGCTATAAACATTTGTAAATATCATTATTTTTTTGTATGCTTATTTTAGAAATGGTAAAAGAGGTATTTCCAATGTTGAAAGACAAACTGAAGACAGATAGTAAATCGGTGTATGACACTTTTATCGCGGATTTGAGTTTATTGCCGTTCTCGTTTGTATATGACGACACGGCTTACACTGGATTTCCGGCGGAGACTTTCCAGCAGGTAGTGCACCTCCAATCCGTCAAGGGGGAAAAGGAGAGCAACCTTTTCGTGCTGAAGACTGGCGATTTCCAGGTGACGGTGGATACCGCATTCTATGCCGGATACGGAGCCTATGAATGGACTGTCTGGTTTGAAAACACCGGTACAAAAAATTCTGGAGTCATCAGAAACATGGAGGCGGCGGACATTGCCTTCACCGGGAAAAACCCGATTCTAAAGGGAATATTGGGCGACCATGAGAACCAGTATCGTCCATATGCCAGGATACTGGAGGAGGCACCGGTGCATTTCCGCTCGGAGAAGGGGCGACCCACCCACATTTGGTTCCCCTATTTCAACCTGGAACACGGCGACGGCGGCACTCTCATCGCGCTTGGATGGGGCGGAACCTGGGAGGCTCTCTTCACCACCGATAACAATGGAAACACCCATTTCACCGCCACCGGCACGAATGACCTTTGCACCTATCTCAAACCCGGTGAGAAGATTCGCTCCCCGCTGATGTCATTTTTACCATACACGGTGCGGGACGAGGACTATGCCACCAATCTCTGGCGGCAGTGGTTCCTGGACTGCAATCTGCCCAAGCTCAACGCCAATGGCGACCCATTGAAACCATTCAGCACCACCTGGCTGGCGGGAGATACCGGGATTCCCAATTCAGACGGCAGCATTTCCGAGCGATATTTCACATGGAAGCCGTCACTGGAGAAGATGCTAAGCGAGGGCATCAAGTTAGATTACCGGTGGTTTGATGCCGGGTGGTACTTTGCGCCAGATGGCAGTACCGTGGAGAGCGACTGGTGGGGTACAGTAGGGACATGGGAGCTGGATACGGTCAAATGGCCGGGCAACTCTTTCCGCGAGTCCGTCGACTTTGCTCATGAGCATAATATGAAAACGCTGGTCTGGTTTGAGCCGGAACGCGTTACCCACGTAGATGATTTGGTGAAGAACTGGGGTTACCAGAAAGAATGGGCTATTGAATGCGGCGTGACAGCCAACAACATCGGCAACGAGGAGTGCCTGCAATGGACGCTGGGACGCATCCTGTCATTCATGGATAAGCAAAATGTGGATATGTACCGGGAAGATAACAACAGCGACCCCCGGAAATGCTGGGACACCCTCGCAACCCTGGAAGGCGAGAACCGCAAGGGGATAGTGGAGAATAAGTCAGTCGTCGCGCATTACCGCATGTGGGACAGTATTATTGATTATTGTGCGCGAACCGGGAAAGATACTTTCGTTGATTCCTGCGCCAGCGGTGGCGGTCGCAACGACCTGGAGTCGCTGCGGCGCGGTATCCCTTTGATGCGCAGCGACGCCGATCGGACGACTACCGCCCTGCGGCTTTCCATGGGGACGGCGTTCAACCGGTGGGTTCCGTTTCATGGGGCGGCGTGTGTCGAACAGGCCGAGGAACTTATGGTAGATGGCAAACGGGATGTCTACATCTTCCGCGCTTCCTACAATCCCATCCTCAATCTATCCGCTCAATGGGTGCAAGACCCGAACACCGATTTCGATATGATCCGCTTTGGTCTGCGCGAGTGGGAATCTGTGAAGGATTATCTGCTGAAAGACTTTTACCTGCTGACACCGTGGAATGGCCCAACCGACAAAACACATTGGACCAGCTACGCCTACTTCGACCCGGACAAAGACAGCGGAGTAATGCTCGCATTCCGCATGGAAGAAGCCCCAGAATCTTCATATACGCACCGACTAACCATGCTGAATCCCGCACACCACTATGAACTGCGCGACGCCGACAAAGGCATTATCGGAACATTCATCGGAAAAGAACTGGCAGCAGGTTATACCGTAACCCATGAACTTCTGCGTAGTGCGGCGCTTATTTATATTACGGGGGTGGGTGAGATAGTGAATGATGACGGCAGACCGATGATGTAAAAACACACAGACCACTGCCATCGTCAACGACAAGGTTTTTGAACTACGCATAGAACCGCGCAACCAAGGTACCTTATCGAGTAATGGCAATATCTTTTATTTAGAATGTGAATAGTGAACCGATATTATATACCGGTTCACTGTTATTACTAACCATTTTTTGATTTTTATAGTGTAACTATAAATATGTGATATGATATCTATTTACAGGAGTTCCTTAGTACTGCTTTATTGATTCGATACTTTTTTGATTATTTTTGACAAAATTTTACTCAGTATATTCGCAACAGATTCAATCGGTTCATCATATGGCATTTCAATATCTAATTTACATCTATCTTCTTCTATGTTGTATGTTATACCAATTTCATCTAACAATGCTTTTACTTGCGTTATACTTTTAATATTTCTTTCAAATACTATAATTTTCCATCCCACCGGATAAATTCTACAATCAATAGCAATTATAAAATCGCCTTTAATATCATAAAATAAGGTATCATTTAATTGCCATTGTTCTCGATATAATCCTTGTTTAAATATCTTAGTCGGTTCGTTTATAAGAATTTTAGAACTTAAATCATTAACTTTATTACGCATATCGCTTTTAATAGCAACAACTTTATTCATGAATGTGTTTGTGGTTTGAAGATTATCATTAAAAAAATCTAATAGTTCTTTATTCATAACACTTCCTTTTATGATATTCTCAATACTCTTTATAAACTCAAATAAAAAGATGAGATATTTATTGTTAGAATTTATTACATATTTACCTATATTTTTTGTTATCGATTCAAAAAAATCACTATATGTAACATTAGTAAAACCAGAGCATTTATTGCAATCGACTTTGTGTATACTTAAAATCAAAAATATGGTTTCTGTATTATTGTTTTTTTCTTTTGCACGTATAGTTATATATTTCTTATAATCATTCAAATCGTTCTGTAAGTTATGAAATATTTTATTTTCAATTGCAATAATGACTTCATCTGAATCAATTACCAAGTCAATTCTTCCAACACCAGTAAATACTTCTCTTTCAATGAATATGTTAGACATATTGTTAGCCTTGCCAATACAATCTAATAAAGCAGAAAGAAGAAGATTATTTAAACCATGTTCTTTGTTTGGGTCAAAGTAGAATGATAATATATTACTGCATACATTTTCATAATGAGGATATTTAGAAATTTCTAAATATGTAGGTTCTGAATTAATTGTCATACCGAGTTGTTCGTAATCATGCAACAACTTTGTAAATGATGAAATATCACTGGTGTTCTGCATAGCTATTTCCTTTTTCTATTGCAAACCATGAATATAATAGCGAATAAACAGTTCTATGTAAAGTGGAATCAAAATATTCTATGTTGTAATTTATCAGGTTATATTTTTTCATCATCACCACAATCAATAACAACTACCCTTCCTGCTAATTCTGACAGGAAATATTTTTGTGCGGATATACCGGAATGTTGTTCTAACAATTCTATGATATCAGCATGTTTAAAGTAACGAGCAATATATATTACATCATTACCGGCTGTTGTTTTGGTAGTCCAATCTGCTCCGGCGTCAAGAAGTAACCGGACTATATCAATATATCCATCCCTTGCTGCTGCCATAAGTGCTGTTAAACCATTCTGTTCCTGTGATTCAAGATTTGCACCGGCATCAATCAACATTTTTGCACATTGGAGTTTGCCATCCTGTGCGGCAATCATTAATGGGGTAAATCCCTGGTAAATGCAATTAATATCTGCACCTTTTGAAGCGAGATAAGGTATCATCTCGCTTCTATCCCTCGCGACTGACAATATAAGCGGTGTCATGTCACCGTCATCAGTCGCATTCACATCTGCACCCATCCCGATAGCCCAATCAGCCATTGATGTGTCGCATAATTTGATTGCTGTTATCAGTTCCTTTTGTCCCGTTTTCATAATTAGCCTTCCTTTGTAAATCTTATTTTATAGTTTTTATCATTTCTTCTTCATAAATATCATAGTAAAAATAGATTCATCATTTAAACATTCTTTTAAAACAGATGAATCACAATCAGGGAATAGTCTAATGAGTGTATCCTGAATCTTTTCATAATTCTCTTTTTTTGAGTCATCATTAAAAAGTATAGTTTCAGCAATAACATTTACAGGACTATTCTCTCTACCATAACTATCATAAAGTCTTTCTGATTCAATGATTTCAGCACCTAAATTTTTCGCCAAAATTAACATTTCATTTGACCATTTTTCTGCTATTTCTTCCTGATTCAGACCCCACAGCATTCCAAAAAAGGCCAAATGTTCACAAAATGGTCGAATCATATGATACTTACCACTACATTTTTCAATATCTTTTCCATATAACTCATACATCTCGTCGTATTCCCAAGGTTCCATATCAACTTCTTCAATGATTATTGCACTGCAAAATGGACAGTTTAATGTGGTATTAATTTTCGAATTGCCATCTTTGTTTTCTTCTCTGTTGTAATTTTCATGTTCTTTGTTTTCAGTCATCTGGATGCTCCTTTGTAATTTTCTAATACCAGTATTACCCTAAAGAAGTGTCAAAATCGGTCACTTAAGTTTATGGAAGTAAATATTTTAAAAATAAATTACAAACTGTCGAGTCGAAATATTAATAGAACACGATATAGTCTAAATATAAAAGCCGTAGAGCAGCGACACAAAATGGCGGTATCCGGTAAATCACTGTGTCGCTGCCCTGCAGTTTGAATTCTATTTCCAATGCTTTTTGCTATTAATATTTCGCCACTCTTTGGCTGGCTTGTTTTAGAGTGTTTACATTTACTTCTTTACCGCCAAATCGCGGCTCAATTTCGGACGCAATGTCTTCAGCACCTCTGCTGCAACCTTTCCCATGCGCGCAAATCCTTCGGTGTTGGGATGAATGCCTTCCATTGCCGTCCCCGGCTGCCAGATATTGTCACTCGCTGCGGAATCTTTCTCCAGTACCGGTCCCCAATCTATAAAACCAACGCAGCCGGGAATGTTTTTGCTTTCTGTCCGAATCTTATCATTCAAAGCTTTCCGCTCGCTCACGAATACGGCAAAGCGCGCGTCCTTATCTCCCATCGTGGCATCAAACACCAGGAATGGCGCGTTCATCGGCGTCAATGTCGTC
Source organism: uncultured bacterium (assembly GCA_964638715.1). Lineage (GTDB taxonomy): Bacteria > Armatimonadota > Hebobacteria > CAIYQO01 > CAIYQO01 > JBAXQQ01. The sequence continues at coordinate 9,718 of CAZWZF010000069.1, read as the reverse complement.
TGCACGTAAGGAAGCTGCAATTGCAGCGCGATGCCAGCCGCCTTCAACCGATCCTGCCACACTTTATCTGGCGACTTGGTCTTGTTCTGCTGGCGCAATTCGTTAATACCGTAACCATCTACCAGGCATGTCACCTTAGCATCGCCGGCACCAGTTCCGAAGATATATTTGAAGACCGGCGTTTTCTGCGCAGAGAAAAAGCCTCCGGCATTTGCACCGCTTTGCCCGAATACCACGTAAGGTGTCTCCACACCGCATGCGCGACCATTCCACCCGCGCGCGGGGAAAGGATCGTCGGGTGTGGCGCGCGAGAAGTCGCCAGTGGCGATATTAATAGAATCACCAATGAACCCCACGGACATCACCGGTCCTTTCACTGACGGATGCGGCAGGCCAGCGATAAACATCGGTTGGTAGGAGCGGATCAACGCATTGGCTCCGGCGTTAAGCGGTAGTGGTGCTGCATTGCTGGTGAGCAATGCATCATCACCCAGGGTATCTATCGACAGCTTGCCTATATCACCCACCGCGCAGCCATCGCAGCCATTGACGAAACCCCAGGTCATGTAGGGCAAAGGACCGGCAGCGTCCTGGTTGCGATAATTTGTGTAAACGACGATGACTGTGCCGGGTTTTATCGGCATATCGACGGGATCGGATTCCACCACTTCATTAGACGCTGCTGCTGCTTCCCGTTTTCCGCCAAAGGTAATCGGCACATGCTGGGCCGGCTTATCGGGCACTGGTACGACAACGACCACACCATTGATTTGAATCGAGCTTTTAGCACCTTCGGAAAAGCCCAGGTATGGCACACGCCACCCCGCAGCAAGCCCGTACGGCAACTCGAAACGATACGCGGTAATCGCCTCTTTCCCCACGCTATCTTTTAACACCGAAGTGCGCGCAAAGCCGCGCGTGCTCATCACCATGGAACTTTCAGTATCTGCCCAGGCACACGCGCCAGCGAATATCAACAACAATGCAATTAACGCTGTTTTCATTTCAAAATCCTCTTTTTTAGTGTTAAGTTTTCAGTTTTCAGATTGGGTTGCTTTCAGGTTTGGATTTTGTTGCTAACTGGCTAATAATACCCAATATGGTGATAAGCATCAACATAAAATAGATTTTATTAATATCACTATCCAATCTAATTTAAAAATAATTCCATAACCTACAGCATCACTCTTACCCTTATACACATTTTTTCAAAAATATATAGAAAAAGTCATGGATGGTACATGTTTCAGATTTTTTCATTGAAAAATATCCGGTAAATGGTAGGGGAGATGTCCTCATCTCCCGCGACAGTGTTATTTTTATAAAAAAGAATCGGATGTAACGACAAATCAAGGTTTGCAATTACAACACCCGCAAAAAATCTGTCGCTGTATCGCTTTATTACATCATTATTCCGGTTCATCGCGGGAACTGAGGACAGTTTCCCTACCACTTAAGTTGTAATAATTAAAATGTGTATAAGAGTAAGGGACTTGATACCGGGGTAGGGTTGATTTATAATCGGCTACATAGTAACATAACCTTATAACATAAGGTATTATCTTAAACAGGAGCATATCATGCAAGCTACAGCACTCATTTGCAATGCGCAACAACGTTTTACTCTCGAAAAGGTTACGCTCCCTGACCCGGGGCCTGAGCATCTGGTCGTCCGTACGCTTTACTCCGGTGTCAGCATTGGCACTGAGTTCGCGCTGATTCGCAATAAAATATCCTGGGGACCGTATCCGCTTTGCACGGGTTACCAGTCTGTCGGACGGGTAGAGTCGGTAGGAACGGCAGTTGCGGGTTTTCCGATCGGGGCATTGGTCTACTGTCGTGACGGTCTTAGCGGACAGTTGGCGGATGGCACCGCGGTCACTAATGTCACCGGCACCCATTGCTCACATCTGGTGGTCAACCCGCTAACCAGTCACGGCATCGCTTTGCTGCCAGACGGGGTAGCAGCAGATGTCGCAAGCCTGTTTGTCATGCCCAGTGTTGGTTTGGCCGGCGTCGATATGGCGAACCCGCGCATGGGGAGCACGGTTCTGGTATATGGTGCCGGCATGATAGGATTAGGCGTAATTGCTGCTGCCAGCCAGCGCGGATGCCGGGTAATTGCAGTTGATATCGATGATCAACATTTAGCCGTAGCTGCTGACCTTGGCGCTGATATCACTATCAACAGCCGCACCGGTGAGCTAACATCAGTATTGGCGGCAATCATTCCTGATGGCGCGGACACCGTCTTTGAATGTACCGGTATCCCCGCCTGTGTCAATGAAGCCTTGCCGTTATGTAAAAAATTCGGAGCCTTCGTCATGCAAGGCAACTATGGCGTAAAACCCATCGACTTTAACTTCATGGCCGCCCATAATCGCACGCTCACGCTCTTCTTCCCCATGGATGATGGACTTGCGCCGTGCCGGCGGGCAGTAATAAATAACATGGCTCGCGGCGTACTCCCCTGGGAGTGCACTATCACCCACCGGGTGGAAGCCGCAGACGCACCGGCATTCTATACCCGCCTCAACGCCGGACAAGCCGCAAATGTGCTGGGAGCAGTCATTCATTGGGCTGATTAGTACCTTAAATCCAAAGAATATTGAAATAAAACAAGTAATTTGTAAATTAATGTAATAGACAATTATTCACCGCAAAGGAGCACAAAGAACACAAAGAGTTTTAATAAATTCTTCTTTTGTGATCTTTTGCGATCTTTTGTGGTGAATAATTATGGGTTGTGGGCAAAGCCCACATTAGTTATCAGATACTGATTTAAAGCGACTCTGCCATCAGGTAACGGAAAGACGATACTATTTCCAGGACATATTATTTCACCCCTGCGGTATTTAGTGCAGGGGTGAAAATGGTTGCCGAACAAACAAATATCACTTCACTTAATACACAAATATCTCTGACAGGCGCAGGTAGTTGCTGTTGCCTACAGTACTTGTGCAGTTTATCTTTAGCTGGTTGGTGATTACCGGGGCGGTAAACTTGTCATTGGTATACATATTGGGGTTGCCGGCCACGGTAACACCTGTTACCCAGTTGCCGTTTTGCATATAAGAAACTGTATAGTCAACCATGCGTTCGCCATACGCACCAGTACCGCCAAATGCCATGATGCCGTTGATGGTTTGCGTGGTTGGCCAGATAAGGGTAACTACGCATGGGGTGGCGACGGATGCCGTGGTGCTGCCGCAATACTGCTGGTTCATCACGTAATCATTCAGTGTAGCCAACGGACTGGTAGAGGTGGCGTTACCGGCGGCGATAGTTGCGGTTTTCGCCAGGTTATATTGCAGATTGTTGAGTACCCATATTTCATTGATGCGCAATTTTCCGTCGCTGATATTTGACGCGTCGGTTACTTTTACGCGCACGCCATTGCTCATCCAGGCGGATGTGGTGCTGACTGTCACCTCATTCGGCCCGCCACTGGTCTGGTTGGCGAAAGTGCCGACGGTAGTCCAATCACTGTCGCTGGAACCGTTGGGATTAGTCACACCGGATTTCGCGATTTGTATAAGGTAGCTATTGCATACCCAACCACCACACTGGTCAACAACAATTCTACTGAAAGTCTGGGCAAACGGCCATGTTAACGCTGCCCAAATGCCGCCGGTACCGGTTGCTACATCCATCTGGCGGGTGATAGTCTGGTCGGTTAAATACAGCGTGCTGCCATTAGTGACGGTAGAGGCAGTCGGCGAACTGGTTGCCTCCAAGGCATTAGGAGGGGCCGGGTTCCACATCATTAATATTGAAGATGTCGAATTAACATGACCGTCCAGATAACTCGTTACGATATTGCCGGAATGCCGATATGCCAGGTTGCCGACAGTATCAGCATCTGCGGTCATCCATACAGATGCCACATCACTGCCGCCGTTCGGGTCTTTTGCCGCGCCAATAGCCACGCCACCAAGGTTGGAAGCGTAAACATAGCCGTTAGGCTGGGACTTGCCCGCGGTTGGGCAAATCAACACACCGGCGTCAGCCTTAATATCCTGCCATACAGTGCCGGTGCCAGGCAGCGTCTCATCGTGGTCCTGCGCATACATCTGTATTGACGACGCCATCTGTCTTTGATTGCTGGTGCAGGTGGTTTGACGTGCTTTCTCGCGCGCCCGGGCAAACACCGGGAACAATATTGCGGCGAGGATGGCAATAATGGCAATCACGACAAGAAGCTCTATCAGGGTGAACCCCTTAAATGCTCTGCGATTCATAATAAAACCTCCTTTGGAATATATTTCGGTACTTAATAAGAAATTTACCGTTAAAATATTAATACATATTATCTACCCTGTTCTATCGCATTGTCAATAGGATTTTAAAATATTCTTCATAATAAACAAATGATACATATAATTGATAAAGAGGCAATATCAGATGAAGACGGTGATAGTACAAAATCCCAGCGGCGTTGCTCTCACCCTTATACACATTTTTTATCAAATAGATTTTCGAGAATTAAAAATTATTGTGGAAAGTATTGATGTTATGATAGTGACTTGCTACTATACTGTATCATTATATTTTTGCGTTCTTTGCGTTTTTTGTGGTTAAATAAATTGGGTTAGTTGAAGTGATTTGAATTATTAAAGGAAATAATACCATGGGTTATAAACCGTTAATCGAACTTTTATTGCATGCCCGGAAACACGGGTATGCTATTCCGTCTTTTTGCGCATGGAACGCGGAGACGATTGAAACTATTTTGCAGGTGGCACAGCGGATGCATGCGCCGGTAATTTTAATGGCGGGACCGGGTGAGTTTTCTTTGTTGCGTCCAGCTATCCTTGCCCCTATCGCGCGGCAATTGCTGGAAGTTTACCCGGTAACTGCATCGCTGCATCTTGACCATGGCGATTCACTGGAAATAGTTGACGACTGCCTGGCTGCCGGTTTCACCTCAGTGATGCTGGATTATTCCGCCAAATCATTTGATGAGAACGCAGCCGCATTATTGGAAGTAGTCAAACGTGCGCACCCGCATGGTGTAACTGTCGAAGCCGAAATTGGTCATGTCGGCCGGGTTGACAATATATCAATCGAGGGCGAACGCGCCTCTACCCTTACCGAACCGTCAGACGCGCTTGCCTTTGTTGAGGCTACCGGTGTGGATGCGCTGGCTATTTCTATCGGTAACTCACATGGTCAATACACCAGCCTTCCAAAATTCGACTTTCCGCGTCTTGCGGCAATTCAGCAGGCAACATCAATTCCGCTGGTATTGCATGGCGGATCCGGCACACCTGATGATGAATTGCGCCAGGCGATTTCAATGGGTATTGCCAAGATTAATGTTGCCACCGATCTTGTATCCACAGTGCGCAAGTCATTGATAACGCAATGGCAGGAAGGACGCAATCTGTGGACACCTGCCGCACAGGCAGAAGCCGCACAGGCAATGGTACCGGTAATTGAACGGTGGATTACGCGAACCGGCGCAGCAGGCCGCGCGTAGACGATATTTTTAAATAATTAAAGCATCCTTATAAGTGAGGGATTATTAAAGTGAATACAAATCACGAGAAATTGGCGGGTGATATCCTTAATGGATTACGAGAAATCCCTATGATGGATTCTCACACTCATCTGACTTGCGGTCGACTTGGTGCCCGTGGCCTGCATGACATTCTGCTTTATCACATGGTGGTTGCAGACCTGTATTCCGCCGGGTGTCCCAGTGGTGCGCGGCTTACAGAATTTCCGGGATGGCCCGATAAAAAAGAAGCACATATTCGTCTGCGCGAAGCGATGCCATACCTGAAATATATTCAAAATACCAGTTGTTTCTGGGGAGCGCGAAACATCCTTTCGGAATTATATAACTGGAATGAACCGGTTACTGAAGATAATTGGGAGACGCTGGATGAAATAATCCGAGAACGGGCTGATGACCGTAGCTGGCACAAAGAAATCATCCAGCGGGCAGGCGTGAAAAAACTCACTACCGAGTTGGCGAGACGCGAAGGTGGTGTAGATGATGAATTATTCCATTACTCAATGGAATGGGCATTTTTCACCCGAACCCAGCGCGGTGAGTTCGATTCTGCCCTTTACGAATTAGAACGTTGTTGGGGCAAGTCTCCAGGAAGTCCGATACCACATTCTGCCGGACACCGGCCAGCCAGCGAAAAGGTCATTCATACATTAACTGATGTCCATGACGCACTGAATCATTATGTTGACCAGCTTGCCGCATCCCAGGTGCTGTCACTGGCGACGCATATCTCCACCGATATTGCATTTCGCTGTGTAAGCGACCATGAAATGATGCGGGCACTGGCAAAAAGAGATCAAGCCGGTCAGGAAGAACGAGACATTTACGCATCATATATTCACGAAACGTTTTTAACAAAATTAGTGCCATATACCGACCGGATTGTATTTCAATTCAGTTTCGCCGCTGAGCCTTTGCCATACAACACCGCCAGTTTAATGCCGCAACGGGCGATATCAGACCTTGCGGATATTGTCGCCAGGCATCCAGACATCAGATTTAACTGTTTTGTTGCCAGCCGGCACGCTGACCAATCTATTTGCACGCTTTGCCGCGGACTGCCCAATCTTTCTGTATCCGGGTATTGGTGGCACAACTTTTTCCCTGGCGCCATACAGGCTATTCTCGAAGAACGTCTCGACATGCTGCCCACCAATAAGCAAGTCGGATTCTTCTCCGACGCGTATTGTATTGAATGGATGTATGCAAAAGCCGAAATTGTCCGCCGTCAGATGGCGCAGGTTTTCGCGCGTAAAGTGGCACAGGGACAATATACCACAGATGAAGCATTAACCATCGCCCGTGCTATCGTCTTCGAAACAGCCCAGGAGTTGTTTGGAATGAAGTGCTAATCATTCAGCTTGATAGCTGGGGTATATGCTAAAATATTCCTGAAGGAGAAAAGTAATGGCACGCGTTAATTGCATTGGGATATTGGTGGTTGACGCACTGAGCGGACCATTGGAACGTTACCCGGAACCGCACAGTGTGAGCCAGGTAAACACAAAATCAATTCGTTTTGCCATTGGCGGCGGTGCGGCAAATACCGGCGGCGCACTCGCCAAGATGGGAATTGAAACAGGGGTATTCTCAAAAGTTGGCGATGATGCCAATGGCGTATTCATACTGCGGGAACTCGAACAATGCGGAGTGGATACTCGCGGCATAAAGATAAAGTCTGATGTAAATACTCCATTTACCTTCGTCGGTATTCATCCCGGCGGAGAGCGCACTTTCATACACACACCCGGCACTAATATGACTTTCAATCCGGCAGATGTGGATCGCGAAACAATCCTTGCTGCTGATTATCTTCTATACCAGGATTGCTGGGTTTTGCCGGGATTTGATGGCGAACCCGGTGCGAAACTACTTGCTGAAGCCAAAAATCGAGGAATAATTACATTCCTTGATGAATGTTGGGGATTAGGTCCAAACAAGTCAACATTTGAACAAATGCTGCCATTTTGCGATTATGTAATGCCAAGTTTTGACGATATGCTTGCCATCTATCCTGGATTTTCAGCAGATGAAGTAGCAACCAGGCTTCTTAATAAAGGCGCTAAAACGGTAATATTAAAACTTGGCGCAAAAGGATGCCTGGTCTGTTATGATTCAGAACGGATACCTGTTCCGGCATATCCGGCAAATGTAGTAGACACCACCGGTGCCGGCGATTGTTGGAACGCCGGTTTCATCGCAGCACTGGCGCATGGGGAAAAAGATCTGCTTGCCGCCGCCAAATTTGGCAGTGCCTGCGCTTCGTTCTGCATCGGGTCAGTAGGTGGAATGACCGGAATACCTGACTACATTACCGTAAAACAACGCGCGGATTCCCGATGATGAAACGGCAATAAGATTAATCTTTGATTACTAATGTGGGCATTGCCCACAACCCATAATTATTCACCACAAAAGATCGCAAAGAGCACAAAAGAATTTTTATTATTATCTTCTTTTGCGTTCCTTGAGTTCCTTCGCGGTGAATATCTTGTTATAACATTAATTTGCAAAAAACTTGTTTTTCATCAACATTGTTGCAGGTTAAGGTACTAATAAAATGTTTTTTTCAACAATAGTAGAATACATTTATAACACAACATATAAAAGAGGCGAGTATGAAAGTATTATTGATCAACGGTAGTGCAAACAAAAATGGCTGCACTTTTACCGCATTAAATGAAGTTGCAACAACATTGGAAAAAGAAAATATCGAAACTGAGATTTTACAATTAGGTAATGTGCCGCTCAGAGATTGCTGCGGCTGCTTGAGTTGTAAAAATAAAACCATCGGGAAATGCGTATTTAACGATGATATTGTGAACGTAGTAATTGAAATGGCGAAAACTTTTGACGGTTTCATCTTTGGTTCACCGGTGTATTACGCACATCCATCAGGAAGAATCTTTTCGCTGTTAGATAGAGTATTTTTTGCCGGCAGTTCAGCTTTTGCATATAAACCAGCAGGTGCAGTCGTTTCTGCAAGACGCGCGGGAACAACTGCCAGTTTTGATGTCCTGAACAAGTATTTCTCCATTAACAATATGCCTATTGTCTCCAGCCAGTATTGGAATAATGTTCACGGATCAGCACCTGAAGATGTGCAGAAAGACCTGGAAGGTTTGCAAACCATGAGAACCCTGGGCCGAAATATGGCATGGCTGTTAAAATGCATAGAACTTGGAAAACAAAATGGTTTATTAAGGCCTGAAGACGAAGAAAGAATGCGCACAAACTTTATAAGAGAGTAATCCACAACCCAATTTTTTACCACAAAGCCGCCTTTCTATAATTTACATCGTAGTTTAGAAAGGCGGCTAATTGACTTCTTTTTAATTGGAATTTATACAGGAAAAAAGAATTACCTGGTAGTTATTGGTTTTGATTTCCAATGGCGCCTTCCCAGCAATTCCATGTATTGGGGCAAAGTTGCCTTTGGTTCATCTGGGATATTCAATTCTCCTCTTATTTCAGCTGCTTTTACAATGACATCCACGGCTTTTTCCAAGGTCAAGCCAGCTAAATTTATCACTACATCATAATTTGATGGGTTATCTACATCTGCTTCATAATATTTGCGAATAAAATCATGACGCCGCTTATCAGTTTTTTTAATCCATTCCAATGCTTCTTTTTCTGTACAACCTTCTCCGGCGACATACATGGCCACCCGCAACTCCAGTGGTGCGGTAATTCTAACTTTCAGACAATCAGGATTTCGCAGGATAAAATTAGCGCCACGCCCCACTATCACTGCGTTGCCTTGCTTGGAAATAGACCTGATAGCACCCCGCAATTGCCTGATATAGGTTTGCTCGCTTATTGACTCGCGCCATTCCATGAGTATGGATTCAACTGGATTGATTAAAGCTTCATCCATTTGCTTAATAGTACCGCATTCTTTATGCAATCGACGTGCAACTTCTTCTACTATCTCTTTATCGAAGACTTTCAAAGACAACCGCTCAGCTACCAGTTGCGCTATTAACTCACCATTTGTAGCGGCTTGTCGTGAAATTGTTACTATCATGGCCACTCTCCTCTTATATCATCAGAAAACTTTCTCTTATTAGTTTAAATTCCCATAATAGAGTGAACTTATGCAATAATTCAAGTTTTTATTTATTTATTTTTAATTTATTGAGGCTTTTGCAAAACCCAATGGTACAGACACCTTCCTGGCTTCGCCACTCGGTG
>CAZWZF010000068.1:0-22860 GCA_964638715.1 uncultured bacterium | reverse complement strand
AGAAGATGTCATGGGGTAATTGTAGCACAGGAGGAGCTAACCGACTACCCCGTTAGTATAATTTGCGGCGACTGATGAGTGACGCCGGTTATCTCTGCCAGATGCAAGGAGACGGGCCGGCTTTCTCGTACTAATACAATATAAACTGGGGTTTCCTTATTATTCTGCGCAAATTTAGCTACTTCTGCGTAAGCGTTTGAAGATATCGGGCAAACGGTGGAATGTTTCAATAACAGTACCGTTTTACTTCCGCTTTCCACCAGCATTTCATTTATATCTTCAATTGATTTGCATGGTCGCAGTTCTGCCATCAGCCGCCTCCTTCAGATACTCGCTGAAATCGCCGTTTATATTCCATTCAATTAATCGCCGACTGATAAAATCCGCGTCATACGGTCCTATTCGCGGCAATTTTCGTATCATATCAGCCGCCAGCGAAAAGCGTCCGGTAATTCGATACAATATAATTAACAATGCCTGGTATGCTTCGTTGCGGGGTCTAATCTGCACTGCGCGTTCCATTTGAACCACGGCTTCCTCGCGGCGATCAGTCAACACTGCCATACCTGCCAGCCGCACGTAATAATAATCGTCAAATACTGCCAACCGCACCGCTTCAGAATAATGGTGATATGCCATTTCATGGTTTCCAGCGGCTTGATGCCGGGTTCCCAGCCGGAAACGATAAAATGCCACTCGCGGTGCCAGCTCTGCCGCTATTGTCAGGTGGTTCATCGCCTCGCGAAGCATACCGGTACGTTCCATAATATCGGCCAATTGATAATGGTAAAACGCGCGGTCCGGTTCCAGCTTAACCGCCAGATTATAATGCTCCAACGCCGGGTTGAACATGGAATAGCGCATGTAAAGATCGCCAAGACTGCTGTGTGGTTCGGCTAACAACGGGGCAAATCGAATGGCTTTTTTATATGCTTCCATAGCGGCAGGTATCGTCTCGGCAGCGACATAGGCGTCGGCCAACCGGCAATAAAATGCGCCGTTTTCGCGATCCATTTTTATTGCCCGCTTATATTCAGAAATAGCACGATGAATTTTACCCTGACGCGCATAAGAGTCAGCTAATTTCATGCGGAGATATGCTGTCTCCGCGCGTAATTCATCTTCTTCATCTCTTGCCCGTTCATAATCGCGCTGCATTTGCTGCAATTCGCGCCATCGTTCTACAATAAATTCGTTATCGATGTTTTCCATAGTATTGGTAGTATTATATCATTAAAAATAATGAGCTAAACGATAAATTTACAATAGACTTGTCTGGAAATATGAAATGAGTAGATTTTGAAGCAATTTTTTCGTCAGACAAGGCGTTCGGTTTATACTTTATCTGGATTGATAAACGTAAAATGAACAACGCTGTATGGCGGAAAAAGAGTCCAAAAAATGCCATTATTTATTTCCGGACATGTCTAATAATTTCGTTTTTATATATTCATCAGCCAGTTGCAGTATTCGGATGGTATTCTCATGAACGACCAATTTCATCGCTTCATCTAATGTAGTCCAACGGCAGCGAATATGTTCGCGGGATATGGAAGGTGTGCCTTTATCCGCTTTTGCTATAAAATATACAACTTCTTTAGTCACCGTATGCTGACCCCGGTTAAATGAATATATCACTGACTCGCGGAAATCTGTGTAAAAAGTTAAATCATGCAGGTCCGCTTCCTCGCGTATTTCGCGTTTAGCAGTGTCTAATTCACACTCATACAACTGCATTTTACCCTTGGGAAATCCCCATGGTTTGCTTTCGGCAGGCAGCAGCAGCAGGTAAAGCAGAGAACCATCCTCCGCTACCCGAAATACTACCGCACCAGCCGACTTTTCAGACAATTCCATTAATTTTCCCTACAAGTTATGATGAGAAAGTATACCGCAGGAAATGGGGATAAGTCTATAGCGGAACGAGTCAAATTGTAAATGGCAAATGGTAAATGGCAAATTATGCCTTCCTCTTGAGGGAGGTGTCACCTCAGTGACGAAGGGAGTGGTTACTAACAGTCTTTAATTTCACATCGATTAATAGGATTTCAATAATAAAATAGTCTTAAGTAAAGACGCAAGATTTTGCGTCTCTACAACATTCCATCTTAATGCGACTACCCAAGTCTGCTGAAGGTAAGCGAAAATTATTTAAGATTTCTATCGTGGTTCTTAAAGATATAACAACATTAAATCTTATTTATCCTATTAATCGATGTAAAAAAGATTATCAGCAAAAGGTGAACAGTTCATAAATTTATACGCTTTGACAACGTAGTCTATAAAATATAAAATATCTTCAATCTAATGACTAATTAGCATCTTTCAGGAGATTTTCGATGCGTTTAATTTTATTTTTATTGCTGGCAGCTGCTGTTCCTTCTTTTGCTGCTTTGAGTTTAGTGGCTGTTGCCGGTTATTCCGGAAATTACATGCCGGGTTCACCGATGCCAATTGCCATTACAGTGGTGAATAATGGCAGTGAAATCAAAGGCGAGTTCATTTTAACACAGGGGAACCTGCAAAGTGAAACCCGAATATGCAAAGATTATTATTTCCCCGCGGTTTTTCCGGCAAATTGTAATCAACTGCGTTTCATATACTGCAATCCGCGAGATATACAAACCAACTTCAAGTTGTCCTTTGTATCAAATGGAAAAAACATTACTTCAACAACAGTAACCGCAAGGCAATTTTCCGCAAATGACCGTTTTGTGTTATCTGCCGGCGGACACGGTCTTGATTTCATGAATGGCGATGTGTTTGACCCGACAACTAATCTGAATATCAACGATAACAATGGTTCTGCAACTGTAAGTCCTGATGATGCTCCCGCTGCTGCACCTGGTGGTGCTCCAGGTGGTCTTCCAATTGGTGCACCAGGTGGTGTTTCGGGAACTCTGACAAAACAAAAAAAATCTAACCTGCCTGCCAAATACATGGCTGTTACCAATGGCGTCGAAGATGTAAACAACAATTATAATTACAACTATGGCGGCAATAATATGAATATCCTGACCGGTTCGGTAGAGCCTAATATATTGCCGGATAACGCGGAAGGATATCGCGCGGCAGAAATATTGTATCTGCCTTCAAATGTTACCGAAAACAGTTTTAACAGCCCAAAAGTAAAGGAAGCAATTATTGGATGGGTCAGCAACGGCGGGTGCGTTATTGTTGGAAATGGCGGAGTGCCGGGCAGATTGGATACACCATTTTTTAAATCAATATTGCCGGAAAAAGGCAAAAAAGTTAAGCTGCTTGGCATTGGCAAAGTGGTTTTACTCGATTTTGACCCGGAATTAACCATTGACGCAAATCAAAGAAAGTTGCTAAGAGCCATCTGCTATTCATTCAGCCATACCAGATTTTTCACATCACGCATAGCAGACGGCCTTGATATGATGCCTACATCTGTTAAACCTCCCAGCATTTCCGCTATTATCATGTATCTGATAATTTATATTTTAGTGGTATCCCCCATTAATTATTTGATTTTGAAAAAAATTGATAAGCGCGAATTAGCATGGAAAACCACTCCCATTATCGCGATACTGTTTACCCTAATAGCGTTTACCATAGGTTTGGTATCAAAAGGTTTAAATCTATATATAAATACACTCAGTGTGGTACATTCATCCACCGGGCAAAAAACCGCTGAGATGAATACCATCATGTCAGTATATTCACCCGCCAGCAGGTCATACAAAGTAGGGATTGGCGATAACGGACTATTTGGCAGTGAAGAATATTCTTCACAGTACAACGATTATAACTACAATTATAACTACCGACGTCAAAATGAAGAACCCAGTAAAGCAATCAGGTATAATTTCCAAAACTCGGTTTTTTCAATAGACGATTTTCGGATGGATATGTGGTCGCAGCGTAAAGTAGTTTTTGACAACCAGGTTTCATTAGGAAATGGCATTACCGCAGTTAAAATACCAGGCGGAAAATATAAAATAACAAACGGGTCTGAAATTAATATCGACCGCGGAATTATATATGAGAATTACATCGCATCAAGTTATTTCATCGCCAAAGCAGGTGAGACAGTAACTTCACAGGCTAAAGATATATCACTTAACGTTAAAAACGGCGACTTTAATAAAATATATTTTAAAATCAACAGTGATTTGCCTAACTATCTTAATGGCAACGGAACATCGACAAAGTTAGTATGTTTTTGCACAAATGGCAATCCTGATATAAAAGTATCCGGCAAAAGCCCAACCGCCGCATTAACAGTACTTATTTTAAATGTTGAATAAAAATAGTCTGCAAAATATAAAATGACACATCTATATTTACAAACAGTTTGGTATAATATAGTGGTAATCGAAAGGAGAACATCCTGATGACAGGTGAACCTTTACCCGTTATAAAACCACAAGAAATGACGGTACCTAAAGAAGCTTTAGCATTAATCCCACGCAGTACAGCAGAGAAATATCGTATTTGCCCTATTGCTTTAGAAGAAACACGAAAAGGTGTGCATACATTATCTGTCGTGACCACAGATGCAAGTAACATTGTGATGATGGACCAGTTGCAACAGATGACAGCCTGCAAAATTTCTCTGTTGCAGTCCACCGAAGCCGACATTTTACGCGCTATAGACAAACATTACGGCGGTAGTTCGAGCAGCAATTCTATTGATGACAGCTATGTTGCTGCACCAAAAGACTTGCTGAACCAGGGAATACAAAATAATAATGAAAATGCCCCCGGTGCCGATATTATACGGGCGAGTGAAGCCGCCGGAGCCGGAAATGCCACTACATTAGTTGAAGGTATTCTACAGCGAGCAATTACTGACCATGCAAGTGATATTCATATCGAACCACACCCGGGTACGGTATTCGTGCGTTTTCGCGTAGATGGACAGATGTATGACCACATTACCTACGATCTGACAAAACATCCGCAAGTGGTATCGCGAATCAAAATTTTATCCCGTCTTGATATCGCCCAGACTCGTTTGCCGCAGGATGGCAGATTTGAAGTTAATTTCGGCAACAAAGCATTTGACTTGCGCGTTTCAATAGTGCCTGCCATTGTGGGTGAAAAAGTCGTTTTGCGTTTATTGCCGAAAGGCATAATCTCGATGGATTACTCGCAATTAGGGTTGGAAGGTCCAAATCGCAAGGTTTTGGAAGATTTAATAAATCGTCCATTCGGCATGTGCCTGGTTACCGGACCTACCGGAAGTGGTAAAACCACAACACTATATGCCAGCCTTGCAAAGATTGATTGTGTCGCACGAAATGTTGTGACAGTAGAAGACCCGGTTGAGTATCAATTCCCACGAATTACCCAGGTGCAGGTGCATCCTAAAATTGGCATGTCATTTGCCGCTGGTTTGCGCGCGTTTTTACGTCAGGACCCGGATATCATCATGGTTGGTGAAATTCGCGACTTAGAAACGCTGACAATGGCAATTCAGGCATCATTGACCGGTCACCTGGTATTAACTACTTTACACTGTAATGACTCCGCAGCGGCAGCAGCCCGTATGGTAGATATGGGCGCAGAACCTTTCCTGGTATCTTCAGCCGTCAGCGGCATTATTGCGCAAAGATTGCTGAGAAAAGTATGTCCCCATTGCCGGGTAAAAGTAGATTTGCCAACGCCAGTACGCGAAAGACTGAATATATTGAACGACGGTCACGATTATGTAATGGGACGCGGTTGCAATAAATGCCGTGGTACCGGTTATAATGGCAGATTGGGAGTATATGAAACACTGGTGCCCAATACTGCAATACAAGCAGCAATCCTGCGGAAGGCATCTGCATCTGAGATACGTACAATCATGGTAGAACAAGGCATCCCAACTTTACGGGATGATGGTATAGATAAAGCACGGCGAGGTATTACCAGTATAGAAGAAGTCCTGCGCGGAATTTATATTGATTGATAATAGGGGTTTTGGGGTTAGGTGGTAAGGTTTTAGTTTTTTTGTTTTTAGAATAGGTCACTGAGACTGTCGAAGTGATCTTTATAAAATTTTAATTAAAATAACGGCAATATCATTCGGTTCTTCGCGTCTAATCAGCATCTTTTATTCACGGATACTATCCGCTGTTTGGCTGGCGGTAACCTGTGCTAATACGTCGGCTCGTTCATTGCCTGGATTACCGGCATGGCCCTTCACAACTTTCCATTTAATCTTACCGGTATATTCTGCCACTGCTTTATCAAATTTCTGCCAGAGATCAATATTTTCAACTTGTTTTCCGGTACTGCTTTTCCAACCTTTTTTCTTCCAATTATGTATCCATTCGGTAATACCTTTATACACATAGGTACTATCTGTGATAATTGTAACGTCAGCGTCCGGTACGGCATTTAACGCGGCTATAGCGGCAGACATCTCCATGCGGTTGTTAGTGGTGTGCGGGTAGCCTTTGGCATATTCTTTGACTATAGTGCCATCTGGAGACGTAATGACAATAGCAGCAGCGCCTGGGCCAGGGTTTCCCTTGCATGACCCGTCAGTGTATATTATATATTGATTCATTAATCTAACAGTAATCCTAACGACATGCCGCCATTGGATGTGCGGAAAATAATATGGTTGGTTGATGGTGCCAGTGAAGGTGCACTCCAGACCGTTCCGAATGGTAATTCATAACTATTAACAGCGCCTGTCAGCAAGTTCTTGATGACATAAGTTCCGCCATTCATATATCCTAATTTAGAACCATCAGCATTGAATGATGGCCAATTGCCATCACCTACTACAGTTTCTGCACCATAAAAACTGCGCATATAAATTTTCCCATTAGCTTTACTAAGGGCAATATTAATGCCGTTCGGAGACATGGAGATGTATTTAATTTCAGCCATTGTTCCTAACTTCACAGCATTCGTTGCATTTCCGCCAAAATCAACCGCGTAAATTCCGGTTGTCCAAAATCCTACCATTCTTTCTACATTTGCCGAAACGCTCATTTGAGATGGCAATTGCAGATCACCCGCAGGTAAGCCTACCATTGTCGGATCTAATTGATGCAGGAGCATTGCATTTGGTATTGGTGTTAAAGGAGAAACTTTCATCAAGTGGAAAAGAGTGCTATTTTTATATGTATCAGTTATATATGCACCGGTCATGAAGCAAATAGTATTACCTTGAGCAGGTATGAAGTTGGGGCATACAGCACCGCCAACTATAGCAGGATCATTTTGATTCAAAGCTAATACAGGAACATTACCAGCTACCGGAGATACTTTGTATATTTTGCCATCAACACCGGTATATGTAATTTCCCGCGGGTCATCAGACCAGCTCATCAATTTCCCATAGGCAATAGTTTGATTTCCACCTGCGGCGAAAATTGGCTGAATTAATACTTTCGGACCAACAACTTCCTGCAATTTCGCATAGTTGAATACTGCGCCACTCTCGCCAATTGATATAAACTTAACCTTGTAATAAACGTAGCCAACATTGCTTTTTACTGTGCGAATCAGCCATGTATCATTAGTTGCTACAACCGAAGGAGATGATGTATAGTCGCCAATTGTCGCAGTTGCTAAAGAATTAAAGTCAACAGCACTTTTCTTTACCATCGACATTGAAGGCGTGATATTTTTTCCTGCTGTCCAGGTGAAATCTCCGGTGCCTATGGTTACTTCAGCAGCATTTGCCAGGCTGAAATCTTTGTTCAGTGCAACTTTGAAAGAATTTGAAACTATGATAATTGGCAGCAAAGTATCTACCGTTAATACTGCATCTTTACCGCTTGATGAAACTACAGCAGGATTTTTATATGATTGCCAATTTAATGCGTTTAAAACATAAACCGGCAGCTGCTCACCCGGAGTAAATGCAGATGGTAACTTAATATTTACAGTAATCGGGGAATTTACCGGGGAATTATTATTGCTGGTATTAAAACCTGTTACAAATATGCGTCCAGCAGGAATTGGGGATAGCTTCACTGCAGCCGTTTCATCAAGCTGCTGAATGTTGAATGCTACTTGATTTGCTGCAGCTCTTTCACCTGTCATTGATATTGCGCCGTCTTTGGTTGATGATAATTGAACTACATCTGTTGGCAATAATTTATGCTTAACGTCGCTGCATCCAATTATTGTTAATGCAATTATCGTTACAACTATATAGTTAACAAATGACAGTTTCATAACTGCTCCCAAATTAAATAGTTCTGCTGGATTATAGCACGAAAAGAGGTGATTTATAAAGAAATACCCCGGAATGCATGCATCCGGGGGTTCAAAACAATTTGTTTATTCTTCTTTTTTAAATTTGTTAAACACGTCGCCAAATAAGTCGCCTAATGTCGGTTTCATATTTGCGGCTGTCTGTTCTTTCATAAAATCACGTACCTGACCGCGTTCTCTATCCCGTATGGCTGATCGAACACTCATGGTTAGTTTGTGTTCCCGCACCCGGAATTCTGTGATTTTAGCAGTTACCTTTTGTCCAACCTGAACTCTATCTTCTTCGGTAACATTTCTATGCTCATACAGTTCTTCGTTAGGTATAAGCCCTTCAACACCTTTCATCAATCTTACGATTGCACCCAGTGTTGCCAAACGTACAATTTCAACTTCAACGGATGCGCCTTCGCCAAATTCATTGCGGGCAATAATCCAAGGGTCGTCAGTCATCTGTTTTAGGCCGAGAGAAATGCGATAATCATCTTTTTTCTGTTCAATTTTAAGAACTTTTAATTCCAATTCATCGCCTAACTTAACAGCTTCTTCAGGTTTTTCAATATGTTCCCATGTCATATCGCCAATGTGCAGCAAGCCATCAACGCCGCCGATATTCACAAACGCGCCAAACTCTTTAATCCGTACAACTTTACCGGTGATAATTTGTCCGGGTTTTAATTTTGCCAGGGTTTCTTCGCGTTCAATCTTAGCTAATTCATCAGCAACGATTCGTTCGCTCAAAATAACACGGCCGTCTTCGCGATTAACTTCTGTTATTTTTACATCAAGAGTTTGACCAATATATCGTTCTAAATTGTTCAAATTTTTTGTTGCAATTTGCGAACGAGGGATGAAAGCACGGACGCCCATGCTTACTTCCAGACCGCCTTTGCCGGCATCAATAACCAGCACGCTGATCTTCTCGCCCTTTTCTTTCAAATCCGACAAATTCTGCCACAGCTTTTCATAATCATTGCTGCGTGATTCATTTACGACACCACCTTCGGCGATAGTCGGATTTACTTCTTCTAATTCCTGGATGTCACCAGTCATTTTATATTTCTCCCAATTTAAACTTTATTTTTATCGATCCGTTGTCAGCGGCAGACATAGAATATCACATTCATGCCTTCCGGTGAATACCTGCAAGGTGGTTTATTGAATAATTAATTTACGATATACAGAAAATTCGCTTTCACCATCAATTATGCCATCAGTTGTATCTAAATCCCGAATAGCTTTCACACGCCAATAATAAGCTTTCTTGATGCTAAATGAATATGATTTAGATAAATTTGCCGTTCCTGATGTTGTAGTATCTGATACTATTGAATTAATATTAAAGTCTGGTGAAGTAGCTATCACCAGATTATATTGTGTTGCACCATATACCGGTCCATAACTAAAGTCTACTGTTCCTGTTGTTCTGGTGAAATTATCAGCAGGTAAAGTCAAAATTGGACGTGATAGAATTACTACAGAGAACGGTTTAGTTGTAAATTTAAAATAAGCCGACCATGCACTGCTGCCAGCGGAGTTTTCAGTGCGTATTCTCCAGTAATAATTAGTATTGGGGAATAATAAACCACATTGTGCCGTAGTAAGTGCATACGACGTTGTCGCTATTCCGGTCTGGCTTAACACTATGGCAGAGAAATTAGCCGATGTAGACATCTGCATTGAATAACTGGCGGCATTTAATCCTGCATTCCAGTTTAATACTAATGAATTATCAACATTAACATTTGTAATACTGTCTGCAGGAGTTAATAATGTTACTGTGCCAGGTGCAGATATTGGTGATGCAATTGTAGTAAATCTATATGGGAATGACCATGCACCAGCAACACCATTCACTACAGATTTTACACGCCAATAATATGTAGTGTTATAACTTAAAATTGCAGAAGTATCAGCAGCAGCAACCGTTAAACTGTTTGCTGGTAGACCAGTCTTGCTGTAGAGCACATAATCAAAACCATAAGATGTTGCAATTTGAAGCTGATAACTTATTTGTACATTTATTGTCGCAGAAGGAATTGGCCAACTAAGTACAGGTTTAATTGGTATATTAATTGCGGCGTTAGCTGGCGAATAATCAGTTTGAACAGTGAATGACCAAACTGGCGACACTTGCCCTACTCCAGCATTAGTTCGACCAAAAACCCGCCAATAATATCGGTTCGCTCTCACAAAAGAAACATCTGCATTAGTTATTGTTGCAGTTGTTGTCGGCGCATTAATAGTTTGAGTTAGTAAAATATTAGCGAAATTACTATCCGAAGATAAATCATATTTATAAGATATTACACCATTAATGGCGTTCCATGAAAATACCACTAAATCAGATCCAGTAGTACTATTATTTGCCGGAGTTAATAACGTCGGCGCTTCAGGTGTATCACGGGTAGTGAATTGACCTACAGTATATGCGCTGATGCCAATGATATTAATTGCTTGCACACGCCAATAATAATTTGTATTTAAATTTAACGCTGTTGGCAATGCCATGCTGATACTGGTTACTTGATCTTTATCTAACAATATTGATGCAAATGTATTTGAAGTTGATAACTGGAAATGATAATAGTCTGCTTTATCCACTGCATTCCAGTAAAACGTGGGAGTTAACCCCACACCGGTAGCAGTATTGGCGGGTGATACCAGCGACGGAACATTAGGAGCAGTTAATACTTTCGATTGTTCTGTAGTGAAACTCCAAACTGTTGACCAGTTTGTAGTTTCACTTGTTAATCCATCGTTAAGGTTTACACGCCAATAATATGTTGTCAAGGGAAGTAGTATAGCTTTTGTTGTCCCAAAGTCAGAACCTATCCCATATTCGACTAATCCGCCAGTTAGTGGAGATGCTATTTTTGTATCAAGAATTGGCGTAGTCATATTGATATTCTGAGAAATTTGCACATTGTATTTTAAGTCGCCATAAATGGTCGGATTATTTATTTCTTTCCAAGATAATACAACTGATGAAGCGGATACAATGCTGCCAGTAGCAGGAGAATTGAGATTTATTATTGATGCATTAAATGCAGTTGTAGTAGTAACTTTCTTTATAGTAAATTTACGTATTTCTGATTTCGACGAACCATTTACATTAGTAGCTGTCACGCGCCAATAATGATCGCCAACAGGTAAAAGCGTTCTGGAAATAGATGTTGACAATGTATTAATATCAATCGATGTTTCTACATTCGTAAATGCGTTATCAGATGCAATTTTTAGAGTATACGTTACACCAGGCTCGTATACTGACCAGTTTAACGCTATAGGAGCATCAACATTTAATGTTGTATCTAAAGAAAAAACGGTGTTATTGGCAGGTTTATCAAGTACTGGTGCTGTTGGAATAACAGCGGTTACTGGTTTTGGAATGATCTTAAATGAACGATATGGGGTGTATGAAATACTATGATCAGTATTTAACTGGTTATTACCTGCAGCACCAATATATAAGGAATCTGAATCTAATTTTAATCGCCAGTAATATGTTATACCTTGATTGAATGCTGTTTTAACTATTGTTGTGGATGTTGCACCATTTGAAAGAGTTTTCGTTGCCATGTTTGTAAAATTAGGATTATCAGCATATTGTAGAGTTAAATCATAATCGTAAATATAAGTAGCTGTCACATATTTACTATCATCCACATAATGAACACTATCCCAGGTAAATTGCAAGCTATTGCCATCGTTTTCGATTGTTGAATTATTTAACGGCGATATAAGGAAACTGGGCATGACAGTAAATGTTCGTGTCACTGAGAGTGAACTACCACTGGCATTAGTAGATAATACACGCCAATATAATCTTGATGCTTCAAAAACCGATATGTCCATAAGGTTGCTTGATAAAGTTGTAACAACAGATTTCTTTATTGTTGTAAAAGTATTATCAGATGATATTTGCAGGGTATATGATGTTGCTTTTGGTGAAGTACCCCAAGCAAAGGTTATATTTTGTGTATTATCCGTATTATATGTTACACCATTATTTGGAGATAACAGGTTAACAGATGTAGGTGGTGGAATCACCTGCATTGTTGCAGTAGTAAGAAAAGAATAATAATTCGACCACCCACTGTTGCCGCCTGAATTTGCCGAACGGACGCGCCAAAAATATCGCGTACCAGGTTTTAATACAGGTTCTAATGTGCCGCTTATATACCCAGTATCATAATTAATATCCAAAATATTATCTGTACTTATTTTTATTGCTGATGTTATAAAACGTGCATCAGTTGAAACTTGAACTGAATATGAGGTTGCATATAAAGCAGTTTTCCAGGTCAACCTGGCAGTTTGTGGTACATTCGTTAAATTGTTTGTAGGTGCCAATAATACTGGTACTGCAGGTAATTTCACTGGTGCAAGTGTTGATATATTTCCAGTATAAAAAACCCATGGATTAGATATGTAATAAGCGATTGTTGGTGAATTAAGATTTATTTTCTGCATCGCTAAAACACGCCAGAAATACTTTGTGTTTGAAGTTAAATTGCGACTTACCGAGTATATCGTTGTTGTTGTATTTTCATTCACAATCGGTGCCTGAAATGATGCATCGGTAGCGATTTGAATAGTATAAAGATAAAAATCTGTATTAGTGGGTGATGTCCATACCATTGACACCGGGGTTTGAATATTTGTTGTACCATCAGCAGGCGAGTTTAAGGTTACTGTACCTGCTGGTGCGGAAAATGATATAGCAGTGAATAAAAATATGATTATTAATAAATAAAATAATTTCAAGTTAATAGATGACATCTTTCGCCCCCAAATGTAAATTTGCGATACATTATTATACGAAATTTATGCAGATTATGTCGCATAAATTCACTGAAATGATGAAAATCCCGGAGTTTTATTGTAAAATCCGGGATTTTTTAAATTATCTTTTATTAATATGTGCCGTATTTATAGCAAAACCTTTTTCTCATCTTTATTTTTCTTGCTTTTCGCTATATCATCTAAAAAAGGTTTCATCTTTTCAAACCACTTCTTAGACATTTTCTTTTGACCTTGAGGATTTGGGTGTGCCCAGTCAAAAGTATCAGTTCCTTCTTTTTGTGGGTCTTCAATCCAGCCTTCATACATATTCACTGTCAACACCGGAGATTCTTTTGTGGTAATTTCCTCTGCCATTTTAGCGACTAAAGGACGGATTTCCAATGCTTTACCGCCATTGAAATTTAAATGCGCAAAGATAACCACTACCCGGGGATTTTTCTCCCGCAGCATCTTCACCATATCTTTCATTGGCTCAATAATATCTTTATTGAAATCTTTTGAACCCTGGTCGTTTGTTCCCAGATGAATTAACGCAATATCGGCAGGGGCAGCATAATCATTAATCCAACCTTGCAGCTTGTCATGAACAGCCGCTGTTTTCCAGCCATAATGGCCTTCATGGTCGGTATCAAATGGCTGTCCTTTGTAATCCGGCCATTTAAAATCAGCATTTAAGCCAGATTTTAACGAACCGATGAAATCAAAATCATAGCCGGCATCTTTCATTTTACAGAATAGCGAATATCGATAAGTGTATTCTTCACGACCGCTTCTGCCACCCTGGGTAATAGAATCACCGATTGGAACTATGCGGATAGGTTCTGCAATTACGGTGGTAAAAACAGCCATTGCCAGCAGCAGCAATAAAATTAATCTTTTCATAAATCACCTTTAAATAATATTTTGACAGAAGATTAGACCTGCTGAAGGTTTATTTGTTTTATCTATTACTTAAAACTGATTTGCTGTTAATCTGATATATGCCAAACGGTGTAACAACAGCGTCGGAGACCGTCACCGGAGACGTTATAACGGTATTGTCCCAAATTACCGAATGTGTGAGGGATGAACCTGCGGCTATATTTATATTTGAACCTATCACGCACTCTACAATTGATACATCTTCAATTATAGAATTATCGCCTATTAAATTGCCCGCAACTTCTTTTCCTTCACCTTTTATGTTAATCATGCCTTTAAGGTAGTCCATATTAGCCTGCAGGTAATCAACTGGATTTCCAATATCAGTCCAATAACCATGCAGAGGAATTGCGTAAAAAGGCAAGTTTTTCTGAAGTATTTGCGGGAAAAGATGCATTGCAAAATCAAAAAAGCTGTCAGAGGGGATCATATCAAACACAGCATGGTCAAAAATATATATTCCGGTATTTGCCTGTTTGCTTATTTGTGTACCAGGGGCAGGTTTCTCCTGAAAATCAATTATCCTGCCATTGTTTTCAGTTCTAACTACTCCATATTGCGAGGGATCATTTACAGGAAGAGTACCAATGGTTGCAAAACTTTTTTTTATATGATGATAATTCAACAGTTCATTAAGGTCAATGTCCAACATGGCATCGCCGGCAATTACAATTACAGTATCATCGCATAAAACAGCTTCCATCTTTTTAAAGCCGCCTGCTGTTCCTGATGGTTCATCTTCGATAAGCCAATTTATATCCACACCATGGCTGCAGCCACTGCCAATTACTGTCTTTATATCATCCGACTTGTATGAAATATTACTGCAAATAGTAGTAATACCGCTATTTCGCAATGCATTTAACCCATAACACATTGTCGGCCGATTTGCGACCGGCAATAATGGTTTTGGCAAATTATCTGTTAAAGGTTTTAATCGCGTCCCGCGTCCCGCTGCCAGCATCATACCTTTTGGCATAAATAGTTACTACCCCTTTTTATATTAAGACTTTTCTATCAAATATTGGTAAATTTATTATACCATAAAAAACAAAAAGGTATTATTTGATTAAACGTTATCTGCCCCATTGTTTTGGAGGACGATAATCGGTCTCTATTGTTACCCGGCTTACCTTTGGAACTATGGGAGTCATCCGGCGTTTATACTGCATGATATCAACAAGTCCCGGTCTCATTTCTTCATCAGTGCTTACACCGCATATTTTATCAACACACGCATTCCAGTCAGTGCCGATATCACCCATTGATTTCCATAGTTCTGCTTTTATTTCAGCCGGTGCCATGCTGTGGTCAACAAATCTTACCAATACATTGTCCATTGAGTAATAGCTGAATCCAAGGTCGCTCTCATCGGTTTGGTTTGGTTCAAGGTCTGCACTGGGTGCTTTATCCAATATTACCTGTGGTACGCCAATTGAACGTGAAAGCTGGCGAACCTGGGTTTTATACAGGTCAGCAATTAAATTTAGCGCACTGGCTGAATCTCCCCAAATAGTTGAATATCCTAAAAGTGCTTCGGTTTTATTGCTGGTTCCCAATAGCAGCCCGCCCCATCTTTCACATTCTTCATAGCCAAAAATCATGCGCATTCGCGCCATCACATTTCCTTTAGCGCGGCCATCAGCTTCATCAATTGGTATTCCTTTAGCTTTATATAAACCTTCAACAGCGTCAGTTATTTCAAAAATTTTATACTTGATTCCCAGTGCGTTTACTACTTTCATGGCATCATCCACACTTGATGACGCAGATGATTTATATGGAAGCAGCAAAGCAAGAACATTATCCTTTCCAACAGCTTCTGCTGCAAGAAAAGTTGATAATGAACTATCCAAGCCGCCAGATAAATTTACCACCCAGCGTCCGCGCTCATGTCCGCGGATTGATTCACTGGTATGACGGATTGCATGTATTAAAATTCGCTGTACTAAATCAGGGTTAGTCTGTAATAAATTTCTCATGTCTTTCATCATATTACCCTCAATTTTCCGATTCTTTATTCATCATCGCAATATTTAATTCTCTTGAAATCATGTCCCAATTCTCATCAGCAATAATAGGAGTGCTTATTCTGGCAGTAGTAACGGCGCGTCGCGATATGTCATGAATCAAGGTCTCTTCATCCATCAATCCGGCTTGCGCTGTCATCTCGCCAGTAGGTGCAAATATTGATGAGCCGCCCCAAAAATGAATATCATCTTCAAAACCGACCCGATTGCAATATGCCACCCAGCAGCCGCTTAATTCAGCGTGGGTTGATAATATGCCATACCACGATTTCTGGCTGCCCAGCCGATCGCTTTCCACCCCACGCCCCGGTGAAGCGGAAGGAACAATAATAAGATCGGCGCCATACGCCTGCATAATTGCCCATGCGGTACTGTGCCAGGCATCCTCACAGCATAATATGCCGATACGCCATGTTTCTCCATCACGCATTGTAAGGTCAATGGTACGGATACGCAAACCCGGTCGGGCATAACGCGCTTCTTCAAACATTCCATAAGTCGGCAAATACACCTTACGATGACGAAATATCGGCTGGTCGTTTCCTGACTCCAGGATAACTGTCGAGTTATGCAGTACCGAACGTTCGCTGACTTCTACGTACCCAAAAGTCGCGAAAGTTCCTTCCTGCAATACTGATGACACCTTTCCACAATTATGCAAAAAATCATTGTCAGTAAGCATTGCGCGATGAATATTACTGCGCAATCGATAACCTGTCAAACTTAATTCAGGAAAAACCGTCAGATCAGCGTTTGATTCTGCGGCAATTTTTAATACATCTTCGTGCCTGGTGCAATTATATGGCAGATTGCCCAACCGGCAATCAATTTGTCCAAGTGCAATACGCATTTTAACGTCCCCTGTATCTTCTGTTCCGCATATATTTTACCCTCAATTGGTACAATTGGGAAAGATATATTTATCTTTTTAACAGATATTCTGTGTTTGATAGAAAAAAATATTTATTTGTTATTATCAAGGTAAAAAAATATTCAAAATCCAGTAATTTTCTAACGACAAATTGGGTGGAATTTTATATAATATATCTGGTAGCCTAAAGTTGCCCACCGGGGTTTAATTAAATTTCTGACCCTGTTGATTCCTTAAGGAGGTCTAATTTAATGGCATATGTAATCAGTGAAGAATGCGTATCATGCGGTGCCTGTGTGGGTGAATGCCCGAATAACGCTATCAGCGAAGGCCCAACCATGTACGTTATTGATGCAGAGGCTTGTGTAGATTGTGCTGCATGCGCAGAAGTCTGCCCCAGCAACGCTATCTCCCCAGCCGAATAATTACGGAATAAAGGCGGCTTACGCCACCGGGGATTAATAATTACCGCCTGTAAGATTTTCTTACAGACGGTTTTTTTTATTTAGAGGATTAGTTTGCTAACGGTCTATTCCCTTTACTTAATTACTTCTTTCTTGCGAATTTGGTAATTCATTGCTGTGACACGAATAAATTGCAGTACTAATGTTAATATCAGTGCAAATGCCGCGTGACGCCATGCTAAATCTATTGAGTTCATAAAGCCGATGCGAGCCATGATTCCTTCCGTAAGAGTTATGAAGAAAAAGGCTAACATGCTGAAGATTGCCGGGGTGAAGTAGTGGTTAGTGGCGACATTGCGGCCAACAAAGCCAGATATTATCCCGAATGATGCCATAATGAAGCACCATTTTAATGGCGATTGACCATTTATTGCAGATTCACATAAGCCGCCGGCAATACCTACCAAACCGCCAATCAAAGGTGTGCGCCAAAATCCTGCCAGCATAGCCATCAATATTATCGCACCCGGGTACCCCTGCCCCATTGCCGTCTGTAAGCCAGTGGCAAAAAAAAGTAAAAGAAACCAGGATAATATTGAAATGAAGTTCATAATTTTGTTATAACTATATGACAAAAAAGGCTGCACGGAGTATTTTTCCGTGCAGCCATGAGATTTTACTTGGCGTATTCTACCTGACGGGTTTCGCGTATCACGGTGACTTTAATCTGTCCCGGATACTGCATGTGGTCTTCAATCTCTTTCGCGACATCCTTCGCTATCATATATGCGCCATTATCGTCTACTTGCTCAGGCTTTACCATAATTCGCACTTCACGCCCAGCCTGAATTGCGTATACCTTTTCAACACCAGGACGCGCATTGGCGATTTCTTCTAATTTCTCCAATCGCTTAATATAATTTTCCAGCGATTCTCTGCGGGCACCAGGCCTTGCGGCACTGATGGCATCAGCAGCCTGTACCAATACTGCTTCGACTGTTTCAGGATGCGGTTCACCATGGTGAGCGGCGATAGCATGGATAACTTCCGGTTTTTCGCGGCATTTCTGCGCCAAATCTGCGGAGATGCTGGCATGTGAGCCTTCATTTTCGCTATCAGATGCTTTACCTATGTCATGAAGCAGACCAGCGCGTTTTGCTACATCAACATTAACGCCTAACTCTTCAGCCATCATACGGGCTAACTGACATACCTCAATCGAGTGATTTAACACATTCTGCCCAAAACTGGTGCGATAACGCAAGCGACCAATTGAACGTACCAGATCAGGATGCAGTCCGGTAACACCAGTGGTTAATACTGCACGCTCACCGGCAAGTTTAATCTGGCGATCAACCTCAGCCTGTGCGCGGGCTACTGACTCTTCAATACGGGTTGGGTGAATTCTGCCGTCTTCAATCAAGTTAATTAACGCAAGACGGGCAACCTCGCGCCGTACCGAGTCAAACGATGATATAACAACTGCTTCAGGTGTGTCGTCAATAATCAAGTCAACACCGGTTAATGTTTCAAAAGTGCGAATATTGCGGCCTTCACGACCGATTATTCTTCCCTTTACATCGTCATTCATGATAGGAACAACAGATACTGTCGCTTCCGCAGTCTCTTCAACTGATAAGCGTTGTACAGCCATGGTGATAATTCTGCGCGCTTCATTATCAGCTTTATCTGTAGCTTCTTCTTCAATCTGCCGCGCAATCCTGGCGGCATCAAATTTGGCCTGGTCGCGGGCAATATCTAATATCTGCTGGCGCGCCTGCTCTAATGTCAGGTCGCTTACACGCTGCAGTTCTTCTAATCTTTTAGCTGCCAGCGTCTGAGCTTCCGTAAGTTTCTTCGTAATTTCCTGCTCTTTTCGGTTCAGTTCAACTTCCCGTCGTTCTGCGGTTTCTAACTTGCGGTCTAAAGCTTCATCTTTCTGGCTTAATCTGCGTTCAAGACGCAATATTTCTGCTCGTGCTTCTTTTTGTTCCAGTTCAATATCAGTCCGCATTTTCAGCATTTCATCAGCGACTTTCAGTTGAGCGGCACTATGCACGGTTTCTAAATCTTTTTTAGCCAAATCTCGTTCAGACTCTGCCTTACGACGAAGGTCTTCCGATGTTTTCCACTGTTTTATCAGAATAATAACACCAATAATACCTGCGATTACCACAAATACTAATGTTGCAAGCAACCAGTCAAAATCTTTAATAAGCATTAAATAATTCCCTCCACTAATATAATTATGCATGTCGGGCTGTTGACACACATTTAAATAGGAGACTAATCCAGCCCCTCCTCATCTAAATCCTGCAATTTTATTTCTCGAATTGCCTGACTGATGATTTCACCTGCAATTTTATTTCTCGAATTGCCTGACTGATGATTTCACTTGAAAAACCACGCCGTGCCAGCCTGCCGCGCAGGCGCAATATGACAACTCGGTCGTAGGGTGGACGCATTGTTTTCAACGCTTTTTGCGCTTCACATAACGCCCGGGAAAATTCCGTTTCGGCATCCAAACATTCTTCTAAACAATCTTGTACCGTTTCGTTTTCGATGCCTTTTTGCCGCAGGTCAATCTTTAATTTTCTGGTGCCGTATTTCGTTCGGCTCTTAATGAAATCATCTGCGTATGATTTATCATCAAGATATTTTAACTTTATTAATTTTTCTATAATTTCTTCAATAATTTCTTGCGGATATCCGCGTTCTTTTAGTCTTTTCTCTACCTCCTTCACTGTTCTTGATCGGAATGTTAATAAGTTTAACGCAAATGTCATTCCTTTTTCCGGGGTTGGATTGCTTACCTTAACAGGCCGCTTTCGCATCATATCCAACCTTTCTTTCTAAAAATTAAAAACTCTATTAATGATACCAGTAAAAATACCAGAACAAGAATATACGCGCCTAAATGCGTTTCACTGGCGATTCCCATGCCTTTCAGGTTCATGCCATATATTCCAGTTAATACGCTGCCGGTAGCGAGAATAGTGGTTATGACGGTTAATCGCTGCATATTATTATTAAGGGTGTTTGATAAAGTTGATTGGTAACATTCCATACTGCCGCTGAGCATATCGCGGTAAGTATCAACATATTCAGTAAGCCTTAATAAATGGTCGTAGATATCAACGAAATATTCCCGCATATTTTCTAAGGTGAATATTCCGCCATCTTCCTCGGACCTGATAAACAGGTTAACGGCGTCACGCATGGGGGCTAATTGTTTGCGTATATATAACAACTGTTTTCTTAACATTATTACTTCACGCGGTAAATTTGAGTCCTGTGATTCTAACATATCTTCATCAATTTTTTCCATTTTATCGCCAATACTGTCAATAAGTGGAAAATACTGGTCAACAGTAGCATCCATTAAAAGATAGCAAAGAAATGGAATCATTTTCTGATTAAAGCTGCTCTCATTCCATCTTTTCCGCATATCAGTAAATACCGCGGCACTATTTTTATGAATAGTCACCAGGTAATTCTTGCCGATAAATGCAGATAATTGAGAAGTATCAATACGATGTTGATGAGTTTTGTTAGGCGACCTTAAAACCAGGAAATAATAACTCTGGTAATTTTCCATTTTAGGTCGCTGGCGATTATTTGAAGCGTCTTCTAATGCCAGAGGATGAAACTTAAATATTTCAGACAGCCAAGCAAAATCAACATCAGTTGGATGCTGAATATCAACCCATAGAATGCCTTTTTCTTCTTGCAGATATTTTTCTATGCTTTCCGGTTCAACCGTCATCACCATTCCGGTTGTATTGTCAGCATATTCAATTGTTAGCATTTATGGCTATTTTACAGGTGCTGGAATGCTGGCAATAGTCTGCGGACTGCGCAGATATACAGTATGTGGAGCTTTTTCGTAACCTACATTACCGGAAACCATGACCTTCCAGATTGTTACTGGACCATACACGCGGTCTTTGATTTGTGATAATGGTTCGTCTAACTCTACAACCTCGCCATCCATTAATGCCTGCGGTGAGTTGAGGGTAAATTGAATCTCGCGTCCGTCAATCAATGCCTGGCCATGTTCTCCTTGCCAATTTAACTTACCACCCGCTGTTTCAATTATTGACCGCAGCAACACCATGGTATGACCGCTGGTTATATAAGGTTCGCGGTCCATAATTAATGGTTTGCCATCTAACAAGATTTTCAACTTTTTCCCGTTACCCGCAATAGGAATTGAATCGTTTTGCGTGGTACTGGTTTGGGTTGGCTTTAATGTTGTTCCGGCCAGCGTGGTAAATTGCGCATTGCTGGCATTGTCTACCACAACATTTTCCTGTGGCGGATTAGTTGTTACTGGTGGTTTCTTTGCAATCGGCGAAGCTGGTTTTCTATTGGTAATTGACGGTGGCAGAGCCGGCATACCGAGTGCATCGCCGGGTCTGTTCAATACCATGATGGGAACGGGTTGTGAACTGCTTACATTTCCAAACTTATCATAAACGTCAACCTGCAGCATGTGGCTGCCGTTTTCCATTTGTGTAGTGTCTAATTCAAAACGTATTGGAAGCGTGTTGCTAACGCTGCGTCCTTTTTTGTCGCAAAGGAGCAGGACGTAATTCAGCCCGGTTTCGTCTAACGGTTTGGCTTGAATGGTGATGGTGCCATATACGATAGAACGAGCTTTAGGTGATATTATAGTTACTTGTTGAATGGCGAAGGCGGCGATGGCGAATAATACCATCAACCCTGCCAAAATACCAGTTTGTCTGTGTATTGACATGCTGTAGCGTAATTTATGCTGTGTCAATTGCATGTCCTCCATATAAAAAATGCGATACATATAATACCGCTTGGAGCAATTTTACCATTAGTTATGCAATTTTGCAACAATTTTAGAAAAAATTTTTATTTAGATAGCAAAAACATGCCGTATTCACCCAATAAATCGGGTAAAAAAGAGACTTTGCGCGGATTTTCACCGTTATCTATGGTAATTGCAAACTTTTTCAATACATTCATTTTTTGAATTTTGCAAAAATTCTCAAAATCAGAAATAGTTATGATGCGAATATTCGGGGTGTCATACCATGAATATGGCAGTGCGGCAGAAATTGGCAGACGACCGCGCAGCATAATATTAAATCGTATGCGCCAATATGCGAAATTGGGGAAACTGACAATTGCATGCTTTCCTACACGAAGCATCTGGTTAATAACTTTATCTGGGTCGGCAACCTGCTGCAGGGTTCTGCTGAGAATGACGTAATCATACATATTATCGCCTAAATCCTCTAACCCCTCATGAATGTCGCCGTGGAACACGCTCAATCCCTTGCTGATACTTGCAGATACTGCTGGTTGGTGAATATCTACACCGCGCGCTTTGCAGTTTTTCTCTTTTATTAATCTTTCCATCAATTCGCCATTGCCGCACCCCAGGTCAAGTATGCGCGACCCATTCGGGATAATAGAAACGATTATATCATAATCTAATCTCTTCCCCTCACCCGGCGGCAATAAAGGCAAAATATCGTCAGTATACGTCATAATTATATTTTAGCAATCTTACAGGAGATATTCAAGCGACATAAATTTAATTAAGAATTATGGAGGCTTTTGCAAAACCCAATGGTACAGACACCTTCCTGGCTTCGCC
>CAZWZF010000067.1:0-23480 GCA_964638715.1 uncultured bacterium | reverse complement strand
CCCCCTCCCCATAACCCGGGAGAAGTCGCGTGGGACAATAACCCACCCCCGCCAGGAAATATGGATAATCAAAGGCCGCCTAATAGGCAGCGAGTGATAGATGATAATGCCAGACGTTCGCTGCAAATTAAAAACAACGAATCTCTTGAATTTTCATTAATTTTAATTCGCACTTTTATCGCTTTAACTTTAGCTATTGGAGCCGGCATCTTCTTATCCAGAAGATTTACCAAGCCATTAAAAAAGCTGGCATCTGCCGCCCGCGAATATCGCGCAGGTCATTTTAAACATAGGTTAACTTTAACAGATGAAGATGAATTTACCGAGGTTGCCGATGCAATGAATGAGATGGCGATACAGGTAGAACAGAAAATTGCCACACTGGAAGATGATGCTATACGCCGAAGACAATTGCTGGCAGATGTCGCCCATGAACTGCGCAATCCGGTGATGACAATGCGTACCATGGCCGGCGCGCTTGGCGACGGATTAGCAATTGATGAAGAACGCCGCAACCGCGCAACCCAATCATTAGTAAATACATCCGACCGCCTGCTGCACCTGGTAACCGACTTGCTGGAACTGGCTAAACTTGATTTGAATGAATTGCCCATACATATTGAACAGGTAGATATACGGTCGCTGACACAAACTTGCGAACAAAACCACCAGGCGGCAGCAAAAGAAGCGAATGTAACCATACTCCCGGTAGAAACCGGTGAACCTATAATGATAAACGTCGACCCGAATCGCCTTTCACAAGTAATCGACAACCTGCTGAACAATGCAATAAGTTATGCCGGAGACGGTGCGCAGGTTAAAATAGTTATCACCCCCGGAGAAAAAACCAGCATCGCCGTAATAGACAACGGTGTCGGTATACCACACCGCCACATACCATATATTTTCGACTCGTTCTACCGTGTAGATGCCGTCCGCACCCCCGGCGACCGCCACAGCGGCTTGGGGCTGCGCATAGCCCGCGGTATTATAGAAGCACACAACGGCACATTAACGCTGGAAAGCGAGCAAGGAAGAGGGACGAAAGTAGTGATAACTGTATAATTTATAATTACGAATTACGAATTATTTAATCAATTGCAAAACCCAATGTATTGCGAGCATCTTGCTCGCAAACAACCGAGCAGGATGCTCGGAATACCTTTAGTAACACAGGTTTTGCAATTGCCTCCGTAATTATTAATTTGATTAATACCATCCATCGACACCGCTGATCTGATATCTTACCCCACGCTTGAAAAATCTTACTTCTTTGACTGTTGTTAATTTTCCGGTTGCGGCATCAAATGTTAGGGTTGCCGTTATTGTCCCAACAGATGATGTTACATTCATGATATTTGATTTTCCGGCGGCAGTTATGTTTGCGGCATCGGTATTTACTGCTATTTCGTCTAATTTTGGATTGACGAAGTTTAAGGCTATATGGGCTGAGTATTGTGTTGATAGCAATAGCCAGGCATTGAGTGCATTTTTCGCATCAGCATCTGTTTTCACAGGCACAGTATTGCTTTTGAAAAATTTCTCTAATTCTGCCGGATTTGGTAAGTAAGTTACTTTCCCGGTTTTATCTACTGCGAACAGGTTCTGCTCATTGACTGTTGTCGGCAAAGTGCGCGGTGTTGGATATGGGGTGAAGGTGATTTTAAAGAAAACGTAATCAGGGAAAATCTTTGCGGTTATCGTACTGTTAATTATCCGTGGCTGAGATTCCGGGTCGAAAGTATTTCCGTCGGTATCTTTCTGGGTTGTCAGCCAATCATATACTAATTTACGCGGATTAATTTTCCAATCTCTGTTTACAACAGCACTTGATAATATATCAATTTCCATCCGTATTCTGCGAAGTACGACTTTATCTGCTAATGCGGCATCAAAATCGCTCTCCAATGCAGATAAGTCGACTATTTTTTCATTCATAATCAATCGAAGTGTATCAGAAGTGATATCGGTATTTTCCACCAGTTTTGTTTCCACAGCACCCAGCGTTGTTTCATCATCCGGCGCAATTGCTGCCAGTGCGGTTCGCACTAAAACGCGCTGTTCCTCAGTGGTAAGATCCTTTGCCCATGTTATGCTAAACAAGATAACAAATATCATCAATAATATGGATAAACGCATATCACACCTCTTACAATAGATTGCAACAATTATACCATTGTTTCACTCATTATTCTACTTTTTAATTTTATTTGTTACTTTTTATGTTAAGATTTAATAGACTTGTGTAATTTTCTTTGCATCCACAATATTAATATTGCCATGGTAAATGGGCAAATTGTCGAGGTTGCAATACCGATATTCAAAGATGTATGGTCAGCCATGATGCCGACTATCCATGGCATAAATACACCGCCCAAATTGCCTGATGCCCCCAGCAACCCGAACATTGATGCCCCACCCTGCGGGAAAATATCTGCGGTAGTACCCAATAATGTTGGCCACAAACAGCTGCCTGCCAACCCAACCATTATGCAGGAAAACAAAGCGAAATATGGGGAAGATGAAAAACATGCCAACAGGAAAAATATTACTGACGACCAGCAGCAAAATAACAGCAGTGTCATCGGTTTTACTTTGTTTCCCAACATGCCTGCAATCATTCGTCCTAATGCCATCGAAAGTGAAAACGCCAGCAATGCCATGCCGCCTATCCATTTAGTAAATCCCAGGCTCTTTTCCGCATAGGCAGGCAGCCACTGCGCCATGCCTAATTCTGTTGCACCAGCCATGAATATCGCAAGTATGGCAGCAATGAATAGACCCTTTTTCATCAACTCCCGTAATCGCATACGTCCGTCTTCATGAGTAACCAATGGCGGGATATGCAGCAATGAAAATCCTACCGCTACAATGCCCGGCAAAGGAATTAGATAAATCGCCAGTGTACGCCAACCTATGCCATATTTTAATGCCAATGCACCTGCCAGTACTGTTATCACAGCACCCACACAATAAAAAGAATGCAGCCAATTCATTGCTTTTGAACGATTATCCGGCTGAAACGCGCAGACAATTGGCGATAACACCATATCCAGCACACCAGCACCAAAACCCATCACAGCGACGGCAATAAGTAAAAAATTGTAACCATGGGTAATCGCCATTAATGCCAAACCACCGGCAACCAGCAAATTGCCAAGAACAGCAAATAACTTTGCGCCAAATCTGTCTGCCAATGGCCCAGTAATAAGTATGCCTGATACCAGGCCGATAAAAGTTACCGCGCCAATTCGTCCTAATTGCTCATTAGTCAAAATATGCCCGGCATCAATGGTACTGCCGATTGTAGTCATAAAAACAGGAACCAAATTAACCGCAATCGCCAGCGATACCATTCCCGCATAATTAAGAGTTAAAGCAAAAGCCAGAGTTGATTTCCTGACAGTCATTAATATTACCCCGATTCATAATACCGGCAAATTATGACATTTATTAATCACTTTAAACAAGGTCATTATGATAAAACCTGACATTTATCTAAACAAAACAATCTAAATCTAATATCATCCCTTTAAGGTGGTAAGCAATTTTTACAAAAATATTTAGAAAAAATCAAAAATATATTGTAAAAATTGTAAAAACCACATAAAATAATGCAACATTTTAAATATACAGACGTATATTTCTTAACGGAAAGTAAATGTTGATGAAATATTTCAAAATTTACTATACAATATGACACTACACTGGTGTCATATATGTATTATTGGGTAAAATAAAGTAACTTTTCTGACATAATTAGTCAGCATTTAAAAAAGGGAGCAAATCATGAGCATGTCATCAATATTTCGTCCCACATTAACAAAAACGGGACAGCTTATTTTCTCGTTGCTGGTTGCCTGGATGATTGCAATTACTATTTCGCCGGTCGTTTATGCCGACGGTACAACTCTACCAAAAGCTGCCGCACCAACTTTCTCGCCGGCTCCTGGTTCTTTCACCAGTCCGCAGGCAGTAACTATTTCCAGCACTCAGGCGGGTGTATTAATTTATTTCACGACTGATGGCACTGTGCCGACAACATCTTCTACCCTTTATAAAAGCCCGGTAGATGTAGCAAAATCGATAAAGCTTTCCGCTATCGCAGTATATCCCAACAGATTGTCGCCAAGCGACTCTGCAAGTGGATATTATGTAATCAATGTCCAGCAGCAAAAAGCTCCAATGCCGGTATTTTCACCAGCTCCGGGAACTTTCACTGCTCCGACACAAGTGACAATTTCATTGGGATCTAACGGCACAAATACCGGTACTATAAACACACCAACTGGAACTATATACTATACAACAGATGGAAAAGTCCCAACCTCTGCATCAACTAAATACACCGGTCCCATTACAGTATCAACTACAACTAAGATTACTGCTGTAACATATACGGACAAATTACTGCCCAGCGATCCTGCAATTGGATATTATGTTATTTCATCATTGCAGCAAAAAGCTCCAATGCCGGTATTTTCACCAGCTCCGGGAACTTTCACTGCTCCGAAACAAGTCACAATTTCATTGGGATCTAACGGTACAAATACCGGTACCATAAACGCACCAACTGGAACTATTTACTATACAACAGATGGAAAAGTTCCAACCTCTGCATCAACTAAATACACCGGTCCAATAACAGTATCAACTACTACCAAGATTACTGCTGTAACCTTTATGGACAAAATGCTGCCAAGTGAACCGGCAATGGGTAATTATGTAATTGCAGTAATTCAGAAAGTTGCAACTCCTGCATTTACTGTTGCTCCAGGAACATTTACAACTCCGCCAACAGTAGGCATTACCTGTGCAACACCAGATGCTGTAATTCGTTACACATCTAACGGCACAGTACCAACATCAACATCACCACTGTATACAACGCCGGCAGTGATGACTAAAACAACTACTCTCACTGTAAAAGCATTCAAATCCGGCATGTTGGAAAGTGAAGCCCTAACCGGAACATTCACCATTTCAGCGCCTGTTGTTACCCAGGGTGTTGATTTGATGATTAAAACTGATCCAACCAGCAAATCAATCGGTGAAGGTATTATTGACCTGCAGGGAACCCAGGTAGCATCAAAAACTGCTGCTGCACGCCGCATTGCATCTTACATTATTGCTATCAAAAACACCGGCAATGCTGTAGATTACTACTCTGTAAAAGGTGTAGGAAGCAAAGTTGGATGGTCAGTAAATTTCATAGATGCCATTGGTTTGAATGTTACCCAGCAGGTTACCAGTGGCACCGGCTTGTTAGTACCGCAAGTACTTCCTGGTAAAGTAGCATATTTACGTTTGGATGTAACACCATTAAGCAGTACCTTAAATGACAACTCGATAGATGTTGTTATTACTGCTACATCAAAGTTGGATTCTACAAAAGCCGACCAGGTAAAAGCTACTACCACGAAAACCAAGTAAATAACAGCATATAGTTAATAAATGAATACCGGATACTATTACATGATGTATCCGGTATTTTTTTAAAAATATTTTAAAAAATTAATTATTGTGATGAAACTGTGATATTTCAATGGTATATTTAATTTTAATATATAATTCCATAACTAAAAAAGGGGAATTTAGAAATGAAAAGTACAAACACCAGCTTCGCCCTGTCAACAAAGCAGTTCTCATTACTGCGTGTATGGAGCCTTATGTTTGTTGCTGCTTTATGCCTTACCCAGGTATGGGCAGATAAAACTTATCCTATTGTAGATACCGGGCAAACAAAATGTTATGACGGTATTAATTCAATTACCGCACCGGCATCAACTGCGGCTTTTTATGGACAAGATGGACAAATAAATGGGACACAACCCAGCTATACGCTCAGTCCCGACGGATTGACAGTACTTGATAACAACACTGGATTAACCTGGCAGCGCACTCCTGACACTAATAATGATGGTGTCATCAATAAAAGCGATAAATTAACTTATACACAAGCGTTGGCGCGTGTTACGACAATGAATACTGCGAAATATGGCGGATATAGCGATTGGCGTCTTCCATGCATTAAAACTTTATATTCGCTGATGAACTTTAAAGGCACTGATCCCAGCAGTTTTACCGGTACAGATACAACAGTTCTTACTCCATTTATAGATACAGCATATTTTAAATTCGCCTATGGTGATACTACCCAGGGTGAACGTGTCATCGACTCTCAATATGCATCAAGCAATGTTTATGTAGTTAATCCTGATGACACCGGTTTTACTAAATTATTCGGACTTAATCTTGCTGACGGACGCATTAAAGGATATGATACAAAGATGCCGGATGGTTCAGATAAAACTTTCTTTGTTATGTGTGTACGCGGCAATACTAATTATGGCGTTAACAACTTCGTCGATAATGGCGACCAGACAATTACTGACAACGCAACCGCTTTGATGTGGTCAAAATCAGACAGCGGTTCAAGCATGACCTGGCAAAATGCATTAGCATGGGTACAAACACAAAATACTGCAAAATTTCTCGGTCATAATGACTGGCGATTGCCAAACGCTAAAGAACTCCAAAGTATTCTCGATTATACCCGTGCACCAGATTTTACTAATTCAGCAGCAATCAACGCACTATTTTACTGTACGCAAATTACAAATGAAGGCGGAAAAGCTGATTATCCCTGGTACTGGACTGGAACAACCCACGCAGGTTACAGCAGTACAGGTCTTGGTGCTGGCGGCAACGCAGTATATATAGCATTTGGCCGCGCCTTGGGATGGATGAAAAAACTTCCAAATGACACTTACTACACGCTTTTTGATATACACGGAGCCGGTGCACAACGCAGCGACCCTAAAACCGGCAGCTACACCGATTACACTCTCGGTACTGACGCCAGCGGGAAACAGGTCTATGGCCATGGACCGCAAGGTGATGTAATAAGAGTATCAAACTATGTCCGTCTGGTACGCGATGCTGGTACAACTACAATACAAAAAGTCGCAACACCAGTATTTTCACCTACCCCGGGAACATATACCAGTGCAACCCTTGTTACAATAACAAGTACGACATCTGGTGCAACTATTCGTTATACTACTGATGGCAGCGATCCTACAGCAAACTCAACATTATATGCTAACGCAATTAATGTATTGTCAACAGTCAACCTGAAAGCAAAAGCATTTAAAACCAGTTTAACTGATAGCGACGTTGCAACAGGTACATATACAATAGGTACTGCCCAGAAAGTATCAACACCAGTATTCTCTCCAGCATCAGGAACATTTACCAGTGCACAACAAGTGACCATAACCTGTGCCACTACCGGGGCGATGATATTCTATACTACCGACGGTTCAACACCGGCAACATCATCGACTCAATACACCGGGCCGATTACCGTTTCATCAACATCGACCATCAAAGCGATAGCTTATAAGTCAGGTTATACCCAGAGCGATGTCGCTACTGGAACCTATACCATAACTATTGCACAGAAAGTCGCTACCCCGACACTGTCACCGGCATCTGGTACATTCATCGCGGCAACTCAGGTGACAATTTCATGCACCACCACCGGGACGACTATTTTCTATACTACCGACGGTTCAACACCGGCAACATCATCGACTCAATTCACCGGACCGATTACTGTTTCGTCAACATCGACTATTAAAGCGATAGCATACCGGTCAGGCTATACCCAGAGCGATGTCGCAACCGGCAACTATACCATAACAATTGCGCAGAAAGCCGCTACCCCAACATTATCACCGGCATCAGGAACCTTCACCGCGGCAACACCGGTGACAATATCCTGTGCCACTACCGGAGCGACAATTTTTTATACCACCGACGGTTCAACACCGGCAACATCATCTACGCAATACACCGGGCCTATTACCGTTTCGTCAACATCAACAATCAAAGCGATAGCATATCGGTCAGGTTATACCCAGAGTGATGTCGCTACTGGCACCTATACCGTTTCTATTGCACAGAAAGTCGCTACCCCGACACTGTCACCGGCATCAGGCACATTCACCGCGGCAACACCGGTGACAATATCCTGTGCCACTACCGGAGCGACAATTTTTTATACCACAGACGGTTCAACACCGGCAACATCATCAACTCAATACACCGGACCGATTACCGTTTCATCAACATCGACCATCAAAGCGATAGCATATCGATCAGGTTATACCCAGAGTGATGTCGCTACTGGAACCTATACCGTTACTATTACACAAAAAGTCGCTACTCCGACATTATCACCGGCGTCAGGCACATTCACCGCGGCAACCCAGGTAACTATTTCCTGTGCTACCACCGGAGCGACTATTTTCTACACCATAAATGGTACTACGCCTTCTACTGCATCAACGCAATACACCGGGCCTATTACCGTTTCGTCAACATCAACAATCAAAGCGATAGCATATCGGTCAGGATATACCCAGAGCGATATTGCAACCGGCAGTTACACCGTATCAATAGTACAGAAAGCCGCTACCCCAACACTTTCACCTGCATCTGGAACATTTACCTCAGCAACACAGGTGACTATTTCATGCACCACTACCGGAGCAACAATTTTCTATACCACCGATGGTTCAACACCGGTAACATCATCTACCCAATACACCGGACCGATTACTATTTCGTCAACATCAACAATCAAAGCGATAGCATACCGGTCAGGTTATACCCTGAGCGATGTTGCAACCGGCAGTTACACCGTATCAATCACCCAAAAAGTTGCCACGCCGACATTAACGCCTACACCTGGCACCTTTACCGCGGCAACCCCGGTGACGATGGCCTGTACTACACCTAACGCGATAATACGCTACACTACCGATGGCACCACGCCTACTGCGACATCAACTGCGTATACCGGCGCAATCACCGTCAGCACAACAACTAAAATAACTGCTGTTGGATTCCTTGACCAATGGACACCAAGTGGTGCGGTTACCGGATATTATATAATATCAATACCGCAAAAAGTTGCCACACCAGCATTCTCAATTGTTCCTGGCACTTTAACCGCCCCAACACAGGTGGGTATTACCTGTGCCACTACTGGAGCAGTAATTCGATATACAACCGATGGCACTGCACCGTCAGCAACATCAACAATGTATACCGCACCAGTGGCAGTTACCAAGACAACAACTATCAATGCCAAAGCATTCAAAACCGGCAATATTGATAGCGACGTATTAACTGGCACATATACATTAACTACCGTCACCCCAACCCAGGGTGTTGACCTGATGATTAAAACCACTACCACCGGCACTGCAATTGGCGAAGGTATAATTGATACCCAGGGAACCCAGGTAGCGACGAAATCCACCGCAGCCAGAAAAATAGCGTCTTATGTCATCGTACTGAAAAATACTGGCAATACGATCGACTACTTTACTGTTACCGCAGTTGGTGCAAAAACTGGCTGGTACGTCAATTTCGCCGATCCTGCTGGAATTAATATCACCCAAAAGGTAACCGGCGGCTACGGATGGCTGGTACCGGCAGTAACCCCCGGGAAATCAGTTCTATTCCGACTGGATGTATCGCCTTTAAGTGGTACTGCAAATTATGACTCACTTGATGTTACAATAACCGCAACGTCAAAAACCAGTGCTACAAAAACAGACCAGGTAGTAGCATCCACTACAAAAGTACAATAGATTTGCAGTAGACAATTGAATAGTTAAATAACTACCGGATACATCTTTTTTGTGGGGTGTATCCGGTAGTTTATATTCAAATTAGACAGCATTAAACATTGGTTATTTTCCAAAATAAAAGAT
Source organism: uncultured bacterium (assembly GCA_964638715.1). Taxonomy (GTDB): domain Bacteria; phylum Armatimonadota; class Hebobacteria; order CAIYQO01; family CAIYQO01; genus JBAXQQ01. The sequence continues at coordinate 13,689 of CAZWZF010000067.1, read as the reverse complement.
AACCACGTCAAAAAATCCGATACTATTTTAATAATATCGGATTTATATATTAACTGCCATTCAAAAATAATTGTCAATCGGCAATTGGCAATTGTCAATTTCATCAATTCCTCTTATCCACCACTACCTGCAATCTGGGGATTTCCCAGCGCGGGTCCCACAGACCGGTATAAGCGAAATCAATGGTGTCGCCATTTTTTACTTTCACTTCAAAAGTAGTCGCAACTTCCTTTATTTGCGCTTCATACGGATTGCCGTATTGTATTCGCGTTCCGCTTTCCGGGGTGCCAACCATGTGAGTACCTTTTACAACCGCATCCTCGGTAGCAGATATCACCATGATATTATCTTTTTTATTCTTAAACACCAGCAAATCGCGTCCATCACGTCCAAGGGTTTGATAATTAACTTTAACACTGATCGTATTATCATCTTTCCCGGTGTAATTATAGCTCAATACCGGCGCGCTCTGCATGTTCGGGTTACCGGTTGGGCCATTGTGATACATTATTCCGTCTGCTGTTATCTGGGCGTTGCTGGTTGGTGATTTCCATGCGTTCAAGGTTTTGTCATACAACATTTTAACAGGCGGCAGCTTTACCATGTCGTATCCTGCCGGGGTGCCGTTTGAATTATTGCCATAACACGCCGCCAGGTAGCTCCATGGGCCGCTGGGATTGCTGGTTGTTGTGAATTGCTTCACACTTTTATCCCGTGGCTCTTCCCAACGAATAACTACCATTGAGAAAGGCTTGATGGTAATAGTATTACCGCTGGCGAATTTTTCCAGGGTTTCCTCTACAATCTTCACCTGTTCATCATGGTCTGGTTCATTATTTGCATCAATTTTATCTGCACTTAGCGTCCATTTCTTTACGCTGCCGGGTTGTACGCCACCGGTAAAGTTCATTATAAATGGCAGCGAATCAGTACGATGCAGGTTGAATATCACAAAACCGCGTTTCTCATCATCTTTGGTTGCATACACCTGGAGATACGGCACATCAAACGGCTTGTTTTTACTGCCGTAGTCTGCAGAACATGTCCATTTTGGATCAGTACCACTTTTCGTAACCTTCACCAGATCACCAGTTAATACCTGATTCAGCAAAGAAACTGTCTGGAAAGTAGGACGATATCGTTCGCTGCCGGTTTTCATTGACAATGCAGTTCCCCACAGCCGCACGTTTCCGGCACCATACTTGTATTCAAATTGCAGCAGAGAAAACAGATTTTGCACCCGCACATTCTGTTTTTCCAACATCATCATCATCCAGTTGGCTACATTAAGCCCGCCGCCAATACCGGCAACAATTTTATTGCGTGCTTCAGCCGGGGCATCACCTCCAGTAATGTGATGATTCACTTCATAAACAGACAGTTCTATTCCCAACGGCTTAGTTACTGCTTTATAATTCTGCGCCATATATCCCTGGGTTCCGTTATACCATGGGTAGCCAAATACCCATGACCATATCTCTTCATCACTCTGTTTCGCCTGGACAGCAGACATCTCGTGAATAATATATGGTGCAACCGCAAAACCGTCAGCATTCCACTTTTCCGCGGCTAACAGGCCATTTGATCCAGCTGATACTGCCTGACCGCCAATCTGAAACTTTACTTTATTGCTATAGCAAGGAGCCATTTTTGCAAAACCTATCAATGTACGCCAATAATCACGGCCATTAAAACCGCGATGATTATATGCCATTGACCAGTTCCAGGCTTCGTTGCCAAATTCAATATTGATATTTTTAAATACTGATGTCCACGGTTTTACCTGTCCGCGGTCTGCACGCAGTTTACCAAAAGTCGTTTGTTCTGAACCATTAAGGTATTCCATCAAATCAGACATTTCAGATGGCGTTAAAGTTCCGGGGATACATACCCAGGGGTCGCAGCCGACTTCTTTGCATAATTCCAGAAATTCATGCATGCCATACTGGTAAGAGTCGGCAGCACCTTCATTTTGCTTTGGATGCCCGGGCCAAATATTGCTGGTAATAGGATTTTCATTGCGCTGTCCGGTATAAGTCATGCGTGTTTCTGCCGGTCGCAGGAAGTTCTCAAGCGATGACCCACCCATCTGCAACAGGCGCAAGGTGCCAGGTTGGAACTTCTTCAAAGTATTCACCAGCGGATCGCGAAAAGCAGTTGGATTTTTATCACCAGTTAGTTGCATAGATACATCATCTAATTTAACAACACCGCCAGTGACAATCATGTGAATGCATATTGCGGGATACGGGTAATTCTTAACATCGAAAGTATATTCATACTTCTTCCATTCATTTGTTAATTCAACTTTTTGCGGCATTAATGACGGTTCAGCGGCAGATGGTTTCCAGGTGCCTAATCCCAACGTCAGTTTGCCGTCGCCACGCGCCCAAAAATTAAGTTTCCAGATTCCGTTCACATCAACTGCTGTTTTTACTGCCAATGGCGCACTGATGGTGGCGACATCGGGAGTGCCTTTTGCTGTTAAGACCGCGACCATTATTCCTTTTGCTTCTGGACGCACATCGCCTTTTTCGGTAGTTACCTTTGCGTCGCCATCAGTAAAGACCCAAAATGAACCGCCATGCTGTCCTAAAAATCCAGTATCAACTTGCTTTTCCAATATAATCACTGTATCGGCGTATGGTTTCATTGGTCCCTGGCTGTCCAGGTCAATTTTCAAATATCTTTTATTGGGGTTGCCACCTTCCAGGAATGGCATATTCGCGATGATATTAGTAACCTTGCCGGTGTGACCCATACCAGGACCGGTAACGATGGTATATTTCGCTCCTCTTAAAACATCGTCCCACTTGCCGGAACCCATATTCAGATAAATGGATTTCTCATCACCACCCGGACCCCATTCAATTATCCGATAAATAGAACCCTCAAAACTGCCATGGGGAATGCGTTCTTTCAAAATCATCGAACCGTCGTACCAGGCATCGCCACCCAGATTAATCCCCATCCGCTGAATTTCCGGTCGAACCACATCTTTGCTGATATCAACTATAGTTGGGTCGACGGCAAATGCCGCAATAGTTAAGCAGCAGAATAAAGTGAAGATAAAAAACAGATTCAATTTCATATCCAGTTCCCCCAATTGATTATTTAATAAACTATACATAATTATGATTGAAAAATAAAGCGGTTATGTTATGTAATTTAAGTATTTTAGTTGAGTAATTACCAATTACCTGAAGATTTTTTATTATTTCTATAAGACATTCTATTCTTATAGGGTTTTGATTGATGGAGAAAACAAGACCCACGGCGTTGCCCTCACCCTTATACACATTTATTGTTATCATTTTAATTGAAATATTGGCTGAAGAGGTAGGGGAATTGTCCCCAATTCCCGCGTCGAACCGTGATAATGATGTAGTCAAGGCGTAACAGCGACAGTTTTCTTTTGCGGTGTGTTGTGATTTGCTAACCTTGTTTTGTCGTTTTAACCATTTCGTCTTTATTTTACAGACACTTTCGCGGGAGTTGGGGACAACTCCCCTACCTTTACTGGATTTATCTGAATTGTTGATTTGAAAATATGCACTATTTCTAAATTTTTATGTTAATTTACAAAATATGTATAAGGGTGAGGGTGTTGCCGTGGGCTATGGAATTAATTTTAGTAAATATTTCATTGTATAATTAAATTGTTATCAACTTTCCACTATCCATTGTCAACTGCCAACTATCCACTAACCACTATCCACTGTCAATTGACTACTGTATCCCATACTTCGCCTTCAACGAGGTAATTACTGCGTTCCTGTCAGTTGGTGATAACGCGGAACTGTAGCAAACTATTTCCGCTACATCAAACTCGGAGAAATAGCTATCTTCTGCGGCACAAATCTGATAGATGCGGTTATCATCAGAATTTGCGGAGTCGGCGGTAAGCACCATCCATTCATTTATCGGGGCTATATTATATGGTTCTTCAGTTACTGGAGTTCCATTTTTCCATACCGCCAGCGGATATGGATTGGAGTGGAAAAAGGTTTGACCGTTTTCCAGGAACCACAATCGATTATAGCCAGGCTTGTTGCCCAGCAGATTTTTAAAGCCATTAAAAACATCAGTACGAACTTTGAATACCGCATACATTTCAACCACTTTGCACTGTACGTTTGTATCCATAAAGTCGTCTATTCCATCAAAACGCAATGCGGACAATCCATTGATGGCGTTATTAATTAATATTGGCTGGCGGTCAACATTAGCTTGTACTGCCGACATTCCGGTGCGAAAACAGTCATCCCAGTTTGATACCTTGCCATCAGCATTAATGATAAGGGTGCTGACTTCCTGTGCGTTAAGCCACAGCGACAAGCCATCTGTTACCGGCAATTGCTGGTTATATGCGATTGACGCGTTAACTAATTTGCCGTTTGTCGTTATCTGGCAAGGAATTTTATCATCTAAATCAATTGCGTAAAGATCGGTTTTGCCGGCAGCATTTTTTTCCAGATATGCGACATAATCACGGTTTGGCGTAAAAAACGGCTGGCTTATTTCGCCGGGAGTTGTACTGACAATGGCTTGATTACCACCATCAATATCCATAACATACAATTGCGGACGACCGGAACGCGATGATATAAATACTATTTTATCACCACGTCGATTGATAGTGGGTTCAGTGCCTTCCAGTATTGTCAATTGCTTTTCTGTATTTCCATCATCGCTGATAGTCAAACTGTAAATATTCCACACGCCATCGCGTTTTGACTGGTAAACAAGAACACTGCCATCTGTATTCAAAACCGGATGCCGGTTTTCATACGCATCTGATACCAATTTAACCCGACTACCGCCATCAGCACGCATAGTCCATATCTCATAAGCATTACCCAGTTGAGTGACGAATGAAATATTGCGGCCATCAGCACTGAAAGCCGGGTCGTACTTCTCACCCTCTGTCCGTGTCAGTCGAATCTGTTCCTGGGTATTTAATGCATATCGATAAATGCCAGGTGTGGAATATGACAAGTTTTTAGTCGTCTGAAATAAAACCTTTTTCCCGTCCGGACTGAATACTGGTTTAAAACTTCCATCAACTGTCAATTTTTTTGGGGTATCTGTGAAATCTGTCATGTATAACGAACTGGTTCGATTATCAGGGCTATCACAATAAACCAATTGATTAGGAGCGAATACAGGCGGATATAAACGGGCAGTGGGAATTAGTTCTATTGGAAGACTTGGGCTTGACCAATGCAACTGAATGGAGCCAGCACCGACAGGCTGGGTAAATTGCAGGATAACAGATACTAATCGATCCGCTTTCAAATCTATCGCACCGGTTCTTTCTGTACCCAGCTTAGCACCCCAATCGTCAATAACGCGCTTGTTGTTAACAAAAAGCCTGATGCCGCCGACAGATTTTACAGTAAAAGTGTAAGATTCGGAGAATTGCGGCATTAAATACCCGCGCCATTGCACAGAAAACGCACCTGGTTTAATCTCTTTTATCGGTCCGGCGTCTTCTTTCCATTCCAAATTTACAGCAGTATCATACTTTACAACCGAAGTTCCCGATAAATCAGCTTTCTGATAATACGAAGCGCGCAACCCTACCCCGGGAGCCAGCATACCTGCAAAGCCAAATGATACAAAAACAATATATATAGCAAAAACAGAAAAAATCCGCATCTATTTACCTCGACAATATTATAGACACAATAGTTGCGGAATGGTAGTAAAAAAAAGTAAAGAGTAAAGAGAAAAATTATAGGAGTGATGGAAAGAATGTGAGTAATGGGAAATTATTTATTTCTGGAATTCTCATCACTCATATTCTTCCCATTCATCCCATTCTTCCCATTACTCACATCACTCCCATAATTTTACTATTTACCCTTCATTTTCTCACTCAGGAAATAACAGTGTACTTAGATAACGCTCACCGGTGCTGGCAAAAATTGTAACTATCAATTTCCCTGCGTTCTCGGGTCGTTTGGCGATTTGAAGCGATGCAAAGGCGGCAGCGCCGGATGATATACCTACCAGAACACCTTCCTTGCTGGCTAACAAGCGACCGGTTTCAAATGCTTCTTCATTTTTAACCTGATATACTTCATCAAGAATAGAAGTATTCAAAATTGAAGGGATGAAACCTGCGCCAATACCCTGTATTTTATGCGGTCCTGGTGCACCACCAGATAATACCGGTGAATCAGCAGGTTCAACGGCAATTATTTTTACTCCGGGTTTGCGAGCTTTTAACACTTCGCCGACACCGGTAATTGTTCCGCCAGTACCTACACCTGCGACAAATATATCGACTTTACCTTCTGTTGCTGCCCATATTTCTTCAGCAGTCGTCCTGCGGTGAATCTCTGGATTAGCTGGATTATTAAACTGTTGCGGCATAAATGAGTTCGGCGTGTTAGCAGCAAGTTCTTCTGCCTTGGCAATTGCACCTTTCATACCCAACGCACCAGGAGTTAACACTAATTCAGCTCCATAAGCTTTTAACAATTTACGTCGCTCAATGCTCATCGTCTCAGGCATGGTGAGTATCAAATGATATCCGCGTGCGGCAGCCACTAACGCCAGGCCGATGCCGGTGTTGCCGCTGGTAGGCTCAATGATGACAGTATCTTTATTAATTAATCCTCTGTCTTCACCATCTTTTATCATGGCATAGCCGATACGGTCTTTTACACTTCCACCCGGATTTCGGCTCTCTAACTTTGCTGCCACTGTTGCGACAGTACCCTCTGTGATATGACTCAACCGCAATAACGTTGTGTTGCCGATAGCATCAGCAAGAGTTTCAACAATAGGATCATAAACCGTATTCGACATAATTTTTCTCCCGAATTAAAATTTATAAAGAATATCTATTAACCATTTCTTTTGTTAAAATATACCACATTGGAGTATTAACAAACCACATACATGGAAAACAGACTCTTTATTTTCACATAAACATTATCCCCACTTAACCACAGATCAAAACCTATAATTCCGGTCGGAATTGTTTATATATTAATTTTACATCTTCAAATATAAGGTGTCAAGAGGAAAAACAGGCTTCAACAAAGAAATTTAATAATAATGTCAAAATTATCTTTACAACGAATGCTTTCACCAATTTCCTTGCCTAATGGTAAAGTTATCCCCTCTCGTATATTGCCGGGACCGATGGAAGGCATCATGGTGGAAGAATATTGCCGGACTATGAATGAGTTCGATTTAGTACCGATGTGGATTACCCCATTCATCCGCATCACCAATAACACACCTAACCCGCGCAAACTTGCCGGACGACTGACGTTATTTCACCCAAAACCGATAATTGCACAGATAATGGGAACCGAGGCAGAGCATCTCGCAGCTTCCGCAAGGATACTCTCGGAAGCTGATAATGTAATTGGCACAGAATTAAATTGTGCATGTTCAAGCCCGATAGTAGTTCGCAGTGGTGCCGGCAGCGCAACATTGATGAAACCGGAATGGATACGCGACACATTGATGATGATGCGTAATGCCTGCCCAACCGGCGGAATCGGGGTAAAAATACGCTCAGGAATTCTGTCGGCAGATGAATTACCCGGCATACTGCAAATAATCCGCGACGCGCAGCCAAACTGGATAACACTTCATTACCGTACAGCAAAAGAAATGTATCAGCACATCCCGGAAGGATGGGATAGATTTAAAATTGCCCGGGATATATTGCCAGATACATTTTTTTTTGCAAGCGGAGACATATTTACCTGCCAGCAAGCAATAGAACTAATAACTGAAACCGGTGTAGACGGTATCACCCCTGCTCGCGGATTGATGGGTAATCCGTGGCTGATACGCGACATAGAAGCCATTTGTAATGATATTGTACCGCCTGAAAGAAATCCCGCCGTTTTCCTGACAAGACTTGTAGAATTAATGGCAGAACAATCAAAATGGCGTCCGGGATTAATATTAGAAATTACCAGAACCGTGTGGGGAAGAGAATCAGAGATATTCAAATTAATGTCGGCAAACCCAACTTTTGAAGCGATAATGAAGATTTTAAAGAAGAGATAATAGAACTCAGTTTTCAGTGTTTAGTTTTCAGTTTTCAGTGTTTGTCTAAACCACGGATTTAGAGGATTGGAATGATTTCTTTTGTGTTCTTTGCGTTCTTTGCGTTCTTTGTGGTTAAATTTATTTGCAATTTGCCATTTGCAATTTTATTCCGTCTGAACCACAGATTAGAATGATTTTGTATGATTAAAATGATTTTTTTAGTGCTGGATGAGAAACATGCAATTTAAAATAATTTTTAACTTTTAATTTTTAACTTTTAATTTGCTATTTGCCATTTGCAATTTGCAATTTATCAACTTACCACGCCAGCGTTCCTTGATCTATTATCGTTTCTGCCAGTGATTCTGCTATTTCTTTCAATTTCTCAACTGCTTCTGATGGTTGTAATTCTATGGCGCCATGTTTCATCAGTGATTTATATCCTATGGAAAATTTTTCATCTTCCCAAGGGGTGGTGAATACCGGGATTCCCATTTTTCGCGCGTGAGATGCTGCGGCTAATGCACCGCCGGGAACGGCAGATTGTACTACCCAAATGGCGGATGACAATCGCGCTATCCATCGGTTGCGTTCCAACAATCGCTGACCAATTACTCCCGTATCATTATTAAATGGTGAAACCAGTGCGCCTCTTCGCAAAATCGCTTCGGATAAACCTGCATGCGGTTTGGGATATATCGGCATATCAAGTCCATGACCAAGGACAGCGACAGTGCAGCCGCCACCAGCCAATGCTCCCCGATGCGCTGAAGCATCTATACCAAGCGCCAACCCGCTGACAATAGATACTCCCTGCTCTGCCAGACTGCGCGCAGTCTCAAATGCCAGCATAGACGCTTGCTGTGTCGGAGTACGTGTGCCAACAATAGCTACCCGCATCCCCGGCAATACACCGCGAATATTCAAACTTTTAATAAACTCTAAATAATTAGACGATGACAAATCCATGCAAACATATATTCGCTAATAAATGAAAGATTTCCTGCATATTAAAAAAAGATATTTTCAAAAAATTTCATTTCCCATTATCAAAAGATGATAATTTTGGTAATATTAAAAATATATTAACCCTACAATATACTTAATGTATGGAATTATATACAATAAGTTCACCAATTCAGTCAGGAGCAATAATTTTTATGCCAGAATCGTGGGGAGAATTCCGACGAAAGTCGCAACGAATACATTACCCGGCACAAACAGCACCATATTGGGAAGTTGAAGGTGTTAAATATGTTGTCGTCGATATCGCATTAGAATCTATTGCAATAAAATCTATAGACACATTGCGAGAAGGCAAATTATTAAGCGGCGTATTGCACTTTAGTGACGGCTATTCATTATTTATCCAGGGAAGAGTAGTAAAGCAGGCGATGAGTGAATACGTTTTGCAACTCGGTAAATCTTTGCCTATAGATCGATTCCAGCATGAGTTGGCAAACTCCGCAGTTGGCAGCGACAGACGCCAGTATTTCAGGCTGCGCTACCCTACCCCGGGCATTGCACCGGTGGTAACAATAGATAAAATAGCTTACCCATTAGTTGAAACATCCGAGAAAGGACTTATTCTTATCTGTTCGGCACCGCTTCGTTTTCCCCGTGGTAAACAAATACAGGGAAATATTACCTTTAAAGACGGTCAATCATTCAACATTGTTGGCGAAGTAATTCGTTTAGGTGCAGATACAGTAGTAATAAAAATAGTCGTTGGCGGCATCCCGGAATCAATAATGTTCCGCGAACAGCAGCGAGTTATAAATATGTTCAGGAAATAAATTATTATAAAAATTCATCATTAGCAATATAAGAGCAGGCAAATAGCCTGCTTTTTTATTTTTCAATCAAATAAACACTATTAAAAAATGTCATAAAAGTCTGTTACGGTATGGTAAAAATGCTGTATATTTGTAACAATTAAACCCGCAACATAGGAGACATCATGTCACAGAAACCGAACATACTCATTAACCTGCCGCCGACATATTTCACGGTGCCGCAATTAACTGCTCATTTTGCCAGACTATACGAAATGGGAAATGTTAAAACGACATCGTATAACACTCCGGAAGAAATTGCAGAAGATGCCAAATGGGCGGATGCTATAATAATGTGGGCATGGCCATTGCTGGATGACGAATTGCTTGCCGAATGTAAAAACCTGAAGTTCCTTGGGCAAATAGACAGCGGGCAAAACCAGGCAGAAATATGTGTCAAGCGCGGCTTGTCTTTATCCAATTCCCGTCATGGCTGGTCGCCTTCCGTTGCTGAGATGGCATTAACACTTATTTTATGCGGATTACGCCGTGTCAGCGATTACCACATGAAGTTCCGCACTAATGACGAATCATGGGTAAATGAATTCCCCCTTGATATTGACCCGCGCGAACGCCAGTTGTCCGGCAGAAAAGTCGGCATCGTCGGCTTTGGCGGTATTGGCCAGCGATTGGCAGAATTAATGAAACCATTCAATGTGCAAATAAGTGCTTATGACCCATTTTTGCCAGACGAAGTATTTAGGAAATTCGGTGCGGTCAACACCGAATTAGAAAAAGTTTGTTTAGAAAATGAAATTATCGTGCTTTGTGCCTCGCCAAATGCCAGTTCGCACCACCTGGTCAATCGTGAAATGGTCGAATCCATGCAGCCAGGATCATTATTAGTCAATGTCGGGAGATCATGGCTGATAGATATGGATGCACTGACAGAAAGGCTGCATAAAGGCGATATGGATGCAATGCTGGATGTCTTTGAAACTGAACCATTGGAAGCCGATTCTATTCTGCGTACGCTGCCCAATGCATTCCTTACCTCGCATCGTGCCGGCGGTATTTACGAATCTCTGTATCGCGCGTTAACCATGCTTACTGATGACTTGCAAGCACATTTAGAAGGCAAACCGTTAAAATACCAAATCACTGCCAATCATATTAAAGGCATGGCCGGTTAATACTGAATCTGTTTACGTATATGACGAATAGTTAAGATTGACATAAATTTCAATTTTAACTATTCATTATTTCCAATCTTCAGATTTTTTCAAGACTAAAAGCAGGATATAAGACGGGTAAAATTGAAATATAAAATCAGGGAGAGATTATATTATGTCTTATTCTGCTTTAGATAGTCTTATTGCGATGTCAAATGACCTGGGACGACCAGAAAATGAACTGGTTATTTTCGGCGAAGGCAACACATCCGCATTAATAGAAAATAATTGTTTTTACGTTAAATGCAGCGGAACTGAATTACGAACTATCACCTCTGAAGGTTTTGCATTGCTGCACCGTACAGAAACAACTAACCTGTTGGATAAAGAATTAACTTCTGACAAAGAAATTTTAGATAATTTATTAAAAATGCGCGTTGATGGTGGGGTAAAATATCCTTCAGTTGAAACGATTATGCATGCTTACCTGCTGGGATTGCCGGGAGTAAACTATGTAGGACATACCCATCCCACATCGGTTAATGCACTGCTTTGTTCAGTAAACGCGGAAAAGCTGGTTAATATGCGGGTTTTCCCCGATCAGATAGTATGCTGTGGTGAAGTACCGGCATTCATCCCTTATACCGACCCGGGACTACCATTAGCACGTAAAGTTCGTGAAGTAGTAAACGAATACCAGGAAAAATATGGCATACCACCTAAAGCTATTATGATTCAAAACCATGGCATGTTCGCACTTGGAAAAACCACCCGCGACGTAATGGCATGCAGCATGATGTGGGCAAAAACCGCCCGTGTATTAATCGGCGCCATGAGTTGCGGCGGCATTAATCCCATGCCGGATAGCGAAGTAAACAGAATTAACACCAGACCAGATGAAAAAATCCGCCAGAATGTTATTGGCGGTAAAGAATAGGTAACAAGTCGCTTCGACAAGTCTCAGCGACCAACACAATAGGAGAAAAAAATGTCCGATATTTTAAGCAAATACCGAAAAGTTGAATATGAATTGCCAAAAAAACAGTTGTCATGGTTGTTATATGGCGTAGGCCTCGAAAACCTTGGCAAAGATGGCAAACCAGTTGAAACTGAAGTGCCGCAGCCGAAAGATGATGAATTGCTGGTACGCTGCGATTCCAACAGTCTTTGTTTCAGCGATATCAAAATAATAGCACAGGGTGGCGACCATGTGCGAATCAAGCGCGATATTGCAAAAGAGCCAGTCATCATGGGCCATGAATCTGTAGTAACTGTAATACAGGTTGGCAAGAATCTTGCCGGCAAATACCACATTGGAGAAAGATTTGTTGTTCAGGCTGATGTGTATGTAAACGGCAAGAGCGTCGCCTATGGCTACGCACTGCCGGGAGCATTAACCCAGTTTGAAACTATTGGCCAGGAAATATTGAATGGCGACGACGGATGCTACCTGATTCCTGTGCGTGAAACCACCGGATACGCGGAAGCCGCCATTACAGAACCATGGGCTTGTGTAGTTCATTCTTTCCTGTTGGATTACCGGCATAATGTAAAAGCCGACGGAAAATGCCTGATGGTTGGCGGTGCCAGTGCAGAAAATATCACAATCGGAAGTGCATTCGCCAACAAACCAGATTCAATCACTGCTATTAATTTGCCGCAGAATATCTTAAAAGAATTATCTGCTGCCGGTTTAGCATTCGAAATTGCTGCTGATGTTGCTGAAGACGCGGCATTTGACGACATCATCATCTGTGGTACTATCACCGATGACCTGTTGGAAAGTTTAACTTCCAAATTATCAAAAGCTGGACTTTTCAACGTCGTAGGCGCAAAAAAACCAGGTCGTCCTTTAAAAATCGATGTTGGCCGCGTTCATTATGAAGACTGGTGCTACCTTGGCAATCCAGGCAATAACATTGCCGATTCATACGCGCCGCACCGCAAATTAACCGACTTGAAAGTTGGCGGCAAAGCATGGTTCCTGGGTGCTGGCGGACCGATGGGGCAAATGCACATTCAACGCGCCTGCGAAATGCCGGATGGCCCGTCATTAATCGTAGCTACTGATATCGACCCGGCACGTTTGCAGGAACTCCGCGATAGATTCATTCCTGCCGCAGAAGCTCACAACCGTAAACTGATAGTGCTGAACCCGACAGAATTCACCCCGGAAGATTTTGACGCGAAGTTGAAAGAGCTTTCCGGCGGTAATGGTTTTGACGACGTTATTGCGTTAGTTCCGGTGCCGTTCCTTATCAAACAAGCATCACAATATGCCGCGGAAGGCGGATTGCTGAATATATTTGCCGGCGTTACCCGCGGCACCTGTGTTGATTTAGAATTGTCAGACACCTTCAACCGGGGCATTCGCTGGGTTGGCAGCAGCGGTTCATTCCTCAGCGATATGAAAGAAACTCTGCGAATGGCTGAAGATGGCGAGTTGATTACCGCCAATGCCGTCGCGGCAATCGGCGGCCTGAACGCAGCTTATGAAGGCCTGGAACTGGTGAAGAAACAGGCTATCCCGGGTAAAATCGTCATTTACCAGCAGATGCCGGAACTGCCGTTAATTCGCCTGTCAGAACTGAAAGATGTATTGCCAACCGTAGCCGCAAAACTGCGTAATGGCAAATATTGGACCGTTGATGCGGAAAATGAATTGATGCGGTTGAAACTAAAAATATAGCAGTTCGTTAAGCCCCATCCCCCAACCC
>CAZWZF010000066.1:0-23880 GCA_964638715.1 uncultured bacterium | reverse complement strand
TTCGGATTACAAAAAAATCATCTATAATAGATGGGGTTTACCGAATACTTACATATTATCCTTTATTCGTCCACCTGGATACCAGAATCCTACTGGAACTGGTTGAATTCTGTATATACCTGTAATTGGCGTATACCATTCAGTTTTGACATCATACTGTTCTAACCATTTCTCATATTGATTAATCTGAGATGAGAAAATAATAAAATCCTGTTTCGGTAATATTTTTTCTATTCCAATATCATTAATCCATCCAGCATGTAAAACAATTGATTTTTCATGAATATAATATTGTGTCAAATTCTCTATACTTTCAATACTCATTTTTTTATATATAGAAACTGTTCTCGCATAACTGATGTCATTTATAAGACCTGGAGAATAAGTATATTTACTGGAACCATTCGTTACCATAAAGAAATGTTTACCGGTAATAAATATCATTAAAACACAACATATAAAAACATATATCTTAATCGTGGAAGTTTGCAAAAATATTAATAGCAATGACATGCATGATAAGATTATTAATATCTGATAAATAGGAACTGATAAACCACGATTCAATCTTTCTAATGGCCAACACGAAGTCCATGAACCATCATAACTTCGTGTATGAAAAAAAGTTAATAACAAAAAACTACATACAATAAAATAAAAGACGGAACCCATAACAGCATAAAATGGTCGAACAGGTTTTCGACCATAACGACAGAGTATAATTGCAGTTACTATAACTATGCCTATTAAAGCTAATGCGTTCAAAACAGGTCCCATATAAAATCTCCATTTTTAAGATAAATTGCACAAATTCATAATATATTAACCTTATACTTTATATTATAAGTATCAACCTGCCTTGTCAATGCATTATACATACAAAAAAAATAGAGCGGATAAATCCGCTCTATTTTATTTAACTTGCTATTGTTGCCGTTTCTTCTATTTTGTCCTTTGCCGGTGCGGGGATATCTCCCAACATTCTGAGTGCTTTTTCCAGCCATCTCAGCATCTCCGGGTCATATTTCACCCCGTTATCGCCTTTCATTATCATCAAGGCTTCCAGCGGTTTCTTGCGTTTTACACCATCATTTACTTCATGGTCAAACGACTCAGCAACGCTGACTATGTGGGCGAGATGTGGTATCTGACCGTTTTTCAATCCTTCAGGATAACCAGAGCCATCCCAATATTCGTGATGATATAAGACTATCGGCAGACATGGACGCAAGAACTCTACCGGCTCAATAATACTTTTTCCTATCATCGGGTGCATTTCCAGCATCATTTTTTCATCAATTGTCATATTTTCAGAATTATCAAGTATTTCCGCATCCAAGCCGATTTTGCCGATATCATGCAGCATGGAACCGAATTCAATTGTCTGGATATCTTGCGGACTTAATTTCATTACTTTAGCCATAGCAACAGATATGCGCATTACTCTTTCAGAATGGCCATGGGTTACGGAATCGCGCGCCTCAATTGCCCTGGTTAACGCTTTAACAGTTTCAAGATAGTTATTACGTATATTCGCGTAAAGATTGGCATTTTGAATTGCTATCACTGCATGTTCCGCGAATGCGTCTGCCAACTGCTTATCGCGTTTCTTAAAGCCGAATCTTTTTTTGCGATATAGATTTAATATTCCGACAATATCATCAGCATGACGCAATGGAATGCTCATTATTGCCTGAATTCCTTCTTCAAGGATTATATCTCTATGCTTCAAATTATTTGCTTTTCGTACACTGGTGATTATCACGTCATCGCCGGAAAGTGATTTTTTCATATCTGGATTATCGCGAATAATCTTTGACCCGGCTTCAATAAACTGGTCAGATAATCCTTTTGTTTTTGCATAGTATAAATCAAGGTTAGTATCGAGTAATTGAATTGAACAGGCATCTGCTGAAGAAAGAGCTACAGAGCGATCAATAATCTCTTCCAGGGTTTCGTCTAATTCAAGCTTGCTGTTAATCGAACGCGAAACTTGAAGGAGTGATTGCCATTCAGCAGTATTTGCCCGGGCAATTTCAGCAAATCGTCCAGCCATATAACCGATGACGATGAAGAATGCCACACGCACACTGACGCTGGCAATGAATAAGTTTGAAACTGATTCTGTGGGTGGCGCAAAAGTAAGAATTGATGCAATTGCTGCTAACAATGCAATAATGGTAGTGCCGATACGATCGAATACAAACGCTGAAACAAGAATTGGAATAAAAAATAAATTATGTAAAGATAATAGCAAAGATGTATCGTCGTTGGGTATGCACCATTGTTTATTGCTCTTGAAAAATAATGCTATAACAGCCAGAATCAAAACAAATAAAGCGCTGTATCCAATTTTCGCCTTATATTTGTTCACGTGACTATTTATTTCTCCCTTTTTATAAATATTTATCGGCATTAGTGCCGGTATAATTTACCTTATTTCTGCTATTTTATGCAAGTCTTCAGAATATCCGCAAGCCTTACAGGAACAATCCCCGACTATCCGGTTTTTTGAATAATTTAATATTATTGACTGCAATTGCGCTGACTTTAATTGCATCACTTCAGTCACTTCATCCATAGTTAACCTGTCGGGTGAAATGCCTGCCGCCAGATTAGTTATAATGCAAATTGCCCCATAACACAAACCCGCTTCACGGGCTAAAACCACTTCAGGCACGCTGGTCATCCCTACTACATCAGCGCCCATACTTTTTAGCATCGATATTTCAGCACGGCTTTCAAACCGCGGGCCTTCCATACATGCATAAACGGCACTTAATTCTGTATCTTCACCGGTTATTTTATCAGCAGTTATTTTCAATCCTTCTGCGATTCTCATGCAATATGGATCCGTTACATCTACATGGCGTACTATCCCGCCAGTTCCATCAAAAAAAGTTGATTCGCGATTGCGGGTAAAATCAAGAAAATTCCCGGCAATTGCAAATGAACCCGCAGGCAATGCAGGATTTAAACCACCTACAGCTTGAGTAGCAATAACTTCATCGACATTAAGAGTTGACATCGCGTAAATATTTGCACGATAATTTACTTTATTCGGTGGTACATTATGATTTAAGCCATGGCGTGGTAAAAAATAAATTTTATTTTCATTTTCAATTATTTCTGTAATTGTTACCTTGCCATAAGGTGTTGATATCTCTATCTTCTCTCCACCCTGTGCTAATTCATAACAACCGGTACCACCTATTACGCCTAACCTTATCATTCCACATTCCACCTTGTTTTATAACACTAAATATTATTTTCTCCAGGAAAAAATCCTGCTTCATCCATTATAGAATCATCAACGTAAATATCCGCACCTACCCGCAATGCAATGGCAATGGCATCACTGGGCCGCGCATCAGCGATAATATCTTTGTTTTTATACATGATTCGTATGGTTGAATAAAATGTTGATTCAACAACATTATCAATTTCTACCCGGCTGATTGTCGCTCCCACTTTTTGCAGAAAAGATACTATCAAATCGTGCGACCATGGACGGCGCACTATCGATGTTGCAAAATCAGGAGAAAGTTTTATCCAAATTGCCGCTGCTTCGCAAGTACCAATTGAAATAGACAGAATTTTGCCGCGATCATCACGTAAAAATATTACGTCATGGCCATCGTTATCTTTCATCATCTGCCAAATTTCAACTTTATTAAATGCCACAGTTCTACCTTATGCTAATTTTATATCGCCAATCGCTGCCGAATGGGCAATTTTACGGCGGATAGCATTTTCAACAGCGATTTTGTTTACCACTGGGATTAATAATGTTAATTTTACATTAACTTTGGTTGCGTCGCCACCAGTAACCACCGGCTCATTGCTGCATTCATCCGGGTTATCATATTCTGCTATAACTTCGCGTGCAATTATATGCAGTTTTGTGATGTTTTCTGATGTAGATTCATTCAGCGCAACCGGATATTCAAGGTTCAGCGTCAATCTGCCGCGGGATGAATTGAATACCTGCGAAATATCGCCATTAGCGACAAAATATAACCTTCCCTGCTCATCGCGAAGCCGTGAAACGCGCAGGCCAATATCTTCTACCTCGCCGGTTACTCCGCCAATTGTCACATTGTCGCCAACGTCAAATTGATTTTCACCCAAAATGAAAAGACCGGTTATAATATCGCGAACTAACTTTTGTGCGCCAAAACCAAGGGCTAACCCGATAACAGATGCAAGACCTAAAAGCGGAGCAAGATTTTGCCAGGTAAGACCGAATACAAATAAAACTGAAACCAGTCCGATAAATCCGACAATATAAGAAATTGCCGAGGATAAAATACCGTGCAAAGTCATTACTCTTCTGCCGGTATGCCCGGTTTTCACTGCTGCTACTTCCAGAGTACGCTGCACAATTTTACTCATCATCCTACTGAGTATGACAGAAGCGATGATAATTAACGCAATTACAATCGCGCGGGCAAGTATCATTAATAATAGATTTTCAGTACCGGCGGTCGTACATTTACCACTGGCAAACAAATTATGCCAAAATTCCGGTGTTAATAATTCGTGGACCGGGAACTCTGCGAGAAAAAACATGCGATGACTCCTGTTAAAAATTGCCTCTATAATGTATCATTGTATCGGAGATGATTAATAAAAATACATACCGGCTGACCTATTATACCATTATCACCGTCATCCTTTTAACAGTATCTGGCTGCGGAGGCGGAAATTCATCAGAAAAAAAATCAATAACTATCTTTAACCTACAAACTACTATCGGCACCGTACCCACAGATGCGGCCTGGGTGGCATATAAAGATGGCGATACCGATTGGAAAGTTATACCTTCCACCGAAACCGGTAAATACAATTTTCCTATAATTAATCCTACCGGCAAATACAGCATTGCCATAGCATCACAAAGCGACAGCGGGAATTTCGTGCAAATATACAATTCCACCATTAGTGAATTGCCGCGATTGCGATATACTTTGCCTGGTGCAACTGCTGCTGCTAAATATAAATTATCCATTACTACCAGTGGAGTAACATCACCGGAGAACTCACTGGGTGTATATGTTGGCAATTCCGGTTATATTTACAATGTTTCCACCCCGGATCAAGTAAGCAGCACTAACTTTAACCTTACTGCCGGCAAATACGACGTGGTGGCGGTACCATCAACAGCAGGTGAGATACCTTCGCGATTATTCATTGCCAGAAATATTGATTTATCAGCAGACAGCAATATGAATATCATTTTGGGCAGCGACAGCCAAACATTCAATTTACTTTATAACTACACTGTAAAAATGTTTAACATGCCGCAGGAATCAGCAACATCTTCACGGATTGGATATATGGGATACAAAACACGCAACGGCACCTGGATAAGTTTCAGCAAAAAATCAGCAACTGACCCGTATGAATTCAGTTATCCAAAAATGCCGGAAAATTATATGTGGCCGGGTGATATGTACCAGGTAAACATGGCATATTCAGAAGCGACTTTCAGCAGGCAGACACAACTGTATTTTGGCAAAGTAGATCATAAATTAGTTTACCTGGCTCCTGATATGGCGGATAGCGAATATAAAACTGTGGCAAACTCCGGCTATTTCACCCCGGAAGTTACTTTGCCGACATACCCGAATGTTTTATTTTATTCAGTTAATTTATCTGGAATCCCATCTGGTTCAACAACGCGGATAGCATGGGATGTGTTGTCAACAACAGGATGGCTGAATGGTAAGAAAAGCATAGCGATTCCTGACCTGTCAAAGTTAACCGGATGGAAAAGCGAATGGGCTATTTCCAATGAAAGTGATGTCGCGCAAATGTACCTTTACGCGACGGCATGCAACCGGCCATTAATACAATACGCGGCAATATTCAGCGCAAACTTCTCGCAAATCGGCGACACCGAAATTACCGCATGTATGAAAAAAATTATAAAATCAAATCGCAGTATATCGACAAAAGAAGATAATATCATAAAAGAAATCAGAGTAGATTTATTGTAAAAAGAGGTAAGTATGTCTGGCTGGATGGTTGTGTTATTTCAAATAGCGGCAATGATTTTAGTTATATCAATTGGCTATATTGTGCGCAAAAAAAATATTTTTGATGGCAGTCTAACAGGAAAATTGGCGTTATTCATCGTTGATTTTGCCATGCCATGCCTTACCTTCACGCAATTAATATCAAAAGTTGACCAGCAATCACTGCATACCGACTGGGTAATACCGATTATTGGCTTCGGTATAATTATACTTGGCGAGGCAATCGGATTGATATTCTCACCATTATTCGCGCATCGCCACAGTATCCGCACATTTATTGCCCTTATCTCGCTGGCAAACTGGATATACCTGCCATTACCAATTGTTAAGGCGTTGTTTGGCGACCGTGGGGTGGCAATTTTATTATTATTCAATGTTGGTGCGCAAGTCGCATTGTGGACCATCACTGTTTGGACATTAAAAGGCGGGAAGTTTGATAAGGACACCATCAGCGGATTATTGAAAAATCCCGGTTTAATTGCGGCAATAACAAGTATCATTCTGGTTATATTCATCCCCGGGATAAAAAGCATCGACACCGTTTCCCAGCCAAATGCCAACCTGATTTCGCAAATTATCGGCATACCATTTTTGGCGATGACTATGATTGGCGCGTTGACTATTCCCCTATCTCTTGTTGTCATCGGAGCGCAATTAGGCGGTATAGAAGTGCATAATTCATCAGATAATCGTCCGTTAATCGGCACGGTGATATGTCGTTTGCTGCTTGCTCCGCTCTTATTTTGGGGTTGTATACTGTTGCTCCCTGGTATAGACAACATGGTGAAAGCTATCGGATTTATTATTATGGCAATGCCATGTGCGGTAAGCAGCAGCATTTTCACCGAAAGGTATGCCGGAGATACTGACCTTGCTTCACGGGCGATACTTGTAACGACTGTTGTCAGTGTTATAACTGTGCCGGGATTGTATTATCTTTATCAACATATAATGGGAGTTTAAACTATGAATGAAAAGTTATTTAAATCAAGATATGCAAATATTGACCAGGTTGAATATTACGAGGAGATAACCTCGACCAATGACCATGCCATGGAAATGCTGCGGGCAGGTTTTTACGGCACTGCCGTTATCGCCGCCGACAGCCAAACTCATGGACGCGGCAGACGCGGCGCAAAATGGCACAGTTGGCCTGGCAGCAGCGTAATATTCAGCTACATTCATACTTTCCCAAAATTGCCGCTACCGTCGCACCTTGCCATTGTCAGCGGCGTAGTGGTAGCAGATGGCGTGAAGAACTGTGATGCTGCACCGCAAATAAAATGGCCGAATGATATTATCGTTGATAATTTTAAAGTCGGCGGTATTCTGGTTGAAACCCATGGCAACTCTGTGGTTATTGGCGTGGGCATAAATGTTATAGTAAATAATTCTGATTTCCAAGCTGCAGTTTTACCCAATGCCGGTTCTTTACAGGGACAGGCAAAAATCCCTTATGATACTGAAAGCTGCCTATTCAACATAGTTGACGCTGTAACGACCGGTATAAAAAAATACGAGGAATTAGGCATAAATAAATTTCTGGTGCCATGGAATAAATACAACTGGCTGCATAACCGCAACGTCCGGGTAACCGGCCCATTTGGCATAGCGGAAGGCGAAGGGTTATTTATTACTGGAAAGCTGATGTTTGATGTTTTCACTAAAACAGGTGTCATTGCCATGCCGCTGGGCAGCAAGGTTGAGGTGTTGTAGATGAAGGTTTGCGGTGGAGAATTTCGCGGACGAACTATACTGACACCACGCGGCGACAGAACCCGTCCCACCAGCGGGATGGTGCGGGAAGCGCTGGCAAACGTGCTGATGAACGACATCGAAGATGCCCGGGTGATTGACTTGTTCGCCGGTTGCGGCAGCGTAGGGATTGAATTAATCAGCCGGGGTGCCGGATTTTGTTATTATGTAGAAGTAAACCGGAAAGTATCCGCAATTCTTACGGAAAACCTGCGCACTTTTAATATCATGGAAAAAAGCAAGCTAATCACTGCGCCAGCAGATAAAATCGTCACCAACTGGCAGGAATCCAGTTGCGATATCATTTTTCTTGACCCGCCATTTGCCAAACTCGACGAATATTTGAATGTGCTTAACGCTTTATCAACATCGCAAATAACATCGTCCGACAGCATAATCATTGCACAGCATGACCTGCGATTATTACTGCCGGACGAAATAAGCAAATTAAAACGAACCCGTACCCAGAAACTCGGTGATAATTGTCTTAGTTATTATTCCCTGGTGTAGCCGGTGCTGTCGGTTTCGCTGGTGGTTTTGACGTATTTGCGGATTTAATTACTGATGATGCGAATGGTTTTTCTTCGTATGTTTTCATATCAGCAGTTTCATCCTTGCCGCCAGACAACCTTACTACGCCTTTTTCACCAGGCAATATGTCAAATGTCTGTGGCGGAATCTGGTCACTGCTGTTCACTACACCGTCAAACAACACGTCTGCTGCCTGACCATTCACCTGTTTCTCTATGCGAATATAAACCGAATCTGTGGCACCTTGATCTGCCAATATTTCAGCGATTGATACCGAGGGTTTATAATCAAAAGTCTTTGAACCACTGCCGCTGGACAAGTAAATGGTAACAGCCTGGCTTTCCTGTACTGGTGTGCCTTCAGTCGGATCTACCCTTACCACATTTCCCTGCACCACATCTGCTGAAAATTCGCTGCTGACCTTTATAGTCTTTATCTTCGCTTTTTTAAGTTCACGTTTTGCCGCGTCAAGAGACATTCCGCTGACAGCGGGAATAGTCAGCATAACCGGTCCATTGCTCACCCACAGGGTGACGACAGAATTTATTGCGACTTCGGTACCCGGCATTGGCTCAACTTTTATTACTTCGCCTGCGGGTTTAGTGCTGTCAATCTGTTTTACTATTGGCGACAAATGTATGTTAGTCAGCGCCATCCGAGCATCTTCAACACCGGTACCAACGATTGATGGTACTTTTAATGTTTGTGCAACTGATGGTGTTTGCTGACTTAATAAATCAGGATGTTGGAATAAATAAACACCGAAACCGATGATGCCAGCCAGCACAATAACTAACAATACAATCGCTGCGCCAGACATTCCGCCGGATTTATCTGCTTTTTTGCGTTCCGGTGGTGTTGCTGTTACAGGATGAGTCGTAATATGTGCTGCCGGGTCGTTTTTCCTGCCCAATACTACGGTAGCATCAGTTGGACTTGGCATTGCCTGCCGATTTATAATAACTGTTTTATCAGAATCAGCGATATTCAGAATCTGCTGAATCGCAAATCGCAATTCTGCCGCGGTGTGGAATCTATCCTTCGGGTCTTTCGCCAGGCATTTCATCACCAGATTATCAACACTTGAAGGTAAATCCGGCTTTATCATGCGCATTGGTTTTGGCTGGTCATATATTTGTTTATGCGCCACTGCCAATGCGTTTTCGCCATCAAATACTGTTTGTCCGGTGAAACATTCATACAGCACCGCACCCAATGAATAGATATCGGATGCCGGGGTGGTCTGTTCGCCGCGCGCCTGTTCTGGCGAAATATAGTGTACTGATCCCATTATAACGCCGGTATCGTCTGTATCTGTTGTTGCCTTGGCAATGCCAAAGTCGGTTATCTTAATCTTGCCATCAAAATTTACCAGAATATTGTGAGGTTTTATATCGCGATGCACCAATCCGGCGCGATGTGCGGCATCAATGGCAGACGCTGCCTGCATGCCCATTATTAACCCGTCATGCACGCTGCAGGCACCATCACGCCTTAATTTAGCCTTCAGGTCCATGCCGTTAATGAACTCCATGACGATATAGCTTATTCCCTGCGATTCTCCGGTATCATATACACCGGCGATATTATCATGGGTCAGTTTCGCGGCTATCTGCGCTTCTTTGCGGAATTTATCGACAAATTGTGCATCGCTGGAATACTGTTCGCGCAATATTTTCACCGCCACCGGCCTGTGCAGCAATGTGTCGTGGCCGCGCCATGTCGTCGCCATGCCGCCCTCGCCCACTTTCTCTTCTAACTTATACCGTCCATTAAGCATATAGTCTGCCATTTTACTCACCTGTTTGCCGTGTAATACTGCGCGAACTCGCCATCGCGTGCAAATTGTTCCGCTTCGTTAACAGTTTCCATAACTTCGCTCAACATTTGCTCATAATCATTCTCTGTTAACTCGCCGGTTGAAATAAGTTTATTCTTGAATAATAGCACCGGATCGCGCAATGCCCATTCCGCTTCTTCTTCACGGGTGCGGTAAACGCACATGTCGCCGCGGGAATGTCCGCCCACCCGATATGTTTTCGCTTCTATTAACACCGGGCCTTTGCCATTTGCCGCCAATTCGCGGCCTGCTATCACGGCATCATACACCGCCATCACATCATTGCCGTCTACCATTACTGCTGATATATCATAACCGCAGGCGCGATGAACAATGTCTTCTACCCCTACCATATCTTTCGTTGACGAACTCATGGCGTAGCAATTATTTTCGCAGAATAAAATCAGCGGCAATGCCCAGATTGATGCCATATTCAAAGTTTCATGAAAAGTTCCCTGGTTGCTGGCGCCATCGCCAAAAAATGCCAGCGCCACCTGACCGGACTTGCGATATTTCGCGCTGAATGCTGCACCGGCTGCCACCGGCAGCATCCCGCCGGTTATGCCGTTCATCCCCAAAAATCCCAGTGAAAAATCTGCCATGTGCTGGGTGCCGCCCAAACCTTTGGAATACCCGTCCGCTTTGCCAAACAACTCTGCCATTATTCGGCGCGGTTCCGCACCCCTTGCCATAAAATGGCCATGGCCACGGTGATTGCTGGCAACATAATCGCCTTGCTGCAGCGCAAATCCAACGCCGACAGCAGTCGCTTCCTGACCCATGGCAAGATGCGATGTTCCCCTTAATTCGCCCGCCGCAAATAATTTATCTACTCTCATCTCAAAATGATGTATAACCATCATTCGTCTCAGCATTTCTAATTTATTCATATCTACCCCATAATTGTGCATTTAGATTATGATTAATTGGACACAGAAGGTCAATAAAAAAAGCGGCTTTTCAGCCGCTTCTTGAAAAAATATTTTAATATTCTTTACCTTAATCGTAAATTACGCGAATTATCCGTTGGATTTGAATAGAAATTCGTGAAAGACTGTCGGCATTGCTGAACGACATTATCGATGGCGTAAGAAAGCCAGAGAAATTCCATAATAGTCAGAATCGCAAATGCAAACCAGGCGGCGCCAAAAAATAACGGGTTGCTTGCCTGGTGCGCCGGCACATTCCGGTAAATTATCATATATGATACCGATATCACTATCGTTACCAGGTACACAATACAATCACTGATAATTTTCTGCCATTTGTCACTATGTGTATACGCCCATATCATCCAGACAGTTATGCTGATAATGCATAGCGCTGACAGGTAGTAACAAACAAGATTATCGATTAAACCATTAAAATGACCTATTAGCATAACCCACTTCCCCTTTTCTAATCATGGGTTATTTTTCCATATTTTTGTATATTATTGAAATTATCTTTTAACAACAAAAATATTGGTGAATTTATGTGGGTGGGTTTGCGGGATTTGTGTTCTATTTATTCATTTCTTCATATTCTTTAAAATATTTTTTTACTATCACATCAAGTTCATCAAAATCAGTGAAATCCCCCAGTAGCATATTACTTGCATATTCTTTCAACAAACCAGCCACCATAAATATATAATTTCTAATACCATTTACTTCATCACTAAATGGTCTACCAACTTTATATTCATAAGCTGGTTTATAATTTGCTTCAGGATTTTTAAAACTTAAAATCCAATCTAAGCCGAATCCATTTATCTTTAAATTATTGTCGCGAAGAGCTTCATAAAAATTATACTCAATTTCTCCATTTATAATTTTAATGATTACAACTTTTATATATTGATCCCTAACTTCATATTCTAATTTTATGCCAGTTGTATCATTTTTTGCTTCTAAGGAGTAACCATAATTGTCCTCTTGTTTCTTTAAAATCACAAACCTATATTCATTCCAAAGAAAATCAAATGCATCAATTAAATTATCAATATTTTTTTGCTTTTTCATATTTATGGCATCTCCAAGCGTATTGGCGACAGACTACGCAATTCCAGTTCCTTCATAATTTACTCTCTTTAATTTCACTTTTCTGCCTCTTTTTTGCGGCTTCACATCTATTTTCAATATAGAATGTCGATATCTTTAAATAATCACTACTAATCACGGAGCACTGGCTTCCAGCCGGCGCGTGTAGATAGGCAATAATTATTAAGCAAAGTTGGCATAAAATACTCGCCGGCTGGAAGCCGGCGCTCCAAAGTATTAACATTTTGCCGCGCCGTTGCTGGCTGAGTATATATTATTTGATTCAGAAAATTGTGTAAACTCCTTTGAATTAGCGATATTAGTTAGTCGCAGAAAATCACGAAAAGATTCCATCAATTTACGATTTCTATTAAATAAATCAAAACTAATCAAAACGGAACACCGGGGACGGCGTTCCCTACGGGATGGATTATGGATTTATTGGGCTATTACAATAAAACAGCCCCGGCTAAAAATAACCGGGGTTGTTTATTAATTCATCATATTGCTATGATTTATTTGTCTGATGGGCCGGCTCCCAGGATTGCTGCCTGTGCTGCGGCTAAGCGAGCTACAGGTATGCGTTTCGGTGAGCAGCTAACGTAGGTGAGGCCGATCTGATGGCAGAACTTAACTGAATCAGGATCGCCGCCGTGTTCGCCGCAGATACCTAATTTGATATTCGGACGGACAGCCTTGGCATCTTCTACGCAGATTTTCATCAAGCGGCCAACGCCAACGGTATCAATTGATTCTGTCGGGTCGACTTTGAGGATTTTCTTGTCAATATAAACTGGCAGGAACTT
The DNA here is from genome assembly GCA_964638715.1 of uncultured bacterium. Lineage (GTDB taxonomy): Bacteria > Armatimonadota > Hebobacteria > CAIYQO01 > CAIYQO01 > JBAXQQ01. The sequence goes on along the minus strand of CAZWZF010000066.1, from coordinate 10,886 downwards.
GGCTGCGTCGTCGCGGCTGAGACCGAAGGTCATCTGGGTCAGGTCGTTGGTGCCGAAGCTGAAGAATTCTGCTTCTGCAGCAATTTCGCCAGCGGTAAGAGCGGCGCGCGGGATTTCGATCATGGTGCCGAACTTGTAGTCAACTTCAATGCCTTCAGCAGCCATGGTTTCTTTTGCAACCTGTTCGAGTTGGGTCTTGACATAGGTTAACTCGGTGATCATGCCGATTAACGGAATCATGATTTCAGGATGAACGTCCAGGCCTGATTTCTTAACTTCGCAGGCAGCGCCGATGATAGCAGCAACCTGCATCTTCACGATACCTGGGAAGTAGATTGACAAGCGAACGCCGCGGAGACCGAGCATCGGGTTGGCTTCATGCAGGTCATGAACTTTTGCCAATAAAACTTTCTTCGCTGCATATTCCGGGGTATTGGTCTCGCCTTTGCATTCCATCTTGGTAACTTCGATGGACAGGTCAATGATGTTCGGCAAGAATTCGTGCAGTGGTGGGTCAATCAAACGAACGGTAACCGGACGGCCACCCATCGCCTTGAAGATGCCTACGAAATCTTCGCGCTGCATCGGCAGTAATTTTGCCAGTGCTGCATCGCGTGCTTCTTCGTCTTCTGCCAGAATCATATTCTGAACCAGCGGTACGCGCTCTTCACCGAGGAACATGTGTTCTGTGCGGCAAAGGCCAATGCCTTCAGCGCCGAACTCGATAGCCTGAGTTGCTTGTTCCGGGGTATCTGCATTAGCGCGAACGCCTAATACGCGAAATTCATCTGCCCATGACATGAAGGTTCCAAAGTCGCCGGTTACGCGGGCTGGTTCGGTCTTCAATGCGGCGGCGTATACTTCACCGAGGGTGCCATCAATTGAAATGGTGTCGCCTTCGCTTAATTTTACTTCGCCAATCATAACGGTGCGGTCTGCATTGTTAATCTTAACAGCGTTGCAGCCACAAATGGTCGGAATACCATACTGACGCGCAACTAATGCAGCGTGGGAAGTGCGTCCGCCCAACTGGGTGAGAACGCCTTTTGATGCCAACATGCCGCCCAGGTCATCCGGGTTGGTTTCTTTGCGAACCAGGATTACTGATTTGCCTTCACCAGCCATCTTAATAGCAGCGTCTGAATCTATAGCAATGCAGCCTACTGCCCCGCCAGGTCCTGCATTTAAACCCTTGGCGATTGCCGGGGCTTTTTCAGGATTGATCAGGCGCGGGTGCAGCAACTGTTCAAGAGCTTCTGCCGGAACGCGGCTGATAGCCTGTTCCTTAGTGATGAGGCCTTCGTTAACCTGGTCAACAGCAATCTTAACTGCTGCGACGCCGGTGCGTTTGCCGCTGCGGCACTGCAAAATGAAGAGTTTGCCTTTTTCAATGGTGAACTCGATGTCCTGCATATCTTTGTAATGGTTTTCTAATTTAGTAGCAATGTCGGTGAACTGCTTATAGATTTCCGGGTTCTGTTCCTGCAAATGGCTTACAGGCAGCGGGGTGCGTACACCAGCCACAACATCTTCGCCCTGTGCATTCATCAGATATTCGCCATAAATAACGTTTTCGCCGGTTGCTGCGTCGCGGGTAAATGCTACGCCGGTTCCGCTGTCATCGCCCATGTTGCCGAATACCATCATCTGAATATTTACCGCAGTGCCGATGTTGTGATCAATTTTTTCACGATTTCGGTACAGGATAGCGCGGTCATTGTTCCAGCTTTTGAATACTGCTAAAACAGCTTTCTTCAACTGGTCGTATGGGTTCTGCGGGAATTCTTCACCGGTAACTTTTTTGAAATATTCTTCGTACTGGCCGCAGAGTTTCTTTAAGCCGGCAGCGTCAACATCAGTGTCCTGGGCTGCGCCTAATTCATGTTTCAATTTGTCGAAGATTACTTCAAATTCATGCTTTTTAAGGTCAGGATAATCGCCGGAAAGAACGATGTCGCTGAACATCATCAGGAAACGACGATATGAGTCATAAGCGAAACGAGCATTGCCGGTCTTTTCGATAACGCCTTTGATGGTATTATCATTTAAACCAAGGTTTAATACTGTATCCATCATGCCAGGCATGGAGAACTTTGCGCCGGAACGAACTGATACCAGCAGAGGATTGTTAACATCGCCGAAACCTTTTCCAGCCAATGCTTCAATCTGCTTCATCGCTGCTTCAGTTTCAGGCCATAAATTAACAGGTACTTCACAATTGTTCTTGTAATATTCGTTACAAGTATCAGTTGTAATAGTGAAACCAAACGGAACCGGAAGACCGATATTGTTCATTTCAGCCAGGTTAGCACCTTTGCCGCCTAACAGGTCGCGCCATTCCTTTTTGCCTTCAGAAAAAAGGTATACATGTTTTGTAGCCACTTAAGAAAACCTCCACTAAATTCTTCCGGTTAATCCGGAATAATTAAACAAACTTATACCTTCCGCAAAAACGGAAGGCGTTATGATTTACATTCGGCATTTTTTTCTCAATTCCTGCGTAAACCGATGTATTATAGAATTTATAGACCAACTGGTCAACGTTGAAATATGGAAGCTTTTGCTGATTATCTTTTTTACATCGATTAATAAGATTGAAAAGATTTAATAGTTGATATATATAAAAGTTGTGAGATATCTAATTGTAAAGTTTATTAATCAGAACTTTCGCTTATAAAGAAAAAGTCTTGGAGGCTTTTGCGAAACCCGATGGGACAAACACCTTCCTGGCTTCGCCACTCGGTGTCAGTCCCTAATTTATACTCAAAATTTCAATTTTAAACAATGAAAAATCAAGTATTGCAAGAACCTGCTTAATTACTTAAACAATTTTATCCTTTAAATCCTATTAATCGATGTAAAAATTTAAAGCTTGTAAAAGGTGAACTGTTACGCATTATTTTATACTCATTTATCCAACGACCGAAATGCTTTTTTTAATGGTTTAGAAGTGTCTATGTAAAACAGTTCAATTAGTTTAGTGTCAAATGCCAATCCTATCGAAGTGACTTTTTCATCTGGAAGCAGCAATAGTTTTACCATTACCAACCCGTTATCATTCGCATTGACAGTATCAATTATCACGTGGTTTTTTGCCAATGATGTTTCTTTTGCGATATTTTTCACTTTTATTTCCGCGGTTAACTCGAAACCATTATATGGATTACGTGATACTGAAATATCTTCAACCGATTTTGTGCCTAATTCGTCAATATCTGATACTGATTTCGTTTCTTCCGCATCTGTATTAATTACAGCCTGCCATATCAGTATTGTGCCCTTAGAAACTGCAATTTTATGTATTCCGCTTTTCGCCAGCACTTTTATATCTCCGGTAAATTTCTTGCCTTCCACAGTGGCTATGCCATAATAAACGTTATCAAACCACAACTTCATATCTTCATCTAACGCTTTTCCTTCAAGCCGATACGTTAATAATTCACCATTTATATCCTGCAGGGTCGCATTCTTTACATCCGCCCAATCTTCGCCGAATAGCTGGCCAGCAAAAATTTCTTTATCTTTCTTGTATACCCCCACCCCTAAAAGAGTCCAATCTTTGGTTAAGATATTTTCACGATGTCCCGGACTGTTCATCCATAATCGCAGGAATTCTTTGGCGAACTCGGTTGCAGTTCGCTGAATAGGATTTTTAATAAAGAGAATATTTTCACCGACATGGCTATTCAAATGACCGGATAGATATGCACGCTGCGATGGCGATTTCCATTCTTCATGCGGTGACGAATGTTCAAAATAGTTTTCTTCCACCATCTCTTTTGTATGCTGGCGTTCCGCTACCGATAGTTTATCATCCCACGTAACCTTACTCAAACCATTTTTTTCGCGAATATCATTAGTCGCCTGCAAGATAGCCTGTTCAATCTCTGGTTCGCCAAGGTACTGTTTTGCCGTCCACAATGGCTGTAAAGCTACCTTTGCAGCCGTTGCTGACAGTGCAATTAATATTAAAAATAGTAAAAATAAAAATATTTTCATAAAATTTAAAAAAAGTTATTAAAATCTTTCAAAACCTATTGCAATTAATTACAACGGGTGGTACTATAAATCCACTACTCCTTTCTCCTTTGGCATCGGGTTCGAATAAAGATTATTCGGGCCCGATTTTTTTATTAGCAATAAATAACCTTACCGCGTTTTCAGTTGCTGTTTTCAACTGTTCTTCTGCATTATTCATCGCCATATATAAACTTTGCGGATGGTCAAGAATCGAAAATACAGCGGTTACGCCGACATCATATACCTGTCGCCATCCATCACCAAGTGCACCTGATAATAATATGCACGAGATGCCATTTTGTTGCGCTTTTTGGGCAACCCGAGCGGGTAATTTTCCCTTGGCCGTTTGCGCGTCGGTTCTGCCTTCGCCGGTAATCACCAGGTCAGCACCGCAAATAGCATCATCAAATCCAGATACCTGCATTACGATATCCGCACCCGGTATAAATTTACCCTGAAAAGCTGCTATTAAAGCAAATCCTATCCCACCGGCGGCACCTGCACCCGGAGAATCATTGTAGTCAAAATTTATTACCGAGGCCATAACTTTTGCATATTTCTTCATGCCTTTGTCCAGCATTTCACACATTTCCGGGTCTGCGCCTTTTTGCGGGCCATATACAAATGCCGCGCCATGCTCTCCCGTCAATGAATTAGTCACATCGCTGGCTATAATTATCTCAATGCCAGCAAACCTTTCCCCGGGGATTATCTTTGCTATTTCACCAAGATTACTCCCCACCGGCTCAATTTCTTTGCCATTTTCATTTAGAAATATCCAACCTGCACAAACAAGCATCCCTACCCCGCCATCAACGGTAGCGGTGCCGCCGATGCCAATAATTATTTTTTTCGCTCCCCGATTTTTCGCATCCATTATTAACTGTCCAACGCCAAAGGTGGATAATTCAGATGGATTTCTTTTATCGACAGGAACTAATGGCAATCCGCATGCGGTGGCAGATTCAATAATTGCGGTTTTATCTTCTTCTATCCAAAGATATGATGCGAAAATATTCTCTCTACATGGACCAGTGATATATTTTGTAACAACGGCACATTTTGTAGATGCCTGCAAAACATCTACAAATCCTTCACCACCGTCAGACATCGGGCACGAAATTATCTCAGCATCTTTATCTACTAATCTTATCGATTCAGCAGCAGCCTTGCAGGCGTCTTGCGCTGATATCGAACCTTTAAACGAATCAAATGCCAGGATAACTTTCATTTAACGTTTTACCTCTATTTCTTTCGGTTTTTCTATTTTCTTTGCAGTTTTCTTATCAGTCTTCACTTTTCCTGATTGCGCCAATGGGAACATCTGGTCAAGCGATACAAACTTGTAACCTCTTTTCTCCATTTTAGACAGAACACCGGGAAGCGCGTCTACGGTAAAAGGCATGCCAACATGCAATAATACTATACTGCCACTGGAAGTGTGAGATATTATTCGTTCGGTCAGCAGTTTTGCACTTGTACATTCATGATCGCGAGGTGCGACATTCCACAACGCTATTTGATATCCTGCGGATATAGCAGACATCACCACACGTTCGTCAAAATCGCCGCCAGGTGGCCGGAAATATCGCGGCATTTTTCCGGTAATCTTTTCTATGGTTAAACCACAATCAATTATCTCATTATTTATTTGATCAAGAGACATGTTCGCTAATACCGGGTGATGATAGGTATGGTTACCGATAGTGTGCCCTTCTTTTTGTATTTGCAATATTAATGCCTGCTGGTTCATCGCCTTTTCACCAACCACAAAAAAAGTAGCTTTCGCGTTATATTTCTTCAAAATTGCCAATAACTTCTGGGTTTCACCCGGTTTTGGACCGTCATCAAATGTCAACGCAATCTCTTTTTTAGATAAATCACCATGCCGCAGCATAACTTCAAACAACGCCGGGTCGAGATTCTTCACCGTTCGCATGGGCAAGCCGGGAACTATACAATCATATACCTGTTTTTTTACGACAGGTTTATTGGCTATCTTCTTTTTCGTAACAGCTTTTTTAATAATTGCTTTCTTAACAACAGCTTTTTTAACTTCTGTTTTTGGAGCTTCTTTTACAGTTGCAACAGGTTTCTTATCACCAGCATCTTTCTCCTTCACAGTCGTTTTAGGAACGACATTATTAACCGCGGCAGGAACATTTTTATCTGCATCAGTCTTCGCCGGTTCAGCAAATGCAATACCAGCAAACATAATTAAAAACAAAATAATCCATTTCATAATTTTTTCTCCGAATAAATTATACCCTATTTTGTCAAAAAGAATGAAGTGGGGTGAATGAGAGTAAAATTAACCATTAACATATTTATTTATTACATCGATTATCAGGATTAAAAAGATAGGATAAATTAAATTAAATAATTAGCTTTTTAGTTCTAATAAATATCTTTATAATCCTATTAATCGATGTAAAATAAATTCTAATACTGAAAAGCTGGGACGAGTATAAAAACCCGTCCCAGCTTTCCACTATCCACTCTCAACTGTAAACTGTGCGTCTACTCTTTCTGCCCGTAATAAGCATCTTCGCCATGTTTGCGCATGAAATGTTTATCCAGGTATTCATCGGGTATTGATGACACTTTATTTTTCAAAGCTTCGGTTTGTATTGCCATTCTCGCAATTTCTTCCAGAATTATCGCGTGTTCTACTGCTTTAGCGACGGTTTTTCCCCAGGTGAAGGGACCGTGGTGAGCTGCCAGCACGGCGGGAATATAATCTGGATTTATGATATTTTTCGCGAAATGCTCTACGATGATATTTCCAGTGTTTATTTCGTAGCCTTCCTCAATCTCTTCACGAGTCAAAGACCGGCACACCGGAACTTCGCCATAAAACGTATCGGCATGGGTGGTGCCATAAGCCGGAATTGACCGGCAAGCCTGTGCCCAACTGGTGGCGCAGCTTGAATGGGTATGCACAACACCGCAGACAGATGAAAAGGCGCGATATAATTGTAAATGCGTTGCAGTATCAGAGGATGGCCGCATAGCCTGACCAGGCAGCGGTTCGCCTGTTTCCAGTGATACCAGCACGATATCATGCGGGGTCAATGATTCGTAATCAACTCCACTTGGTTTTATCGCCATAATTCCCAGGTCGCGATTAATCGCACTGGCGTTGCCCCAAGTTAAAACAACCAGGCCGGCATCGACCAAGTTTAAATTGGCCTGCCATACTCTTTCTTTTAATGCTGCAATATCAGTCAACTCGCACCTCATCGCGTATCTTCAGCAACTCTTTCATAACATCGCTCAAATCGTCGCTGCTGCCTTTCACGCCAAATGCGTCGTGAATGCGTCGATACATAATATATAATCGATTGTAGATAACCTGATTTTCCGGTATTGGTTCAAAAATGTATTCTTGCAAACTGGTCATTTTTTTCGTAGCATCAGCAAAAGTAGCATATTCTCCAGCTACAACAGCACCGCAAATTGCCGCACCCAGTGCACAAGTCTGCGCACTGCTGGAAATTGCCAGCGGCCGTCCCATGATATCAGCGTAAATCTGCATTACCATGGTATTTTTAGCGGAAATGCCGCCGCAGTTAACTATGCGGTCAACCTTCATACCATACTCTTCAAATCGTTCCATGATTACACGAGCACCAAACGCGGTTGACTCAACCAGGGCGCGGTACATTTCGGCAGGTGTGGTTTGCAATGTCATACCAAGCATTAACCCGGTGAGTCGCGGGTCAACCAATACTGTACGATTACCGTTATTCCAGTCTAATGCCAATAAGCCGCTCATACCCGGCTTTGCTTTAGTTGCTGCTTCAGTCAACTCAAAATGGCCCATATTTGCTGGTTGAATAATATTAACAAACCAGTTAAAGATATCACCAACTGCGGATTGCCCGGCTTCTAAACCGAAATTATCCGGCAGGATAGATTCGGGAACGATACCGCATAATCCCGGAACATCCGGCAACTTTTTATCCAACGATTCCACCATCATATCGCATGAAGATGTGCCGATGATTTTCACCAGAACTCCGGGTTCAATTCCAGATGCTACCGCACCAAGATGGGCATCAAACGCACCGATTGATACCGGGGTTCCTGCGGGCAATCCTGTTTTTGCTGCCCATACCGCGGTTAATTCACCTGCTTTTTCGCCGACATGATATGCCTTGTTCGGCAAGGTTTGGCGAACCTTCAGCAATTTAGGATCGAGCGCAGCTAAAAATTCCGCGTCAGGATATCCCCCCCAGGCGGCGTTGAACATTGCCTTATGTCCAGCAGCGCAGACGTCGCGTTTAATAGTCGCGGGATTATCGTGTCCGCAAATTACTGCCGGCAGCCAATCAGAATGTTCAACCCAGGTATATGCCGCATCAAATACTTCAGGATTATTGCGCAGGCATTTCAGAATCTTAGACCAGAACCATTCGGAGCTGTAAGTTCCGCCGCATTTTGCCAAATATTCCGGACGTATTTTTTCTGCCAGTGCGGTAATCTCCGCGGCTTCTACATGTCCGGTGTGGTCCTTCCAAAGGTATACCATCGCACCTAAATTATCAGCAAACTTTGGGTTGAACGCCAGGGGAACACCATTTCCATCAACCGGCAGTGGGGTAGAACCAGTGGTATCTACGCCTATCCCAACTATCTGACAAGGTTGAAAACCTGCAATCTTTTCAGTTGCTTCTTTCAAGACGCCTTGAATGACGCTGACAGCACCATCAAGATAGTCTTGCGGATGCTGACGCGCCAAGTCGGGGTTGCGGTCGTCAAGTAAAATCCCCATAGTGCCATGCGGGTAATTGAATACATTGGCGGCAATTTCTGCGCCATCAGCAATATCTACCAGCACCGCGCGTACTGAATTAGTGCCATAGTCCAAACCAATCGAATATTTAGCCATCTATTTAACTCCGAAGTAGAATGTATATTTTTTTGGGACTGACATTAAAAGCCCCTCCCCTCAATCCCCTCCCCGGCTGGAGAGGGGAAGAACAACTATCAGGGACTGATACCGAGTGGCGAAGCCAGGAAGGTGTCTGTCCCACCATTTTATCACAAAATTTGGCAAAACCTTCGTAATTCATAATTCATAATTCGTAATTTTTAATTTTTAATTACTTAAGCGTAAACGGATTTTCACCCGGGTACCACATATTTGCCGGTTGCGGAACATTAACATCGCAGACGCCCAGCATCTTCAATGCGGAAAAGAGGTTGCTGCCACAATGATTAAACGCTACTGCACCGTGGTGCGGGAAACGTTTGCCAATTAAGACGTGACGATAGAAACGGGCAAAGTCAGGAATAGCAAATACACCGATACAACCGAATGAATGCGGGTCAACATCTAATATATTCCCTTCGGATACGTAACTGACTAATTTGCCTTCTGCGCTGCCTTGCAGGCGGAAAAATGTAGTCGGTCCCGGTTTAATCTGTCCTTCGATGGTACCGCGAGTGATGTCAGGCTCTTTTGTTGGGTCTTCCATCAGACGGTTCATAATTAACTGGAACTTCATTGAGCAGTTTTTCATGCAGCAAGTTGGGGTGTTTCCGCAATGGAAACCCATGAATAAATCGTTTGCGCTTGCACCCATCAGGTCGCCGGCTTCAGCAATCAAGTCATTAGGTACAGTGTTGTTAATATCCAACAGAGTTGCCGGTTCATCACTTGCAAGAACGCACATATATTCGCTGAGTGCGCCATACAGGTCAACCTCACATGCAACTGGAATCCCGCGGGTTGCGAGACGACTATTTACATAACACGGTACAAAACCGAATGCTTTTTCGAATGCAGGCCAGCATTTATCAGCAAAAACTGCATACTTGCGGCTGCCGAGATTTGCGGCAGCAAAACGGAGCAGAGCTAATTCGAATCGAGCTAATTTGGGTAATAAGTCAGGATAATAATTACCTTCACCCAGTTCTTTCTTCATGTCTTCTGCTATTATGTTGATTTCCGGGTCATTCGGGTCAGTCTCATTATATAATACAAACAGGTCCAACTCGCTGTTTTCCATTACTTCAACGCCAAGGTCATATAATGGTTTGATAGGAGCGTTACAGGCAAAGAAATCGTGAGGTCGTGGTCCAAAGGCAAATATCTTCAGACTCTTCACGCCGATTACAATGCGGGCGATAATCGCAAAATCAGCAATCTTAACGGCTAATTCATTTGGCAAACCAACCGGCATCTGCGGGATGTGCGCGTTAATATTGCGCAATCCTAAATTATATGATGCATTAAGCATGCCGCAATAAGCATCACCGCGACCATTAATCAAGTTGGTTTTGGTTTCTTCCGCCGCAGCACAAACCATTACCGGTCCGTCAAATAGTTGAGCAAAAATTGTCAACGGACCTTCCGGGCCGAAGTTGCCAAGGTATATAACGGCTGCATTTGCACCGCGTGATTTCGCTTCTTCGAGTGCTTTCATCGCATCAGCTTCATTTTCAATAATGGTGCTGACAGCAAAGCAGTTAATTTTCTTCGCATTACATTCTTCGAATAATTTCCCTAATCGAGTGCGGGTCAAAGACGCCGGAAAACAATCGCGGCTGACGCCGACTAATGCGATATTCACTATCGGGCTGTTCTGAATGATGGACATTTTTATCTCCTCAATATTTTCTAACTAAAATTTCTGCCGCCATAGGTATATACCTTCATAACAACAGAATTAATTACTGTAATAAAATAGCACAAATTTACCGCATTGCATAAGGGGTAAATTATAAAAAGTCAAAAAAATCTATATAAATCGCAATTATCTTAATTAAAAATTGAGAATTGAAAATTAAAAATTAAAAAATATTTGTAAGTATTCGGTAAACCCCATTCCTCCAACCTTTTAATTATCGGTTGGGGA
>CAZWZF010000065.1:0-24590 GCA_964638715.1 uncultured bacterium | reverse complement strand
ATGTACCGTTAATTATCCGCAATGGCGCGGAATGGTTTTCTGGCATGGGCACTGAACATGGAAAAGGAACAAAAACTTTTGCTTTAACCGGCGAGGTTATCAACACCGGTCTGATCGAAGTTCCCATGGGTACCACACTGCGGAAAATTATCTTTGATATTGGCGGCGGCATTCGCAATGGTAAAAAGTTCAAGGCGGTGCAAATTGGCGGACCTTCCGGCGGCTGCCTTACTGAAGAGCATCTGGATATAAAACTGGATTATGACAGCCTGATAAAAGCTGGCGCCATGGTTGGTTCCGGCGGGCTGGTAGTCATGAATGAAGATACCTGTATCGTAGATATGGCGCGATTCTTCATGAACTTCACTCAAAATGAAAGCTGCGGCAAATGTACACTCTGTCGTGAAGGAACCCGTCGGATGCTGCAGGTACTCGAAAAGATTGTCGGTGGTTTAGGCGAGATGTCCGATCTGGATACCTTGCAGGAACTTGCTGTTGCTGTGAAAGATGGTTCCTTATGTGGTTTGGGCAAGACTGCCCCCAATCCGATTATTTCTACCACAAGATATTTTATGGATGAATATATAGCCCATGTTAAGGAAGATCGATGTCCGGCGAAGGTTTGCCAGTCTTTCAAACAATATGTCATTCATAAAGAGAAATGCAAAGGCTGCTCCAAGTGTGCCCGTGCATGTCCGGCAAATGCCATTACTGGAAAAGTTAAAGAACCATTTGTTATTGACCAGGAAAGCTGTGTGCGCTGCGGCGTTTGTGTCGCCAGTTGCCCGTTTGACGCTATTGAGGAGGTTGCCTGAGATGAGTACAATGTTTATTGATGGTAGAGAAGTAGAATTTACCGATGAACGAAATATTCTGGAAGTTGCAAAGAAAGCCGGCATTAATTTGCCAACGCTATGCTACCAGGCACATTTATCTTCTTTTGGCGCATGTCGAATGTGCGTCATTGAGGCAGATAAATGTGGTGTGATGGCAAGTTGCACCACACCGCCGGAAGATGGTTTGCATATTAAGACCAATAGTGCCAGAGTTAGGAATGTTAGAAAAATGTCACTGGAATTGCTGCTGGCTGCCCATGACCGCAACTGCCTTATCTGCGAAAAGAGCAATTCGTGCAAACTGCAGGAATATTCCAACCAATATGGTATTGATAAAGTGCGATTTTTCAATACTACAGATGAAGATAAAAAGCCGATTGATGATGGCAATCCGTCTATTGTACGCGACCCAAATAAATGCATACAATGTGGTAATTGTGTGCGGGTATGCTATGAGCAGCAAGGCATGCACATTCTCGACTTCTCACAACGCGGTTGCAAGGTTGAGGTAACCCCGGCATTTAATAAAAAACTGCATGAAGTTGATTGTATTTATTGCGGGCAGTGCGCGACAGTCTGTCCTACCGGCGCGATTATGGTAAAGTCGGAAACAGAAAAGGTAATGAAGGCATTGGAAAACCCGAAATTAAAAGTAGTATTTCAGGTTGCGCCGGCAGTGCGAGTTGGACTTGGCGAATTATTCGGCATGACACCGGGTTTTAATGTAGAAGGAAAAATAGCCGCCTCTCTGCGTATGATGGGTGCTGACAACGTTTTTGATACCAACTTTGCTGCTGACCTGACCATAATGGAAGAAGCGACGGAGTTTCTTAATCGGATTGAAAAAGGTGAAAATCTGCCGATATTCACCAGTTGCTGCCCGGCATGGATAAAAACTGCTGAACAAAGCTATCCTGAACTGCTGCCGCATCTTTCCAGTTGCCGGTCGCCGCAGCAAATGTTCGGTTCGGTGGCAAAACGGTATTTTTTGAAAGAAAGCGGATTGGATAGGAAAGATATCTATTGCGTATCGGTAATGCCATGTTCTGCCAAGAAATTTGAAGCAGGAAGAGAAGAATTTTCCATTGATGGCAATCGTGATGTTGACGCGGTAATTACCACCCAGGAATTGGCGAAAATGATTTCGGCTTACGGAATTGATTTTAAAAATATCGCCGACCAGCCTTGGGATCAGCCTTATGGCGAGTCTACCGGTGCCGCGGTAATATTCGGCGCATCCGGTGGAGTAGCAGAGGCGGCTTTGCGTACCGCATATAAGAAATTAACTGGTGATGAGTTAACCCTTAATTTGTGGCAGACTGCAGCAGCTGGCGAGAGTTTGCGAACTGCTGTTGTAGATATTAATGGGATGGATGTTAAAATAGTAACAGTCAATGGACTTGCTGCCGCCGCAGAACTGATTGGAAATGTTAAAAATGGCGAAGCGGAATACCATATCATTGAAGTTATGGCATGTCCCGGTGGATGTGTCGGCGGGGCAGGGCAGCCGCCGCATGACACCCTGGTACGCCGTGCGGAACGGGCAAAAGGTTTGGCCGGTATTGATAAAAATGCAAAAGTTCGCCAGTCGCATAACAATAAAGCCGTACAGTTGCTGTATGCAAATCATCTGGGAACACCAAATAGTCACGAATCTCATGAAAGCCTGCATACTGAATATAACAATCGCAGACGTATTTCTGAAGGTATTACACTGTCGCCAGGCGGGCATGTAACGGTAGAGGTATGCGTAGGAACTTGTTGTTTCCAGCAAGGTTCATATAACAGCATGCAAAAATTAGGCAAATTAATCCAGCAGCACGAGATGGATAATGATATAGAATTGAAAGCAACTTTCTGTTTTGAAAACTGCGGTCAAGGCCCAAACATTGCCGTGAATGGTGAGGTAATTTGCAACGCGACCCCGGATAAAATAACAGAAATTTTCAATTCAGAAATTATAGCGGCAATGCGCGGCTGTAAAAGCTGTGGTAAATAATAGCTGGCAACAGTTGATTATGGGAATTAAAAATTAATAATGAAAAATTATGCAGGTTCATGCAAAAAGCTAATTTTTCATTGTTTAAAATTGAAATTTTGAGTATAAATCAGTGACTGACACCGAATGGCGAAGCCAGGAAGGTGTCTGTCACATCGGCATGTAGTAAAAGACATGACTCAGGATAACTTTCTCCTTGACAAATCAACACCAAACAATACAATTACTGCAATACGAAACTGTAATAAAGAAGGATTATTATGTCATTTAAAATAGATGTCTCCGCTGGCGGGAAAGTGGTTAAACCTTATTGGAATCGGATGTTGTGTGCGGATAGGGCGGGACTTTCATTGCGTGCTGATGTTCGCGAGCACCTGGCGATGGCGGTACGCGAGTGCGGATTTCAGAGTTTGCGTCAGCATGGCATGTTTCATGATGATATGTTTGTGTGGGTAGAAAAGGAGAAGGATTTTAATTTTCAATACCTTTTCTCGAATTATGATTATTACCTATCCATCGGTATCCGTCCCTTTGTGGAGTTGAGTTTTTTGCCAAAATGGATGGCGAGTGATGATAAGACAGTATTCACATGCAAGTGTCCTGCTTGTCCGCCGACTGATATGGCTGATTGGCACAAATTGGTTTTTACAACAGTTACACAATTGGTAGATCGATATGGCATTGATGAAGTAAGAAACTGGCATTTTGAAGTGTGGAACGAGCCGAATATCCCGTTCTGGTCAGGCACTCAAGCGCAATATTTCGAGTTGTACCGACATGCTGTTGAGGCTGTGAAATCGGTAGATGCCAGCCTGCGAGTAGGCGGGCCTGCCACCGCGAATTTTACTCCTGACAAAGATGGAAATTATAAACCCGAATGGATAGAAGATTTCTTAGCGTTCTGTTATAAAGAAAAACTGCCAGTTGATTTTGTATCTACTCATCCATATCCGACGGACTTCCCGTTTGACGATAATACAAAAACCCACAAATGTGTGGTACGAAACCGTATGGCGACATTTAACGACCTTACTGTGTTGCGAAAAATGGTTGATGCCAGCCCGTACCCGAATGTGGAAATACATTGCAATGAATGGGGGAGTTCGCCAGGTTGCCGCGACCGTACCCATGACCATGTATTCAGCGGTACATTTCATCTGGAGAACCTGCTGCGTAGTGTTGGCTTAGTTGATTCTATTGCACGCTGGTCGCTGAGCGATATCACCGAGGAAGCCGTTCCCGGTCATGAAGAGTTTTTCGGTGGTTGGGGTATAGTTTCGCCACATGGCTTAAAAAAACCGGCATTCCACGCATTTTCATTCCTGAATAAATGCGGCAGCATAGTTATATACAATAATCCTGACGAAGGAATTGCCGTGTTTCAAAGCAGTGCGAATAATTGGCAGGTGCTATTGTATAATCATCACCCCTACGCCAGTACCGAGGCAACCACTGATACACCGGAAGGGATAGAGAAGATGATTGGCCCGGGCAACCCGCGCAATTTCAATATTGAGTTGTCTGGGATGCCGCGCCGTGTAAGAATAAATATTTCGCTGGTAGATCGCACTCACGGCTGGGCAGAATATGCTTGGCGGCAAATGGGTGCACCAAAATGGCCAAACGCAAAACAACTGGAGCAATTGCGGATAGAACAGGAACCCGCCAAAGCGACAAAAACTGTCGATACTGCTGATGGCTTTCTGGAAATTAACGAAACCGTTGGCGATTTAGGAATGTTGCTGATTGAGATAGAAGCAGTATAGAAATATTGTCAACTGACCACTGTCAACTGTCAACTATTTTGCGGCTTATATCGTCTCAACAACAACGCATTAGTTACTACAAATACTGAACTCAATGCCATTGCCACGGCGGCGTAGATGGGTGAAAGGTTGATGCCTGCCCAACTGAATGCTCCGGCGGCGATGGGAATTCCTATTACATTGTAAAAGAATGCCCAAAACAGATTTTGTTTTATCGTCAGCAAGGTTTTGCGGCTTATCTTTATACCGGTTATTACGCCATATAGTTTGTTGCCCAGCAGAGCGATATCTCCGGCTTCTACAGCAATATCTATGCCATCGCCCATGGATATGCCGATATCTGCCTGTGCCAGTGCCGGGGCATCGTTGATACCGTCGCCAACCATTGCTACCACGCCAGTTTTTTGCACTTCTTTCACCGATTGCGCTTTTTGGTCGGGCAGCACATCGGAAATTATTTCTGTAATGCCGGCGGCGGCAGCTATCTTTTCTGCGGCAGCGCGATGATCGCCGGTCAGCATGACAGTTTTTATTTTCATTTCATGCAGTTCTGCAATAGTGCTTCGAGCATCATCACGCAATTTGTCGCCAAAAGTGAAAGTTCCGGCATATTTACCATTGATTGCCAGATGAGTATGGGTGCTGGTTATTGATATGTCCGGCAGTTCGATATTATTCTGTTTGAAAAAGTTGCTGCTGCCAGAGATAACTTCGATGTCATCAATAGTTCCCGTAGCGCCGTGGCTGGGAATATATCTATAATTTTCTGCCGGTGCGGGAGTAATTCCATTGGATATTGCATATCGAATAATAGCTTTTGCCAGTGGGTGTTCGGAATGAGATTCAATTGCTGCAACACAAAACAGCGCAGTGCTTAATTCGATATTAACAGGTGTAAAAGTTTCTACTTCCGGGTGGCCTTCGGTAATCGTTCCGGTTTTATCAAAAATCACTGTCTTTATCGCGTGAACTTTCTCCAGTATTTCGCCGCCTTTTATGAGAATGCCATAATCTGCCGCACGACCGGTGCCGGCAATAATGGCAATTGGCGTCGCCAGTCCCAACGCGCATGGACAGGCGATTATCAGTACGGCGACAGTGTGTACCAGTGCCTGCGATGGATCGAAAATCAGCCATACCAATAAAGTGATGATAGCAATTAATAAAACCAATGGAACGAATATCCCGGCGACTTTATCTGCTAATCGCTGCATGGGGGCTTTTCCCCGTTGTGCCGCTTCCACCATACGTATTATTTTCGCCAGCGTTGTGTTGTTGCCGCTGCGCAAAATCTTCACGGTCAAACTGCCGGTGATATTTATTGTGCCACCGGTTACAATTGCTTCCGGGTTTTTCTCCACTGGCATCATTTCACCGGTAAGCATGGCTTCATCAATTTTCGAGATTCCTTCAATGATGTATCCGTCCGCTGGAACTTTCTCTCCCGGACGTATAATAATGATATCACCAGGTACCAATTCATTTGCCGGAATGTCAAAAATTGCATTATCTTTTTTAATATGCGCGACATCAGGTTGTAATTTTATGAGCAAAGAAATCGCATCTGATGCCTTTGCCCGCGCTCGAAGTTCCAGATATTTTCCCATAATAATCAAAGTGATAATTGTTGCCGATGAATCAAAATAGAGCATGTCGTGCCTACCTGCCAGCACGGTGAATAAAGAAAATCCCCATGCAGCGGTGGTGCCCAGCACAATCAAACAGTTCATATCTATATAACGATGCCGCAGCGAGTTGAAGGTGTTATGGTAAAATTGCCAGCCGGGGACAAATTGTACGAAGGTAGCAGCAATTATTTGAATGATGATTGAATAACTGTTGTGATTATGCGACATTCCCAGCCACATAACCGGAACAGTCAATAATGCGGAGATAACAAGACGATTTTTTAATTTAGTTAATTCTTTTGTTTCGGTTTGCTTTTGGCTGTTTTGCTTTATATCTTCCGGTTCAAACCCGGTCATTTCCACCGCGGTAAAAATATCTTTTTTGCTTATTACCCCGGGTAAAAATGTTACTTCTGCCTGATAATTTGCCAGATTGACCGATACAGATATTATACCATCATATTTTGACAACGATTTTTCTATTCTGGCGATGCATGCCGCGCAGGTTATGCCATAAATGGTGAATATTACAGTTTCCGGTTCAACTTCAAAGCCGCAGTCGTGGACTATTTCAGCTATTGCCTGCGAATTTATTGCCAGTTCATCATAACCTATTTCTGCTGATGAAAGCGCGAAGTTTATATCGGTATCGGTAATGCCTGTTGTCTTACTCATAACAGCTGTTAATCTATTTGCACAGCTAACGCAAGACATTCCATTTACAGACAGGATGATTTTTTTCATTTTATTCGATAACCGCAATACTTTCCACTTCAAAACCAGTAGTGATAACAGCGCGTTTTAGTATATCTGCTGTTACTTCATCAGAAGTATCAATAACAGCATCGCGGTTGATAATATTTATCACCGCTTTCTTTACTCCCGGTATAGATGTTAGTTTTTTATATAGACTTTTAGCACACCCTTCACAATGCATGCCATCTATAATTATCTTATATTTCATCCGCGACTCCTTATTTGATATTTTAGTCAGAAATTAGTATCATTTACATTATTACCGAAAATCATAGAAAGCAAACAAATGACAATCCGCTCACAAACAATTATAGTATTATTTGCCATTAGCATAATATTCATCAGTTTAACCATGCTGATAAGTGATGCCATCATTCGTGACCGGTTGGTAAAGTTAGAACATGAACGTGCATACCTGAATATGCAGCGTGTTGAAGAAGCATTTGTAAATGAACAAAACAACCTTATTAAAGTAGGGCAAGTGGTCGCTGAATGGGACGAAACAGCAAATATTATCAACGGTAAATTAAATAAAAGCAATGTTAAACAATTTTATAATATCATCATTGAGTATAAATTAGATTATCTGGCAATATACAACAGGAAAAATGTAAATAAAGCTGATTTTGATACTAAATATACGAGATATGTTCAACCTAACCCGTATGTAATTAATAGCTTGGAAAAAGTAAACCCGATTTGCGAATATTTAACTATTAATGACAAACCGATGCTGCTGATGTCTATTCCTGTATTTAAGTACAATAAAATAAATGGCAGGTTATTGATGGGCAAATATTTGCGTGGGCATTTTCTGACGCATTTAAAAAATATAACCCATGTTGATTATCTGAATATTAACAATACCGATTTAAAATCATATTACAAAGAAGAAATTACCAATGGCAGATATTTACTGAAAGAGAAATCAAAAGATGAATTAATGGGTGCCTTTGCATTGCAAAGTGAAAC
This sequence comes from uncultured bacterium, assembly GCA_964638715.1. GTDB lineage: Bacteria > Armatimonadota > Hebobacteria > CAIYQO01 > CAIYQO01 > JBAXQQ01. Next base: position 16,633 of record CAZWZF010000065.1, on the reverse strand, counting down.
GAAAAAATCTTTAGTAATGCTGGAGATGCAAATGGATAGGAATATTTATGTAAATGGATTGCAATCCATTAAATATTTCTATATTTTAATATTCATCGCATGTGTATTATTTATTTTTACAATTTTCTTTTTTGTAGAGAAAATGGTGCTGAATCATCTGCTGTTTGTAAAAGATGAAATTATTCGTATCAGCCAAACACGCGATTCAGAATCACGCATCAAATCATTGCCTTTTAAAAATAAAAAGAATGAGATATCCATTTTAGTTGAATCGACTAATGAAATGCTTCAGGCTTTGGATGATGCCAGGCGCGAATCAGAATCTATACGCGAGCAAATAGCCGCAGAAGCCGACGATTTTCAGGATTCCCTTAGAAAACTTCACTCAGTCCGTTCAGAATTACTCAGTGTTGAAACAATTGATGAATTATGGCAGCAGGCGGTGGTTTTAGGAGAATCAAAGCTGTATTTTAACCGGTTGTCTATATGGTTGTTTGATGAAAATGATAAATGGCTGATTCATGGCACTTGCGGCATAGATGAAGATGGCACTGTTCGTGATGAACACATGTCGAGTATAGTTGTCACCCGCGAATCGTTAATGGGTAAGCTGATAGAATCAGAACAGCAAATAGTAATAGAACAGGAAGATTCATTGCTTGATAACCGTATTAATAAAGTTGGCATAGGCCCGCATGCGATAGCAAGTATTTGGAATAATGATAAAATGATTGGTGCTATCAGCACTGATAATTTAATTACAGGGAAAAGGTTTACCAGTCGACAATTAGAACTGTTGGAAATTTTAGCGGCAACAGTCAGTCATGTCTATTCAGAAAAGAGCACCTCTTTATCATTAGCTGCAAGTGAAGACCGATATCGCGCCTTATTTAATTCCATGTCTGAAGCCTTTATTTTATTTGATGTTATTCTTGATGATGATGAAAATGTTTTAGATTATCGTTATGTAAATGTAAATTCTGCATACGAAAAATATACCCAGCGAAATAGTGAAATGTTAATCGGAAAATTCATTTCTGAAATATATTCAGAGAATGAAATGGAAGTTAAAGCTAAATATGATGAAGTAGTTCAAACTGGTTTCCCCCAGAAGTTTGATTACTTGAGTCCAAATATAAATAAGACTTTTCAGGTTACTGTATATGTACCCCGTGCAGGTCAGATAGCGGTATTATTATCTGACATTACTGAAAGAAAAACTTATGAAGATCGATTAAACTTCCTCGCATACTTCGATGAATTAACCGGGTTGGCAAACAGATTCCTGTTTACAGACAGATTGACAAATGCTTTATCGAGAATAAACAGAAAAGGCGGCAATCTGGCAGTGATGTTTGTTGACCTTGATCGGTTTAAAGAAGTAAATGATTCATTAGGCCACAATATTGGCGATATGTTATTAACTGACGTTGCTAAACGTTTGAAGGCTTGTATTCGTGATAATGATACCGTCGGTAGAATGGGTGGAGATGAATTTGTATTTTTAATAACTGACCTGACAACTCCGACACATGCTGTTGCTACCGCCGAAAGAGTTGTCCATACCTTGCAAAAACCTTTTGAGATAGATGGGCACACCATATTCATTTCCGGCAGCGTAGGCATAACTATTGCACCAGATGATGGTAAAGATGTTGATGAGTTGATGAAAAATGCAGACCTTGCCATGTATCGCGCTAAATCACAAGGCAGAAACAGGTATGCTTTATATTCGCAGGAGTTGTATACTACTGTCAAAGAACGTCGAAATACTGAGATTGAACTTCGCCATGCTTTAACTAATTCCGAATTTGAGGTTTATTACCAACCGCAAGTTGATTTTCACAATGGCACTATAAAAGGTTTAGAGGCACTGGTGCGATGGAATCACCCGGAATTCGGTATGATGTCGCCAATGCAATTTTTGCCGGTAGCCGAAGAAACAGGATTAATTACTCCAATCGGTGAATGGGTGATGGAAAACGCATGTAAACAAGTACAACAGTGGCGTGAAGCCGGTTGCAACGATTTTTCAATTGCAGTAAACCTGTCGCCACGGCAGTTTGAACATGAATCTATTATTGATAAAGTAAATGATATTTTGATGCAAACAAAACTTCCGTCAAGATTGTTGGAGTTAGAGATAACCGAACATACCGCGATGACGGATACAAAATACGCGATTCATTTGATGCATAAATTACGGAAATTAGGGGTTAAAATAGCTATTGATGACTTTGGTATGGGCTATTGTTCATTTGGGTATTTAAAGCAAATGCCAATTGATACATTGAAGATTGACCATGCTTTCGTGAAAGATATTATCGAAGATAAGAGAAACCTGGCAATCATCCGGGCGATTACTACCCTGGGACACGAAATGGGTATGAGTATGATAGCGGAATGTGTCGAGACAAAAGAACAATTCAACGCCTTGTATAACCAGGGGTGCGACGATTACCAGGGTTATTTCTTCAGCAAGCCATTGTCAGCAAAGGATTGTGAGAAAATGTTGTATCAAAGCAACACATTTAAAATGATTGATAGCAGGATATAAATATGACTTATAAACATCATGGTCTTATGAGTATGGTCTTGTTTTCAGCAATGGTGATTATAGGTATAATTTCGATAGCTATGGACAAAAATTGGCTGGCTGTTGCCGGGTATATAGTGCTGAATCTGCTTTCAACAGTTGGCGTGGCTTATTTTTACTGTGCGAAATGCATTTGTCGGACAAATAATAATTGCAGCCATTACATAATAGGAAAAACTGCGGATTATCTTCCGAAGCGCGAACAAGGACCATATACAATTTCTGATTATTTAGGAATGATGCTTTCCGCCGGAATAGTTTTCGTGTTTCCGTTATATTGGCTCCTGCCGCACATAAACATGTTGATAGCCTTCATCGCAATTGGCGTAATAGCAGGTATGGAAATTATTTTTGCAGTATGCACCCACTGCGAAAATCACCGCTGCCTCGCCTGCAAATGGCAGAAGAAAATTTTTTAAATAGTTGACAGTTTACAAAGGAAAGTTGACAGTGTTTTACCTTTTACCAAACCATTAACTATCCACTATCCACTATCCACTATCCACTATCCATCCACTTTTTTTCTTGCCAATTCTATTAACTCATCTGCATTCTTTGCATCATCCGGGAAAGCTGCTATGCCTATTTTTATTTCAACTGGATTTTCCCATTGTTTTTCTTTAACACCACAGCCGATTCTGTCGCTGAAAATTGCTGCTTCACGGCGTGGCTGTGGCATTAACAGTAAAAATTTCCCATCGCCTATTGATGTTAGCAAGTCGTATGTACGCACGCTGCGGATCAGGTAAGTAGTAATTGATTTTAACATGTTATTTCTGTTGGCAGTTTCTTCCGGCAGATTGCCAACTGAAATCATCACCAGGCTGAAAACGCGCGGTTGGCGCTGGTGTCGTTCAATTTCTTCATTAATGCGCAATCGAATGTAATTTTCAGAATATAATCCTGTTATGCGGTCGTATACGTTTATGGTTGCAATTTTCACTGCTGTTTCAACAGGAGTAATAGTTTCCGGCTTTTCGGTTAAATCATTCTTTAATTTATCAATTGAACGGTGTAGAAGGTATGAGGTGTAATTTGTTGAGATACCCAGCTTTTTTGCGATTTCTGTCTGGTTCATATCGCCAAAGAAAAATAGCTTTACTACGCGCTGTTCCAGTAATTTTAGATTATTTATAGCCTCTTCCATGACGATTCTATCTTCAATTGGCAGACGTAAAGTTTTATACTGAGCAGATTTAATTTTTGATGAATCAATAACCAATAATCCATTGTCGTCATCCGGGTGCTGCGGAGCGGTTAGCGAAACAACTTTATTAAGTTTCTTAGCCGCTAACACCTCATTTATGGATTCAACGGTAAGGTTTAATTTCGCCGCGACTTCATCAGCAGTTGGTTCGCGCATTAATTCATCGGTAAGAGTTTTTATTGCACGGGTTACTTTGGTATTTAATTCCTGTATCCAGGCGGGTTGCCGTATCAATCTGCCGCGGTCGCGCAGATAATGTTGTATCTGACTGGTTATAAGGTGGGTAGCATAGGTGATAAATTTTACACCGTGTTCAGGATTGAAATGGTCAACAGCGTTTAATAACCCGATTGTACCTTCCTGCACCAGATCGCTTTGAGATTCGCCAAGACCAGTAAAACGTCGTGAAACGTTATTTACCAACGGTAAATACGCACAAATAAGAAGGTCTCGTGCGTCGTGATCTTTCGTTTCACGGTATTTAATAAATAAATCCCGTTCAATATTGTCAGGATGGGGCATTTCTGCCTTTCCTGTGGTTTCGTCATTTTTTGTTGTCATAATGTTACTGTAATGTAATGCTGTAAAATTTACGTTATTTTTATTCAGTTTTAGTTACTATCATGTGAATATTATGTATCGATTTTATCTACAAAGAAGATATTTCCCGATACTCTGGTGATACGGACATTAGAAAATCGCGGTATTTCTTCTCCGCTGTCAGTCCGTGCCGGCGATACATTGCGCGAACCCATGGCAACGTATGCTATTTCTCCCATTCCGGTTGCCGGTATGGCAACAGTCACTTCGGCTGTTTCTCCAACCAGGCTTGCCATTTTAACTTCGCTTGATGATTGCACTGCTGCTATCACACGGTTGAAAAATAATATCAATAGCCATGCAAAGATAATAGCAGTTACAATGGCTGCCGGCAAACTATATATTGGAACGGGAATATATTTGACGTAAATTAAACCGCTGCCGCCAAATGATGTGAGGAAAAACGCGATAACTAATGGAGAAAATGGGCCGAATATCATGGAACCATCTACATCAGCAGATGATGCCGTCCCGTGCCCGGAATGGCCATTGCCAACACCATAACTATTGCTGTCTGAACCGGCTTCACCGGCATGACCAAATATACCACTGATACCACCGAGTGCAGCGGTTATTATGGTATATCCAACACCTATTATTAAGCATATCCAATATGCCATTTCCATCCAATTTGTGTTCATACATTCACTCCTGAATAATGTTAAGTATATTATAGCAGATAAGAAGTCAAATGGATATATTCATTCGAATATTTACGTAATTATTCCAAATTTATAAGTAAAATAACGTACTTTTGTGCAGGTTATCAGCTATTGCGGGTGAATATCATTAATGAATATAAAAAATGGAGGTATTTATGCCTGCTAAAATTACATTTATCGGGGCTGGAAGTTTTGGCTTCACCCGCGGTCTCGTACGGGATGTCTTGACCTTTGACCTGTTGAAAGATGCAGAAATTTGTTTGATGGATATCGACCCGGAACGGTTAGAATTTTCCCGTAAAGCGGTAGAAAAAATCATCGCCATGGGCAGCTATCCTGCTAAAGTAACTGCTACCACCAATCGCGCGGAAGCATTGGAAGGTGCTAATGCGGTATTATGCACAATTTTAAATGGCGGTCTTGATATTTGGCGGCATGATATTGAAATACCAAAGCAATTTGGCGTTGACACCAATATCGGCGACACCCGCGGTCCTTCCGGCATTTTTCGTGCCTTGCGTACAATTCCGGTAATGCTGGACATTTGTGCAGATATGAAAAAATATTGTCCGGATGCAATATTATTGAACTATACCAATCCGATGGCGATGTTGTGCCGCGCCATGCAGCGAGAAACAGATATTAAGGTTTCTGGTTTATGCCATAGTGTACAAGGAACGGCCGAGATGCTGGCACGCTGGATTGGCGCACCGATGAACGAAATTGATTATGTCTGCGCCGGTATCAATCACCAGGCATTTTATTTGAAATACACCAGAAATGGTAAAGACGCGTATCCGGAAATTCGCAAGGCTATCACTGGAAATCCTGATACTTACAATGAAGAAATCGTCAGAAATGAGATGTATCTGCATCTGGATTATTACGTTACCGAATCAAGTGGTCACAATTCAGAATATAACGCATGGTTTCGCAAACGTCCAGATTTAATCGAAAAATATTGCACACATGGAACAGGCTGGAATCCAGGAATTTATGGTTATATTCTGGATGCATATTCGGACCGCGAAAATACCTGGAGAAAAGAAACCGAGGATTGGCTAAATAATCCTGAAGCCATCTCTTTGGAGCGCGGACACGAATATGCCGCATATATTATAAATGCTTACATGGGTGGCGAAGCGTTTGAGTTTAATGGAAATGTGCCTAATAAAGGCTTGATTACCAATTTGCCGGATGATGTTTGTGTGGAAGTACCGATAGTTGCCAACAAACGCGGCTTTAATTCTATTCATGTTGGCGCATTACCGCCGCAGATTGCCGCACTGGTAAATACCAGCGTTGCAGTCGAAGAGATGGCAGTTAACGCGGCAATTACCGGCAATGCCCGCGAAGTATTCCATTCAATATGCTATGACCCACTGACATCTGCGGTATTATCACTGCAGGAAATAAAAGAGATGGTACAGGCGATGCTGAATAAAAATGCTGAGTATTTACCGAAATTCAAGAAGATTACTATTGATTAATTTGATTTGTAAAATTGCATCTGCCGGTTTTATCGGCAGATGCGGTGTTAATATATGATATTTCATTTTTTTAATAACCTTGCCGATAGAAATGCCTTTTTTGACGAAATTGTGGCGTTTTTAGCTATTTATTCTCCGTTGATAGTTTCATTGTTAATGGCTTGTTTATTTTGGTTTGGCAAAACCAGTCACCGGAAATTGAATATCGTAAAATCACTGGCGATTCCCTGTGCAATCGCCGGTGTTATTTATTTTATCGAATTATACCTGGTTACCCATATTTTCCATCACGATTTACGGACGCGTCCATTCTCGCATTATTGGGTTAATCTGTTGATTTCGCAAGTCGGAATTCCTACATTTCCGGCATGGCCGGTGGTATTTTCTGCAATATTTTTGCCGGTAATTTTTCAATACAACAAAAAATCGGGTTATCTCGCATCTGTCATAGTTTTTCTCGGAGGGCTTTCTTTAGTTATTTGCGGTGTTCATTATTTGTCAGATATTTTAATCGGGTGGGTAATCGGTTTGCTGGCAGCTATTTCAGGTATAAACTTGTATTTGAAAATACCAGTCAAAAACTATTTCATCTATATTGGTATAATTGTCGTCTTATTCGGGGTTGTTTTAGCATCTGAATTAAGTGAAATGAAAAAAGAAAAAATAGTAGACATAACTGAGAAATGTATAACTGATGAAATAAAATTTGATAGCAATGAACTCATAAAATTATCAAAATCTATCGTAGTAGAGAGTATTGATGGCGAATATGCCACTAATGGCAGGATGGTCGCCGTAGATGTTCGTATTCATAATAATTTATGGTCTGTGAATAAGATAAAAAAGAGCGCGGAATCAATAATTGACCAGTTATATACAACCCATAAAGATTTCAGCGTGATAACGGTGGAGATTTATCAGGGCAACGGCAAGAAAGCTGCCTGGCTGTATACTGCTACGGTGTATAGATTTGATTGGGTGAAAGGCGGCAACCTGCCGGGATTGAAAGGATATGGCAATAAATATTATAAATTGCTGCTGGATTAATTTAGCTATTTTTGCCGCTATTTGATATAATTAACACAGAAAAAAGTTGAAAGGTACCTGGCATTGTCCAGGTTTATATAATGATATGCCAATTGTAGTCGGAGTAAGTTTGCGTGCAGCCGGGAAGATATATTTCTTTGACCCCAAAGAAGAAGATTATCACCGTTGCGAAAAAATTCTGGTCGAGACTGTACGGGGACCAGAAATAGGGGTTGTAAAAATCCCCCCTCATGAAGTTGAAGAAGATAAAATTGTTCATCCGTTGAAACCTGTTATTCGCAGATTAACCATGGGTGATATTAAACATGCTGAATATAACCACGAACGCGAAGCGCGCGCGGTAGAAATCTGTCAAAAATACGTCACAAAACTTGAATTGCCGATGCAATTGATTGACGCCCAATATACTTTTGACGGCTCCAATGTTCTCATCCACTTTTATTCTGACAATCGGGTTGACTTTCGCGAGTTAGTTCGTGAATTGGCGCGTGAATTGCATACCCGCATAGAATTGCGCCAGGTGGGTGTTCGTGACGAGGCGAAGATTCTTGGCGGTTTTGGCATGTGTGGCCAGCAGTTATGCTGCTCACGATTTTTAACAGGTTTCATACCAGTCGCTATCAACATGGCAAAAGAACAGGGACTGGCATTAAATCCCCAGAAAATTTCTGGCTGCTGCGGTCGGTTAATGTGCTGTTTGGCGTATGAGTTTGAACAGTATCGAGAATTGCGCGAAGCTATGCCGGGAATAAACGCAATCGTTAAAACATCCGCAGGTACCGGTAAAGTAGTAAAAGTGAATCCGCTTACTGGCATGATGGATGTTTTTATTGAAGGTGAAAAAAATCTCTTAGTATGCAAGACGGCTGATGTTGTGGTGTTGCAGCAGGGAGATTCTGGATTGGATGTTTCAGATGTGCCAGTTGAAGCTACAGCGGCTGAAATCGCTGCAATTATAGATGATGATATTCCAATACCTGAAGTACCAGGTGACTCTATTTCGGTATCAACCAGGCAGAACAGATTCCAACCGGTAGATAATGAACCTAATAATTTGCGCAGAAACGATAATCGGCCGCGCCAGGAAAATCGTCCGCAGAATGATTTTCGCGGCAACCGACCCAGTACTGATAATGCTGGCAATCGTCAGGCGCCGCCACCGGCAAATGTTCCGCCTTCGCAGCATCCGCAACGCCGCAGGATTCTTGAACCGGAGTCTTCTCAGGAATATGAGCAAATGAAAAAGGCGCAAAACCAGCAAGCGGGTGGTCCACCGCGGCCAAATCAAGGTCCGAATAAAAATCAAAATCTGAATGGTCCACGTAATAACCAGAACAGGCCAAATAACAATTTCAGACGAAACAGGAATGATCAAGGGGGGAATGTGTGAAGAAATTATTGCTGATTTTACTCATATTACCGTTGATTAGTTTTGCTCAATTAGCATCAAACTGGCAGGAATATTATCATCTGGATGCTGGCTACCGACAGGCAGAGCGGGTAGTGCAATCGGCTGAAGACGATAAAAAGAAAAATGATGCCGACCCGGCAGTAAAGCCGGTAGATATCACCCGATCAATAGAAGCTGTTACAGAAGCCAAAGCGAAATTATTATTAACTGGACTGACAGCTACAGAAACCGCGTTGACCGCTGTTGGTGATGTGTTGGCTGGACGTTTAAAAGTTAAATCTGAGGCGGAACGCGTTGAACAAACTAAAATGGATTTGAATGTCGCGGAGATTAAGAAAGATAAAGGTGCGGCATCTGATATTGAATTGGCAAAAGCGAAACAGAAATATTATGATGCCATGAACAGCGCAGACATTGCAAAACGCGAACTAAAAAGTGCTGAAACCAGGGTGAAAATGTTTGTAACTAACGTTCCTGACGCATTGCCGGAACCTGTCGTCATAGACGTTGCCAAATTATCTTATTTAACCCACGCTAATTATATTACTGCACAAAATAAAATTAATGAAGCGGACCGCATAGTAGCTATTTCATCCGGTCCTGATACCACAGCAATTGATAAAGTAAATCGTGAACGCGACTTGCAAAACGCGAAAGATGCCATGGGTGATGTTGAAAAAACATTACGCGATGGTCTTGACGCGGCAAAACGCAATTACTTAAATGCACAGGATAGTTACCAGTTAACTAAGGATAGATTAGTGCTGGCACAAAAAGATTTAAACACTGCAAAAGAAAGATTCAATGCCGGTGCTATCTCGAAATTGGCACTGCAAAGTTATATTTCTGCAGAAATGGATTATCAGTTGTCAGTAGAGCAGGCGAAAGACTCGCTTTGGCTTGCCGGAATAGCCTTACTTAAAGCGTCTGGAGGCGCAGGGAAATGAAAAGATGGATGTGGGTGGTACTTATCATCGCCGTAGTTCTTGGTGTTGGTATTTACTTCCTTAGAAAAATCCCAAAACCAATATTTGTCACTTTCACCGATACTACATCGGGTAATTTTATCCGGGAAGTTAGCGGTACCGGCAATATTGACGCAAAAACGTATTCACTCACTTTCACCCGAACAGGCCGAGTCGCGGTAATAAATGTTGACGAAGGCGAAGATGTTAAAGTTGGTCAGGTACTGGCTGAGCTTGATGTCACCCGCGAATTGCGCGATATCAGCGCCGCAAATGACAAACTCACCGCCCTTAATGCTTCAATATCTGCCCGTAAAGATGAAGAAGACGCAGCCAGAAATAAAGTGAATCTGCAGGTACAGCAGGCAAAGCGCGATTTGAAATTAGCGAAATCACTTCTAAGTGCGGGTGGTTCATCTAAAAATGATATTCGCGAACTTGAAGATAAAATTGACACCCTGAATAATGACCTTTCCGCGCAAATCGCCGGTTATCAAAGCCAGCGCCGTGATTTGCAATCCCAGTTAATAAGCACCAACGCAGAAATATTGGGGTTGCAGAGAACGATAAAGGAAGCGAAATTGATTTCTCCGGTAAATGGTACCGTATCTACAAATGACTTGCGTATCGGTGAAACTGCCACTGGAAGTATAAAAGTAGTCAATAAAGAAACCATAAAGGTGAAAGCGCGCCTTGCTGAGGCTGACACCATTGATGTAAAAGTTGGCCAAAAGGCTAAAATAGAATTAGATGCTGACCCCGACCATCCAATACCGGCAGTAGTAACTAAAATTGGCGTTTCCGCCGAGGTGCAGGGCACCGGTTCATCGTCATTATTGCCGATAACGCTGGAAATTACCGACAGAAAAGCATTGAATAGAACTACTCCTGGCTTTACAGTGACTGTGAAAATAACCACATTAACATTACCGGCCACTGCACAGGTTCCTTTAGAGGCGTTAGTTGAAGAGAGAAAAGGCGAAAACAAGAGTTATTTCGTATGGATATATGATGCCAAGACTAAAAAGATAAAGAAAAAACAGATATATGTACAGGCGAAAAACTTGATTAATGCTGCTGTTACCGGAATAAATAGCGGGGTAAAATTAATCAGCCTGCCATCTGACACTTTGAAAGATGGCGATATAGTTATGGAATTGCCAACAGGGATGAAGAAATGACATGCGAATCTGAGCCAGTAGTATCAATGCGGGGAATCACCAAAATCTACCAGTCCGGCAGTAAAGACCGGACGGTGGATGTTGAGGCGTTGCGCGGGGTAGATATTGAGATATGCCAGGGTGAATATCTGGCAGTGATGGGACCAAGCGGCTCCGGAAAATCCACTTTGATGCATATTATTGGCTTGTTGGATTCACCTACTGAAGGTGAATATATATTAGGTGGTGAACCAGTAGTTGGCATATCAGAAGTAGAACTGGCAAGAGTCCGTAACCAGAAAATAGGCTTCATCTTTCAAGCGTTTTTTCTGCTGCCCCGACTTACAGCTTTGCAGAATGTTGCCCTTCCGCTTGTTTACCGTGGTTACAACGATGCTAAACGCATGAGTATGGCGAAGGCTTCCCTCGCAGCTTGCGGGTTGGAAGACAGGATGCATCATTTTCCAAATGAATTATCCGGCGGGCAAAAACAGCGTGTGGCAATCGCCCGTGCCTTGGCACAGGAACCTGAACTGCTGCTGGCAGATGAACCTACCGGCAACCTTGATTCCCACGCCTCAGATGAAATATTAAATCTATTCGACCATCTTCATAATGAAGGTAAGACCATCGTTATGGTAACTCACGAACATGATGTGGGGGCGCGGGCAAAACGAATTATTCGTATGCTCGATGGGAGGATAGAAGCATGAATTTGCTTGAAAATATCCGCATGTCGCTGTCGTCCCTATGGTCAAATCGTTTGCGCAGTTTTTTGGCGCTGCTTGGTATCGTCATTGGCGTATTTGCCGTCACCGCGATGGTCAGTTTGGGTCAAATGGCAACGGCAGCGATTAACAATAGCCTTGAATCAGTTGCGGGGAAAAGTATCATCATCCAACCGGATTATCACAATGGCGGTATGAACTTCACCCGCCTTACCGAGGAAGATATAAATGCCCTCAGCATGCTGCCGGTAACGCTGAATCCGCAGTTGAATGTATCCGGCTTTTACGAGAAAAAGCCGGGTGACCGCCGTTCTATTCAGATAAGCGGTACTCGCGGCAATCTGCCTAAGTATGATTCATCAATAAAAATTGCCCAAGGTAGATTTTTTTCCGATGAAGAAGCACGCGGTGGAACTGCTGTTGCGGTGTTAAATCCAAAGGCTGCCGAAGAGGTGTTGCGCACATCAAACCCTGTCGGTAAAAACATTCGCATCTTCTTTCCAAAAGGCGGGCGTGCTGACTTGAAAGTTGTCGGAATGATGGAAGCGCTGCCGGCGATGTTTGGCGGCAATCAGCCGCTGATAATTATGCCAACACCATTTTTGTGGCGCACTCACCCGGATGTGGTAAGGGGAAAGTTTGATTTTTGCGTTTTAAAAGTAAAAGGTAATCTGGATGTGAATGTCCTGCAAAAACAGGCAACAAAGATTATCGAGTCACGATATAACAAAGGCACTTTTATGATTGAATCAACCGAGTCTTTCCAGACGGTTTTACAATCAATCACTATGGTGCTGCAGGCATTTCTTGGCGCAATCGCCGGGTTCTCGCTGGTGGTTGGCGGTATTGGCATTATGAATATCATGCTGGTATCTGTCACCGAACGCACCCGCGAAATCGGACTTCGCAAAGCACTGGGAGCGACGTCGCAACAGATCCGCCAGCAGTTCATTATCGAGGCGGTAACGCTGACCACTGCAGGTGGTATAATTGGGGTGGCGTCCGCCGCGCTGATATTATGGCTTATTTCGGTATTTGTGCCGTTCTTGAATGTATTTATATTAAATCCGCTTACGATAGTGCTGGCACTCAGCGTCAGTGTATTGGTAGGCTTATTCTTTGGGGTGTGGCCGGCGGCACGGGCTGCCAAGTTGGACCCGATAGAATCTTTGCGGTATGAATAGATTTTTTTGACATGATTAACATGATTGACATGATGAAAGCATAAATAAATACTGCCCATCCTGCCTATCCATGTTAATTATAGTTATTGTAATTCGCTCAGTATTTAATTCAGTATTTAATACTGATAAGGAGAAATGAAAATGGAAAAGAAAATTTTACAGGTTGCCCTTGATTTTGTTGATTTGAATCGCGCCATGCAAATGGCCGAAGAAGCCGCCGCTGGTGGCGCTGACTGGCTGGAAGCGGGAACACCGCTGATTAAGAGCGCTGGTCTTGATGCTGTCCGCCAGTTAAAATCCAAATTCCCGAATCTCACCATCGTTGCTGATATGAAAATTATGGATGCTGGTCGCACCGAGGTGGAATATGCCGCCAAAGCTGGCGCCGGTGTTGTTACCGTGCTTGCAGCGGCGTCTGATACAACTATAGCCGAATGTGTGGAAGCCGCCCGCCAGTACGGAGTGAAGATTGCCGCTGACCTGATTAATAACCCCGACCCGGTATCCCGTGCGCAGGAATTGGTGAAGTTAGGTGTTGATTACATCGATGTTCACACCCCGATAGATATGCAAATGCAGGGAGTTTTCCCATTTGATATATTAAAACGCATCGCGGAAGTGGTAGATATTCCGATTTGCGTTGCCGGCGGGATAACCAGCGAGACCGCTGCTGACGCGGTAAATGCCGGCGGCAGTGTAATTATCGTTGGTGGTTCTATTACAAAGTCGAAAGACGCGGTACAGGCAACTAAAGATATGCGCCAGGCTATTGATAGCGGGGTGGGGATAGACAGTTCTTCTTTCCGCCGTGCCACCGCGGAAAATATCCGCGAAATATTGATGCAGGTGTCATCTGCCAACGTCAGCGATGCTATGCACCGCGGCGGTGTAGCAGTAGGGTTGAAATCGCTGGCGCGCGGCATGCGCTGCTGCGGTCCCGCCTTCACTGTGCGCACTTCCCCCGGCGACTGGGCAAAACCAGTAGAGGCTATCGACCTGGCAAACCCCGGCGATGTGCTGGTGATTGACGCCGGCGGCGTACCGCCATCACCATGGGGAGAATTAGCCACCACCACCGCCAGAAACCGTAAATTGGCTGGTGTGTTAATCGACGGTGCCGCCCGCGACACCATGGAAATCATCGAAATGAACTTCCCTGTATTTTGCAGCAGTTACTGCCCCAATGCTGGCGAACCCAAAGGCCATGGCGAAATTGGCGTGAACCTGCGGATATGCCACGGCATGGTGAACGTAGCCCCAGGCGACTGGATATTGGCAGACGACGACGGCGTAGTAGTAATCCCCTCCGCCCAGGCAGTAGAAATAACCAACCGCGCCATGGACGTCCTCGAACGTGAAAACCGTATAAGAGAAGAAATCAACCGCGGTTCCACCCTGGCGCAAGTTGTAGACCTGCTAAAATGGGAAAAGAAGTAAAAAGGTAGGGGCAGGTTCCAAACCTGCCCCTATTCTAAACCTGCCCTTGTTCCAACCTGCCCCATTTCCAAACCTGCCCCGGTTTTAACAATCGTAGGGAACGCCGTCCCCGGCGTTCCGAAAAGGTGGTTTTTATGAATAAAATTGGATTGTTGTTACTGATAATCTGTGTGATATCGAGCATCACATGGTCAGTCGATGCGCCACCGGAACCTGCAAAAGAAACGCTGCCTGCAACAAAAATCAACCCCAAAGATGGCGCGGAAATGGTACTGGTGCCTGCCGGTGAGTTTTTGATGGGAAGCAAGGATGATGATAAACCTGCTAATGATAATGAAAAACCACAGCATAAAGTCTATCTGGATTCCTATTATATCTATAAAACTGAAGTAACAGTAGCGCAGTTTCGCCAGTTTTGTCATGCCACCGGACGAAAGAGTATGCCAGAGAAACCGAAATGGGGATGGATTGATAATCACCCGATAGTAAATGTAAATTGGGATGACGCAAAGGCATATGCAGACTGGGCAGGGGTAAAATTACCAACTGAAGCTCAATGGGAGAAGGCTGCACGTAGTACTGATGGAAGAATATACCCCTGGGGTAATAAATGGGATGTTGCAAAATGTGTGAATAAACAAAATTCAAAAGGTGGTACGAAACCGGTTGGATCTATTCTGACAGGTGCAAGTCCTTATGGATGTTTAGATATGGTAGGTAATGTTTGGGAATGGTGTGCGGATTGGTATGCAGATGATTATTACAAAAAATCACCTTTGAATAATCCAACTGGTCCAGAAAAAGGTGAATCCAGAGTTATACGTGGTAGTTCATGTTTTTGTCTTGATGATCGTACTGCGCGCAATGCGTATCGCGATAACTTTTTCCCTGCAGACTGTTTCCGTGATATAGGTTTCCGTTGCGCCTCGCCAGCAAAGTAATTGTCTGAACCACGATTTTTGGGATTTTACGATTTTGGGATTTTTTATAATCCTCTAATCTTATAATCCAATAAATCGTGGTTCAGACAAAAGATGTTATATTTATCGATTGAAATCGAAAGCAATCGGTTTAACCGTAATTTTTAATTTTACATTTTTAATTTATAATTCTCTCTCTTATCTCTTCCTACTACCATCCCTTCGCCTTCGGATACATTGCTGCTCTGCCGCAGCCGCCTTCTTTGCATTTCCCCCAGGCGCAGTCGGGGCCGAGGTTGTCGAATACTACCGGAACGGTTGCCTGGGTTATGGTGCGGATTTGTTCGAACATGGCGCGGATTTCCCATTGGGCGCGGCTGCATAGGCGTTTGCAAGATATTTCGGTCAGTTGCCTTCCGTTAATCGTGACCACGATTTGCGTCTCGCAGGCATTGGGAATGATGAATCTTGCATCTTCATTTATCTTTTCGTTATTCGCTTCCGGGTTTGCGGTTCTCAAAATTCCCTGTAGTTTCTCGTATTTCTCTCCCAACTCGTCCATTAACTCGCGGTAAAATTGTAGCGCTTCCGGGTTTTCCGCTACAGATGGGGGAGTGATGTATTTGAAATCTGCTTTGTCTACATATCGCTGGCTTTGCTGGGCGTAACTGGCGATACGGTGACGTACTAACTGGTGCGAGCAGGCGCGGGAGATGCCGCTGACGCCGAAGGTGAAATGTATATGTTCAAGGATACCCCAGTGACCGCGTTTCAATACCCTATCGCGCAGCCATTCACCCATGGCGGCTTCGCTTTCCAACGGCTTGATGCCGTCAAAACCTACTTTGCTGTAACAGATGCGTGCCGCTGAATATGCGGGCAATAATGTCCCGGTCCAATGGAGTAATTGTACAGTAGTTGCTACTTCGCGGCTGTTAGTTGCTGACATGGTGTATCCTTCGCTTTTTATATGGGACAGACACCTGCCTGGCTTCGCCATTTGGTGTCAGTCCCTTAATTCGCTGATAATTTATTTCTTTGGAATATTAGAATTTCCTTTAAATACATTCGTTGTATGCTTTGGATTTTTTATATCAATTGATTTTACAGGACTTATATTTACCACCTAATAAGCCCCACCCCAACCCCTCCCCAGCGGGAGAG
Source organism: uncultured bacterium (assembly GCA_964638715.1). Lineage (GTDB taxonomy): Bacteria > Armatimonadota > Hebobacteria > CAIYQO01 > CAIYQO01 > JBAXQQ01. The sequence continues at coordinate 62 of CAZWZF010000065.1, read as the reverse complement.
GGGCTATTATTTTAATCTTTAAACCATCATATATAAGCCCCTTCTCCTTCGGGGAAGGGGTT
>CAZWZF010000064.1:0-24636 GCA_964638715.1 uncultured bacterium | reverse complement strand
CTTAGCGATAAACCAGTTTCTGACAAGGCAATTATTCGGCCTGCCACTTTAACATAAAAAAGGTCTTAATTTTCCGAATAAAAGCCAGTCCCCTTATTCTTCCACTCTTTTTATTATCCACTTTTGCTTAATATAGACCAATTTTTAATTTAGTATCGTGTCTGTACCCAGCAAGCATCACCCCATCACCATTTCCCATTTGACACAACGCAGGCACTTCTCTAAAATATATTTCACATACCCGCCAATTATTTTTCATGATAATTGATCGGTGGAGTGTAAACCGGTTAAATAATTTATCGCTGACCGATGTGGCAGCGTTTGAAGGAGATATTTTATGAAATTGTGGAGACTGTTAATTGTAATAGTCACTTTGAGCGTCGGTTTTGCATCTTACGCGGCCAATCCCAGTTTTGCTGATTTTGATCGCCGCGCCAAGCTTGGATACCATTTGAACGTGGTGTTTTTCGGCGCATCATTAACCTGGAGCGCAAACGCATCCGACCAGTCGCAGACATCTTACCGCGCGGTGATGCAGAACTACCTGGAAGCTAAATACCCGAAAGCGCATTTTAAATGTTTCGACGCTGCTATTGGCGGCACCGGTTCACAACTTGGCGTTTTCCGCCTTAACCGTGACGTATTACGCCGCAACCCTGACCTGGTATTCCTTGATTTCGCCGCAAATGACGATATCTATAGCGACAATCCGGAATCCCTGGCATCATACGAATCAATCGTTCGCCGCATTATTGTAGATGGCAATTGCCCGGTTGTACTGATGATTTTCCCATTCGGTTGGGACGCTGACTCTAAAAAGTTTGACAGCATGAAACGCCGCACCGCCATCTTAAACCTGGCAAAGGTTTATAACGCGCCGGTTGGCGATGCTATTAAATTAGTCACCGAACGCATTGAAAAGAAAGAAGTCACCAATGCCCAGATATGGCCGTTCGACCAGGTTCACCCCGGCGACCTTGGCTACAAAAACTTCGCCGACGCGGCATTGGTTGGGTACAACGATGGCGTGGCACGGCAATTGAAATGTGCCGCACCGGCAAAGATGGTTTATTCTGACAAATACATGAAGAATACCCGTGTTCGTATATCATCACTTACCCCATTGCCGGAAGGCTGGGTAGCAACCCACCCGAGCCTGGTAGCAGCATGGCACGACGGACTGATGAGCCGCTGGCTGGATGATGTAGCTTATGCGTCAAATCGCCGCACCGTAATAAATGCCGACAAGAAAAAAGAAGTATTCCCTCAGAAATGCGGACGCGTTAAAGCTATGGTTAACGGTGAAATGGTAATGCTGTTCGGTGAAGAAGGCGTTAACGGCGGAAAATACCACGTATACGTAGACGGCAAAATAGTTAACTATACCCCATGGGGATGGAAGACTACCACTGACCTGTTCAGCACCGGATTTGTAGCTGGAACCCGCCAGCACGCCACAGTAATAGTTCCAAACCTTGATCCCAAAACCGATCACCTGCTGGAAATCGAACCAGTATTTGATGACACCAAAGAGCAGGAACTGAAAATAGAAAGCATCTGCGTAGCCGGCGGCAAAGCAACCGTTACAGCAGTAAAATAGTTTTTATTAGTTACACAGAGCATCACAGAGAAGACACAGGGTTTCACAGAGAAAATTTTATAATATCTCCGTGAAACTCTGTGTCTTCTCAGTGTATCTCTGTGTAACTATTCAAAAGATTAACCGGTTTAAACTTTAATGTAAAAATGGTGACTTTTGGCGGGTATTTGTGTCATAATTGTATAACATCGTGCTTTTGTTTATTACAGGGAGAAACCATGTTCATTCGCCGTTTTTTTGGAATTGCTGCTATTTTTATTGCGCTTATCAGCGCTGCCTTTGCGGAACTGACGCCGGTTGTCGCGCCAACTGACCTTGACCTGCCGAATTGCCAGGCATTCGCGGAAGGCAAGGTGATATCGCAGGCATCTGCGGCTACACTCGGGTGGTTGTTGGGGATAGACGCGAAGCCGAATGATGGCACTGATAGCTGGTCTACCGGCGTGTCACAATCGGCGCGTGCCCGGCATTTTCGGGTGGCACTCGGACAGCCGCGGCCAATTGGCACGATAGTAACGACATACAGCGGCGGTCGTTCTATGGATTCCCTGTTTCAGGTTCCATCCGGTACTCGGGTGAGTTATCTGAAAGCTGACGCGGCATATCCCGGTGATGTAACAAAAGATGACCAGTGGGTATTGTTAGCGGCGGGAACAGTAAAAACCTTGCCGATAGGTACAAAAACCCGGGCAATACGATTTTCCGAATATAACGATAAAGGCACTTCCGAATTTCCGCTGGCATATATGTTTCAGGAACGATATTACAACCCATTAGTTTTAGGTGCGGAAAAAGAGATAGAAAAGGCAAAAGGCCAATCGAAAATAATGGTGCAGATGTGGAATCTTCCGCAAACACCGGTATTGGCCGGTATATTCATCACCGGTTCACGGGCACCATCGGCAAAGGTTGACGTATTGAAAATGACCGCGGAAAATCATCCACTGGTAGCCACCGACGCGGAATGGTCAAGATGCGCGCCGATTGCGACTAACGGACCGCTGGTATATAAATTCACCCCAACAATAGCAACGAAGGCAATACGAATCAGCCCCAACGGCGGCGGACTTGATTTTGCATACACCATGGGTCAGGCAGTGCCGTTGGCAATCCTTGGCGACACCCCCGAAGCACCGACTTCTGCCATACCGCCGTCACCGGTACAACTGAAATATGACATGCCTATGGATGGCTTTATCGCGATAAATATCAATGATAAAAAAACCGGCAAACAAGTGCGCCGTTTAATTGCAGAGGTTCCCCGCATGTCCGGCGCGGTTCGCGAAGAATGGGATTTAAAAGATAACAACGGGCAATATGTGCAGCCTGGCGAATATGAATGGCACGCCATTACCCGACCGCCTTTGAAATTAACCTATGAAATGACAGTAAATAACTCTGGTCAGCCTGCCTGGCCATCTCCTGCCCCCGGCAAAGGCGGCGGAATGTGGATGGCAGACCATACCCCACCACACGCGGTATGCGCGGTTGGCGATGTGATGTTCCTCGGTTCCGGGTGTGCGGAAAGCGGTCACGCCATGGTTGCCACCGACTTGGAAGGCAACAAGTTATGGGGTGAAAGCAACATGTTCGGCGGCTTTCTGGGAGTACGATTCTGGGCAGGCGATAACCGTTATGGCTACATGATTAATGGCGCTGGCATAATGCGCATAGATACCAAAGATGAGTTAAAACGACAGCCGATAACGCTGGATGTAACCTATACTCGCGAGTTGCCCGGTCCCGGTTCTGGCTGGGGAGAAAACATCAGCGGTGCCGCCGTGCGCGACGGCAAGATGTACCTGGCATATAACGCGCCGGCGGTATCATGGATACAATCCACCTTCACCCCCGGCGATTTGGATTTAATGAAATGTATCCCGGTGGTACGAAGAGTTCGCCCGGGTCGCGATGCCTATCGCGAAGGTGAATATGATGAAGTGCAGCAATTCCATTCAACATTTCTTGATGGCGCCGCTGCCAGTTGTATAAATAATAGTTGGGGAAGCGCGCCGAAAAATGGACCGCTGACCGGAACCCTGACAGTAACATTCAAACAACCAGTTCCCATTGGCACGGTGCTGGTACAAGATACCAATGTTAAGGTATACGCGTTGAAACCGGGTAAAAAACTGCCAGGTTCGATAGACAACCAGGAACCGGGTGACGAAGGCGACAATGTACTTGATGAAGGCGCATTGAGCGAAGAAGATTGGACCCCATTATCAACAGCAGACGGCAAAACAGGACAGCCAGTGTTGGCGTTGACTGAAAAGGGATTGACCACCACCGCGTTGAGATTTAAGGCTGACCGCATTAAATATTCCATGGTGATGAGCCATCGGTTTAAGGATGTCGCTGCCGATGCGGCAAGGACAATAACTGATGGCAAATTGAATGCCAACGGTGGCTGGCAGGTAACCCGCGACTCAAAGACACGTCCAATCAGCCCGTATGATCCTGCATGTTGTGTATTAACCTGGAAAGAAGCAACCAGCATGCGCGGATTGACGATGGTGGGCATGACTGAAGCGAAAACAGCGATTGATTACTGGGTTGGTCCCGACGATGTTGACCCGCAGACGGCAATAGCCGATGATAGTTCGTCGTGGAAACAGGTGGGAATCATCGAGGCGGAAATGAACGGTCCATATCCTCAGACTCCGATGGCGCGCAGCATCGACTTTGGCGAGAATATTACCACCCGCGCGGTGCGTATTCGCGCCATAGCGCCGAAAGGCGACACCAGTTACATGGGTAATCGCGGCGTGCCGGTAACCGGACCGCATGCGGCTGGATTTGATTATATCGTAGTTTACAGCAACCTGGGTGGAGAAGCGGAATTGCCGCAGGAACTTAACGACCGCCTGTCAATATACAAACTGCCGGAAGACCCGGCAAAAGATAAAGCAACATTGATAAGCCACTTGAAGTTCAAGAACCCGGGCTTAATCACTTTCTCACCGGATGGCACTCTTTACGCGCAAAACGGCAGCGCAATTGTTACAGTATCACTGCCAGGCGGTGAACGCAAAGAAGTAATCTCAAAAGATAAAATCAGCAGTCTGGCTGGCATGACATTTGATGCAGATGGACTGTTGTACGCGGTGGATAACGGTCCCAAAGTTGTGAAGGTATTTGATGTGAAGACCGGGACACTGGTTCGCACCATCGGAACACCAGGCGGCACCAAGCTTGGCAGTTGGGATCCGACGCGATTCATCAACCCGCAAGGGGTAACCGTTGATAAAAATGGCAAAGTTTGGGTGGCAGATTATGATTTCCAACCAAAACGAATAAGCCGTTGGAGCCATGACGGCAAAATAGAAAAATATTTCCTTGGCCCAACCACCTACGGCGGCGGTGGATGGCTGGATTCCGGCGATAAAAACATCCTCAACTTCAACGGAATGAAGTTCGTGATGGATTGGAAAAACCGCACCTGGAAGCTGGACAGCATTTTATTCCGTCCCGGCTTGTCAGTACCTGGCACTCAACCCGACCGTCCTCTTTATATCAAGGGGCGGCGCTACCTGGTTGGCGACCCCGACCACAGCATAGCGGCGACGATTTGTGTCGAAAAAGACGGCATTGCTATTCCGCTGGTAATGGCGGGGAACCTAGCTGGCTGGGGAGCCATCAACCAATTTCCCGAATTGCAAAAGGCTTACGGCAAACTCAACCGCGGCGATTATGGTTTCCTGTGGCAGGATGCCAATGGCGACGCGATTCCCCAAGCGAGTGAAGTGCAGGTATCAACAATGCATAAGCTAAAGGGAACCTACTGGCCATCGAAAATTGGCGACGATTTCGCAATCAACTTTGCCGGTGAAAGAATGCGTCCCAGCGGATTTAAGCCGGATGGAACCCCGATTTATAAAATAGAAGATACCCAGGTGATGGAAGGACTGGATATGGCATGGTCAACCGCTGACGGACGCACCTTTGTATTGGGTGATACCATGTATGCGCCAGACGGCAAGACAATACTGTGGGAATATCCTGATAATTATGCCGGCGTCCATGGTTCGCATAGAATCGGTTATGACCGCCCACCCGGCACATTGGTAGGTGAAAACCATATCAATGGCCATTTCGAACTTAATGGCGAAGAACTGTTTGTGGTTAACGGCAATCACGGCGATTGGTTCACCTTCACCAGCGACGGCTTGCTGGCTGCCTGCATATTTGGCGGACCGTTGAATTATGGCAAACGCTTCTGGACCATGCCGGAATGGGAACCGGGCAAGACTGACCTTTCCGACCTGAACGTCGGCGAAGAACATTTCTTTGGCAGCGTTACCAAGGCGAATGACGGCAAGGTCTACGCCGTCGCCGGTCACAACCATAACAGCGTGGTTCGTGTTGATGGACTGGAATCAATGAAACGGCTGAATGGCACACAAATAGTCACAAAAACCGATATCGAAAAGACGATGGATTGGGAACAGCAGCGAGTGATGCAGGCGCGGCTGCGCGAATTGCCCAAAATCACCTCGGTTCCTTTCCTTGATAAACCTTTAGTGGTTAACGGTGTGCTGGAAGATTGGCCAAAAAGCCTACTGGTGACAATTCATGAACGGTTGAATATTGTAAAAGCTGTCTGGGAACCAGATATGCAGGGGGCATTCGCCTTTGATTCTGATAACCTGTATGTCGCTGCCCGGGTATCAGATGACTCACCATTGAAAAACAGCGCGCAGAATCTTGACTACCTGTATAAAAATGGCGACGCTCTTGATGTCTGCCTGGGGTTAGACCCGAAGGCTGATCCAAAACGACAAACGGCAGCACAAGGCGATATTCGACTGTTAATCAGTAAGGTGAATGGCAAGAATGTGGTTATGCTGTACCGCTTCCAGGTAGCCGATGTGCCGGATGAAAAACGCGTGCATATCATCTCGCCAATCACCGAAACCGTGGTAGACATCCTGAAAGAGATAAAAGGCGCAGAGGTAGCGACCAAAATAGCGGAGAATAATAATGAATGGGTGATTATGGCGGCCATCCCCTGGGATGAAATCGGGGTAAAAGCACCGCCAGTAGGCAGCAAAATCCGCGGCGACATCGGCGTTCTCGCCGGCGACAGCAACGGTATGCGTACTGTAAGCCGCTACTACTGGGCCGGTAAATCCCAAACCGTAGTCAGCGACCTTGCGTTTGAAGCAAGAATAGCCCCCGGTCTGTGGGGTGATTTAAACGTGGTGGAACCCGATAAAAGCATGGATTTTGGTCCTGATGATGCGCCGTTTTAAACGTTTTTAGACAGGATTAACATGATTAATTTAACATCTAAATATCTCATTTGATAGTAAAATTAAAACTCCCCTCCTTGCCAAGGAGGGGGCAGGGGGTGGTCGGATATAGATAAATCTCTCATATCACACAACCACCCCGTCCTTCGGACACCCCTCCTTATCAAGGAGGGGAGTTTTGATATACATTTTTATGTAATTTGTAAATTAAAAGGAATAAAAAATGAAAAACAGTTTAATTGTTCTTTTAACAACAATGCTGACGATGACGATTTTCGCGGCAGGTGCGCCTAAGCCACTGCCCACCCCGCGAATGGAATCGCCGTATACCTTTACCGACGGCACGGCGACAGTTATATTGCCAGATGCGTTTGCCGGGAAAGAAGTTGCTTTCTCAATAAAGACCATCACCGACGATGGATGGGGCAAAACCAGCGACGGCAAAGCGACAGCGACGGCAGACGCAAAGATATCCATTGCGCCATTAGTCGAAGGCATACATATCGTTACTTTGCAGTTGGCAAAACCCGCCGAAGTGCGTTTTCTGGCTATCACCCCACCCCCAACTATTGACGCTAAAGATGCCCCAAATGTTTTGCGTCATACTAAATCAAAACTGTTCAGCAAAGAACGCTACTTATTATTGGTAATGGGTGACTCGGTCACTGAAACTGGTGATTACTGCGGTATGCTGGCGATGCTGTTAAAACGCGCAACCGGCAATAATAATATTGAAATATTGAAACGCGGATTTTCCGGCCGTTCCGTTGACGCCACTGTCCGCACCATTGAAGGCGACCTTGCCGCCAAACCTGACCTTGGTCTTATAATGTATGGCCTTAACGACCAGGCGGGCGGATGCTCACTCGACGGTTTCATCGACCAATACCGCTGGATAACCGAAACATTGGAAAAACGCTGCAACGCCGATTGCGTATTCCTCACCCCCACCCCGGATTTATCTCTTAATGAAACGGATACCGTTTATGGTGCATACACCATGCGAACATTCGCGTTTGGCGACGCCTTGAAGGTGTTAGGCGAAGAGATGAAAGTTCCGGTTGCCGATACATTTCAAGCTATGTGGGGGAATTGTGCACCATCAATTAATGGGTCTGCACAAAAAATATGGCCGCGTTTCCCACTTGGATACGGCAATCAATTATCATCCATGCTGGAATCAAATGGCAAAGGCGACGGAATTCACCCCGGAGCATTGGGACATCTCACCATTGCCAGAGCAGCTTTTGACGCAATTATGGGACGACCACAGCCAACACAGCCATTGGAATTTTCAGCAAAAAGCAGTTGGACGGATGCCGGGATGATAAGCAATGTTACCTTGACAAATAACAGCAAGGAAAAACGAACCGGTAATTTAACGCTGTATCCATTCCCGGATGGAGAAATTACGCCGTTAACGCCGATAGCCTATGACCTTGCGCCGGCGGCAACAACGACATTTAACGTAACATGGCCAAAATTACTGAAGCCGGAAGATTTGCTGACTTATCCGTACAACCTGTATTTCACCACCAACCAACCGGTTTTCGCCGCCTTTGATTCATCGGGAACCATCGGACATACTTATATCGTCCGCGCTCCCATGGAAATGAACGCTAATTTCATTCGCGAACGCCAGTCCGTTACCGGTGACAAGGTGAAAGTGACGCTGAACGATAACGGTAAAAAGAAAACCATTACCGTGAAGATTCCCAAAGATTCTGAAGTTGGACGTATTCCGCTGGTAACTAAAGTACAGCACAAAGGCGTCACCAGATGGGCAGCGGCAGAAGTTGCCTATGTCCGCTACGGCAAAGCGCGTATTGGCGAGGCAACCGTTGATGGCGACCTGACCGAATACAAAGACAGCACCTGGATAACCATCGGCGACCCGGTACAGGCGCGCTGGACCCAGGGTATCCGCGATGGCCGCACCAGCCGCGACGAATGCGATATGCGCTGGTCATTTTCCGCCGGCAAAACCGGGATATATTTCGCCGCCGATATCAAAGGCAGCAAACTGGACCAGGACAATTTCACCATCTTTATGGATACCCGAAAGGCTAACCTGCTGGGAACCCCTGGCCCGTATTACTGGATCAGCGGCAGATTCGATAAAAATGACAAACTAAGCCTGTCCCGCGGCGAAACCAGCCCTAACGCACCAGGCCTTGCCGGGGTATGGAAAGCAAAGGACACCGGAGCCAACCTCGAATTCTTCGTCCCCTACGCCATGCTGGGTACAGATATTTGGCCAACAGACGGCGACCTTGGCATGTCAATATGGTGGCGCCACACCAACAACAACCCGGAAGCCAAATACCCGTCCACCAACCTGCAATGGTCGGAAGACGGCCAACCCTGGAGCACCCGCTGGTACGGCGTAATCCGCATCGACGACGGTAAAAATAAACCGTTGCCGTATATGGTACGCATTAAGTAAATTGCAAATTGGGAATGGCAAATTAAAAATTGTAGAGACGCACGGTGTGCGTCTCTATGTGTATGTAAAACTGCCGCCAGACGGTAGGGGAACTGTCCCCAGTTCCCGCGATGAACCGGACTAATGATGTAGACAAGCGAAATAGCGACAGATTTCTTCGCGGGGTGTTGTATTTTAAAACCTTATTTTCTCGTTATTTCCGATTCTTTTTGATATAAAAAACACTGCCGCGGGAACTGAGGACAGTTCCCCTACCGCTACTAAATATAATAAGCCGGTGACATTTTATAACGTGCCGCTAAACTTCTACCAAGGGGCAGGCTGGAAGCCGGCGGTCCCAATCATAATCGCCAATCGGGAGATTGGCGTTCCCGGGGAAATCCTTTAAATCCTCTCAATCCGTGGTTCAGACAAATTTTCCTGTCGACCCGCGCACCACCAACTCTACCGGTAACACTATCTTTTCTACATTATTTTCTGACGTGGTTGCCTGTTCTATTATTAATTTCGCGGCGCGGCGGCCTAATTGGTGCAGAGGCAGACGGACTGTTGTCAGAATATTATTACCGGTGCTGTCCCATAGCGGGTCGGTGTCATCAAAACCTACCAGGCTGATGTCATCCGGGACACGGCGACCTCCTACCTGCAGGATGTGGCGGATTACTACTGCGGCGGGGTCGTTGGGGGCGAGGATGGCGGTTATCTTCGGGGTTGTCTTCAGCAATTGCAGCAACGGGTGCTGTTTTGACCAGGGCATCATATCAAGGCGGTACAAATTGGTGATGTCGGCGGCGATGAAGGCGATGCTCCAGAGAATGGGGTCGATATCTATCGGGTGCAGATGGGTGTCGGAGTTCAAACCGGCATTTGCGATTGCCTGCTGGTATCCTGACAACAACTGGTCCTGGTGAAAACCGAATGGTTCATCGCCGGGACGACGAAAATAGGCAAAATGGCGGTGTCCCAACTTCAGTAGGTGTTCAACCTCGTATATTGCACCGCCACGGGCGTCGCTGATAACGGTGGAGCAATCCGGCAGCGCCGCCAGCATGGATACCATGGGGATTGGGCCGCTTGGCGATGGGCGGCGGGTGTGGTGCAATATTTCCTGCGACGCCTGCCAGCCAACTACCGAAATCACCCCGTCAATCTCGCCGCGATTAAAGCTGGGGGGCAGTTCGTCCAAACCGCCGGGTGACGCGTTGACCGTCATCAACCCGAATCCTTCCTCGTTCATAACTTCCATTATACCGTCGAATATACCGGTGTAATAAGCGGCGCGGTAAAATTGTTTGGGAACAAATAGCGCGATTAGGTGGTTGAGTACCCGCTTGCCGAACCTGCTCATCACCAGGCGGCGGGCATTTTGCTGCCGTGACGGGTCATAACCTAATTCGGCGGCGGCGGCGAGGATTGCGTCTGTGGTGGCAGGCGGGAAAGCGTTGTTGTCGCGCAGTGCCATCGATACCGTACCAACGCCAAATCCGCAATGCTTCGCGATATCTTTCAAGGTTACAGTGCGGTATGGTTTATCGTCGGTGGTATCAGCCATAGTTTTCCTTGTTGGTGATTTTTTTGACAGGATTAACATGATTTACATGATTTTAAAAGTGTCGCTGCTCTGCAGCTTTAATTTCTTATATACAATGCAATACTATTAATATATCGCCGCGCTGCGGCTGGTTTGTTTGATAGAACAGCATTTTTAAGTGACATAATTTCCAGCCGCAGCGCGGCGAAATATTAATAGTAAAAGATGCAAAAATGATATTTAGCTGCAGAGCAGCGAAACGATAAACATATCCAATTTATTTCTGTTAAAATTAAATAAACTCTTTAATGGTCGCTGAGACTGTCGAAGTGACCATTAAAATCATGTTAATCATGTCAAAAATTCTTGTCAGTATCTGGTATACTTATTGCACGTGCATCGCCAGCGCAACTGCACCGATGACACCGCATTCGTAACCGAGTTTCGCGGGGACGACCTTTATGCCAGCCATCTGTGGTATCACGTATCGCGCCAGGGCTTCATCCAATGGGTCAAAAAGCAATGGCCCTGCCTCTGACAATCCACCGCCAATTATTATAATGTCCGGGTCAAGAATTCCTACTGCCAGCGAGATGCCGTGAGCGAGATATTCCGCCGTTTCCCAGATGATGGCTAATGCTTCTTTCTCACCTTCAGCAGCGCGGGCAAATATCTCCTGTCCGCTGATTAATTCATGCGCGCCAGTCAACTCACGATATCGTCGTTCAATATTGCGTCCAGATGCATAAGACTCCAGGCATCCGCGCCGTTCACAAGTACAGGCAGGACCGTTGGGGTTGAGAACTATGTGTCCGATTTCACCAGCGACACCATGCGCGCCCCGCACCAATTGTCCATTTGCAACCACTCCGCCGCCAATGCCAGTACCAACATTTATATATACCAGGTCATCAATACCAACTCCCGCGCCAAATTTCCACTCAGCCAAAGCGCCGCAATTAGCGTCATTATCCAATACAACGGGGATGTTGAATTTCTTTTCGATAATTGAGCATATAGGAATATGTTCCCACCCTTTTACGTGGTGGCTCATGATAGTTTCACCCTTGGAAGCATCAACCGGACCGCCAAAACTAATGCCAATTCTGCTTACCGGATCCTGACGTGTTGCTCCCTCGGAAATCAACCCGCTAATCTCAGCGCAAAGCGAGACTATTTCCTGTTGTGCAGAACCATCGCGTGGTGTGTTGCGCTGAAAGGTCAGCAATATTTCACCTGACGCATTAGCCAGTGCGTAAGTGTGGCGGGCGCCGCCTTTGTCTATGCCGATATAGGACATATTTTTTTACCTTTTTTAATTACACTGAGATTCACAGAGGAACTCAGAGACTCACAGAGAGTTTATATTATTTATTGTCTCTGTGCAACTATGTATCTCCTCTATGAATCTCTGTGTAACTAATTACTTATCAACTTTGGCTGGAATTGGCCGCCATCTGCAGCAAATCTATCAAGTATCTGCTCTCTTGTGGCAGTTCCGGTAGTTCCAATTTGCTGTACAGTTATTGATGCGACTAAGTTGCCTATTACAGCGGCTTCCTCGGGTGTAGCATCGCAACACAATGCCAAAGTCATGCTGGCAAGAGTGCTGTCGCCGGCACCGCAAATATCAAGCGGGCCGATTTGGCGCAGCGTAGGTACATGATATACTTTATTATTTACACTAAGTATACCATCTTCTGCCAGGGTAATAAACAAGGGACGGTTATTGCGAGTAGATAAGTCATGTCCGAACTTTGCCAATGCTTCCAGCGGCATATTTTCATCACCGGTGTAACCCATCGCCTGCAACACTTCATGGCGGTTTGGCTTTATCCAGACATCGCTGAATTCGCTGATACGGGTACGGGAATCGGCGAGAAACGGAGTATCCGGAAATTCGTTGGAAAGCCGGGATAATTCGGCACGGACTTTATCAGTGATAATTCCGCAATTGCGTTCCTGCACCTGGTCGGCGATAATTACCGCGTCAATATATGGAACCAGCGCATTCAGCCGTTTGATGATTTCATCTTCAATATCTTCCGGCAGCGGTTCACGGTTTTTAATATCAATACGGTTAATTTCCGCCTCAATTCCATTGTGGCGCAGCATCGGTTTCGTATATGTCGGGGTCATCCTGTCGGGGGTGATTATTATATGGTCTGTCAATACGCCTCTTGCCTGCAATCCGCTTAACAGCTCAAATCCTTCGCCATCCGGCCCTATGGTACCGATGGCAATAATCTGACCGGCTTCCAATGCGTGTAGATTATCAGTAACGGTTCCGGCAGCGCCGGGAGACACTCGCTTGCTGACCACCTGATACGCGTCAAGGCCAGTTTCCAGCGATTTTTCTGTCAGCGAATCTTCCAGCACCAGATACTTGTCGAGAAAAAAATCGCCGATTACAATTATTCGTTTTTGTGGAAATCTGGAGATAATTTCTTCTAATCTATCTTGTGTCATGACTGCTTCACTCCTCGGCAAACAGGTACGCCAGCAATGCTCTATGTTCGCGGTAATGCGGTACAATAACGTCCGCACCGGCAGAAATCAGCCGCTTACGCTTCCAATCGTCAACGCCTTCCAGCTTTATCTCATCCACCGCGGCGCCAATCGCCACCCCGCCAGCTTCCTTGGTGTTTTCTATCTCAACGAATCCGTCGCCGAATCCAAGCAGTTCTTTCCCTTGCAGGTTATTGTCGCGGATGATGCGCTCGATTACCATCTTTTTTGAAAACGCCGCCAAGTCGTCCTGGGCGCCATAAATGCCGCCATCAAAATATTTGCTGAGTCCCAGCGCGCCGCATTCATTCTGTACAAAACAGTCATCGGTGCCACTGGCAAGGAACAGGCTTACACCGCGTTCCTTTAACCCTATCAGCAAATCTTCAGACCCGGGAATCATCATCGACTTGCGGTCTATAGTGCCGTCATTCAATCCGGCGACGCGGTGCTTAATGCGCAGCCATAGCAAATCGGAATATTGCTGTTTGTATTCCAGCGGGTCCTTTGGGGTACCGCCGCGTTTTGATATTTCATCACATAACGCCATCATCTGGTAGATAGTCTGTTTGCCTGTTAACTGTTCTACAAACTCCCGCACACATGCTTCTATCTCTTCCGCAGTTTCACCAGTGTTTAGGTCTGTCAGAATGTCCACCATCATCGGTATCATCACATTCTGCCAGCCTTCGCGAATGAGCGAAAGCGTGCCGTCAAAATCAAACAGCGCAAAACGAAAACCGCCGCGAGGATGGTCATGATTTATTATTTCAAGGGAGTCAATATTTTTCACTAAATATACCTTTATTTTTGACATGATTAACAGGATTTGTGCTTCGCTTTTTTATAATGTCAAAAAGCAAAAATCCCAATAAAATTTAACCACAAAGAGCGCAAAGAACACAAAGAATTTCAGGCAGGATTTATTTCATATTGGCGAAGCCAAAAATCCTACCCATCCTGCCCATCGATGTTAATAAAAAAATTCACTCTTCACTATTCACTCTTCAAATGCTCTTCGCGGAATCTTTCACGCATTACGTCGATGATGTAGTGCATGAAGATGGTGTGAACGGTCTCGGCAATGCCCATGTCCATGCTTGGCACATGCAAACCAAATTGTGCAATTTCTTTTAGCTTTCCGCCGGTATAGCCGGTAAACCCGTAGGTAGCCATACCATGATCATTGGCATATTCCACCGCGCGCAGAATATTCGGACTATTGCCGGAACCGGAGATGGCTATCAGCAGGTCGCCGGGACTGGCGAAATTTTTCAACTGCTCAACAAAAATTTTCTCATAACCTTCATCATTGCCCAGTGCCAGAATATAAGGCGTATTATCGGTCAGGCTCATTACTTTCAGGCGTTTCTGTTTTTCCAGATCAATCAGGGTAACCTTACCCATATCTTCGCACAGGTGCGATGCGTTGGCGCCGCTGCCGCCGTTGCCAATGATGTATACAAACTTGCCATTCCGGTAACAATCCAAAATCAGTTCAACTAATTTCGGGAAAGAGGCCGGGTCAACGCCTTCAGTTGCTTTTACAACCTGGGACAGGTAATCCGGCACATCAATGGTAACGCCGTTTCGTGCTTTCATAATTTATTTCTCCGTTTTAAAAATTTTACATCGATTAACAGGATAGAAAGGATAAATCTATCTTTCAGTAATGGTATCTTGACATTACTGAATCGTTTCAGTTAGTATAAGAAAAACGGTGATGTGGTGTCAATAGGTGATATAAAATGGATGGGTGATTGGTCGGAAGTAATAGTTCTTACCAGACCACCCCCTACCCTAATTCTCTTTGTGGTTCTTTGTGCTCTCTTTGTGGTTAATTCAAAAAAATCTTAATAATCCTGTTAATCGATGTAAATATTAGAAGGTAAAAAACATGTCTCAATTTAATCGTCAAAAATTACATACTTTCCCATTATCAGAAAGGAAACATAAGCTGGATTTCTCTCAAATTGCGGTATCGCCAGATGGCACGGTGCCTGCGGTAACGCTGGATGTGGCGGCGCAAATCGCACTGACGGCGGAGCATATCCGCGCCGCGCGTGCTTGCGGCAGGCCGGTTATGCTTACTTATGGCGCGCATTTAATTAAAAACGGCATGTCGCCGGTGATTATCCGCCTGATGGAAGACGGGTATGTCACCCATGCCGCTACTAATGGCGCCGGGTCTATCCATGACTGGGAGTTCGCGTATTTCGGCAAAAGCACCGAGGATGTGCGCGCCAATGTAGCGGAAGGCAAGTTCGGCATTTGGGAAGAAACTGGGAAATATATCAACCTTGCCGTTGCCGTCGGTGGCACCCAGGGGTTGGGTTATGGCGCGTCTATCGGCAAAATGATTGCTGATGACGGGTTGTATATACCATCTATCGATGAATTGCGTCAGTCCATTGCAAGTGCAACAGATGAAAAAATAGGCGCGTTTGCCGACCTGGTATACATGGTCACCACCTTTAATATTCCGGCAGGACGCATGGAGATTAAACATATAAACAAAGGCAACTCGGTACAATATGCCGCTTACCAGATGGGTATCCCCTTCACAGTTCATCCTGGCATTGGCTATGACATCATTTACACCCATCCGATGAATTGCGGCGGCGCCATCGGCCGCGGTTCGGTATGGGATTTTCTGACTTTTACTGACAGTGTTTCCAAATTGCAAGGCGGCGTGCATCTGTCGGTAGGGTCGGCAATTATGGCGCCGATGATATTCGAAAAAGCACTGTCGATGGCAAAAAATGTCGCCTTGCAAACCGGTGAAGCGCTGGACGATTATTACCTGGTTATCAATGACATTCAGGATGGCGGCGGCTGGAACTGGAATAACGGCGAACCGCCAATGGATAATCCGGCGTACTACCTGCGATTCTGCAAATCGTTCTACCGTATGGGCGGCGAGTTGGACTATATCTGCCTGGATAACCGTGCGTTTTTGATGAATCTGTATAATGCTTTGCGGAAATGAAACCTTGTAAATTCATTCGTAAATTTACATTTTCATTGACTTGACAATACACAATCTCTATAATCTATCGGGCAGAAAGTGATATAATTTTCTGTCTGGAGGTTAGTAAAATGGTTTCACAAATTTTAATGTCAATTCGGGCGGTGCGCCGTTCTTTAATAGAAATAGCAACAGCCAAAAAAGAGGCTCCTTCTGATAACGCGGTGAAGAAACTTATGGAACTGGTGCCGCATTTTAACCGGATAGAGTTGGACGATAAACTGTTCAGCCAGATATGGGGCGAGATGCAGATAATGATGATTGAGTGTGAAGGCAGAAAAGAAGATGCCCAGCACTGGTCAAAGATACGCAACGCCGCTAACGTGGCGATGGTAGCATTATTGCGACGCAAGGATTTGGAAGATTTGCTGCCGGTATTTGCCCGCGATATATTCCCCCGGCTGGCTGGCGCGGTAAATTCACCCCGCAGCGCGCGAATGCAGGCATGTATTGAAATCACCACCAAGATGCGCCAATTATCCGGCCGCAAATCCGCCGAGAAACATGCGTGGCTGCTGAAACAGATATCCGAAATGCAGTACCCGCGTTTTGGCACCTCCGGCTGGCGCGCCCGTATGGGAGAAGATTTCAACTGGCACCGTGCCACCTGCGTCGCACAGGCAATTGTAGAATTTGTCATTGAAAGCGGCTTGGCAAAATACCCGCTAACCATAGGATGCGACAGCCGCATTAACGCCGACCGCGTGGCAGCACTGGTTGCCGAAGTCGCGATATCCAACGGTCTTAACGTCCACTTGGCTTCACGCGAAACCCCTTCCCCTGCTCTTATTTACTACATCACCGAACAGCTTGGCGTCGCCAGCAATGCTGGTTTGATTAACTGCACCCCGTCGCACAACCCGGTGAAAGACCCGGCAAAACGCGCATACGTAGGTACCGAATACCACGGCATTCGTTATAACATGCCTTATGGCGGCGTTGCTCCCAGCCGCGCAACTGATACCATTGGCCGCCGCGCCATGGAACTGATGCTGATGGATGAAGTAATTCCCAGCGATAAACAGCGCGGGCATGTGGTAATGTTTGACACGCTTGATTCCTACACTGATGCCGCCATCGGCGATTTGGATATTAAAGTTAACATTCCTTCCGGGCAGGCAGATGCACTGGAACTTATGCGTTCATTCTGGGGTTCGTCAGAAGCGATGGTGGTAATTGATGAAATGCATTCAGCATCGCGCGGCTACCTGCGCAAGGTTTGCGAGAAACTGGGAATAAACTACACCGTCATTCATGGCGAAAAAGACCCGCTGCTGGGCGAATTGATGTATGCCAACCCTGAACCGCCGCACATACGCCATTGTCAGGATAAAGTACGCGAATTGCGCGAGAAATACCCGCGAATAATCGGGTTGGGATTTGATACCGACAGCGACCGCTTTGGCGTGGTGGATGACAACGGCAATTATGTAATGATGAACAATGTCCTCACCATGCTGGCTGATTACCTGTTGACTGCCGGATATAACGGACAGCCCGGTTTTATTATTCGCAATATGGTAACCACCCGATTGCTGGATAGAGTAGCTGAGAAAAACCACGAAAAAATCATCCCGCCGGCAGATATAAATGCCATTATTCCCCACGCTGCCGGAGCATCATACACCATCGCACTTGGCGAAGCATCAAAACAGAGCGGCTTTTTAACCCATGTAGTACCGGTAGGTTTTAAATTCATCGCTGATGTGATGATGGCAGGCCTGCAGCAAGTTGTCGCCGATGGTGAAACCGACCCCAAAAAAATACAGGCGTCATTTAAATCATGCCTGGGCAAATTAATGATTGCTGGCGAAGAAAGCAATGGCATGACATCGCGCAACCATACACCAGACAAAGACGGGCTGTGGGGTGCATTGCTAACCCTGCAAATGTGCGCGGTATTGAATAAAACCCTGGGCAGCCGTTGGAATGATGTAATTGAAAAGTACGGCAAGCTGGTATCAGTACGCCGCGACGTTGAAGCACCGGATGCCGCCAAGGAAGCAGTGGTAAATGTTTACCTGGATCGCTACGCCGACATGACGAAGTCTATCATTATGCAGGACCCGGAACTGTGCTATTTAACCCCGGTATATTGCGGCGGCGTTCGCGGCGAACTGGTAGAAGTTATCCTGAAATCAAAAGACGGTTCAGAGTCTTACCTGGCAATTCGCGCCAGCGGCACCGAACCAATAAACCGCATCTATATCGAAGCGCAAACCGAAGAAATGCGCGACTCAATCAAGCTGGCTGTTGGTGAAGAACTGGAACGCCAGATATTAAACGCCATCGATAGTTCTATCGATGTAACCGGAGTAATTGATATCCTGGAAACCGTAGAACTTCCCCACGAAGGCAACGCAATGCCGGCAACATTTACCGCCAGCATAATAAACCCAGCCAAAGAAAAAATCCTAAAGATGGGTGGAAACCTGAAAGACGCCGACGCAGAACTCGGTTTAAGAAACGCCGCAAAAGCAGGAGCGCTTTTGAAGAGTGAAGAGTGAAGAGTGAAGAGTGAAGAGTGAGGAGAGAAGAGAGAAGAGAGAGGAGAGAAGAGAGAAGAGAGAAAATACGAATTACGAATTAGCGTCACCGGGACGGTGACGCCACATACCGCGCCGCTTTCTATTTCTATTATCTAAGTAATTATACGTAATCTTTCTCATACATCTATATATACCATACTTGTGTATAATACTAACATTTTTGCAATTTTTCGATTGTTTGTATGGGTAAATACATTTGGGAGCATCAATGATTTGAAAGAATAATGATTAATTTTTCAGCTATCCTTGATTACATTTAGAATTACATCTTTGTATTCAGCTGCACAAATTGTTAACTGTTAATTGTCAATTGTCAATTTAAAAAAGCTCCTTCCCACAATAATCTAAAAATGGTAAAATATTTTCACGCGCCGGTAGCTCAGTGGATAGAGCATTAGACTTCGGATCTAAGGGTCGGGGGTTCAAGTCCCTCCCGGCGTACCAGTTTCTTCTTCATTCTTAATATTCTTAGATTCGTTAAAGGTTGACCTGAATAGCTATGTAGAGGTAAACTACCTAAAAGATTGAAGTTCTGAAGGTAGTAAAATCGTGGTCACAATAGAAAGTCTGTTAATCCAACCAGAAGGTAAAACTCTGGAGTTTAAGCAAGATTTATCATCACCCAAACCATTACTGAAAACGCTGGCAGCTTTTGCCAATACAGCAGGTGGTTTATTGATAATTGGCGTTAGTGATGACAGAAATATTGTAGGTGTAGAATTTCCACTCGATGAAGAAGAAAGACTTTGCAGCATTATTGCTGATTCGATTTCCCCTCGTTTGGTTCCCAATGTAGAACTAATCACCATCCAGGATAAAACGCTGCTGGTAGTAGAAGTATTTGTCAGTGGTCTGCGACCTCACTATTTAAAAGCAGATGGACCGGAACAGGGTGTATTTGTACGTCTTGGTTCTACAAATCGTCAGGCAGACCCGGCATTAATAGCAGAATTGCGACGGACAGCAGAAGGCATTGCTTTTGATGAAATGCCGATGCCGGAACTTAGTAGAGATGATTTGGATTTAGATTTGGCACAAAAACTGTTTGCTGATGTGCGGAAGTTAGACGAACATTCTCTTGTCACCCTCAAATTGCTTACTTCTTACCAGGGAAGACTGGTTCCTACCAAAGGTGCTGTTTTACTTTTCGGCAAAGACCGTATATTGCATTTCCCAGATGCATGGGTACAATGCGGGCGTTTCACCGGCACAGACAAAGCTATCATTTTTGATCATATTGATATCAACGACCACTTGCCTCAAGCAATTGACAGTATCATACTGTTTCTTAAAAAACATGCCATGCGCGGAGCAGACTTTTCTGAAGTCAAACGTAAAGATGTCTGGAGTATTCCATTGGGCATTCTACGTGAAGCCATCATCAATGCGTTGATACACGCCGACTATTCTCAACGCGGTGCCCCAACTCGTATTTCATTTTTTGATGACCGTATTGAAATTGAAAATCCCGGTATTCTGCTTCCAGGCATGACAATGGAAGATATGAAACAAGGCGTTTCCAAAATTCGCAATCATGTCATCGCCCGCGTATTCCGAGAATTAAATCTTATTGAACAATGGGGCAGCGGCATCCGACGTATTTTTAAAGAAGCAGAAGAACAAGGACTTCCAGAACCGCAAATTACCGAAGTAGGAATGCGGGTACGGTTCATTATACCTTTAGCAATACCTATCCCTATTCCTGCCGTAATTGAACAAGTCGAGGCACAAGTTGAGGCACAAGTTGAGGCACAAGTCGATTCAAATATCCTTGCAGCGTGTGCAATCACCCCACTTTCATCAGCAGAAATAGCAACTACTTTGGGACATAAGCAATTAAGCGGTAATTTACGCAAAGCATTACCACGTTTAAGAGAAGCTGGGTTTCTTGAATATACTATCCCTGAAAAACCAAACAGCCGGTTGCAAAAATATCAATTAACAGAAAAAGGCAAGGTATATTTAAACATGATAAAGAAGTAAATGGATTAATTCTATATCAATAAGTTTTCCTCTTACTCGCTTTAATAACACATTGCCAATTGAAAGTTCTGGGTTTCGTCAAGCCCGGCGTACCAAGTTTTAAACCGTCATTATTCTCTCTTGCTGACTTTTTCAGTAGCGTTATTTAGTATTTTTTAATCAGAAAAAATTAAAAAACATCTATTAATTTAAAATCCATTTTCATTTATTAATATTCCTGAATCTTCAAGACGATATCCACAGTAAGAGAAATCTTGCTGCCACTTAATATTGCGAATCACATCTGTAACAACAATTATATTGGCATCATCAGATATATCTACAGAAATTATATCATTGCTGATTGAAAACATTTTGAATACCTTATTTACATTCAACTTTGCTTAAATAATTCGCTATCCAACTATCAGGATGACTATATTCATTCAGTTCAATATGATGACCATCCGGATCCCATATTGACGCAATCCAGGCTTTGGATGTACCGAGAAAAATATCTGTGGTTTTAATACCGGCATCCTTGATTTTTGTTAACAGGTTCGGCAAATCTGTTACTTCCAGGCAAAAATGACTGAACGGGACAACTGGTTCGGTACTTTCAAACAGTTCTACAAATGTATCGCGTCCGATATATAGATAACAGCCGGTTACTTTTCCGTCAGCATTGCGGAACTCGGGACCGTATTTAAACCCCAACAAATCACAATAAAATGCTTTGGAAACCGCCAGATTAGATACTTCAAGCTTAACATGATTTAGACCTAATATCATTTTTTCTCCTATCATTCTACCTTCAAATGCGCAAAACGAATATTATTCATGTATGCCGCATAACTTTTATATACAGTAACATACTGAACCGAAACATCGTTTGCAGGCGAAGCTGCTACCGCACAATCAAATAGAAATTCTTTGGATTCAGAAGTTAATTTGAATAGTGATAATGGGATTAGAGCGTCAAGTGAATAACCATATTCCGGTAAATTACTCGTTTTCCACTGCAATTCAATATTCGGCAATTCCGCACCATTTTCATGAAATGAAACTTTATTAATGCCTTTTGGTCCTTTCGGTTGAAATACCACCTGACGAACCAATCTGGTACCAGGAATAGATACAAATACATCAATTGCTGTATCTGTCCATATATCAGTGTTCTTATTAATTCGTGGATCATGCACTTCTGCCTGAAAAACAAGATATTTACCGGCAACAGCACATTTTAAATGAGCCATAGTATAGTTTTTATATGTTATCTCTTTTGCTGGTTCGGCTAAAAATAATCCATCAATTTCGTTGAGTTTTGGTTCTATAGTCAATCTTTTAACAGGAACTTCAATATCTAACGGCAATTCGCAATTCTGCAGTTTGCGTGCAGTAGAACGGGTACCAATTACTGCGCGATTTGCAGACGTTTCAATTACAAAATCAGCAAAGGCAGATTTACCCGGTTCGAGAGAATAAGGCATCACAGAAGAACCTATAACATAACCAGCTCCCGGTGGTTCAACTAAAATATTAACCTGCCCGACTGCCTGTTGGATTTTATCATGATTAGTTAAAGTTAATCTTACAGTTCCCTGCTTCCCCAATACCAGCGATACTGGCGGTTTAACAAACTCCATCTTGCAGTTAACTTCAATATCCAATGGTTTCACATCGCCGATAGTAACAATTGATGAAGTTTTTCCTTCCGATTTTTCACCTGAGATCATAAACTTCTTAATCTCATTGAACTTTATCTGATTATTTTTGCTGGTCTGCAATATCAATTCCATTACCGAACCGGCATTCCCGGGTACCTGAAATGTAATCGGCAAATCAACATGTTCGCCTAATGGTACGCTGACTATTTTTTTACCGGCAGCATATATTTGATTTCCAGATTTTATCATAACATCTACTGTTATATCGGTACCTTGAAACTCATCATTATAGAGTGCCAATATTCTTGTTTCAGTTGCACCAGCCGAAAGATTCGGGAATTTCTCTTCTGATAATGGCGCTACACCTAAATTATCATATTCTTTATCAAATAAAGCTACAAAGGCACAACCATTTCGTGCTGACTTTACTTTCGGTGAGTTAATATCACCCAGTATGAATGACATGGTGTATGGCCGAATATCTGTCCAATTCTCATACCGCAACCCACGAATTATTAATCCATGCATCCACTGATTAACCTGACCGTTTTTGTCGTATGATGTTAGAAATTCGCCGATTCCATTAGGGATGCTTTCGTTTTGCAGTTTATATCCATATATTGGTTTTTCCCATTTCTCAAGATATCTTTCCGGATAGTGAATATTCAATGTATCTGTTGGAAATGTTTTAATATTGTCACCATCAAAAGAAACAGGTCTGGTATTATCATATTTTTTAACTTCCTCACACATTTTTTTTATTGGCGCTTCCGGCCAATTGCTGAATAATACCATCTCATTTTCTGCGCTCCATTGGATAATGCTGGGATGATTTCGTCGGCTTATTACCCATGGCTTTATCCATGTTAAAGCGTTCTTTAAATATTCCTGAATGTTAATTTTGTCAGGCTGTAAATATTCGCGGGCATATATTGCGGATTCTTCGAGAACAAGAAATCCTTTTTCATCGCATGTATCCAGAACAAACTGGTCTACCGGTGCCATATGAAAACGTGCAAATCTGATATTCGCTGATAACCAGTTATCAATTGTTGTTGAAATAGTCTCTTTTGTCATACGCGAATATCGAGCATTTTTAAATCCTTCATGGTGGTCGCTGATGCTGTTTCCCCACAAATTAAGACGGATGCCATTTATCATATACTGGTTTTTATCAATCCATATCTCTCTGAACCCAAAACGACGAGTCTCAATATCAATAACTTTATCACCTTCAATAACAGATGATTTTAAATTATATAAAGGATGCCTGGTGTCAGGATACGGAAACCATAATTGTGGATTTTTCCATTTTTCCTTAACTATTACAGTTTTATGTTCTCCCGGTTGAAGGGAAACCTGTTGAGTTAATAACTGCTTCTCTGATTTATCATCTAAGGTAATGTTTCCAATAATCTTTACCGTTCTGGCTTTATCGCTGCTATTATACAATTCATAATTAACGGTTATACTCTTCTCACGATAAGATGTTATTATGTATGCATCTTCAATATTTACCTGACCATAAGCCCGCAGCCAAACATCACTATTTATTCCCCATCGCATCTGATGACCACACCATCCAAGCGGCCATTGTATTTTCTTATCTTTATCTACTATCGGTTCATAATTCCCGCCCTTAACATCTACTTTCAATATAAATGATTTACCGGGAGTTACCAGATCAGTAATATCAAAACTGAATGGAATCCAACCACCGATATGACTGCTAACCACGGTATCATTAACGGTAACCTCTGCAATCTGGCAGGCACTTTCAAACTCTATCTTTATTCGTTTGCCTGTAAAACTTTCCGGTACCGTAACTTCTCGTTCATATATGGCATGGTCGGTTTTGAATCCTGGCCGCGCGTCCCAATACTCCGGAACAGAAATAACAGTCTTCTCAGCACCAGCAGGGGTAAAACTCCAAGTGCCATTTAATGATATCTGCTCACGCAATTCAGGAGTAGCGGCATTAGTTGAAACCATTATCATTACCACACCCAACAAAGATATTAATATTCTTAATAAATTTTCACAGTCATCCCATATCACCTGAGAACACATAGTTTTCAGGTGATTTTCTT
>CAZWZF010000063.1:0-24770 GCA_964638715.1 uncultured bacterium | reverse complement strand
GTACCTGATGAATCCGTTATTTACAAATGGCTAATTCCTTATGGGATGACTGTGACTTAATACTAAAAATTAACGGGACAGGTTTAATATCTGTCCCGTTTTTCTAAAGGTAATACCAGACATCAACAGAAATAATTATCAGTCCAAATTGAATAGATTAAATAAAAGGATATCGTTATCATGAAAATAGTATTTGTAGGCGGCGGTGCGCACCGCTACCTGTCAGTAGCGCGTTCTGTGCTTGCCGAACAAAAAGTAGTGGATAAAGGCGAGATTTGCGTATATGATTTAAATGCGACCCGCGCAAATGCAATGGCTGGCATGATTCAAAAATCGCCAGAATTTAAAAGCTCAGGCTGTATCGTCACATGCCCGGATTCTTTAGATATTGCATTGAACGGCGCGAATGTAGTTTGTGTAGTATTAATGGCTGGGAACAGACTGAATTATGAGCTAAGTACTGTTACCTGCAACAAATATGGTTTCATCGGTTCCGACCAATTGTCACCCAGCGGTGCATTTCTCGCCTTAAAAGGCGGTCCAATTCTACTTGATATAGCAAAACGCATGGAAAAGCTGTGTCCAGACGCCTGGCTGATTGACTTCGCAAATCCGGTTGCTGTACTTAGCGCAACGGTGAATAACCACACTAAAATCCGTTGTTTAGGGGTATGTGCTGGTTATACTAATCACCTATGGGATCTCAGCCGTATTTTGGGTAAAGATGAAGAAGCTCAGAATATTCAGGCAAATTCTGCCGGTATAAATCACATGGCATTCATCCTCAAAGATTCAAAAATAGGTGATGAAGACCTTTACGATGTGATTAATGCTCATATTGCAACCGACTGGAAAATGCCGGAATTATCACCTCGTTGGAATGCTGCTTCACGCGGTAATATTATGAATAGCGTTACAACCTTGTTGCGGCTATACAAGAAATTTGGCGTATTAGTATTTTCCTCTGAAAGCGATGGCCTGGCACATCTTGATATTGAAGGAATTTATAATGAAGGCGCTAATCATCGCATAAATACCACTATTGAAGAAATTGAAAAACATCTAAACAGTAGTCTCAAATCCCGACAGAATAGTGATGAAATTTTCCAGAGCCACCTAAATCGGGAAATGACTGAAGCAGAATGGAATACTGAATATCCGGAACGGCTTTATTTATTGCGTGAAGACCAGAATGTCATGACGAAAATTATTATGGCGGCAGCGGGTGTCGATGAATTGCGAATTGCGACCAGCTACCCAAATTATGGCGCAGTTGCAGGATTTAAAGACCGCACAGTGCTGGAATATTCACAGATTATCTATAAAAATACCATCCGGGCAGCAGGACAATTTGAAATACCAGATGTTCTGCATGGGCTGGTCAGCGCACTGGCGACTCACCAGACTCTGCTTGGCGACGCGATTGCCACCGGCGACCCGCGAGTGCTTTATGAAGCATTGTATTGCTACCCGGTGAAACAAGACACGAATGATGCCAAGCAGTTGTGGCGTGAATTATTAGTCCAATCAGCAGATGAATTAAATCCTGCTTTCCAGAAAACTATAGAATATTTGATTTAAGGTCTACTCGCTTAAGGTCACTTTGACAAGCTCAGTGATCGGTCGCTGAGCCTGTCGAAGCGACCATTATTAAGTATATTTCTCTTTAAAAGCGAAAATCAAGTTAGGTGAAGAAATGAATCAACGCGAACGATTTATGCGCACTTTACGATATGAAGATGTAGATAAACGTCCTATCTACCTTGCCAGTCCATGGCGTGATACCGTTGCAAGATGGCAGCATGAAGGACTGCCTGTTGGTGTAGAGCCGAATGAATATTTAGGTGTGCAGGATGCTGGATTTATTATGAAAAATATCACCCCGACTGCCGGATTGTACCCGACATTTGAAAGTAAAGTGCTGCGCGAAGAAGGCGATGTAATTTATTCTATAGATTCTTATGGGCGCACCATAAAAGATTTTAAAAGCCAAACCACCATGCCGGAATGGCTGGATTTTCCGGTGAAAAACGCTGATGATTTAAAACGATTATTGGATGAACATTTTGATGTTGACAACCTTGATCAGCGTTTCGCGTCGGATTGGGCTGACAAAGCAATTGCATCACAGGAACACTCTGATATTATCATGATAGATGGCGGGTGCTATTACTGGACACTGCGGTCTATCGCCGGTGTTGAAGGCGCAAGCTACCTGCTTTACGATTGCCCGGAACTGGTGGATGAATTATTTGAGCGATATTTCATTGTTGTTATGGAAGGCTTGCGGCGGGCAGTGAAGTTAGTAACGGTTGATGTAATAGGATTCGGCGAAGATTTCGCGTATAAAACCGGACCACTGTTATCGCCTGCCATGTTTAAAGAAATGATCTTGCCGCGCTATAAAAAGACGATGGATTTTGCCCACCAACATGGAGTTGAGTTCACCTGGCACGACAGCGATGGCGATTCCCGATTATTTCTTGATGACATGCTATCAGTAGGAATAAATGGCATTGCTCCATGTGAAGTAGCGGCAAACATGGAACCTGCCGCACTGCGCAAACAGTTCGGCCGTGAATTAAGAATGGGTGGCGGATTTGACAAACGAATAGTCACCGCTGGACCAGAAGCTATAAAAAATGAACTCCACCGATTGTCGCCATTAGTGAAAGAAGGCGGCCTCGTTCTCGGAATCGACCATTCAGTATCCGCCGACGTCTCATGGGATAACTACCGGTATTATATTGACGCGATAATGAAGATTGTTTAGATTGATAGCTTGTAGAAAATTTTAACCACGAAATACACGAAGGGCACGAAAAAGTATACAACATGTATTTTGTAGTAAACAAAAAAACAAAACCTATTGTCTAATGAAGTACTCCGGTGTACAATATTCCCCAAGGGAGATTATATCATGAATTCTGTTTTTTCATTTTGGCGTTGTTATTTTATTGTCGGCGTTTTGCTGCTTTTAGCTGTTATTGTCAGTGCTGATAACGGTCGCGGACTTCACAAGAAAGCTTATGCGGTTCCTGTGCCTGCCGGGAAAAAGGTTAAGATTGACGGGAAGTTGAATGACTGGGACCTTTCCGGGCAGATTCACAGTTACGTTGTATCTGAAACTGCTGATACCCAGGGAGCGCGATTTGCCATGATGTATGACAAAGACGCATTGTATCTAAGTGGTGTTGTTGCCGATACATCGCCAATGATGAACCGCAACGACCCGAAAGTGAATGGAAACAAGGGATGGGACGCCGATGCCTGCCAGTTCCGCATGATTCTTGACCCGGCACAGGGATATCCGGTAAACCAGTCAACCTGGAATGCGGTTGATAATGACCAGATGGCGCATTTGATACTCTGGTACTACACTGACCGTAAAGAACCCTGCCTGCAGCTTCATAAAGGCATGACATACAAACCAATTACCGGTACAGAACCTTTTGGCGTACTGCCGCATGATAAATTTCAGGCTGCATATTTGCTGAATAAAAATGGCCGCGAATATACTTTTGAATACAGAATACCCTGGAAATCACTGGAAACTAAGAATATACCAGAGGCTGGCGATCTGGTTGCCGGTACAGTGCAGTTCAACTGGGGCACAGCAGACGGCCTGAAAACTGCTGGTGGTTCTGCGTGGTGTTATGATGTGATGAGCGGACCGGGATTCACCTTCCAGAGTTCAGGATGCTGGGGAAAAATAATCTTTTCAAAAACCGGCAACTTACCAAAAGACCTGGTAGAAGACGGTTTACCGCCAGAAAAACCACTTCCACTTAAATTTGAATATAACATTCCGGAAGACAGCCAGGTAAGTGTGCAGTTATTCAACGAAAAGAATGAAATGGTACGCACTATTGTGGCGCAAGGCGACCGTCGCGCCGGTAAAATGATTGACCGCTGGGATGGCCTGGATGAAGTGGGTAAACCACTGCCAGCAGGCACTTATCAATGGAAAGGACTTTATCATCAGCCCATCACAACAAAATTCCTTTTTTCAGCCCATAATTCCGGACAGCCGCCCTACCCTACAGATGACAACAAAGGCGGCTGGGGCGGCGACCACGGCACGCCGACCACATCATGCGCATTGCCAGACGGTATGCTGCTGGCATGGAACAGTTGCGAACTTGGCTGGGGTATTATTCGCACCGATTTAAACGGTAAAAAACAATGGGGATCAAAACATTGCTCACGGTATTTAGCTACTGACGGCAAACGTTTCTTCGGGTCAGGCGATGAAGGATTTGAACAACATGCCGGCGTAGCAGTCTACGATGCTGCAGACTCGCGGCCATTAAACTTTGGCAACGGAAAACCGATTGCGGATTTGCCGACAGGTGGGGATGATAAGACAAACAGTGTCACTGGGATTGCATACATCGACGGCAAACTATACGTTGCTATTAGTGCGCGAAATATGATTGCTGTTAATGATGCAGTTATGGGAACTTTAAAAGAAACAATTAATGTCAATAACCCCGGCGCGCTGGCTGTGGCTAAGGATGGCAGTTTACTTATAGTGAGCGATGAAACAATCCTGCGTTTAAAAGATGGAAAAACAGACACATTCATTAAAGAAAAAATCGACAAACCTTTTGCTGTAACTACAGATGCAGAAGGTAATATTTACATCAGCAACCGCGGAAGCCTGCAAAATATTTCAGTATTTTCTGCTGATGGCAAGTACCTGCGCAGTATCGGCAAAACAGGCGGCAGACCAGCAAAAGGCAAGTACGAAAAAGACGGTATGCTGGAACCGGGTGGCTTATCAGTCGATGCTAAAGCCAACATCTGGGTAGCTGAAACACTCGATTCTCCCAAACGATTCAGCGTGTGGAATAGTAAAGACGGCAGTTTGGCCAATGAATTCTTTGGCGGAAGTGCTTATTTCGGCTGGTTATGGATGGATCCCAAACATCCAGATGAAATATATTGTCACAATACAGTATGGAAAGTTGATTGGACAAAGAATACCTGCTACCCTACCAGCACCATGTGGCGTTCAACCAAGCCAAATATGATAGGTGCTGTTGCGGCAGACGGATACGCCGGTCACGTTCGTGTTATGACAGCGAAAAACGGCAAACAATTTGCCTGGGGAATGCGCGACTACAGCAACATGCTGTATATGCGCTCTGGCGACGTATTTAAACCGATTTCCGGAGTAATTCGTGTTGCATTCGGAACATTTGGTGGCGGTATGCCATATCCGGCAATGAAAGATATCTATGAAAAAACTAAGGCAGGTGCTTTCTTATGGCAGGATGCGAATGACGACCAGGAAATACAACCGGAAGAATTAGTAGTATCTCCATCCGGACGTGGTGAGACTGCATTTAACTGGATTGATGCTGACCTTAATGCCTGGTGCGATGCTGGCTGGATTTACAAACCAGCTAAAATCACTGATGATGGCAGGCCTATTTACGACTTTAGCCAAAAGACTGATATTCCATTTAAAGGCAGCAATGCCAATGCGACATCTTTGTGGCTTGATGATAAAGATGATACCGTTTATACATTAAATCCTGGTTCAAATCCTGGCCTTGCACATTGGACACGTGACGGAAAAATGTTGTGGGGTTACCCCAATATTTTACCATGGCCTTCATCACTGAACCTGCCAATGGTAACACCGGGTAAACTTCACGGTTTAACCATGCCTCTATGCGTTGCTGGTGATTTCACTGGAGCGGTAACATATTACAACCCATACCATATTCTCACCCGCGATGGATTATATGTTGCAATGATAACCCGGGATGGACGAGATGGCAAAGGGTTGGGACCTGATGTAATTGCAACCGAATCTGTACAAGGTCAATTAGTGAAACCGGAAGGCATGAACCGATACTTCCTGCTTGCCGGTGCGCAAGATGGCCGCGTAACAGAAATATTCGGTTTAGATACTGTAAAACGTCTTCCTGGTGGTACATATATCCATACCGAAGAAGACGTTAAACAGACTATGCAAGCACAGCTTGAGTACCAGAAGGCGTTATCTAATACTAAAAAATTGGAAATTGTCCGCGGATTAAAGTCGCTTGATTCAGCCAGTTCAGTTGAGAAATTTGTAGATGCAACCCGTTCATTCAGTGTTAAAGCTGCTTATGACGAGAAAAATCTATATGTGTCTTATGATGTTTCAAGTCAATTTGCATTGATAAATGCAGAACCAGACCTGCGGGTAATATTCAAATCCGGCAACCTGTTGGATATTCAAATGGCAACTGACCCTACAGCAGATGCGAAACGAAAGACACCAGCACCAGGAGACTTGCGCATCCTTATCAGCAGGCAAGCCGGCAAAACTATCGCTGTTATATACCGGCCAAAAATTAAAGGCTTTACCGGGACACCGGTAGTATTGTCATCGCCTACCGGCAAGGAATCTTTTGATGCTATCGATATAAGCGACAAAATAAACCTTAATTACAAACCGAAAAACGGCGGCTTCGAAGCATTTGTCACCATTCCTCTTGAAACTATTGGATGGGCACCGCAGCCAAGTACTCAGGTTAAAATAGATTTCGGTTATATCTTCGGGAATGCCACCGGTACGCAGGCTTCATTACGCGCATATTGGACCAATAATAGTCCAACATCAAACATTCTGAAAGATGTACCGAGTGAATGTAAATTAGAACCTGCTGAATGGGGAGATGCAAGAGTAGAATAGAAAATATGTAATTTAAGTTAGTAAGATAAAGAGTAGTTCGCAGTAATATTTATAAAAAACTGCGAACTATTTTTTATAAAAATTTTATGACAATTGAAGTTTTGAAGGTAAAGAATGCTTGACTAATCTACCCCAAATCCTGCATAATATCTTTCAGCTAATCTGCTTTTAACTACTTGATTCTTCATACCAGTTAAGCAGATTTTTTTAAAAAGTCATTTAAAAATTACGGTTTTTTAAATCAATTGTGGAAAAAACAAATGACGCATTGTACGGGGTCTTCACCCGCATGCGAGTTTCCATAAACTATTATAAAATCTTAAAAGGTGGTAACATGCCAGCAATACCTGTAATTGCTTATGTAATTGGTGGAAGTGTGGTATTTCTTTTCATTGTAATCGCAGTGATATTGAAAATCGTAAGTGATAAACAAACAAGAAAACTTCTTGCCGGAAAGAAATACGCTTTAATTGAAGTTGGTATAAAAGCAACTGATACCAGCTACCGTGCATATCGATTAAAAGAAATCCTGCAAACTTATGGCATGTCCACTCATGATTCTGGCATGAAAATTGAATGTCGCATTATCAGAGGCGCAAAAGACAAAGACTTGCGTCTGAAACCACACGAATTCGCGTTTGAAATAGTCGCAAAAACCAGCGATGGCACCAGAACTATCGGCAAACCATATTTCAGAAAATTTAAGAAAATCGAAGGAAAAGAACTGGCATTTACATATAAAGCTCTCAGCGCATACCCTCAACATCTTGCTAAAGGGTTAAAACCGTAACATATAAATAGTAATGAAAAATTATTATCAGCCAGTAATTCAAAATTTTATTACTGGCTTTTTTCTATTGACACTCATAGTAAATCTTATTATAATTTTGTAATCCGGTTAACTAATATTTAATTGCATTTTATATCTTTCAGGTAGTAAAATAGCAGTATTAACATAACATATTTTTGAATAACGACGAAGGGTAAAACTTTAAATGACCAGAGAAAATTCTACATCACAACTCGCCAGCGGCATAGTTACTTTGCAAGATATTGCTGATCGTTGCGGTATATCAAAAGCCGCTGCGCGTTGGGCAGTGATGAGTGATGATGATACTCATGTCAGCAAACAAACCCGTGAACGAGTTCGGAAAGTTGCGAAAGAATTAGGTTATAATCCTGCCGCCAACCAGGCAGCCCGCAGATTAGCATATCGCAAAGCCGGGAAAGCTCCCCTTTCCTATTTAATAGGTCTTATTGTCCATGACCATATCACTGCAAATGACCAATATTTTAATCCATTATTATTAGGCGCACTGGAAGTCTTGGAAGCAGAAAGATTTGGCGGAATGGTTATGTCATCCTCTGCTTTTAACCCGAGTGTACCAGACGTTCATCTGCCCATGGTTATTGAGCATGGCGAGGTTGATGGAGCGATTATTTATGGTTCATTCAGTACCATGGTAGAACAATTGAGAAGCTGCCCTCAATTTGCTGACAGGCCAATAGTATCGCTTATATCACCACTGCCAGGTTGTTCGCAAGTCGTTTCCGACGACTATTCTGGCGGCTATGCTTTAATGAAACATCTCTTAGAACTTGGACACCGCAAAATAGGCC
This sequence comes from uncultured bacterium, assembly GCA_964638715.1. GTDB lineage: Bacteria > Armatimonadota > Hebobacteria > CAIYQO01 > CAIYQO01 > JBAXQQ01. The sequence continues at coordinate 16,456 of CAZWZF010000063.1, read as the reverse complement.
ATTTCTTTAACCTGGCAGGTACACCACACCAGCTTCGCGGTAATGGCGCGCGCCAAGCTTGCCTTGATGCTGGCGTGAATCCTGATGACTGCCTGCATCATTTAGATTACAATAAATTTTGCAAAACAATTGATGAAGAGATAGAAATTATAAAGAATGAAAAGAAAATTACTGCTATTGTCGCACGCCAGGATTTAATGGCATCGCTTATCTATCAGGCATTACAGCGTGCAGATATGCGTGTCCCGGAAGATATCAGCCTTGTTGGATATGATGATAGTATCCCTATTGTTGATACATCCGGCAATAATTTCCTGACGACAATTCACGTACCTTTAGTCGAAGTAGGACGCCAGGCAATAGCACTTTTACTGCGTCATTTACATGACAACACATTACCGATAGAAACAGTATCGTTACCAGTAGAATTAGTGGTTCGCAAATCAACATGCACGCCTTCCCAAGCATAATAAGAGATGAAAATGAGTGATAATTTGATTAATAAACCGAAGCAAAACTTAACACTGAATGAAATTGCCATCCATTGCGGTGTCGGCAAGTCTACAGTTTCCCGCGCTTTCAATAATGATCCGGAAGTTAGTGCAGCAACTCGCGAACGAATTCTTTCGGCTGCTAAAAAATTAGGATACTCACCATCGCAGCATGAATCAGCCCGTCGTCTCGCTTTGCAAAAATATGGCAGAAAAGTGCTAAACCAGGTAGTATCAACAATATTTCCAAATTATTTTCATCAAGCCCCATATTTCTTGCGAATTGCAAACGGCATTCTTGACGTATTATCATCTGTAAATTATGCAGTCCTGCAAGTCCTGACAAATAATGATTCATCTGTTAACCCGACATATCCAACAATATTTTCTCGCGGTGAAGTCGACGGAATAATACTTGGCAGCCAAATGGAAAATATATTATTTGCGTTGCGTAAGGAAAGCGGTTTCAATGACAGGCCGATTGTAAGCATAATACATAATATGCCAGGTTGCGCATCAGTTGTTGCTGATGATTTTTCCGGAGGCTACCAATTAACAAACCACCTGCTTAACTTAGGGCATCGCCACATTTTGCATTTTTACGAAAATGTTGATGAGTCGGTATTTGGAAGACGCCATTCTGGTATGGTTCATGCAATGAATGAATGGAAACTTGACCCAGATGTTTATCTGCATGTTTGCCGCTGGCATTGGATTGGTCCTCTTGACCCCGCACATGTATCTGAAAAGTTAACAACATATTTGCATGGTAAAAACGCAAGATTATTCGAAGAAAATATTGCAGGATTTCTGCAGGACCTTAGTAAAAATCCAGAAATAACTGCAATAGCTGCTACAAATGATATTACAGCAATGCAAATATGGCAGGTGTTATCAGATGCCAATCTATCTGTGCCGGAGAGATACAGCCTTATTGGTTTTGATGATGTAATATCAAACAGCTATGATATCAATGGAAGTTCAATTACTACTATACGTGTGCCATTAGAAGAGATCGGTCGAAAAGCGGCTGAATTATTGTTGAATATGCTCGCAGAAGCGCAAACTGATAATTGTGAAATAGTACTGCCTGTTGAGTTAATAGTACGTGAATCTACCAGCAGCATAATCGCCAGGTAAAATACTTACTTAAACCACTCCGGTGGAACCTGCTGCAATAATGCAAAAGCTAACATCCAGATAATTATTGCACCATAAAGATATGGGTCGGACAGTAATTTTTTCTCAGGTTCTTCCCCATCATCATCTACCATTGCCTTGCGGCAATAATGCATAACCGCATAATACACAATCGGAACAGTTAGAATGAGCGCCGGATTTTTACCAGATGCGGTGGTGAAAAGCGCATAACAAATTATAGTCATTGCCGCAGCAGTATTCACCTGATGATCAAGAAAATCCATTGTGTATTTCGCCAGCACTGGCCTTGTTGTATCATCGCTGTTTACATTAGCTAATTCAGCCCGTCTTTTTACCGCGGCAAGAAATATTGCTAAGAAGAATGTACAAAGGATGGTCCATGCAGTTGGTGCCACCTGTACAGCGTAAATACCCGCCAATACCCGCAGACAAAAACCAAAAGCAATCGTCAGAATATCTAAAACAGGATGATGTTTAATATATAGCGAATATAAAAGTGTGATAACAGCATAAAGACCGGCAACGTATAATGTTTTTATATCCAGCATCATTGCAACCGGAACCGATAACGCAGCTAAAATAATCACCACAAAATATGCCTGGAATTTAGTCATTCTACCTGACGGCAGCGGACGATTTGATTTGCGGGGATGCTTTTTATCGTATTCAATATCTAATATATCGTTGATTACATAGTTAGCGGATGAAATAAGGGAGAAAAGCAGAAAAGTTAATAAAGCAGCAACAATTGCTTTATCTTCGAAATATTTAACACCTAAAAAAAGTCCCGCTAAACAGAAGAAATTCTTTGTCCACTGTCGCGGGCGTATTATTTGCAAATAATCTTTAACTTTTGCCATGCTGAATTTTATTACCTTTTTCCTCGACCGCTTTTTGCGGGTGAACTAATTGCACCTGAAACTGCCGGGCCAAGATCTGCTAACTTTACCCCGTATTCGACCAGGACAAGGCATAAATCGCGAAGCGAATCTATTGACGCACGCAACTCCTGCGGAGAATCGCCTTCTACCGCATAACGCAATCTGGCGATAGCATGGTCAAACTTTGCTAACTCAACAATTGGAATATCATCCATAATTCTGTTTAATTCGCTGTTAACTTTATCAAGCATTTGCTCGCCTTGAGTTTTCAATTCTGATATTTCAACAACCTTCAAGTCAGACTGGGCAAATTTTTCTGCTTCATTAATCAGATTTTGAATTTCCGGTTCACTCAAACCAGAACTTACATTCACCAGCACAGCTTGCGATGAACCAGTCTCCTGGTCAACTGCGCTTACATGTACTATTCCATTTTGGTCGATATCAAATGTAACATCAATACGCGGTTGTCCGCGTTTAGCTAATCTTACACCATCAAGGGTAAAACGACCCAATGCCTTGTTTTGAGCGGCGATTTCTCGTTCACCTTGCAGAACATGTATTTTAACAGCAGTCTGCCCATCTTTTGAAGTGGTGAACGTTTTCGTTTCACTTGTAGGTATAGTAGTATTCCGTGGGATAACCCTGGTAAACATACCACCAGATGTTTCAATACCAAGCGATAATGGCGTCACGTCAAGCAACAGCATATTATTCAATGCGCCGGAGATAATTCCACCTTGAATAGCCGCGCCTAATGCAACAACTTCATCGGGATTTACACCTTTTACCGGTTCATGTACTAATATCTCGCGTACCATCTGCTGTACAGCGGGCATTCTGGTAGAACCGCCAACCAGTACCACTGCGTCCAAATCGCGCGGCATCATCTTGGCATCAGCCAGTGCTTGTGCAGTTGGGTCAATCATGCGCTGGCGCAGATCTTTGGTTAATTCTTCAAACTTATCACGAGTTATTTCCATTTCCAAATGGCAAGGTTTACCGCCGGAAGTCGCGATAAATGGCAGGTTGATGAAAGTTGACTCTAAAGTAGATAACTGAACTTTCGCTTTTTCAGCCGCTTCTTTCATACGCTGCAATACTAACCGGTCTTTACTCAGGTCTACTCCTTCTTTTTCTTTTAAAGAGTGTAACTGATACATCATCATGCGGCCATCCCAGTCATCGCCGCCTAATCTGTTATCGCCATTCGTCGCCAAAACCTGAAATACACCGTTAGTTAATTGCAAAATAGACACGTCAAAAGTTCCACCGCCAAGATCCCAGACTAATATCGTTTGCAAACCTTTTTTATCCATGCCATAAGCCAAGGCAGCAGCAGTAGGTTCATTTACTATTCGCACTACATCTAACCCGGCGATACGTCCTGCGTCACGAGTAGCTTGGCGCTGCGCATCACTGAAATATGCCGGGACGGTGATTACGGCTTTTTTAATTCTTTCACCCAAGAAATCTTCTGCATCATGGTGCAGTTTTTGCAAAATCAAAGCAGATATTTCCGGCGGGGTATAAGATTTTTCATCAATTATGACAGTGTGACGCGTTCCCATAAATCTTTTAATGGATGCGGTTGAACGATTAGGGTGTGTCAGCAATTGCCTTTTTGCAATATCTCCTACTACCCTATCGCCAGACGGCGTAAAGCCTACAACAGATGGGCATAGATTCCGCCCTTCTGAAGTCGGGATGATGCGGGGAGCTCCGTGCTCCAACACCGCCATTACAGAATTTGTTGTTCCAAGATCAATCCCTATGATCGTGTCTGCCATCCATGTACCCCCAATTTAAATTTACTACTCTGGCAGCGGTTCTTCTGATGAAACCGATACCGCTACGCGTGCCGGACGGAAAATTTCGCCATTTTTCGTATAACCTTTTTGTACAACACCTATTACAGTGTGTTCCGGGACATCATCATTAACAACTCTTGCTACTGCGTCATGAAATTTCGGATCAAATGGCTGTCCTTCAGCATTCATCTGCACAATATTATAACGCTCAAGAATTCCCATTAGTTGCCGATAAATTAGGTCAACGCCTTTTGTCATAGCTTCAGGAACTAATGCTTTATGCACAGCATCTAAAGCTCGTTCAAAATCGTCAATAATCGGAAGCAATTCTGAAATCACTTTATCACTTCCGCGACCAAATTCCTGATCACGTTCAGATCGCATTCTTTTGCGAAAATTGTCAAAATCAGCATGAGCGCGAATATATGAGTTTTTTACTTCCGCAAACTGCTGCTTGTAATTTGCCAGCTCTGCCAGCAATTGTTTAACATCAACATTACCACCGTCGACCGATACCTCATCGTCGACATTCATTGAATCAAACTGGATATTGTCTGTCATTCCGTCTTTCCCCACGGCTATCAACATAAAACTATGCTATTAGCCTCTTTCTGATTTGTATTATAGTATATTTTTCCCTTTAATGCATTAGGGATTTTTCTTATATTTTTCGAATCGAGAAATATAACTTTGCATTTGTTCTATTGATGATTTACCAGGCATTATCTGCATAGCGTTCCATCCGCATCGCATGGCGCCAACTACATTTTCTGATTTATCATCAAAAAATATTATACTTTTCCCTGAACAATTTAATATTTCCATCGCCTTACGGTAAATAGCCTCTTCCGGTTTCCGTACTCCCAACAAATGGCTGGCCAGATGGGTATCCAACATCTCAATTGCCGGATAGCGTCCTGAATGCAAAAATTGTTCCCAATGGGTATCGCATGTATTTGACAAACATGCAGTTTGATAACCACTGTTTTTCAGAAATGATACAAAATTTGTCATACCAGCAAATTCTTTATTGATAATACTAAGGTATATCTTTTTTATTTCCTCTACTGAATATACCCCATTACAATACTTATTGAATCTTACTGCCATTTCATCAAAAGTAATATATCCGCGTTCTAACGCGTCTTCAGCGGCGATAAATCCGTTTTGTGCTTCAGGAATGTTATTATACTCACGATATTCAATACCGGCAAATTCACATGCTTCCTGCCAATTATCCGCAATTCGAATCATCACCCGACCAAGGTCAAATATAACAATATATCCGTTTTTATGCATGGCTGAATTTTACCGGAAATATGGGGTTGACGTCTACCACCAATAAAAGGACAATTAAGGCGTAATGAAAGATTTAAAAACATTGAACTTAACTGAGCTGACAGCAGAACTGACCAGTGCCGGATATCCAAAATTCCGCGCCCGTCAAATATTCTCGTGGCTCCACAGCAAACTTGTCACATCATTTGATGAAATGACAAACCTGCCGACAAATATGCGGACAACATTAAGCGAGCAATACTCAATAACGACATTGAATATTGCAGAAAAAAATCGTTCTGTAGACGGGTCAATCAAATATCTTTTCGCTTTATCAGATGATAATTGCATTGAAACTGTATTTATGCCGGAAAATGACCGCGCTACTGTTTGTGTATCATCACAGGTTGGCTGCGCTTACGGCTGCTCGTTTTGTGCCACTGGCAAAGGCGGTTTGATTCGCAACCTGACGGCTGCTGAAATAATAGACCAGATTTACCGGGTTCAGATTGATACCGGAATGCGAATATCAAATATCGTATTCATGGGTATGGGAGAACCACTGGCAAATTATGATGCTGTTATAAAAGCTGTATACCTGCTGATAGATCCAGATGGATTGAATATTTCACAACGGCATATTACCATATCAACGGTTGGTTTAATTCCAGGAATTATAAAATTAAAAGATGAAGCATTAGGGGTAAACCTTGCCGTCAGCATACATTCGCCAATGCAGGCTATAAGAGAGAAAATAGTTCCAGTTGCCAAACTTTTTCCATTGAATGAATTATTTAAAACAATTCGGGGTTATTTCCACGCAACAAGCAGAAAAATTACTATTGAATACACCATCATACCAGGCGAAAACGACCGCCCTGAAGACGCAAACGCAATGCAGGGATGGATTCGCGGATTCCCGGTACTGGTGAATTTAATTCCGCTTAACTCTGACGAAGAAGGTTCACGTCCGCCATTGCAGGAAGCAAAGAAGTTCGTTGAACTTTTAAAAGAAAATGGACTGGATGCCCACGTTAGAAAATCGCGGGGTAATGATATTAAAGGTGCCTGCGGACAGCTTCGTAAAAGATATTTAAAAAACCATACTCAGGGGGAAGAAAATGTTTAGAATTGGTATTTGTGGTGGATTTGATATTTTAGAAGATGCAAAAAACGCCGGTTTCAAATTCGTCGAGATGGCAGTTGGATCATTAATGCCTGCTGAAAACGAAGAAGCTTTCGCACCATCAAGAGCACAGTTTGAAAACGCTATTTTGCCGATAGAAGCATTTAACTGCTTCCTGCCTGGTCACCTGAAAACTACTGGTCCTGATGTTGATTACTCAGCTTTAGAAAAATATATCAACTGCGCAGTGAGAAGAGTCGGCGAAATCAATGCGTCAATCATCGTATTCGGCAGTGGCGGAGCACGTCAGGTACCAGATGGTTTTGATATGGCGACAGCATGGAAACAATTAGAAAAAACTGCAACGATTGCAGGTGAAGCAGGCGCGAAATATGGTGTTACGATAGTAATGGAACCGCTGGGAAAAGAATGCAATATCCTGCAAAAAGTCTCAGAAGGCATTGATATGGCTGACCGGTTAAATCTTTCCAACCTGAAAACATTGGCAGATGTTCACCACATGATGCATGCGAATGAAAATTACGACATCATCCGCAGCGATGGCGGCAAATTAGGTCATGTTCATTTGAGTGGGATGAAAATAGCTGGCTTTACCGGTGGCGATGCGTATGATTATCCAGAATTCTTCTCAGCTTTAAAAACAAGCGGATATAAGAATCGGGTATCAATGGAAGACCATTCCGGCTTGATATCCAATGCGCCATCAAGAATAGAAATCTTCCAGAAAATAGTTGAGATATTAAGTACATATTAAAATTAGGTTATAATCATGCAATATTTCAAGCCTGAAGGTGATTTTTACGTTGGCGATTGTATGCCATTTTTTCATGATGGTCTATTTCACTTGTTCTATCTCGTTGATGAAAATCATCATCAGGCATTGGGTGGACTGGGCGGTCATCAATGGGCACATGCCAGCAGTACCGACTTGATTAATTGGACTCATCATCCAATGGCTATTCCAATTTCTGATGAATTGGAAGGTTCAATTTGTACAGGTTCTGTATCTTTTCACGAAGGAAAATATTACGCATTTTATGCCACACGTCTCCGCGACTGGAAACAGCATGTCAGCCTGGCTGTGAGTGATGATTGCATAAAATTCACAAAAATAGACCCGAAATTATTTTATTCACCACCTTCCAATTATAATCCAAATCATTTTCGCGACCCTGTCGTTTTTCTGGAGAAAAAGAATAAAATATTTCACATGCTGGTCACTGCTGAATTAAATGAATATCCAGTCACTGGTCGTGGCGGATGCCTGGCTCACCTTACATCAAACCATCTTGAAGAATGGAAAATACAGGAACCGTTTATCATTCCTGGTTTCCCGGATGTCCCGGAATGTCCTGATTATTTCTTCTGGAATGGCTGGTATTACCTTATTTTCAGCAATTTTGGCAAAGCACGCTACCGAATGTCCCGTAAACCACTGGGGCCATGGCTGCGTCCTGTATCCGATCAGCTCGATGGTGGGGCATCATGTGTAATGAAAACAGCCGCATTCCATAATAATCGACGTATCAGTGTATCATGGATAGGAACAAGAAAAGAAGAAAAAGACTATGGTCACCATCAATTTGGCGGCTACACCGTTTTTAGAGAATTAATCCAACACGATGACGGCACACTGGGGACCAAATTTGTTAATGAGATGAATCCAAGCGGTAAAACAATCAATCCATTAGAACCTATTCCGATAACATCAAAAACAAAATGCGATACACAATCTATATTATTCGCGGAATCAAATGGACTTGGTGCCGCAGTAATAAAAAATATCCCGCTAAATTTTCACCTGAAAACATTTGCAGTTATTGTTGACGGCAATGGAGTCTTTGGGATGCGCCTGCGAAGTAGAGATACCATTGATACGGGATATGATTTATGTTTTGATTTTCCAAATAAAACTGTAAAATTACATACAAATTCTATCACTCAAGTAAATCTGGAAAAATTTTTCTGGATAGAAATAATTGCAAAAGATTCAATAATTGACGTCTGTATAGGCAATAATCGGTGTATAATAGATTACTGCCCGGAACAAAATGGTGAAAATATTTGGTTTTACGGGTGGGATAAGAATGTAGCATTTCAAGAAATTGTTATTACAAAATTATAGCATCGTAAAATTTCATATTTGATAATTCATGGTCATTATAATGCAACTTTATTTAAGTGAAAAATGTATCATAATGTAATATCAGCAATTTATATAGACTTTATCTTTTGGTGTAAACTTCCAAAAGCATATTGATAAAAAAATATAAAGGGAGCGAAAATGCGTAAAGCTAAGTTAACTCTGGTGATTTTCACCTTATTGGGATTACTGTCCCTGCCAACATTTGCTGCTGAAGGCAATGCAGAAAAACCTGCTGTACAACCTGATAAAACTACCACTACCACCATCGAACCGGTGAAACCTGTTCCTGGAACACTTGAAAAACCAACCAGCATCTTCGGTGACGTGATAGTTACTGTTGAAGGTACAATTGCCGACTTGCCAAAAGAGTTGGATCCTGCTGTTCCGGTTTCAATTACAGTTGTAAACGGTGATGTAAAGACAACTGTAGTTCTGGAACGACCAGATGTTTTAAAGTTCAAAGAAGTTGTGTTGGCTAATGGCGCAAAAATCAGCATTACCGGATGGAAAGTTACCGAGAAAGAAAAAACATTTGTAAAAGCACGCGAAATCACGTTGGGAGAAAAGAAAATCACTCTCCTTAACGCGAGCGGCAATAAAACCTGGACCGATTTCGAAGTGTCGGTAGAAGTAGTTTTACAAGGCACAATTCAAAATGTAGTAATGCCAACCGCAGAACCAGCACCAGATGCAACAGCTAAACCTGTAGAAAATGTCGACCCAACCAAAACACAAGGCGAAAAACCTGTCAAAGCACCGCAAAAGAATGTTTCTTTTGATTTAGTAACCGACAAAGAAACCATTAAATTTGCTGATTTCTGCCCGTTCAGTTTCGCATTGAAAAACAAACTGGCATTAGCAAATGGACAAAAAGTAATAATCACTGCCAAACAACGCGCCGCAAAAGGCGCACTGACTGTTATGAAAATATCAATTGTCGGCGTAGCAAACAGTGAATTAAAACTCCGAGATGAAAACGGTAATCCAATGTGGATGCAGAGAAATACCACTAAGCCGAAAACCGAAGGCGATAAACCGAAAGAAAATCCTGCTCCGAAAGAGCAACCCAAAAAAGAACTCTAAAAAGATCTCTAAAATTGTAAATACCTAAGATAAGAAAGGCAGGAACAACATTGTTCCTGCCTTTCTTATTAATTTATGACCATCAAGCGCGTTCACACCTTAACCAACATCCCATGCCTTTTGATACACTTATTGGAATTACACAACCATCACCTTCAGATGAAATTCTGTCAGTAATATCAATATCACCCATTACATCAAAGACTTTGCAATATTTGGTATCAAAAATCTGCAATGCAGTAACAATATCGTCACCTAAATTGATCAGGTAATAGTAATCCACATTATCTGCCTGACGTCGGAATGATGTTAATTGCGGGCATGCCCATTTCCGTTCACGACCTGCCATGACTGTATCTGCCAGCAACTTTTCATATCCTGTATTACCTGGCACTGCACATCTGCTGCAAACTTCCCAGGCAAAACACACAACGCGGCCATTACCCAACCGATTTTCGATAATTGATGGACGACCATCATCAAATGTTGCCTTAAGTGTTGCTGTGGTAACGAACCATTCCCCAAAATTACCTTCAACAGTCAAACCACCAGATGCCATAGGTTCGTTGAAGGTATCGTAAACATCAGAAAGGTATGCGCCAAAAAGATGGTCGAACTCCCCACCTGCTCCTTCTGTACGAAATCGGCCATACTCGTCATATATACCAAACGGTATATCTACAATAAGAGTACCACCTTGTTTTACATACTCAGCCAATCCATTCATGGTAGAGTGCGGCACCAATGGCATACCAGGCACAATCAACACCGGATAAGCGTTTACACCACCTTCTAACAATTCACCATCGGTTACAAACTCCCAGGGAATATTGGCATTCGTAAGAGAACGTGCTGCACCAAGGCGATTACGCGACCCGGCGTCTTGCTTCATACTTTCAGCATGGTTAAACCGACCGCTACAGGAACAAAATGCCTCGTTTTCCCAACTATACAACACCGCTGCCAGCTTTTCAGCTTTTGCATCATATAATTCATGTTGCCATTTCTGCATCTTACTGGAAAACTTCCCCAGCAGCCATGCGCGTTCTGATGGAATGCCTTGCATTGTGGTCAATGCATATTCACCTGCCTCGTATCCTGTTAAACGTGCGTTCCATGTCCAAAACCCGCCCCCTTGCAATCCGGCAGCCAGATAACCGAGTATCATCTGGTAACGTTCGCGGGGATGCATATTGAACCCGCGGTCTGCACCACGAAAGTTTGGTCCACCAGTTGTTTCGTAGGGAATAGCCCATTTTCCTTTTGCGAAATCCCGGGTAATTCGTGCCTGCATATATAACGGCAGAAAAAACTCATAATTCGCCAACCAGGAATGCCAGCCAAAATGAATGGAAGACATTAGACCATCAGCTTTACTGGCTTGAAGCGAGAAATCCCATGTTTTCCCCACCGCATTGGCTAACACATTATGAATGCCGGTCAATACGGGATGCCGGTCATCAGCATGCATCATGGCGCGTTCACATGTTGTCATCTTATCAAGAAGGAACTCTGTTTTGAAACGCAAAAGGTCGCGCTGGTGGCGGTATTTTTCAAAAACATCGCCCGCCCAGCGTTCCTGCCCGCCCCATTTGGTCAATTGCTCATGCCCGTATGGCAGCTTACAGCCAAATCCCCACGCGTGTTCCAGGTTTTCCAGCGTGCCATACTGATTTTTTAGCCAGTCGAGATACAACGCATTAAATTCGGGGTCTGACTCAAGTGCTTCAGGAAAACTCCCCGGTTCGCCGATTCCTATCCAACCCAGCAAATTAGGATGTTCGCGATATCGGGTGACAACGGCGGTGAAGTAAGCATCGATTAACTGATGATATTTTTCGTCCAATAAGCAGCGTTGCGGATCAATATTATAAGGAGATTCACCCATCCAATGACAATATCCTATTTGAAAATGCGGAAAAACCTGCAACCCGATTTCCTTTGCCAACTGAAAAAATAGATCACTGACGCTGAAATCAATCTCACCTTCCGCCAGATACTCTGGACCACAGCTGGGACGAAAAGCGTCAAATCCGCAATTTTTGATATCATTCAGATATCGAGCAATATCCTCACTCGTAGTTTCTTCTGATATGAAGATGTAAGGAGCCATTGGAAATGGCTTAAGATGATGGCTTGGATTTAAACGTTGCATATTAATATTCCTTGCTAATTTCTATGTCATTAAATACTTTGCTAACTATTAATTACCTTCAAATACTCCCCCGCCCACACATCAGCATCACCCTCCGCCATCAGCCAGGTTTCTCCGGCCAGGTGGTGATATATTTCGTGGAGTATCAGCAAATCTTCATCCATTCCGACTGATGCAGGATAAATTATTATCTCTGTTCCTGACAGTTCGGCGTATACTTTTACGCCGGGGATGGATTTGTTTTCTTTGTATAGAATTTTCAGGCCTAATATTTCTGCCAGTTTTTTTGGCGATGGGTAGTTGTATTTAGCGGCAATCTCTCTTGCGCTTATCATTGACTGACTACCCGGAACTGTTTGCGGTATTCGCCGGGGGTTCTGGCGGTTTGTTTGCTGAATACTTTGGTGAAATAGCTCTGGTCGCTGAAGCCGCATTCTACGCAAATCTGGATAAGGGATTTTTCTGTGCGTACCAGCAGTTCGCGCGCTTTATCCACCCGCATTTTGGTTAAAATATCAGTATATGATTGCCCGAAGGTTTGTTTCATGGCGCGGCTGAAATGTGACGGCGACATTAAGGCGATATTTGCTACCTCATCGCGGGATATCTCTTCGTCCAGGTGGTCTTTCATATACTTCAACGCATTGCCCATCAGGACGCGCATGGGAACGATGGTTCCCTTGATTGCATTCATCATCCGTTCCAGCATTTCTACCAGCCAACGGCACAACTCTTCTTCATTGGTAATGGTTGCCAATTCGGTAAATGATGAGTAGTTTACGCCCAGCAGTTCCGCCGGGTCGCCGCCTGCCTCGATGGCGCTGCGGGACATGGTTACCACTAATTCCAGCAGCAGGCTTTTCAGCATTATCTGGTTAGATGAACCAATGGAGTAAATAACCACCAAAACTTTATTTAAGATAGAACGGGCGGATTTTCGGTCGCCACGTTTAATGGCAGATATCAACGCCGGTTCTTCGTTCAAATATACGTCGCGAATTGACTGATAATTCTGTTCTTTTACAATATGAATCGCTTCCGCGCGTTCCTGTTCGCGGCGCGCTTTCTCGCCATTCATCAACATCATCGCTTCGTTGGTTATATTTGCCTCTTTTGCGCGTGTTAATAAATCCATCGAAGCACGGCGAACATCAGCCGGCATTAACGATATTTTCCCTGGTAATGGCGAAATTTCAATAGCTCCCGCCACTATTCCACCATTAATTTCATTATTCAACATTATTGGAATTGCCCAAATCATCATGCTGGCAGGACATAATTGAATGGAAGGTTCACCCCAGCGCATTGATTCATTCGCCATTTTTGCGCGCAAAGACTCACAATCGGCTTTCATTTCGCAATCAACACCGCAATCAAAATGTTCAGACGCAATTATTTGGCCATTTACATCAAATAAAGCAGTGCCGACTTTCCAATGGCGATAATAAGAAATCGCCAGCGGTTCATATACATTTTTAATTGCATTTTCGCATAAATAACGCGATGATAATATCATAACAACCATCCAATACTATACTTCTGCTGATTTCAGGTCACTTCGACAGGCTCAGTGACCATAAATTAAAATAACTCTGCTGAGTAAAATATAACTTACTATGCATTCCTTGACAATGCCCCCTCATTAGCAGTAAACTTTCTCCCGGGCTGACTGTGTCACATTTATACTGTCATGCCCACATTTTTTGTTTATCTGAAAGGGGGTAAATCTTTTATGAAAATAGACCTTTCGGATATTGTACGCGTTTCCGGCTCTTTTGCCGAGATGCCATTTGAAATAAATATGGCAAACGTAGAAGAAACGCCGTTAACTGCCCCTATAACCGGGAAGTTATATATCACCAGCTCAAGCCATGTGTTGATGATAAATGGGTATCTGGATACCAAGGCAGAAATGCCATGTGCACGGTGTGGAGAAGCGGCATTTGTCGATGTTCACGCTGATATATCTGAGGATTTCGAGGTTGAACCACCCCAGCATCATACCGGTGGGCCAAAGGTAATTGAGGACGACGTAGAAGAATCATGCCTATTTTACCCGGGTACAACTGATTTGAATCTGGAAGAATTATTAAGGCAAAATATCTTGCCGGCATTGCCCATACGGGCATTATGCACAGAGGATTGTCCCGGTTTATGCACACATTGCGGGACGAAATTAACAAAAAAATCCTGTCCCTGCCAGGACGAAGTTATTAAACCTGAATGGGCAGAATTAAAAAAGATATTTGAAAAAAAGAAAACAGGTGACGGTAACTAAAAAATTACCGCAATAAGGAGAACAACGTGCCAAATCCAAAACGTCGTCATTCGCAAGCCCGCCGTGATAAACGCCGCGCAAATTGGAAATTGACTGCACCGACATTAGTCCGCTGCAGCAATGGAGATTGCGATTCTTTCCACATGCCACATGCTGCTTGCCCAAAGTGCGGTATGTATAACGGTCGCGTTTTAAGTATTTTCACACCTAACGCAGAGTAATAATGGACGCACCAGTGCAAGCAAACAGTAAAGCTCGCGTCAGCGTTGCGGTTGATGCTATGGGGGGAGACAATGCCCCCGCAGCAGTAGTAACCGGTGCTGTCGCGGCTGCTTTATTGCATCCAGATGCTGATATTCACCTGGTAGGCGATAAAGAGAAAATTGAACCGCTTTTAAAAGCATTAACTGTGCCGGCTAACCTGATAGTTGACCATGCCGCGCAAGTTATTGATATGAGCGATTCCCCTACTGCGGTGATAAGAAAGAAAGCCGATTCATCAATATCAATCGCTATGCGGTTGGTACGCGATGGCAATGCACAAGCTGTCATATCTGCCGGTAATTCCGGTGCGGTGATGGCAGCGGCAATGTTTATTCTTAAACCATTGGCCGGTGTAGAAAGACCCGCTATTTGTACCCCTTTGCCATCCAAGCAAGGCATTTCATATCTGCTTGATGCCGGTGCGACAACAGATTGCAAACCAGTGAACCTGGTCCAGTTTGCTTATCTTGGTGCCGCATATGCGCAGGCTATTATGAATAAGCCGACAGTATCAGTTGGTTTGCTAAGCATTGGTGAAGAGCCTTCAAAAGGTGACGAGTTAACAAAAGAAACCCATAAAATACTTGCTCGTTGCCAAGGCATTAATTTTATCGGTAATGTTGAACCTAAAGAATTAACCAGGGGTCAGGTTGATGTAGTTGTTTGTGATGGCTTTGTAGGAAATCTGATATTAAAAACAGGCGAAGCAATGGGTGAATTAATAATGGGATTAATTAAAGAAAAAATAGGCAATAATCCCATATTTAAATTAGGCGCATTAATGATAAAACCAGCATTGCGACATATTAAAAAGATGTTCGATTACGCGGAGTATGGTGGCGCATTATTAGTTGGAGTTAACGGACTTGTTTTTATTGGTCATGGCAGATCAGATGCCAAGGCAATTAAAAATGCAGTGTCAACTGCTATACATGCAGCCCGAAATGGCGCAGCAACTCCAACATTTGTGCCAACTTCTCAGCAGATTTCTGAAATATCAGAAAATATCCAATCGTAATATAATCCGGGAGTAACATGAAAATCCAAGATCCCATAGGCATTGTCTCTATCGGCGCTTATGCTCCGCCAAGGATATTATCGAATAAAGACCTTGAAAATATGCTGGAAACTTCAGATGAATGGATCCGGACGCGCAGCGGTATTTCCAACAGGCATATCGTTGATGATGCTACTGCCTCATCTGATTTAGCTTATGAAGCTGCGAAATTAGCTGTTGAACGCGCAAATATTACACCTGAAGATATTGACGTGATTATCGTAGCAACGATAACCCCTGATATGTTTATGCCTTCAACCGCATGTTTTCTGCAAAGCAAATTAGGTGCAGTAAACGCTGCCGCCTTTGATATATCTGCCGCATGTACAGGTTTTATTTACGGTCTTGACCTTGCCTACAGCCTTATTGCCGCCGGACAATTTAACACCGCGCTGGTAATCGGTGCAGAGTGCATGTCAAAGTTCCTTGATTATACTGACAGGAGAATATGCGTATTGATGGGTGACGGAGCCGGTGCAGCGATTGTTAAACGCGTTCCTGAAGGCAGAGGATTCCAATCTTTCTACTTGCGGGCAGATGGCAGTGGTACTGAACACCTCAACATACCTGCTGGTGGCTCAAGAATGCCGGCGACACATGAAACAATCGACGAGAAAAAACATACCATGTTCATGAACGGCAGCGAAATATTTAAATTTGCCGTTCGCGTCATGGAAGAAGCGGTTATGGAAGCGTTAAATAGG
>CAZWZF010000062.1:0-26669 GCA_964638715.1 uncultured bacterium | reverse complement strand
GTTGGTATTGTCACAGACCAGCACCATTTGCTTATATTGGTACGGTGATAGAACTGCTAAATCGAGAATTGAAGAGACTATATAAATGGGAGATTTTTTATAGAATATGTATGTTTATCATATGTTTATTAGTTATTGTAACTTTTTCAGCGTTGTTACTCTTAATTCCGGGTATTATTAGCTTATGGAGATTAAAAGTACAGCGGGATAATATCAAACAAAAAATAGAGCGTTACCAGCAGCAGGTGCTATCATTATCTGTATCTAAACAGCAGAAATAAACTAAGTAATAAGGTCAAAATTTATCCGGTAGAAGGTGTTGTAAATACTAAGCTATATCTCTTTTTACCGGATTAAGGTTTAAGATGTTTAATCTTACAGGCTAATTTGCTGCAGATATGTCATAATAATTGACATGAATTATTTAAAATCCAGTTTCTCTTTAACAGCTTCCCATTCTTCACTAAGTGATTTATTCAATCTATAGAAAATCTTTCTTGATAGCATAATGCCAGCAATTGCTTTTGCAGTTTCATAAGTAACAAAAGCATCGAGAATAGATGCCATTCCTTTAGGTGTTGATAAGTCGACTTTATGAAAGAACTCATTATAAAGGGTATCATAAATTGTTTCATTTTTACTACGAAGAAACTCTATGCTTATTAAACGTCCTGCTACTTCTAAAGAAAAAACTGTTTGCGTTATTAATCCAATTAGCTCTAAATCCGTACTTCGGTATAATACTGCTATAAGCCAGATTAACACATAAAGACCAGTACGCATTCTTTCAAATTTCGCCATTTCTAAGCAAATAGACTTAGAGAAGAATGAGTTTTCCATTACATTTGCACCTAATCGTTTAAGAGGATCAGTGAATGCGTTATTATAATAATGTCGTGTTTCTTCAGATGTCAAAGATACATTGAAAGCATTAGACAGAAGTTGCTTTCTCCGTTTCTGTTCTGCTGTGGGAATTAAGTAGAAACGTAAAGATAGAGTAGCAATCAAATTTCCACTAACGAAAATTACAAATAGTATTACCGGAATATGGTTAATTGATATCCAGATGTTATTTGTAAATAGTGTCACAATAGAGAAAAATGCAGATCCCCAGAAAAAAAACTTGGCAGCTTTGTCACAATTTTCTACAGGAATATAATAACGATCTATTCCGTCGTAACGTTCTACTTCTTGACTGTCTTCAGATTGAGGGGAGGAACTTCTTGAGTTCATCTTCAGCCTCCGTCAGTTTATTTTCGTCTTCAAGTCTTTTAATTTTCGTTACAGTGTCTTTCCCTTTTTGCAATTTATCTTTTGATGACTGAGACTCAGTATTAATTGATAGTAGTGCCCAATAATAATAGAAATAATCCTTTAATACACGGCAGCCAGGAAAATAACATTCAATTATATGTTTTTCTAACCCATAGGAATTAAAAATATGACTATTACGGACATTCCAATATTTCATTAATCGAACAAGTGGTCTTATTTGAGAATTATTATTAGTGTTAGCAGTTGTTAATTTTTGATTAAAATCATTAGGGTAAGTATCCATCCATTCTGTCCATGACGATGAGGGAGATGGTATTTTATATCCAAAACCATCTGTTATTGCAGGTACAAGTTCAAACTTTATATGTTGTAATTCTAATACTATAGTTGGATATGATGGCTTTATTACTGATGTTGAGTATTTTTCTTCTGCAAATGACTTGAGTTTATTAAGATATGTTTGTGGTTTATAGGTTCCATTAGAAGTATCAAAAACAATCATATAATCAATGTCAGATCTTTCATCGACTTTACGAGGTAGAATTGTACCACGAGTGCTTGAACCAAATTGAATATGATCATTAACAATAGAGCCAAAGTAATTATCAATACGTGAACTTAATGTCTCAATTGAAGTATTGATTTTTGTTTTTTCATCGTCACTTAAGATAAGTGAACTTGATAATGAAGACAAGTGATTTCCAACAGTCATTTGTAGCTCCTTTTTAACCTCTTGATGGTTAAGTTTATTTTCTAAAAAAATATCAATATAATTATATGTTGACTGGGATAAGACTACAATAGTTATCATGATATGTCAAGAACTTGTCGAATAAATATTTTATTCTTGATAGAGTATTTTAATAAAATACAGATACAGAATTTCTTATATTTAATCTCATTTACTCTCTCCATTCACCCATGGGTCGAATAATGCCTGTATTTCTTCAAAGGCGGACATTGATCTCATTACTTTTTTTATCAGTTTTACGGCTTCTTCCGGTTGACCGTCTGCAATTTGTTGCTGTGCTATATTAAGGCAACTATTTACTGTTGATGCCCATATACCGTATCGCGAGACAGTAGAACGGCCATTGTCAGCCTGATTCATAGCTGCCCTTTCTAAACGGGGTAACAACATGCGGATGTCGCTACCTGATGGTAGTGATGACTGTTTAATCTCGTCATCGCAGTTGTATTTTTCAATTATTTCTTTTATCTTGCTTTCAGTATCCCGTCTACTCATCAAAACAACCCCCCGTTACTGCTGATTCCGCTTTTCTTTTGTTTGCTTTTTACGGCTTTTACTGGTTGGTTGGCTGCCTCTGCTGCGGCGCGTTTGTGGTTTTCTGCCAGTAGGCGTTTTAGGACTTCTTTGCGGGCTGTTGGGCTTATGGTGTAGCGGACGCGGTCGTTTTCCGGGAGGGTCTCTACCTCGTGGAAGTCGTGACCGAGGTCGAGGTCATTCCAGCCGTAGGCTTCACGGACTGCGATGTCGAGTTCTACATGGAGACGGCGCAGTTCGATGATTCCATAGTAACCGGCTTCTGCTTCCGGCATTGTTTTCTTGCTGACTTTGGCAACGCGTTCTATGGTAAGGTCACGGGTATGGAATAGGTTGTAGATGTCTGTAAGTCCAAGCCAGAGTTGAAGCATCAAATTACGGCGATATTCGTGGTAGTGTTCTCCAATATCAGCAATGGTAGGATTAGCTGTTTGCCAAATGCCTTCAGGAAATGGAAAGTTAGCAAAACAGTCTGAGGGTGAATAATTTAAGCCAGTAGCGAGAGTACCACTGTATTTACGAGTCCAAACTTCATGCAGGGAAGACTGAACAAGGGTATATAAATCCCAACGTTCGGTAGTGAATACGAATACTTTATTCGTAAATATAAAGTTTGTTGGTGAAACAGAAAAATTTAAGTGTTTTGTAACAACAGATGCAACGAAACATTTCTTTAGTTGTGTCAGTTGTTCGTATAAATCAGTTGAATATCGTCCAAAAAGCCACCATTTTTCTTTGAGTTTACGGTTTTCCGAATTTTTATTTTCATCATATTGCATTCTTTCTGGTTTTGCATACATAACAAGATGTTCATATGGTTCCTTATACTCTTGTGCTTGTTGTTCTTACCAGTTATGAAAACAAATAACACTTCTGCTTGGTGATTGTGTTGGGTCAGAATTTATTTCGTCTCCGTTGGTTATTTGGAATACAACATCTTTATTAGTAATTGAAGAGCTAATTAATCTTGAAGCATCTTGATGTGTTAATATAAATCCTTTCCCTTTTAATACTGACCCCATATATCCACGACCGGTTTGTTCATTGAGTAATATAGGAGAACCCCCTATATCAATAGAATCTTCAAGCATTTCATTAATTACTGATACTACTCGTCCATCTATATATTTTGCTCTCGTGAATTTACCTTTGCTTATACTAAGTAAAGAAACAACTAAATTTGCTTTACCTGGCCATTTGATTCCACGTACTGCCATAACAATTTGATTACCTGCTGCAATGATTTGCTTAAGACCATCTTCACGTATTGCTCCATCTTTAATTGAGTTTGTAGTTATAAAAGAAACATACCCAGAAGGCTTCAATAATTGAATAAATCGATGAAGGAAAAATACAACTAAGTCACTTAATCCTACAGGAAAATATTGCCATCGAACATAACCACAGAATGAGTAACCATATGTGTCACTTAATTTCTTACCGCCTAAATATGGTGGATTCCCCAGAATACAGTCAAAACCACCTTTTTCAATAATATCAGGGAACTCGATAAACCAGTTAAAAAAGCGTTTACTATGTGATAATTCTAATGCTTTGCCGGTAGCTTGACTTTGCGGTACTCTTTCGCCACTCCAATACTGGTTAAATTCCATATCAGTAATTATTGTCTTGGAATTATCTTGTGTCTTCTGAATATAGAATTGTGATATTGGAATAGCTGCTACCTGATTAATGAAACCTGATTCCCTTGTCGTAAAAGAGTTATAAAGCGACTTCTTAAGTTCTATTTCAACAGGTGTATTTTCCGGCATTTTGGATATGTTTTTCCATTCTGCCAAAATTTTGTCGAGTTGATATTGGGCTGCATGTGAAAATGAGAGTTGTCCTTTTTCACGTGTTATTCTTTCATTTTTATTCTGTCTGCGATAATTTGAAGCTATATCATAATCATCTCCTGGGATTGAGTTAAATGCTTCATCGGGAACGCCACGTTCTACTTCTTCGCGAGTGGTAAAACCGACAATTGCGTTGCCGCATTTTATATGGTGATCGAGAAAATGGAGTGGTTCACCCGGGTTGTGTGACTCCAGCCAAAGGGCAACTTTGCAGAGTTCTACCGCCAACGGGTTAAGGTCGACTCCGTAAATGCACTCGCTGATGACATCGCGGATAGCGGCACGGAAGGCTGACGGCGAAGGTTGTTCCTCACCTGTGCGGACAATAGCGAGTTCGGTGGCGATACGGCGGGCGGCAGCAAGCAGAATATGACCGGAACCGCAGGAAATATCAGCTACTCGGAGAGAAAGCAAGGCTTTCTCAGGATCGGCTTCTTTAAGTTTATCTGTAATAAGGTAATCCAGCGAATGCTTAATAAGCGGCTGTACCAGTTCGTCCGGGGTATAGTGCGAACCGGTGGCGGCTCTTTCTTCGCCATGTGTAAAGCTGAATAATACGTGGCTGCCTTCATTGATAAAGATAGGCTCTAATTCCAATAGTCCTTCGTAAACAGAGCCAAATTCCTCAACATTCAATGCTCCGTAATTCACGCGAATAAGCTGATGGTTGTCAGGATTCTCGTATTGACTTAGCAAGCGAAGGCAACCGAGAAGGACTTCGTTATTAAGGGTACATTCAGCCAATTGACCGATGGCGTTATGCTGGAAAAGGTCACCCGCCAACGGCAATATCCCTAATTTCTCACCGGTTCTGCCCGACTCAAACAGTCTGAACGCTGCCGTTAATGCCAGCCAGATATCATGATGTTTGCGGTCTGCCAGATAGCGTTTTTCTGACATTCGGCGCAGACGGTCGAGACTGTAGTACTGACGGTAAATTTCACGTTGTTTATTAGTAGCAGTGGATGGAAATACCAGATCGCGTTCCTCGATTACCATAAGGAATAACAGCCGGTAAATGAGGCGGAGAAGGTATTTATAGAAATCGCCAGGCATTACTTCACCTGTTGCAATATCATTCCGCAAGGCGTCATTATCAGGATGTGCCAGAAATCCGTTGCCAAAATTCCTGATAGCTCCTTCTACGGCTTTGCTCAGTCCATCACGAATGCGTTCGCCTGATTCCAGCGAATCCTGATGGTATTGTTCAATAATGCTTTCAGCAGAGCTATCGTTGTTGACTGGGAGACGGGTAGCGTGTATCAGTCGGTACAGCACCGCGAAATCAGCAAATAAGCCGTCGGTGAAGATACGGTCAAGGTCGAATTCAAGGTAACTGAGCTTTACCAGCCGCGAGCTATCACGCAATAATCGTAAGGTGCAGCCATTAGTGACAATGCCGTAAAGCTGTTCATTAAAGTTAAGGTATTCCTGTACGGTGGCGTGGGCAGACATACGCGAGCGTTCTGGCTTGCGGTCAAGGCCGGATAGTTCGTTATAGCCGATGATATGGACGGGTGCATTGCCGCGATTGGTGACGCGGTGACTGATATTGTAGGTTTTACCATTCAGCTCCTCGGCACGCTGCTGGTATTCCAGCTTGTACCCGAGCAGCCCGAGGAACGGCACCATCCATTGCTGCCTTGTCTCTGTTGTAGCTGGTAAAACGGTTTCAGCAGATGAGCGTCCTTTAATGGTCTCAAGCCTGCGTTGGAAAGATGACCAGAAGTTCTGCGCGTCTGCCCAAGCAAGGGCTATTTCATCTTTGACTTTATCGGTAGGGTTCAGGCCAAAATCTGCCGGTCTTTGCCCGGGCAAATCCTCGATACGGTCTAATATATCTGACGAAAGGATGGCTCCTTCTATTCGTATGCTGGGGTAATTCACGATGCCACCTCCGGTAGTAGTATGTAGATGCCAAGAAAGTCCATTGGCAATACAGGGTGGACTACCTGAAACTTGTCTTTATCCATAAGCGAACTGAAACGTTCGTGGGCTGCTACCAGTCGTTTAGACTGATTTTCCGCGATATTATCCAAATCATCTTTTAGCGAGTCGAGTAAACTTAATTCGTTTTCAAGGAAACTTTCGCGTGCCTGCGGTGATAACTCGCTGGATGCCCGAGCAACGGACAATAGTTCCTTTGCTTCAGTGTGGTTAAGGAACTTTTTATCTTGCGGGGTGCCGCTCCATCCCCACAACAGCATCTCTTCTGCCACGATACGGTTGCCATTGTCGCTTTGTGATATGACATTGCGGCAACGGAAAAGCATGACGGTGGTTTTAATGTTGACTTGCTTAGTGCGGATTACGGCGGCGCGGGCAGCACGTTTGTCAGTACGCGAAAGGGTATTCGCCATCACCAGTTGGCAAAGCTGCTCAACAAAGCGGTGATTGCGTCCCATGTAATGGTATCCTTCCGGCGTTGGTGACTCGAAACTAATCTTTATGATGTTGCCGGTGGGCAGCAGGTCGATTAATTGCGGCGGCATATTGCCCATGACTATGCCATAACCCTCTTTTTCGGTTGTTACCTGTACGCCAAAGATATTTCTTAATGCGGTGGTAACGAACTCCTCGACTGTCTTTACATTGCCTATTGCCTCATCCACATCCCGCAAATCCTGTGCGATGGCGTCTGCCTTGATAGCATTTTGCGCGAATATGCTGCGGGACAATTGCTCGCGTTTGGCTGCTTCATCTATCTTGTGGGTAACCGTTGCCTTTATTTCAGTTATCTCGTCAAAGTCGCCATAATCAAAAAGGATCTGCTGGTCAGCGTCTCTGCGACGCGATATATGACGTTCCGGGTTAAGCAGCAGTGCCTTGGTAATGGTGTCAATGATGCTCTGCGAGTCTTCGGGAAATGGCACGTTGATGCCGATAGCCTTTTTAATTTCGCGTACCTTGCGGAGCAGGACATCAAGAACAATGCCATCGATGGGGTTGTTAGCTCCATATAATAAGCAGGCTTTCACCTCGGGTGCCTTTTGTCCATAGCGGTCAACGCGTCCCTCGCGCTGCTCCAGCCGGTTGGGGTTCCATGGCAGGTCATAGTGAAGCACACCGGTGAATAAGTCTTGCAGGTTAATACCTTCACTAAGGCAGTCGGTGGCTATTAATACCCGCTGGTTGTCATTTGCCATGTCATCGATACGCTGACGGCGGACGTCGTCGGGGTCTTCGCTGGTGATTACCTGACAATTAATCTTGGGGAACTTTTTCATTAACGCGGGCTTCAGGTGCTCGCCAAGGTAAATAGCGGTTTCAATATAACGGCAGAATACGACTGGCTTATAACCTTGTTTTATCCAGTCCTCAATTACAATAGAGGCGGCAAACAGTTTCTGGTCGTCACTGATATTGGCAAGTTTTTCCAGCCGGTTAGCAAATTGACTTAATTGCCGCCGCTGGTATTCAGTCCAGTCGCCTGTCTCAATTACCTGTGTCGGCACATAGTCGCCTTCAAACCCGTAGTCAATATCACGAACAGGGTTACTTGTCGCAGTGTCTGAATCGTCGTCAGTAGGCAATTCATCTTCAATTGCTTCTCCGGCAAGTTTAGCAAGGCGGGCATTGAGCATTTTCACGCCAGCCCCCGGACTGGACATTACCCCGCGTAACAGAGCGAGAGCAGTCCAATAATTAGCGCGTTTAATTACCTTGGATGACTCGTCTACAACAAGCAGTTTGCGGGCAAAACCAAGAATGTCATTGAAGAATATTTCATAATCGCGGGAAAGGTCATAAGACCATTCAAATGTTTCACGTTTAGGGAATGGGGTATCTTCATCCAACCATTTTTCAACATCGGCACGTTTGCGCTGAATGAAATGGGCAGCGAGTTTTTTCCGCTGGTCTGGTGATGAAGTCGGCAGGTCTATTGACCTGAATTGCGGCTGAATAAGCCCGAGTAGTGACTGGAACTCCTCTGCTTTCCCACTGTGCGGAGTAGCTGTCAACATTACCAAATGCTGGTTTTCTTTGGCTGCTATGCGGCTGATAAGGTGGTAACGCTGCTGTTGAGTAGCAGATGCGCCAGCAGGACACAGGCAGGTGTGAACTTCGTCAACAATAAGCAACTCGGGACACTGGTTAATGAATATCGACCGTGTGTCAGACTTAATGTAATCGACACTGATAATCTGGTATGGGTAATAGTCGTAAACGCTGGTGTCGCCTTGAATCTCGCGGTCAAGACGCGCCTGAGTATTTGAGCGAATTATTACCGCCTCTATATCGAGTTTAGAGCGTATTTCTTCCTGCCACTGTTCACAAAGGTGAGGCAGGCAGACTATGGCAAACCTTTTGATTTTGCGCCTTTCAAGCATCTCTCTGATAATTAGCAAAGCCTCAATAGTTTTACCGACTCCGACGTCATCGGCAATAAGCAAACGTACCACGTCCTGTTTCAACGCCATGACCAAAGGTACTATTTGATATGCGCGAGGTCGGAAAGATAACTTGGCAAGAGCACGGAAAGGCCCGGCACCATTACGAAATGCCAGACGCGCAGAATCGTATATAAAGCGTGCGGTGCTGATATCGCCAAGGTCAGCAGGTGTAGGTGGGGCAAAGCTGGCGTCGGTTATCTCATCGCTGTCTATTTTCAGCGGCATGTAGATACCGGCTATCTCGTCATCGGAGCCGCCAAGGGGTTTAACTATCAGCAAGTCACTATCGTCTGATGGTAATACTACCCAATCACGACCGCGCAGTTTGACTAATTTACCTGGTTGTAAAAGGTCTGTTTTCATTTTACCTTCTTAAATATATCTGGACGTTTGGCAATTTTCTCTGCCAGATTTTCACTGTAATGCCACGACCAGACTTCATGACCTTTTGCTAAAATAGCCTGTCGCTGCTGAGAGTCTTTAGTTTTGACATTGATATCATCATGCGGGGTGCCGTCGCAAAATACCCATATTCGTGGCTCATAATAGAAATCCGGTTGGCAGTATACACCTTCTACCTGTTTTTGTGCCGCATCCGGTAGTCGGAGACCATTATCGTGGAGATAATTTATAAATTTCATTTCTGTTGATGAGTTAGGGTCAAGGTTTTTCATCATAGACTGGTAATGGTCTTCATAGCTGTTGAAGAAAGAATTGGTCTGTTGTTCTACAGTGCATATTGCCAGCTTATCAAGAGCGTCCTTAATGAGGAAACGGTCTATAATCTTATGGTCTCGCTGGTTATAGTAACTGAGTAAGTCGTCATAAGATGCCGGTGCCTTATATTCTGTCTCGTCAAAACGACATATTTCTTTGGCAGCTGCGATGACTTTATGGTAGATTCCTACGTTATCGAAAAATTGCGACAGGATACCCAGACTGCCTTCCGATGCTTCATAAAGAAGAATATTAGGAGAGGCAGGATTACCAATACTGACTACGCCAATCTCATTAGGTTCTACCTGAAATACCGTTTCGATAGCTCTTTTCAGCGCGTGCTGCAAGGTAATAACGCCGTCAGCGTCTAACCCGAGTGGTTGAATGGGTTCGATATAGAGAGCGTCAGCAAGATTAGAAGTCCAAAGTTTAACCAGTCGGTATTCTTCATTGACGCTATCTTCAGCATGGGGCATAGCTTGCCGCCAATCACCAGAGGTTAGCCCAATGGGGAAGCCTTCGGTCTTCACTGACCGCCATTTTGTATTGACATGGATAAGACGGGCAGCAGGTATATAGCGCAGGTTAAGCAGGTCGGTCTCAGTAGATTTGGCAATAGTTTTCTTGATTCTGTCGAAATCTCCGCCATCTACTCTGAAATAGGTCTTAACATCAAAACCGCGAGAAACACGTTCTTCCTCTTCACAAGAAATACGGTCTTTTTCTTCCCCGCGTGACTCGGACATTTCCAGCAAATCATGCAGATATTCTGTATTGGCATTGTCACTGAGGTTATACCCGCTGAATGGACATAGTTCAAGTTGTTTCTGTTCATCGGTGAGGAAATACCCCGCCTTGGTGCTGATTTTAGCGTCAGTCAAAGATGACTCTGTGTCCTGAACGACTAATTGTGACACCTGGTATTTTCTGCCATTGTGGTAGATAACATTAAGCGGCCCAAACTCACGCAATGCAATAGATCGCGGTCGGGAAATATATTCGCCGGAGGTGTTTTCTGTAGGAATAAAGATACGTATAGGCAATCGGGTGAAGTTATACCCGGGCAGGAATCCCTCTGAAGCCAGATATCGGTATGGGTAAAACTCTGATAATTCACCAGAGCCTTTTATATCATTCCTGAGCAGGTTTAGCTGACGGTTAGCTTGACTTTGAAGGCGGTTGTTTTTCTTATACTCTTCACTGCCAACGGTCAAACGTCCACTTTCAATAGGTTGGGTGGCTCGGGTAAGTAAAATGCGTGCTGAACTATACAACGAACGCCAGCGTTTTAAAGAATTATCTAAATGGTCTGCTATTTCCCCGATGTTTTTATCAATCCAGTCTATTGAGTACCAGCTATCGGTTGGCAACTTTGACTCGAAGTCTTTAATTACTGTTTTAAAAGTAGCCTTTATGGTTGAAAGCATTGTTGGTGAAATCTGCAAACCTTCATGGACTGCGGGTGATAGTGGCATTTTATTATTATCATCTTCAACAAGCTGCATTAATGACGGACGATTGCCGCCATGACTATCAAGTCCTGGTAGACCAACATAACTGATAACCAATGCGTTGAGATGTGTTAACAGCAATTCCTTATTTTTTAGGTCGATTTGTGATGCCTGTACAGTACCGGCGACAAGTTCTGCCTGATTATTAAAGAAATGCCGGTCATGCGGTGAGAAACTGGAACAATAGGTGAATATTAGCGCACCCTGTCCATTTCTTCCAGCACGACCCGAGCGTTGAGCGTAATTCGCAGGATTTGGCGGAGCGTTACGTAGGTGGACTACACTCAAGCCACCGATATCAATGCCAAGTTCCATAGTAGGCGAACAGAAAAGTGCGCTGATAGATTGACTGCGTATTTTTTCTTCGTCCGGGAAATCTTTATTATTGTTAATATACCATTCAGCCCGGAAACGTTCTTCTCGCTGTTTGCGGTCGTCAGTATTCAGTTGTCCGGTATGGTCTTCCGCACGGAGTTTTTTAATGATAGAAAAGTCACGTGAATAAACATCGCGGAAATATTCATTCGGCTTTAACTGGTTCTTTTTATAAAATCTGTTCTTTATGACGTCGACTTTGATTGTTTCCCCATCGCCAAGTTTCCAGAGTATCTTATCAATTTTCAGACGATAGACTGGCACTTCGCCACTTTTTTCGCTGGGTGCCGTAGAAAATGTCAGGTAGTCAGCGTCAGTGAGTTTTACCATTAGCTTTAATATGAAGTCATGGTATAACTCGCCTTTGAGAAGAGAAGTGTCAAGGTCTTTCTGTTTTGCGTAGTGCTTGATATATTTACCCAATCCGCTGGCTGACCCCATGCTTTTTGAAGTTAATTTTACAGACTTTTTCAATGGTTCATACCTGATTACGTTCGGTTCTTTCAGGTATTCATCTCTATCAAGTGTCCATGGAGCTTTTAATTTTTCTTTAAACTCTTTTCCGTTCTCATTCAGTATTGATGGTATCAGGAAGTTTTCACTATGCAGTGCGTATTCTAAACGGAAGAAATCAAGCACATTGGCGATAAACTCATGCCTGTCATTATGGTTAAGATTTGAGACTATAGGCATATCGCTCCAGAATTCGTCTTCAGTGACTATTTCAGGTAAGTCTTTGTAATCTATTCTCAATAAGGCGCATTGCTCAAGGTTTGGCAATATAATACGCCAACTTCGACGCAGGTCAGTTATAGCGCGGTAAAATATAAATTTCTTAAAGACTTCTTCGTAACCTTTACGTATGGCAGCTAATTGCGGTTCTTCATTACGATTAGCGAAGTCACAGAAAGGAAGATTAAGGGCTTTAAAGACTTCCTCTCCGATATTCTTATACGATAATGTGTTATCAGGTGATGACTTTAAAGCCTTATAAATGCCAGCTCTGAATTGAATAACTTTTATAAAATCGTTAAAGTGTCCAGCTTGCAAAGCGGCATCCTGACGGTTGTCTGTGAAACTGAGGAGCTTCTGGTCTTTTATAGGATATTTCGCTTCGTTCAGCTGATTTAAGATAGAGAATGCGGTTATGGTGGTTGAGGTGCTGCGTCCTTCACGACCGAGTTTTGTCAGCTTGGTGCCGTCATTTGTCTTTGTGTCAAAAAAGACACCGCCAGTTGGATCGAAAAGCAAAGGAGCCTTCATGAACCAGCCTGAATATTTCAACTCTTCAATTTCAGAACAGTTGCCGTATTCGTCGAAGAACAGTTTTATAGGGAAAAAGTCATTTTTGTTCTTGTTGATGACTAAACCATTTTTAGTCATTCTCGTCCATGCTTCAGGCAGGTTATCAAGGTCATCTTCAGGATCCCATACATTATCTCCGATGATAAGGTATCCGTCTGTTCCTTGCAGCTCTTCGTCTGAGTTCTCACGAAACTCGCGTGGTTCAAGCCGGTTGTTGGCAAGCGATACACAAATGAAAGGGTGTCCGGTAGCACGGCTGAATACATTGGGGAAGATGGGTTTCTTTTTCTCATCATCCTGTTTGTAGATTCCAGGTTCAAGCGTTATGTAACGACTATCTTCTTCCTGGTCTAATGTTGTGTAAACAGACCCTGTTTGTGCAATGAACTGGTGCAATTTATAAGGAAGAATGGTATAACGAGAACCTTTTTTCATTGTCTCTTGGTTGACTGTACTAATCCATAACAATACTTTTTCCAGGCAGTTGCGGCAGATTTCTTCTGATAAACCGGAGTCTTCAGACAGAGCAGAGATTACGTCACTGATTTTCTGCGGTTTACGACGGATTAGCTGACTATCAATTTCTTCTATCGCAATTTTATTTTCAAGCCAGATTGCTATAGGGTGTGCTTTTAGCTCTTTATCAGTTCCATGGATATTAATGCCTGCTGCAATAGCATTTGCAAGGTCTTCTTTTGCATGGGATAGATTAATAAGGGAACGTGTAAGTTTTTCATCGACAATTTGTTCAGAGGAGAAAGTTCTTCCGAATAAAGTGGTAGCTACTTGAGCTACTTGTTCTTTTTGAGACTCTGAATCAGTACCTGAAACCATGGTCGCAGAGGTACCGATGAAAGATACTTCCTGATTACATAATGCACTAATACGCCTTATTAACATGGCGACGTCCGCACCCTGACGACCACGGTAGGTATGGAGTTCGTCGAATACAAGGAACTTAAGGTTTTTATAGATTGCATCCCGAATAGGTCGTTCCTGTATTCTGGTAAGCAGCAGTTCAAGCATCATGTAGTTAGTAAGTAGAATATGTGGTGGTTTTTCACGCATTCCAATACGTGAAGATTCGTCTTCCTGTCCGGTATACTGACCAAAAATGATAGGGAACTCTTTACCGGTGGTTTTCTCGAAGTTGTTTTTAAATATGTTGAACTCGTTAGTTTGAGAATTAATTAAGGCATTCATAGGATAGACGATAATTGCTGTTACGCCTTCAGACTGAGGATTCGTAAGTAAGTGATTAAAGATGGTGCCGATATATGTGAGTGATTTGCCGGATCCTGTGCCTGATGTAACGATAAAATCCTTGCCAGAGATGCCAAGTTCAATAGCTTTTCGCTGGTGATGATAGAGTGAATACCCTTTAAAAATGTCGTTAATGGTATTATGAAATAAGCCGTCTTTGACTATATCGGTTATATTGCCAGATATCTCATAAGCAGGATTAAATTGCAGCAACGGTTGCGGCCAGAGTTTACCTTGTGCAAGTTCATCATCTACCTTTTTGCTGATAGCTGGGTCAGAGATATTAATAAAGCTGCGGACGTAGCTTGCATAATCATTGACTATTTTTTCGTGAGTTTCAAAAACGTTCATGTTTAGCCCTCATGATGTCAATACAGAACGATAATTCTGCATGTAATCTCAAGTCTTGAGACTGGGTATATAATACAGAATTTGTTAGGAAATGACAAAAAGGGTGGGTGGTGTAAGTAATTGAAAAAAAATCTATAAATATTTAAAAAAGGTATTGACATCCCATTGATTGAGGAGTAACTTAGACCCAGTAGCTATTATTACATGGTTGTAGGTATTAATAATACTTCGCAACCGGATAGAACCTATGCTGATGTTATTGGAACTATAGTCAGTAACATGTAGAAACGTTAAACTTCTTGATGTATATGATTCTACATAAGCCAGGCAAGAGTGCCTTAATTATGAGATTTCTCCTGCCTGGCTTACTTGTACTTTTACATCTGAATATTTTTCAGCGTTCCGTAGTAATGTAGTGAGTGTTACAAGCGGGACTGACGTTTTAACCAGATTACAGCGTGGGCAGACTACTAAGCAAGCTGCACATCTTGTAATGGATGAGTTAGACAAACAATACTCAAAGTTTAAAAGCCTCGCCAGCGAAGTAGAGAGCCTTGCGTCGGCTGTAAGGAGTGCAGCGCAGATAAGTAAATCCGTTGATTTGCTCAGCAGGGACATCGAATTAGGCAGAATTAAACAAAAAAACCGTATCCATCAGACTGGCATCATTAAACAAATGACCCTTCAATGGACACACTCTCTCCCCAGACCACACATCAGACGTATTACAACAAGAAGAATACGACTATTAATGGGACGGATAGGAAAGAAACTGTATGGGTTGGTTAATAGAATGATTAATAGTATTGCAAAGACAAGGTATAACGAGTCGTACAAGACGAGGTTTAACAAGTCACGCAATCGAATAGCATCTGGGTATTAACAGACCGGTATGGATTATTGGGGAGCAAGCGGAAAAAGCGTCTTGCTCCCTTCTTATTTTGGTGCAGCTCACTTATTACTGATGCAGGTTCTGCATGGAATGCTTCTCTTGACTACAAGATATGAGGCGGAGCCTTAATGCTTTGGCTGTGCCAGGCATGTCTCTTTTAATACGAATTAGATTAACTAAGCCACAATCATGGATGTTGAGTTGACTATACGACCACCACGATACGACTTCAAGCTGCTAATTCAATTAGCCTTGCGGAATCCTCCCCACTAATGAACCAGACTTCTTTAGAATCACATGACATCAAGCTCAATAACGCTGTTTATCTGATATTTCGCTATGGAGTTCAATTGACGAAGGGGACTTCCCTTTGGGGTTTGCCCTGGCATGGCAGATGACAGCTAACGACAAATAAAGATAATGATCGCATGAAGACGCAGGACATTTAACCGGCATGGTGACTCCGTCCACGCCAGGAGCCCCCTCTACGAGTTGATTTATGACGCATCAATGGAGATGTTCGCATCTGTGACCACTTGAGGCACCACGGGGCACCTGACGCGATATTTAGCGTGCCCGGCATGGCGACGTTCTCTTGTTTTACGTTAAATGCCTACGAATGGGTATCTGCCTTGCCCGGCATCTGTTAGCGGTAGAGGAGTTTAAGGTGCCAGTAATGACGACTTAACCGGCATGGCTGCTTCTACCACACAAGGAGACCCCCTCTATGCGACGATATAGATTGCGTCTCCATCGATGTGCCTATACGAAGCCTTTATAGTTGTGGTTCACCTTCTGATCAAGGAATGCTTACGAATTAATATCAGCCTTGCCATGCCTTTCCTTCCCTTTCTTACTTAGGTAGCCTCTCCTTATGAAATCTATAAAGCCTTGCCTGGCATTGCCTCTTAAAACTATGTTATCACACTTTCTACTTGGACTGTATTTGATGGTCTGCAAATTATTACTGACTACAATAGCTCAAGAAATCGTAAGAATATAGTTCTGGCAAACTATAGTTATGGCAAAAACTCTTGTTAAAATGCTGTTTTATACTTATGGCAAACTATAGTTATGGCAAAAACACTCACCAGAATGCTGTTTTATAGTTATGGCAAATCATAGTTATGGCAAATATCTATTAATTTCAATGGTACTCTTAATGACTGAGTAATGTCATGAAAATCTATCTTCTTCTTTCCTCTTCTCTTATTTACGGCGTTCGACTGCGAAATCTTTCTGCAAGAGTTATTGCAGCTCATTTCGGCTTAAAAATGATGTTTTTGCAATAAAAATAAAGATATTTTATCAGACTACTAAATAATAGCCCGATAATGCATCATTAATATATGCAATCCACTTTTGAAATTTCTGACTGGTCGTATAGTATATGAGATTAGTAATTCAGTCAGCTTTTTATACTGATAATTATTAAGAATTACTTAATTCTTAAAGGAAAGTTAAATGGGTAACAAATGTAAAACCCGAAAAGTGGAGTTATCAGTAGAATATTCTGATGAGATGACTCCCGAATGCAAAGCTGGACTGTCTTTATTAGCAGATATGATAATAAATCACAGACAGTCATTGGAGCTAAAAGCTCTTCAATGTATAGAGCGCATAGAAGCTGGTGATTTTTATGAAGGCATTTTTGCTGACCTTCATTACTGTGATCCACTTAAGGTCACAGTACCGGACTACCTTAAAGACTCAGTAATAGTCAGCGATCTGCTTGATGCTGGGTATTGGGGCAACAAAATGAAGGAGATGGCAAATGAATAATTTTCCTAACAAACCAGTATTAAGCCGTGTTGCATTGTTCGCACACATTAATCCTGCACACCAGGATGACGCAGTGGTAACAACAGGTACTCAAATTGAAATAATGAGAGTGTTTGCAGAACAGTGTGGTTATGAGGTGACAAACATCTTTATAGATAAAGGTGTTGACAGTTGTGTAGGTAAGCGTCTTGCTTATCAGAAAATGTTGGGCTTAGCAAATGAGCAGGCCAAGCCTTTTGATGCGGTGTTAGTCTGGCGGGACAATAATTTATCGCGATACGTTTATAACTATATAAACGTTAGACTTTCTGAGTTAGGTGTTACTGTAGTGCCTGTTAAAGAATCAGGAAACTGCGTAAACATAGATAATGCTATGAAAGATTTTTCAGAATACTTGTCTATGTGCTTTTCAATGTCTCTCTCTCGAGATATTCGCCGTGGTATCAAAGCAGCTAAAGAACGACGCAAGTTAGCTGCGATTGCTAACAACAATTTAAAAGAAGAGGTGGTGTAAAATGAGTAATAATAACTTTAACTCAAACGGAATACGTCGTATCGCGATTTATGAACGCGGTTATAAGGTGCCAGCCAATGAAGAAGCATATAGAGCTTGCCAAATAAATAGCTTGAAAGAATATGCGATAAAGCATGGCTATATAGTGGTCAAAGTCTATTCTGATAAAGAATGTGATAACATGCCTGGTGCTGCTGACAATCGTCCTAAGTTTAGAAAAATGATGGATTTTATAAGAATGAATGCTAATCCAGTTGATGCAATATTGGTCTATTGGTTTAATAGGTTAGCTTTCAACTCAGATGATTATCAACTATATAAAAAGGAACTAAACGAAAATTATGTTAAAGTAATTTCTGCCAGTGAGTTATATGAACCCTATTCCATGAGAAGCAGTAGTGCTGAACTTTGTTACATGGTTTGTGCTGATCAAAGAGAAATATTTGATTTGGAGGCTAAGTTATCTTATTTAAAATCACGCAAAACAAGGGTATGTGAGGATAATGAAGAGGACTATGATGAGGAGGGATATGGTAGCTGATTGCCCTCTACAGGAATATGATTAGACTATCCTCTTACTGGTTAAGAAGGTAGAGAGTCTGTGATAAAGAGTATTTAAGATAATGACCGTATTTAATCATACGGTCATTATTTAGCTGACTATCATGTTGTACTCTCCTTTATAAGCATATACCTCGCAGTTGCGAAATTATGAAAATCTATCTTCTGCTTTCCTTTTTTCTTTATTTGCAGCGTTCGACATTGATGTATGACTATTTATTATGCTATATTCTTATTCATCAGGCAACAGTTGCTTTAAGTGAGAGTTATAACAGCACATTTCGGTTTAAAAGGACGTCTCTACAATAAAAACAATGATATTTTATTTATTTTTTTAATAATAGCCCGATAATGCACCAATAACCAAATCACTGGCATTTTGTTTACGTAAAGTATATGAGAGTTATGAATTTAATCAGCTTTTTTACTGATAATTTTAAAGAATTACTAAACTCTTAAAGGAGCCTTAAATGGGTAACAAACGAAAGATTCGAGATTTCGCATTCAACAATAATGTAGAGTCGATGTAATTTCAGTGTATGACTCCAGTGAAGAGCATTTTAAGGAAAGTTTAAAGGGTGAAATCCTTGAAATATTGGATAAGAGTTATTCTGAAAACCTTTCTAAGATATCCATAGTGGTATTAAAGCTGCTAAAGAGCGCAAGTTAGTCGAGATGGCTAACAATTCAAAAGAAAATAAGGTGGTGTAAAATGAGCAGATCTAAAGCTATTGACAGATCAAAAATACGTCGTGTTGTTTTATACGCACGAGTTAGTACTGACCGGCAGGCCAAAAAAGAGACCCCAATAAAAGGGCAAATTGAAAGAATGCGAGAGTATTGTGAACAGCATGGCTACCAAGTTGTCCGTATCTTTAAAGATGAAGGTATCAGTGGACAGACTGACAAGCGTCCTGATTTTCAAGAAATGATTGAGATTGCATCTGAACGACCGAAAAAATTTGACGCCGTACTGGTTTGGAAGTTTAGTCGTTTCGCTCGTAACCTAAGAGATTCCATAATATATAAAGACATCCTTCGACGTAAATACAGGATAGATGTGATTTCTATTAACGAATCCGGTGAAGATGAAGATAAAGATTTTTTAGCTGAATATATTCAGTCAATTATAGATCATACTCACACAAAGGCCATATCAGAAGATTGTTACCGTGGTATGGAAACGCTTGCAAAACAAGGGTTAACATCTGGTGGTGTTACACCAATAGGGTACTGTATTGTTAAGAAAAAAGTAGAAGGTAAAATAAGGAATAGTTATGCAATTGACGAATCTTATGCTCCTGTTATTACTCGCATTTTTCAGATGTATTCAACTGTGATAGGTGCCAAACAGATAGCTATTACATTAAATAAAGAGGGTCTGTTAACACAGAAAGGTCATAAGTGGACTAATATTAGAATCCTTGACATATTAGCTAACCCAGTTTATACCGGTACTCTTGTGTGGGGGAAAACTACTCGTGATTATGATGGTAAAACTATCAATAGTGATCCAGAAAATATTATACGTATAGAAAATGCACATCCTGCAATAATTGATAGTGATACATTTGAGCGTATACAAGCACGTCTTGCAACATTCAATCCCATGAATAAAACAAGAATAATTCAACCTCGAGCACTTAATAGTAATTACTTATTAAGTGGATTTTTACGTTGTCAGTGTGGTAGTCCATTATCTGGTACTCAAGCTAAGTCTGGGAAATATGCTTATTATTCTTGTGTAAAACAGTGCAAGATGGGAAAAGCGCAATGTGAAATGAGGCCAATACCACAACATCATTTAGAGAATATTGTTATTAACTACCTGAAGACAGGTTTACTGACTGAAGATAATATATCATTACTTTTAAAAAACCATAAAGATAAACATGAGAGTGGTTCCAGTAAATTGAAAGTAAGACTGAAAAATGTTGAACGTGAACTTGTAGCAGCACGAAAAAGTCGCGACAATATTTTGGACTATATTGAAGTAGAAGGTAAATTTTCAGATGATGACACCGGTCAGCGTCTTCGTGAACGTAAGTTACAAATCATTAATTTAGAATTAGAACAGAGCCAATTGAAGGCAGCAATTATTAATCCACCTTCTTGTGAAATTAGTGCTGCAGATATTCGCTCCTATATCATCCATTGCGAAAGGATACTTAATGAAGCTACTATCGGGGAAAAGAAAGAACTTCTTAGGTCAATAATTCAAGGTATTACTGTAAATTGGAACGGAAAAGAGTGGGCAGGGATCTTGAAATACTCATTCCCTGCGTCAGATATATCTGGCACAGGGAATAAAGTTCCTGGTTTAGTAGTAAATGGTAGCCCTTAGGGGATTCGAACCCCTGATCTCCTGGCTGAGAACCAGGCGTCCTGGGCCACTAGACGAAAGGGCCATGGCCTGATTAATAATAGCAAACGATACTATTTGATGTCAATAGCGGTTGCGACGAAATTATACATCTATCGATTGTTTGTTTTTACATCGATTAATAGGATAAACAGGATATTAATATCTTGATATCACAGAACTGTGAAAATTCTTATTTGCTAAAATTTCAATTTGATATATTAATCTTTTCAATCTTGTTAATTGATGTGAAAAGTGAAGAGTTCCCCTTGACATTCCTGCTGAAAACAGTACAATAAATGCAAGCAAATGTTTGCTTATTATTATGACTAATCGCGATATGATGAAAAGGTTGGAAAGGTTGAATGGCGGGCCGCTGCGGTTTGGCGACCGGCCCGAGGCTGAACGTGAGCAGATTGCCAGACGTGCGGCGGAGATGTATGCGCCATCACCGGCAACCGAGATTATGCCTATTGTATACGCGCGGCTATTTACGGTGGAGAAATCCGGCGACGATTATATTGGTGAGGTGGTTCCGCTGGAAACGGCGGTACCCGGCGAAGTGGTGAAGTCGGCAAGCGGCGGGGTATGTTACCAGGCGGTGACTCGGGTTGCTGATCTTAATAAACGCTGGCATGTCGTGCGGGATAAGTTTTCCGGCAGTTCTTTTGATCCCAATGCCCCCATGTATCAGCGATGCGAGGCAAGGGGAGTGATGGCGCCTACCCACGATGGAATATTGTTTGTCGACCTTGAAACCACCGGGCTTGCCCAAACCCCGTTGTTCCTTATCGGCACCCTGGGGTGGGAAGATGACGACCTGGTGGTGCGGCAATATCTGGCGCGCGATTATTCCGAAGAAGCGGCGACTATTGAATTATTTGCGGAAGAATTGGCGCGCAGAACAATGCTGTCGTCATTCAATGGCAAATCATTCGATATACCATACGTCCGTATGCGCTCCATCGCCAATGGCATAAAGTGCGAGATTAACCACCCGCATTTTGACCTGCTTCATGAATGCCGGCGAGTGTGGAAAGGATCTTTGCCAAATTGTAAATTGCAAACGTTGGAGCAGCGTGTTTGCGGCCGGCCAGCGCGGGTAGGGGATATCCCCGGCCGCGACATCCCCATGGCATATCACAGCTTTGTACGTACCGGCGACGCGACGGAAATTGCGCAGATAATGCGTCACAATCTGCTGGACCTGCTGACACTGGCGGAACTGGTGACGAAGCTGCCTTTGCTTGAAGAAGTAATTAAGAAAAAGTAACAAACGAATAATTAACCACAAAGAGCACAAAGAGAGACAAAGATTTTTTGTGTTCTTTGCGCTCTTTGTGGTTAAATTTAATAAACAATGAATTTTCGTAATTTTATAAATGAAATAACGTCGTCTTCCGCTTATTCCGGGCAAATTGAGTTCATTCACGAAGTGCCGGCGAAGGCGGCGGAGTATGCCGACTATATCGTTGCCGACCCGGCTGGGAAATGGTTGCGCGATATTGGCATTGACCGGCTTTATACCCATCAGGTGCAGGCGATTGCTGCGACGGGCAACGGCGATGATGTGCTTATTGCCACTGGCACCGCATCTGGCAAGTCGCTGTGCTATACCGTGCCACTGTTGAATATGCCGGAGCCATCCACCGCGCTGCTGCTATACCCGTCAAAGGCGCTTTGCCAGGACCAGTTCCAGCGTTTTCAAACGGCGATGACCACGGCGGGATGCCAGGGATTGGCGGGCGTTTACGACGGCGATACTCCGGGAAACATGCGCAAAAAAATCCGGGATTACGGTCGATTTCTGTTCACTAACCCGGATATGTTACACGCCGGAATAATGCCGCAGCATCCGCGCTGGGCGCAGTTTTTGTCGCGGTTGAAATATGTCATCGTGGATGAACTGCACGTTTATTCCGGCATATTTGGCAGCAATATGGGCAATCTTTTGCGGCGGTTTGATCGGCTTTGCCGGCATTACGGCTGCAATCCGCAATATATCTGCTGCAGCGCGACGATAGCCAATCCATTTGATATGGCGCATGAACTCACCGGACGCGATTTTACGGTGATTGATCGCGACGGTAGCCCGCATGGCAGGAAAACCTTCGTATTCTGGAATCCGCCGGTGATTCGCAATACGGTAGTGCGTTCGCGTCGCAGTGCCAATGTGGAGGCGCATGAGTTGATGTCGCGTCTGGTCGAGTCGGGTGTGCGTACCATCACATTCAGCAAGACGAAAATGACCGCGGAGATGATTCACCGGTATGTTACCGATTACCTGCGCGTTAACCGTCCCGGATTGATGAAAAAGATAACCCCGTATCGCGGCGGGTATCTGCCGACGGAACGACGCGAGATTGAGCACAAGCTGTTTAGCGGCGAGTTAACGGGGGTCAGCACTACCCGGGCATTGGAATTAGGAATTGATGTCGGCGGGTTGGATGCCAGCCTGATGGTGGGTTACCCTGGCACGTTGGCGTCATTTTACCAGCAGGCGGGGCGCGCCGGCCGGTCGGATGACGATTCGCTGGTGATATTGGTGGGCTTGGACACCCCGGCAAACCAGTATATCATGCGCCACCCGGAATATATTTTTGGGCGTCCAATCGAGAACGCGGTGCTGGATGTTGATAATCCTTTTGTCATCACCGGGCATATTCGATGTGCTGCTCAGGAACTGGCAATTGATGATGTTGACTTGGCAATTTTCGGCAAATATTCTCGCATGGTGGCACAGATGTTGGCGGAAAATATGAAGCTTAAACGGCTTGGCGACAGGTGGTATCACGCCGCCAGCGAGACCCCGCAACACGAGGTGTCGCTGCGCAGTTATTCAAATGCAAATGTAATGATTATGGACGCGGACACCGGCGCGGTGCTGGGTGAGGTGGATAAATACGACGCGGAACCGCTGCTGCACCCCGAGGCCATCTACATGCACCTGGGTGATACCTACCGGGTATTGACTCTGGATATGGAGGGGAATATCGCGCGAGTGGTACGCACCGAGTCGGATTATTACACCCAGCCATTGGGCGGCACCGATGTAAACCATATTGATTACCAGTTGCGCGAGAAGGTTTTTGGCGCAGGAGGCAAGGCTTACTGGGGTGAGGTGACGGCGCATTTCCAGAACTACGCTTTTGAAAAAGTGCGGTTTTACGAATTAGACGCGATATCTCGTCACGGGCTGGATTTGCCGCATTTGCTGTTGGAAACCCAGGCGGTGTGGGTAGTTCCATCTGAGAATTTGATGCGAACGGTGCGAAATGCCAATATGGACCCGATGAGCGGTCTGCGTGGAATCGGCTACGCCACCCGTATGTTGCTGCCGCTATTTTTTACCTGCGACACTCTCGATTTTTCTCACTCTATCGGTGCTACCAATGCGCCATGGAACGCGATATTTATTTACGAACGATACCCGCGCGGATTGGGATTTACCGAGAAAGTATACGAAAGGTTGGGAGAAATAATGCCGGCGGTGCTACAGCGGATATTGGAATGTTCATGTGTTGACGGCTGTCCATGCTGTGTTGGTAAACCGCTGCGAGGCGAATTAACCTGGAATCCTGAGCGCGGAGAAGGTGCCATTCCCAGTAAATCCATCGCCATCGCAATTTTGCAAGGCATGTTGGCAGGTGGAAAACTGAATGAGCAGGAACAGGAAACCCTTACAACAACGCCAGAATCCGAAGAAATCAGGATGGAACGCATGCTGCGCCGCCGCCAGGAATGGATGCGCACCCCGCAGGATGACCACCAGGTAGAACACAACATAGAAACGAAATACCCGGAACTGGAAAAGCCGGAAACCCTGACTACCCCCGACCAGCAAATCCGCGGTACCCGCCGCGCAAAATCCCTTCGCGTTCGATTAGCTGAAAAAATAGAACAAAAGAAAGAAATGAAGAGTGATGAGAAAGAAGTGAAGAGTGAAATTTTTGAACCGAAGACTAATGTGGAAGTGAAAGAAAATACACCTGTTGTGATAAAATTGGGTGATAGTTTGGCGAGTAGAGTTAAACGAAGAATGAAATCAATTGACAGTTGATAGTGGAATTGAGTGTGTAAAATATAGTAAAGTTTATAAATAACAGTCACTGTGTGGAACTGGGCGGGAGTCCCGGCTATCCTGGTTATATTAGAAAATAGCATTACCAATTCCTTAAACCATTTAAAAAGAGTATAATGCGATAGCAAAAACAATATAAAGGATAAATATATGATACTTGATGAATTAAAAACTGCAACAGATATTGTTCCTGATTTGCATGATGGACAGAAGATTTGGTCATTTTCATCTGGAGAAAAAGCCTTTAAATGGGATGAATTTAAAAGTGAAGGTATTATGGCTATTGGATGGGATGAAATCGGTGACTTAACAGGTTATAGTTCAAAGAAAGAAATCAAAGATAAACTGAACCAATTATATGGAACAAAAAGCACTCACGTAAATGACTCTCATGCGTTGTGGCAATTTAATAATGACATCAAAGTCGGTGACTATATTATCGCAAAGAAAGGTTCAAAAACAATACTTGGATTAGGGGTTGTTACATCAAATTACATTTATGATAATAATAGAAATAAATTCAAACATATACGGAAAGTAGAATGGAAAAAGGTTGGGCAATGGGTAACAGAAGATAAATTTGCTGTAAAAACACTTACAGATATTACTCCTTATAAAGATTTCTATGAAAAGCTTTTAAATATTATAATTAATGGTAATGAGGTTGATTATCAAAAAAATGATTTAAAATTATCGAATGCTAAATTTATAACATGGTTTGCTCCGATAATTTCAGCTTTAAAGGAATTAAATAATACTGGAACTCCTAATCAAGTAAAAGATATTATACTTACATATATAGAAAAGGATAAAACTTCCGGTATAAATAGTATGTTAGAGTTTAATAGTAAAGATATCGATTTCGCACGACTTTATCTAAGATTTGCCGGCATTATTGATGGGAACGAACATGGTGTATGGAAACTTACAGAATATGGCACTAATGTAATTATGACAGATGAGTTAGCATCATATATACTAAAAAATAGAGATAAACTTCAAGATATTGATATGCAAAATGAATTACAAAAGTATTCATCATCAAATTACTGGTGGTTAAACGCCAATCCTAATGAATGGAGTTTTAGTAATATTGAAGTTGGACAGTCAATCGACTTTACATCCAGCAATGAAAATGGGAATAAGAGACAAATATATAAGAACTTTGAAGATGCAAAAGTTGGTGATATTGTTATCGGTTATGAATCAGGTTCTACCAAAGCCATAGTAGCAATCTGTAAAATATCTAAAGAACATGATGGTGAGCGATTATGGTTTGAAAAAGTTAAAAATTTAGTCATACCAATAAAGTGGCAAGATTTAATTGAAATTGAAGAGTTTAAAAACAAAAAGTTTCAAGGAACTTTGTTTAAACTTAGTCAGGAAGAGTATAACGCAATTGTAGATTTAATCGCAAATGAATATAGAAATATAGATGCTCCATTCCCTTATTCAGAAGAAGATTTTTTAAATGAAGTATTCATTGCGCCAGACCAATATAATGAGATAAAGTTTCTTCTTAAAAACAAGAAAAATATCATTTTGCAAGGAGCACCCGGTGTTGGAAAAACTTTTGCGGCAAAACGACTGGCATGTTCTTTAATGGGGTGCAAAGATAATTCAAGAATTGAAATGGTGCAATTTCATCAAAATTATTCTTATGAAGATTTTGTTATGGGTTATCGACCGGTAGATGGTGGTAGTTTTGAACTCAGAAATGGTTGTTTTCATAATTTTTGTATGAAAGCTTCTAATGACCCGGGTAATGAATATTATTTTATAATTGACGAGATTAATAGAGGCAACTTAAGCAAGATTTTTGGCGAATTATTAATGCTGATTGAATGTGACAAGCGTGGAATTTCGAATGCTGTTCCGCTTACATATAAACCTGACACCAGATTTTATGTGCCAGAGAATGTGCATATTATTGGCATGATGAACACTGCAGACCGCTCGTTGGCGATGATAGATTATGCGTTGAGAAGGAGATTCTGCTTCATTGAAATGGAACCGGCATTCCAGTCAAAGCAGTTTGAAGAGCATTTAAAGAGTAAAAATTTTGATATAGCATTAATTAATAAAATTATTACACAGTCATCCCATATCACCTGAGAACACATAGTTTTCAGGTGATTTTCTTTT
>CAZWZF010000061.1:0-26847 GCA_964638715.1 uncultured bacterium | reverse complement strand
GTGTATAAGGGTGAGGGCGTTGCCGTGGGCTATGGAATTATGTTACTAATAAAATTAACGAAAGATATGTATAATACTATACAACTTCCCTACCATTTGGCTGTGTCTTTATAATATTTCCTGAATTATGCAAAAACTATTAAAAAATAATATATTTTATTCTTTTACACCAGCGACTCGCGAACTTTGGCTGCCAATTCTTTTTTAGAGAATGGCTTCTGAATAAAGTTTACTCCTTCATCGAGAATTCCCCGGTGGGCAATGACATTTGCGGTATAGCCAGACATAAATAATCTCTTGATATTTGGATGTATTGCAAGCATGCATTCAGCCAAATCACGTCCGTTCATTTCCGGCATTACCACATCAGTAATCAACAAATCAATTTCGCCGGGATGTTCTTTCACCAGGCGGATTGCTTCGAATGGGGTACTTGCAGACAATACGTGATAACCAAGTTGGCAGAGCATATTTAAAGTTAATTTCAGGAAAAATGGTTCATCTTCCACCAGCAGTATTGTTTCCTTGCCATTTTCGATGTGACTTTCA
Organism: uncultured bacterium; assembly: GCA_964638715.1. GTDB lineage: Bacteria > Armatimonadota > Hebobacteria > CAIYQO01 > CAIYQO01 > JBAXQQ01. Next base: position 26,298 of record CAZWZF010000061.1, on the reverse strand, counting down.
TTTTCTTCAATCGATAAATTATTACCCTCACCTTTATATCGGGGAAGATAAATCATGAATGTAGTTCCTTGTTTCTGTTCACTGTAGACGTTGATAAACCCGTTGTTTTGTTTAACGGCGCCATAAACGGTGGATAATCCAAGACCGGTTCCCTCGCCGATTTCTTTGGTAGTGAAAAACGGTTCAAAAATATGTTCGAGCATCTCTTTATCCATGCCGCAGCCATCATCACTGACAGCCAGGTATACATATTCACCTGGCAACAGACCGGTATGGGTTTCACAATAATCTTCATCGATTACTTTATTTTTTGTTTCGATGGTTATTCTGCCCACTCCAGAGATAGCATCGCGGGCATTGACACACAGATTGGCAAGAATCTGGTCGATTTGCGACGGGTCAACTTTAACTGACCATAGATTGGCACCCGGCAGCCAGGCGAGATTGACATCTTCGCCAATCAACCTTTGCAGCATTTTCAACATTCCAACCACAACTTCATTTATGTCCAGCAGCTTTGGTGTCACCGTTTGTCTGCGGGCAAACGCCAATAATTGCCGTGTCAGGTCTACTGAACGTTCTGCTGCTTTGCATATTATATCAAGGTTGGCATGCAGGGGATGCTCGGATGAGATTTGCTCCATTGCCATTTGGCCATATCCAAGGATAACACCAAGCATGTTATTAAAATCATGAGCAACACCACCGGCAAGACGTCCAACTGATTCCATCTTTTGAGCTTGTTGAAGTTGATTTTCAAGTTTGGCTTTTTCTTTCTCTTCCCGTTTTCTCTCGGTAATATCACGGGAAATTCCAACAGTTCCCACTACTTCACTGGACTCATTTAAAACTGGCATTTTTATGGTATCAATCAGTATTTGCTGGCCTTCAACATTCACCAGCGGTTCTTCCAATTGTTTCTTTTGTCGTGTTTCAATCACTGTTTTATCATCAGAAATATAATGCTCTGCAAGTTCTTTAGGCCAAAAATCATAATCTGATTTTCCAACCATTTCATCAGGGTTGAGTCCTACTGCTTTGGCAAATGGTTCATTTACAATAATATATTTGCTTTCCATATCTTTAAGCCAGGTCATATCGGGAATAGTGTCAAGGATAGCTTTCATATTACGCTGGCTTTTTTTCAATTCTTCCTGCATTGCCTTGATTTCAAGATTAGCATAACCCATTTCTGAAATCATCATCGCAATGCCGGCTAAAAATGCTGTAATATCTTTAACTTTCTGTTCAGGAATAACTGGTATTTCCTTTAATGCTTCAAGATATTCTTTCTCATCAAAACCGTAAATTTTTGCTTGTTTTTTAAAATATTCTATATCCGGTTCTTCAAGCAGCAATTGCCCGGTGGCAAGGCTTGCGATATGTTTTCCTTTAATAATTATAGGGGTAGCACAATCAACCAGGCCATTTTCACATGCTTCAACGATGAGTTCTCCTGGTGTGGTTAATTTATTCAGCAGATGCTGATTGCTTTTCAGGCAAATATCTGCTGCCTGCGGACACGACCGGTGAAATTTTGTACAGATATCACGCCATTCAACTGCGATGAGAATATTCATTTCCGGGTGGTCAAGAAAGCCGATGGTAAATCCACCGCTGGCTTTGCTGAACATTTCAAATATATGCCGCAACTGATCTAAATCAACCAGATCGCTGATTGAATATTTGCCATCAACTAAATTCGGGTTTTCTTCCTGCATTGGAAAACCCCCCTTATTATTAAAAAATTATCTGCACTTTAGATTAACTTATGATACTACTTAATTATTACTAATTCAATATAGATTCAAACAATATTTTCAATCGCTATAAAATTTAGTTATGCAAGAGTTATTAGTTGATTTTCTTTTGCTCTTTTTTATCTTTTTCATCGGCAGAAACAGACTTATGGATGTTCCCTCTCCTACAGTACTTTTAATTTCCATGCATCCGCCCAGTCCTTCAACCTGTTCGCGGATATTAAACAAGCCAAATCCGTTACTGTGCTCGTTTGTCTTTAAGTTTTCGATTTCAGAAATACCGACACCTTTGTCTTGTACTATAAGATTAAACCAGTTATCATCGACTTTATTTAGTGCTACTTCAGCATCTCTGACATTGGTATGTTTGCAGATATTTAACAGCATTTCACGCACTGATTGATAGGCGCAAATACTTACCTCGTCATCAAGGCGCAAATAGTTGTCGTCACCCTGAACATTTACTGAAAAATCGTGGCGTTCGCGCATTTGATGCGACAACCAGATAATCGCTTCCCGCAATCCGCCTTCGCGAAGTACCGGCGGGACAATTTCGTGAACAAGTTCACATGTCTCTACCAGTGCTTCTTCCAGCATGCGGTCAGCAGCCTTAAATGAATCTAACGGGGAGATATCAGTTACTTCTTTCATCCCGGTTTGCAATGCTATTCTTGCACCAATAAGAACCTGCTGCACCTCGGTATGAAGAATATATGCAATTCTCTTGCGTTCCTTCTCTTCAGCACGTATTAACTGCCTGCTCAGGACATGCAGCTTTCGCGCTCGATTCTCCGCCACAGCAGTGCGTTCAGATACCCGCTGCTCCAACTCGGAATTGTAATTTTTCAGCAACTCTTCTGCCTGTTTTCGTTCGGTAATATCCATTAAAGCTGCCTGGTATCCGATTATATTATTATTCTCATCGCGCACCATGGTTCCCAGACCATAGGCAATAAAGGTAGATTCGTCCTTCCTTTTCGCAACAATTTCTCCCTCCCATTGCCCGGTAGTGTATAAAAATTTGATGATATCAGCTTTTAAAGTTGGGTTTGCAATAAAACTATCAATAGGCTTGCCAATAACTTCGCTCCTGTTTGAATAACCCCATAAACGAAGCAGCATATCATTAACCTCAGTGATGATGCCGTCAAGGTCGGCAATGAAATTACCCACAATAGATACATCAAATACCAGGTTTTTAAAACGCAGCACGTCCTCGGTTTGCTTGCGTCCGATTATTTGTCCAATTCTCTTGGCGATGGCATTTATCAGCAGCCTTTCTTCATTCATAAATGGCCCTTCGTCAAGTTCCGGTCTTTCTTTAAGGTAACCGACATCAATTTTGCCGTTTACATCACCATTTACTTTAAATGGTGCAGAAAGCATCCATTCTGTTTCTACAAAGTTTTTTGTGCAAAATTTACGGTCATTAATGGTTATCCTTACACAGGCAATATCTGTATATTGAAAACTTTGCGGCAGTATATTAATGAAATCCTCATAAAATTCATCAAGAGTAATACCTTGTTTTTCTGATATTTCAGCCAGATTATAAAATGCCTGGAGTTCTTTCAGACGCTCATTGGCTTGATGCTGGGCACGTTTGCGATCAGAAATGTCGCGTACAGACGCCAGAATCCTGTTTTTACCGCCAATGTTAACACTTCGTAAAGAAACTTGAACCCAAAACAATTCACCACTTTTCTTTTTAGCATACCACTCGAATGAGTTTGTATTTAAATCAATCGCATTTTGATTCATTTGTTCAATTTTTTCTTTGTTGTATCCTTCCTCTACTGCACTTAAGTCTTCTATTGTATACTTCAGAACTTCTTCCTTACTTGCATAACCATACATTTCCATCATTGTTTTATTAACATCAATTATTGAATTTGTTAGCATATCCTGTATAAAAAGCGCATCGAATGATGAATCAAAAATTTCCTGATACCTTTTTTCACTCTCGTGAAGTGCTTCTGCAGTCCGTCTGAATTCGGTGATATCCTGTACAATCACTGTTAATCCGATAACAGTGCCATCATTGTTTTTAAGAGGATACCATCCTTCGCGCCAAATATGCTGAACTCCCGGTTTCGCAGCGGTTTCTCCAACAAACTCTACTCCTTCAATTGGTTTGCCGGTGGTGATAATGGTGCTTGCCACTTCCCGGGCCTGTTTTTCAAACATTGGAAGCAATTCGCCGATTGTTTTCCCGATATGGTCTACCACCGGGATGCCATTCATCTCTGCAAGCAGGCGATTGACACGCAAATAACATAAATCGGTATTTAATACTGCTAATCCAATAGGGGCATTGTCGTAATAGGAAGATATTTCGTTTAGCTGAGATATGATAATTTCTTCAGAACGATTGCGCAAATCTTCAACTTCCGACTGAACACTGCGTAATTCCTCGGTTTGTTTTTCCAGCTCTATCTGATGTACGTGCAGTTCCTGAAGCATTAACTGCATATCATCAGGCGACATTAACCCTAAAAGTTGCGGCTGCATCCCTTTATTTTTAATTTCATCATCATTCGTCTCATTCATGATGTCCACCCCTTCCAAAATGCATCAAATACGATACTATTTTCATTGAAATATTATCGCCCATCCATAATAGACAAAGATACTTTTACAAGATATCATAAAGATTGATGAAATAATATACGAATTTTTCTTATTTATTGTTAGTTAGGCCTGAGATGCGGAATGCCGGGGACGGCATTCCCAACTAATTTTCACATCAATTAATAGGATATAAAGGATATAATTGTTGAAGTAGATAGTTTAAAAATAGATATTATCGCAATTCTTTCATAAATTTAATATTAAATCTTTTTATCCTATTAATCGATGTGAAAAAGGTAATCTATAAAAACTGAACTTATGCCCACTTGCTGCCACTCTTACCAAAAATGTAAAAAATTGCTAAAATATGGAATACTAATTAATATTGTTAGAAACAGTATTTTTCGATTTTTTCAAAGTGAGAGTGGGTATACAATGGCAATTGACCGTGAAGCGATGGTAGCCCAGGCGAATCGTATGCAGGAAGCCGGTTTGTATGAAGTGGCGGCCAGCTTGTATAAGAAAATCACTGATGACGCTCCTGATGATGTGGCAAATGCGCCAATATATATAATAATTGGTGATTTGTTATTATTAGCGGGAAAACGCGAAGACGCCGCGGCAGCATACCTGAAAGCTGACCAGTTGCAGCCATCGCCTGATGTCCGCGATAAATTGGAAGGCCTGATAGAGGAAACCGCGCCGGTTGAAGAACCTGCCGCTGGAAAAAAGAAGATTCATCTCCCCAATATGCCCACTGTAAAAATGCCGACGGTTAATATGCCGCATGTTAATATCGGCAAGCTGCCGGATGCTGAAGTTGTCGGCGAACAATACAATAAGTTTCACTCGTATGTTAATACTCCGCAACGCGCGAAAATGATTGTGCGTATTACTATTGCAGTGGTGGTGCTGGCATTATTCCTGTTTTTATTCGAACCATGGAACTGGTTCTTTAAAAAAGGCGGCAATTGGCAGCCTGTAGCACCACAAAAGGTATCGGCACCCAAGGGATTCACTCCCGGAGGTCGATGAAATGGAGACGCGCATGCGGAAATCTGGATTTACGTTAATTGAATTGCTGGTGGTAATTTCTATTATTGCCACTCTGGCATCCATGTTGATGCCGGTATATAGCCGTGCCAAAGAAAAAGCGCGGCAAACTACTTGTCTTTCTAATCAACGGCAAATTGTACAATACACCCAGATGTGGATACAGGACCATGAAGAGACATATCCCGACTCGGCAAGCGTATGGACATCTTTGCAGATTGATCAGGATATCTTGAGATGCCCGACAAAGGGAAGAGCTACCGCCAACGCTTATGTATTTAACCGTTTATTATGCGACATGTCCGAAGGTCAAATAGACGATCCAACTTCTTTTTTGATGATTTGCGATGGTGCTCATGCGTCTACTACAACCCCGGAAGTAACCTACGCAAATCTAATGTATACCGGCGTAGATATGGAAAAACGGCATTTTAATCACGCATTATGCGGGTTTGTCGATGGCCATGTCGATAACGATTTATCACTGAAGGGATTTGGCTATCGCGAGAATTTTGAGACTTCGGTTGGCTCTGAATGGTCGCAGACAACCACCGGCACGACACCTGCCGGTGCAAGAAAATTCCTTGGCCCGTTCACTAACAGCACGGTATCGCTCAACCTGACGGGTTTGCCAACCCATACCAGTTTATCAATATCATTTGACTTGCTTGTCATCGGCAATTGGACCGGCAACACCGGACCATGCCAGATGCAAGTGACCGTAGTCGGCGGTAAAAATATTATCAACTCATCATTTTCCACCGAACCAACCATGGTACAGGCGTACCCTGGTGATATTCCGGCAAGTAACGCGGGGAATACCGGCGCCATGCTGGTAAATGGTCTTGGTTACCCGAAAGACGCGCTGTATAGAATCAGCAGCAGTATCCCGCATGATGCGAAAACTCTTGCGTTGAGTTTCAATGCTTCCGGGTTGACTGGTACCGCACAGTGGGGAATCGATAATATCGAGATAATCGGACAATGATAAAATGTGCCTATTGCGCGGTGGAAAATGCCGCTGATCATAAGTTTTGCAAAAGCTGCGGCAAGCCGCTGAGTGCTCCCAGCGCGCCGGAAGAAACGGTAATCATTCGTCTGCTGGACGCCACTATCGGCGCGGTACCGCGCACCCGGCTGGCGCGGCTGTGGCTCCTCGATTTCACCGGTGAAAAGGTGGAAGAAAATTACGAATTGAGCAATGAAGAAGTCATCATCGGCCGCCGCGAAGATTGCTCGATAGCCCTCGCCGGCAGCACGGTCTCCCGCCGTCACGCGATGATTCGCCACCTGGAAGGGATATTTTACATCAGCGACCTTGGCAGCACTAACGGAACCATGCTCAACGGCGAAATGCTGGTAGGGCAGGAAGAGTTGCATGACCGCGATGAAATAGGTGTCGGAATATATAAACTTATTTTCAGATACGCGTGAGATGATATTATGTCTGATTACAATAAAATGATAGGATATTCACCACAAAGGAACGCAAAGAACACAAAAGAGTTTTTTTATAAGCTTTTCTTTTGCGGTTTTTGTGTTCTTTCGCGGTGAATAATACATCTGGCAATATTCTAAAAATCGTTATCCCATTCGCTATTTTCGGATAGATTATAAAGAGGAAAAAATGATGAGCGTGGAAGAAAAAGCTGCCCAATACGCCGCAGAGATTGAAGCGATGCGTGCGGAAATTGGCAAAGTAATTGTTGGCCAGACCGAACTGGTGCAAAACCTGCTGGTATCTATTTTCGCCGGCGGCCACAGCCTTTTGGAAGGCATGCCGGGACTGGGGAAAACGATGCTGGTGCGCACAATCTCCGAGGCGTTGCACCTGCAATTTGCCCGTGTCCAGTTCACCCCCGACCTGATGCCGTCTGACATTACCGGCACCAATATTCTGGCGGAAGACGAGAATGGAAGGAGATTTTTCCAGTTCCAACCCGGGCCGATTTTTGCCAGCATCATCCTTGCTGACGAAATCAACCGCGCCACCCCCAAGACGCAATCCGCCATGTTAGAGGCGATGCAGGAACATTCCGTTACCGTCAGCGGCGTAGTGCGCAAACTGCCGGAGCCGTTTTTTGTCCTTGCCACCCAAAACCCCATCGAGCAGGAAGGCACTTACCCGCTCCCCGAGGCGCAACTTGACCGCTTTATGATGAAACTGCTGGTAGGTTTCCCCACCCGCGAAGATATGTCGGCAATCCTGGGACGCACCACCACCACCGCGGATAACCACGCCCAGCCGGTGATGAATGGCGAAAAAATGCTGGAGATAAAACAGTTCGTCCGCGAATTCCCTATTGCCCCACACATCCAGGAATTTGCTGTTAATATGGTGCTGGGCACCCACCCCGACGACGAAAACGCCAGCAGCCTGGTGAAACAATTCGTCCGTTACGGCAGCAGTCCCCGCGGCGCGCAATCCCTGGTGCTGGGCGGCAAGGTGAATGCCCTCATGAATGGCAGGCTCCATGTATCAATGGACGATATCCTGCAAATAGTAAAACCAGTTCTCCGCCACCGAATAATCCTCAACTTCGAAGGCGAGGCAGAAGGCATAAAACCCGACGTAATCATCGACGAATTAACCGAAAAAATAACCGCCAAAAACGCCAGCGAAGCGATAGTATAAGAAGAGAGAAGAGAAAGGAGAGAAGAGAGAGTAGAGAAGAGAGAAGAGAGAAAACGTGGCGTCACCGTCCCGGTGACGTTAACTGCGTAAGATAATACTAAGCGATAAATTAATTTCAGGTTCTTCCTTTTTCCGAGCGGGACGCTCTGGCCACCTCTCGGGTGAAGAGAAAGAAGACATGTAGAGACGCAATATTTTGCGTCTTATGACGGCAGGAATAAGGAATCAATATAGCTGGTTATTATGCAAAAGTATATTTGATAAGAATGATGTTAAAAAAAGGATAAGCAATGACTGATAAAATAAAATATTACACCAGGAAAATATTCCAGATTCTATTTTTTGCATCAATATTGTTTACTGCGATCTGTTTTTATTGCAAGCCGCTTTTTGGAGTTGAATTTATATATGATAGAGCAATCTTTATTTCTGTATTAGTAACACTATTGTCTGCCTTCTCAGTTGTTCCTTTAACAAAATTTTACATGTGGTTATTTTACCCACTTATAATTTTGGCAGTGTGCGCTTTCACTTATTATTCTTTTTTATTGGTTTTTCTATTATGTGGGTCAATAAATATTTATAAATCTCCAAGCCATACTAACATATTAATTATTAAGGAAACAGGTCTTTATTCTACAACATATCAATTTTATGCTGTAAAAGATATATTTTTTAAAAAGGAAATTGATAACTCGCAATTTGATGTACCGGATCAAGCATCAAAAGGTGGTGGTCAATTTGTACCTGATTTTACTCCACCAAAATATGTTATTAAATCTGTAACCTGGTGCGATGAATATACTGTTAAAGTTCTATATACTTCGGAAGAAATTATAAATGGCAAACCAGACAAAAGCAGAATAGAAGATTCGTTCAAGTTTCCCAGAAGTTCTGGAGAAACGTATGACTTTGATAGGAAGAGTTTTGAGAAATGAAAGAAATCCAATCAGAACAAAAAAAGTCATGATTTTAAAATGAAGATTTCATATCGTCGAAAACCACCCCCTGCCCCCTCCTTGGCAAGGAGGGGAGTTTACTTTTATGGCAATATTTTCGATCAATTAGTTTGTCGAAGTGACCTACCTGCAAACTAATGACCCTAAAACCTAACACCTAATCTCTAATCAAATTTATTGGATTTACGGCGCTATCAGGTATTTCAGGCACAGGAACAGGAATGGGGTTACCAGGAATGTGCTGTCGAAACGGTCGAGGAAGCCGCCGTGGCCGGGGATTGCGTCGCCGCTGTCTTTTACCGCTGCCCAGCGTTTGAAATATGATTCGAAGAGGTCGCCGATTTGTCCCAGGATGCCAATTCCCGCGCCGATCAGCGCCATATCCATATAGCTGAATCTGTCGCCAAAACGAGGCAGATTTTTACATACCATCGCTATGCCAATTGCGCAGACCAGGCCTACTATTGCGCCGGATATGGTCTTTTTGGGACTTATTTGCGGCGCCAGCGGTTTGCCGCCAATGTGTGATCCCGCCAGGTATGCCCCGCTGTCGCAGGCAAAAATTGCCGCGAACATCATCAGGGTACCGGCTTCGGCTGTCGGCAGGAAGGTGATTAATATGAATGACATCATTGCCAGGCCGACGAACTGAGTAATACCCAACAATATCAGGTTGGCTTTCAATGCCTGAATACCGTGTTTCTCGACATCTCCCCATATCCCCAGGAATAACAGCATGAATGCCAGTGCGCCGCCGATGGAGTCAATAGTCATTCCCAGGTGGTCATTCCCCTGAATATTTATGGAGTGGGCAAGGAGCGGTAAAAGAATTGCACCATAAACGCCGTTCCAGCGCGAAACGACATTGTTGGTTTTATGGTTAACCAGGTTTGCAGATTCCCACCCACTGGCGCAGGCGATAATCATCACTAAAATAAGCAAAGGGATATCGTCGCCGTAACCATGATGGCGATAAACCGAATTCCACCAGTGAAAAAGAACAATTATTGGGATTCCCACCGCGGAGGTGAGCAGTCTCTTAATGAAAGCGTTCATACTAACCCCCCGAATTTCCGGGTCCTATTTTGATAATCATAGATGGCCTGCAGTATATCGATGCCGCGAAAATCAGGCCATAATTTATTGGTAAACCAGAACTCGCTATAGGCAATTTGCCATAGCAGATAATTGCTCACCCTTTGTTCGCCAGCGGTGCGTATTAATAGCTCCGGGTCGGGTATGTCTGGGTGGTATAACGAGTTTGCAATTGTTTTTTCATTGATATCTTCAGCGGATATCCCGGATGAAACGATTGCCTTCACCGCGTCAGTCAATTCGGCGCGGCCGGAATAATTTATTGCCAGTATCAATGTCAATTCTTTATTATCAGCAGTTATTTTTTCCGCATCTAAAATAGCATCTACCAATGGCTTGGGCAAGCCGGTTTTTCTGCCCAGGTGCAGCACCCTGACCCCCTGGCCATGCAGATATTCCGTTTCCTGGCGCAGTTGTACTTCCATCAACTCCATCAATGCATGGACTTCCGAGTCTTCCCGAGTCCAGTTTTCAGTGGAAAATGAGTACAAGGTAAGATATTTTACTCCCAGGTTGCGGCAGCACGACACCGCGGCATGCACGCTTTGGGTGCCGGCGTTATGCCCTACCACCCGCGGCAGTCCCTGGTTGGTCGCCCATCTGCCATTGCCATCCATTATTACCGCAATATGCAAGGGCAGCCTGGCCGCGTCCAATTGGCCGATTATCTCTGTTTCTGCTTCATTAAATTTTATGAAATCGATTGCCATTTTATCCTTATCGCCAGATTACTATGTCATTCATATCTTTGCGTCCGCGACTTTCCGGTGTTTCATTCGGGTATCCCAGCGGGGTTATCGCCACCGGCACTACCCCGGCAGGCAAATCCAGCTCTGCAGCGGCTTTATCAACATCAAAACTGCAAATCCAGCAAGTTCCCAAACCTTCCGCCGTTGCTGCCAGTACTATATGTTCAAACGCGATGGCAAGGTCGATATCAGAATGGTTTTTTTCGTCTTTGCGCACCCAAGCCTCATCTGGCACGGCACACGCCACTATAATAACCGGTGCTGATGCTGCCCAAACTTGCCGATCCAATATTGCCCCGCGCAATGCGGCATCGCGCACCACATAAAAACGCCACGGCTGCAAATTGCATGCCGAAGGAGCAAGGCGGGCGGCTTCCATAATCCGCCGCAGAATTTCATTATCAACAGCGTCTTTTTTATACTTGCGCACGCTGCGCCGCGACGATATTAAATCATATAGCTGCATACACATTATCCTCACAATCCATATTCTACCCGAATATCTTAATTTCCTGCTATAGGAAATATGAAAATAGTGGAAAGAACTACAAAAGGACTGGAGCCACTGGGGAGATTCGAACTCCCGACCTGCGCATTACGAGTGCGCTGCTCTACCAACTGAGCTACAGTGGCGTAAATAGAAGCAAGTCGAATTATAGTAAATTGAAGGTCGAGTGTCAACGTCCGTGGCAACAGTTCACCTTTTACAGCCTTTAATTTTTACATCAATTATTAGTAAGTTAGCAACCAAATCCGAACAAAAAAAGTCAGGATTCTAAATTTGATTAATAATCACGGAGCGCCGGCTTCCAGCCGGCGCGTAAAAAAAAAGAAAATCGTCTGGTAAGACTCATGAATTCTGAAAACTGAAAACTATAAACTAAACACCCTAATACCTAAGACCTTAATACCTTTCACCTTCCATTTATCTTTTTTACTCATTTTACAACTATTTTTAATTAAATTTTAAAAAAAATCATGAAATATTTTCTTCTTCTTCTCATCTGACGTTGACACCTTATTATTATGATTCATATAATGTATAAGAGATGCATACGTCATTGGTGTCGTATCACATCATCTCGCGATCCACTATGAAAAAAATCAAGTGCATCACGCAGCTTACATTACAGTTGCACGATAAAGAATCGGACCGTGAAACGGAACGAAAGGGGTCAGAAGTGGTCAAATTACATGATGGTCAGGCCAAGATAAAGGTCATTGGTGTAGGTGGCGGCGGCAGCAATGCGGTCGACCGCATGATTGAGGCAGGCTTAACTGGCGTTGAGTTTATAGTAGCCAACACAGATATGCAGGCATTGGCGCGTTCTCTTGCCGACAGAAAGATACAACTCGGCGAGGATGTAACTCGCGGCTTAGGCGCGGGGGGCAACCCTGAAGTAGGTCGTTTAGCCGCTGAGGAAAGCCGCCAGGAACTCAAGAATGTCCTTGATGGCACAGATATGGTATTCATAACCGCCGGTATGGGCGGTGGTACCGGCACCGGTGCCGGCCCGGTTATAGCAGAAATTGCTAAAGAAATGGGCGCGCTGACGATTGCCGTCGTTACCAAACCTTTCCGCTTTGAAGGACGCCGCATGAATTGCGCTCTGGAAGGCACCGCCCGCATGAAGGAAAAAGTAGACGCCCTTATCACCATTCCTAACGAACGGTTGATGAATGTGGTGCCGAAAAACACCAGCATGCGCGAGGCATTCCAATATGCCGATGAAATCCTGCGCCAGGGTGTCAAGGGTATCAGCGACCTTATTTGCGTTGCAGGCGATATCAACCTTGACTTTGCAGACGTAAGCGCTGTTCTCAGCGGTGCTGGTACAGCATTGATGGGCATTGGCGAAGGTCAGGGCGAACGCCGCGCTGCCGAAGCCGCACAGGGTGCTATCAGCAGCCCGTTGCTGGAAACCTCAATGGAAGGTGCCAGCCGCATCCTGTTTAATATCACAGGCGGTATTGACCTGGGCATCAACGAAGTCGACGAAGCCGCGAATATCATCGCGCAGGCTGCCGGCGTCGAAAATGCCAACGTCATGTTCGGTCTGGTATTTGACGAATCAATGGGCGACCGCGTACGCATCACCGTTGTAGCCACCGGCTTTGCCGTTGACCCAACCGCGGACGCTTTCAGACTGCCGTCAGGCCCAACCCCGAACTCGGCACCGTTAACCGGCTCCAACAAGCCAAATAACGATTTAGACCTGCCGTCATTCCTGCGCCAATAATCAGCGAACCAATACCCCCGATGTCAACTAAAGACAAAGGGGGTATTTTGTTTTTAATATTATGAACGAAACAGACAACCATAAATTACAGGATTTTATCATCGTCACCGGGATGAGTGGCGCTGGCAAAACACAAGTAATTCACGTTCTTGAAGATATGGGCTTCTATTGTGTCGATAACCTGCCCCCCATGCTGCTGCTGCAATTTGCTGATTTATGCGCCCGCACCAAAAGCCAGGTGAGTAAAGTTGCTGCTGTTATTGATATTCGCGGCGAACGATTCACCGAGAACTTCGCTGACCAGATAAATACTCTCAAACAATACGGTTTCACCCCACGGCTGATTTTTCTGGAATCATCAGAAGAGATACTGGTGCGCAGGTTTAAAGAAACGCGCCGCCGCCATCCACTGGCAGGCCGCCACCGTTCATTGCTGGAAAGCATCCGACTGGAACGCAAGCACCTGGAATCGTTGCGCGAAATCGCCGATAAAGTTATCGACACCAGCGAAAACAGCACCCGGGCATTGAAAGATGAAATAATCTCTCTTATTGATGAAGATAAAACCTGTGAAGGAATGTTGGTGAATGTGCTGTCATTTGGCTTTAAATACGGATTGCCCACCGACGCTGACCTGGTGTTTGATGTCCGTTTCCTTAAAAATCCCCACTATGTTCCAGAGTTGCGCGAACATACCGGAGCAGAGAAAGAAGTAGAAGATTACGTGATGACCGACCCGGATGCGCCGCTATTTTTGGAAAAGCTGAAAGATTTTATAGATTTCACCGTGCCGCGCTACAGTTGCGAAGGAAAATCATACCTGACCATCGCCATCGGCTGTACCGGCGGACGCCACCGCAGTGTGCTGTATGCCCGCAAAATAGCCGAACACATTTCCTCCCAGGGGTACCGGGTAGTTTTAGAACATCGCGACTGGAAGAAATAGCAATTTCACCTATTGCATATAATTTACAGTAGAGAATGCCATCACCGGCATTCCGAAATTAAGTAGCAGGTTTTTTAAAATATCAACAAAATAATAACACGATTCATGGCCATTTGTGTCTAAATTATAAGGTCGAGTGAAAGCGAGTAATTGATGAAACATTTAGTATTTTTGTGCATACTGTTAACAATTATGCTGCAGGCGCAAGAAAATAATTTCCCGGCGGTTAACCAGATGGATTTCAAGGCATCCGGTGCGCATATTCAACGCACCATGGGATTATTGCAAAACTCAACGGCAGAACATAAAAATACCGTGCGAATAATGTTTTATGGGCAATCCATCACCAAGCAGGATTGGTGGAAAGATGTCGTCATCGACCTGAAAAAACGTTTCTCCAATGCAAATATTATCGCGGTGAACCCGGCCATCGGCGGTTTTGCGTCAAACCTGCTGGTTACCACCACGCCTATGGATGTTTATCCATTCTACCCCGATCTGGTTATATTTCATGTTTACGGCAATCATTTTAAATACGAAGAAATAATCGCTGATATTCGCAAAAATACCACTGCGGAAATCGCTTTACAGACCGACCACTATGGCGGCAATGATGATCCGACAAAGGCTGACGCAGGCTGGACAGCGTTCATGAACGGCCAGCATATTCCGGCAGTGGCGAAAAAATACAATTGTGCAATATTTGATGTGCGTTCCGGCTGGAAGAAATACCTGCTTGATAATAAATTGCCGCAAGGCGACCTGTTGATAGATGGTACCCACATGAATAAATTCGGATGTTTTTTAATGTCGGAATTAGTGAAACGCGAATTAATTGCCGTACCGGAAGCCAAAGACGATTTTACCGATACCATGGTGAAAGAGATTCCTGTCACTTTTGCCGATGGTAAAGCCAGCGTTGAGTTCACCGGCAACCGGGTTGAATTAATTTTCGATAAAGTAGAAAATCCCGCCGAATTATCGGTACTGATTGACGACAAAAAACCATCAGAAATTGCGTCATGCTACACCTTTTCCCGACCTAATGTCGGACCAGATATTGACTGGCCATGGACCGTAAGCACGCCATACCGCATAGACTCAAATACTCTTCCGGTTGCGGAAGATTGGAAATTGACTATCACCGAAGGGAATAAGGACGATTTTAAATACAAATTATCCGGTTCAATTACCGGTGACGACGGCGAGGGAAACAGCAAAGAAAAGTTCGCCTCTAAATCCGGTCGCGTAGTGATAGACCCGCAATACTGGTGGACAACACTTGGCGGCAAAATGGAATCCCCACTGAAACCCGGCTACGAAATAAAGTTCAAATCTCTTCTTATGGGTACCGATACCGTAAAAATGCCTGAGATGCCCGACGCCTCCCTGCAATACACCACCGTACTGGCAAGCAATTTATCCAACGAGAAACATACCCTGACACTGTTGGTAAAAGAAGGAACTACCCCGCCAGTGAAAGCAATAAAGGTTTATGCGCCACCGGTGAAGTAAAATTGTGAATAGATAATTGTCTGCGCCATGTTCTGCCAGAATTAAGATAAAAAACAACTCTTTAACCCACGGCAACACCTTCAATCTTATACAAATTTATAGCATATCATTTCTATTTAAATGTTGGATGACGAGGTAAGCGAATTGCCTCAATTCTCGCAATGAACCGAAATAATAATATAGAATAGCGACTGCTTCGCGGGAGCTGGGGACAACCTCCAACATTTCAGAATTAAAGAATGCAGATATTCAACATTTCTAAATTTTTCAATTTTTATTTACAAGATGTGTATAAGAGTGAGGTTTTCACCTGGGGTTACTCATAAAATATCTTACTGTAGCATATATAATCTTTATTAAATTTCTATAAAGATGATCATTCTATCATTCCGCGACTAACTCCAGCGTTGTTTCCGAATCGTCATCAAGCACAACTACAGTCCATTTTCCGGCGGGCAGGTTAATACTGGTGGTCATTATGTTGAAGGCACTGAGTATACGCCAGGTGGGTTTTACGCGGAAGAAGATATCTTTCCAGGGTCCGTTGCCGCGAATAAGGAGAGATTGCGGGTATTTATTGCGTTTTTCCAACGGCAGGTTGATGGTGATAGCGGAAGACAATGGAGTGCCGGCATTAAATTTTCCTGCGTCTGGCTGGTAGCTTACCGGATATACTGCGGCATTGGCGGTAAGCAAGTCGAAACATAATAATGTCCCGTTGCCACCGGTCCCGTAACTGGGGACAAACCGGCTGAGAGTGGGCAGCATTATTGCTTTATCTTTGCCAACCGGCAGCCATGCCGCCATTACTTTGTCGCTTTTTGCCGGGGCTTCCGCGGTAATATCATTCGCTTTCAAAACTGCATTTATCTCACCGGCAGCATCAGGTATTTTCACCATCCATCCTATTTTTTTTGCCCAGAAATCCCACCATTCCCGGGTGGGCAGGATAATATATTGACCCGGCAGCATATTTTCCAGAGTAATGTTTCCTTTTTCATCAGTGGTTGTTTTTGCCAGAAATCCGAAAGAATTAATATCGAGAGTGGTATCATAGCGCATGTAGCAATATGTCACCGGGATACTCACCATCGGGTTGCCTTTGCTGTCAATAAGCTGTGCTTTGTAAGTAATGCCAGTGGGTATGCTTGTCGGCACTGTCACAATGTCTGTGGTGGCGGGCAATACACTAATATCTTTTGTTATACCGCAATTTGGCAGCATAAAACGAACTGTTTTTGTATGTTCAGGAATTGTTAATGAGCATCTATTGGCTTCGTCGCGGGTGTAATAAATCATCCGGTTCGGGTTGTTATCCAGCACAGCGATTATTCCGCGCGGTGCGGTAAGGTTAGTTTCGCTGAACTTTAGATTTAAAGTACGCATTTTCACCGGCGCAACATCAGGTATATTCACGTTAAGCTTGCCATTTTTAACATCATTTACATTAAACAAGGCAAATTGATTATTAGACAAGTTCAAGGCGTAATTTGTCTGCCACAAATTGTATTTATTGGCAGCAGAATAGGTTTGAACAGTATTTTCAGTACCGCCTATAATGGCGGATGACAACGAATTATCATTAACCAGAACTGCCTGGGCACCGAATGGCGACATAATGCGGATATCATCAGGATTGATAGCACCATTCACTGCCATTTCAACCGTGCGCAATTTCAATTCTTTCAGATTTCCGTTGCCATATTCCGGTCGCCAAACCAGCATTGAACTTGCACTTTTCTGTATCCAGCACCCCAAAATATCTTTCGGGTTGCCGTATACCGGCACATCTATTTTTTCCGCTGTCACCGACAGCGTTATTATTTCATTGGAATTCTTATTGAATATGCAATTAACTACTGAACCGCCGGGAGCCTTAAACAGCATCTCTTTCATTTTTACAGTCATTTTTTCTTTCATTGGCAATGTTACGGCAATACTGTTGTTATCCAAATCGACATTAACCTGGTATTTGCCAGCTATTGGCGAAAATATCTTTATTTTCCCGGCACTGTTAATCATCCGCACAAATTTGCCGTTCGCCAATAATTGATTAATCAACGGGTCATCAGATGTCACTTCTACTCGCGATACATCTGCAGGCGACTTATCATTATTTAATGTTTCAATGTATCCATCGCCGCCGTTAACCAGCGGGATATTAAGTTTTAATGTGCTGCCAAACTGTTTATCAGCCAAATCCTGGTACGGCAAGAATATTGAATATGCGGCTACTCGCGGTGTCGTTTCGCTGGTAATTGCATAAAATGTGATTGGTACGCCGTAATTGGTGGGAAATTGAACTGGGGTTGTTAAAGAAGAAGTAATATAGTTTAGTTTAGTGCCGGGTTTGTAATCAAGTCCGATGAACCATACCAGCCTTGTACCCGCTGGCAGGTTGGGTACCGTCAGGTTTACGTATCCTTCTGCCCGTGGCGGCAGTGATATTCCGGTTGGATTATCGGTGTTAAAAGTTTGCGGCTGTATACCATCTCCCCATACTATCAAACGTCCGCCGGGCAATCCCAACCATTTTATAATGCCGTTTTCGTCGCTTTTAGCAGTGACTATCTGTGCGGTGCCATCCATTATGTAACTGGCATTCACCATGGTATTTGCTTTTGGTTTGCCATCAGCACCGATTATTTTTTGTTCTACTTTATTGCTGGTGAATTGATATTGAGTCAATGTAGTTTTGCCTTCAAAGTCTACTACCAGACGGGTGTTCGGACCAGCCTTTCCATCATTTCTCAGTTGCAGGTCAAATGACACACCGGGCATCAATCCCGGAATAATAACCGTACCATTGGTCACTTTCAAATCTTTTAATTCTTTGTTCTGACCGCTGCGGCGACCGGTGAAGGCACCTGGTGTTGTGACATTCAACCAGTCATCCATATACCAGTTTGCCGGCATTACCGTAGAAATAGTGCCTGAAACCGTTTTGTCTTCCGGCAATGCCTTGCCATCGCCATCTAATATTTTCAACGAAATATCCGCCGGTTGCGGGAAATCCATCGTTAATTGGCGGGTCTTTTCTGCCTTATCAAACTTATACAACCGGTGAAAAACGTTGGGGAAAAATTTGCTGTCGTTTTTGCCACCCCACATGACAATGGCAATCGCGGTGGCATTTGTTTCGTTATACCAGTATTTGCCTTTACCCAGGTCGACAGGATTCACTCTTTTTTCAACCCCATCAACCAATGCCCGGCAATCCGGATACATCTGCGCGTTATCAGGGAAGTTGTTAATGGTCATCACAATGCCGGGACGCGCATATTTGAAGGTCGCCTCGGTAATTTCACCATCCACCAATTTAACCGTTTGTGCGACAACATCGCCGATGGTGACGGTAACGTCGCCAAGTGGCGCAACAGTGACAAACAAACCATTTGCATCTGTTGTCAGGTTAAATATCTGACCGCCGCCAGTTACAATAACCGGGATAGTAGATACTGGAACCCCTTTTTCATCTACCACGGTACCGCGCAAAAAAGTATATACAGTATTCTGGGCAAATATCGGCAGCGACAATAGCAACAAAACAACAAAAAGAAAACCTTTAAACATGAAACAACCTTTTGATTTTTAAATTACGAAGAAATTAGACACATAATATACTCAAGAGTAGCGGAAAATATACAGAAATTAAACGGAAGTTAACATCAATTAACAGGATTAATAAGATATTTAATCCATCCTTTTAATCCTTAATAGCGATATGAAAAATAAATTAACCAAAACAATATAAATCAATCTGTAAAAATGCTATCATTATACATATCAATTCAGGGATATTTATTATGAAAAAATTGTCATTCCGATGTTATATGTTATTGCTGATGCTGATGTTATCTACAGCAGCGTTTGCAAAAGTGCCAGATGGTTTCTTTACCACCTGGACAGATGTGCAAAAATCAGCTAAAGAAAGGCATGTCCTTATTTATCTGCATTTCACCACTGACTGGTGTGGATGGTGCCGGCAAATCGAGGCTAACACATATACTGACCCGAAAGTAAAACAGGAATTGGCAACAAATTTCGCTTCAGCCAGCCTTGATTGCACAGTACCAAAAGGTCAAAAGCCTTCTACAATGGTAAAAATAAATCTGGATTTATATAGAAAATTCAATGGCGATGGCTATCCATATCTCGTAATATTATCTGAAGATGGCAGGACAATCTATAAGATAATCGGTGGCTACATGCCGCCAGATGCATTTTTGCAGCAATTAAATGATGCCAAAAAAACCGGAAAGGACTACCTCTCTTTTCAGGAATACGCTAACAAGGCTGATAAAACCACCTACGAATACGCTCAAATTGCAATGCGTATGATGACGCAAATATACCAATCAAGCGATGCTGTTACCATGGCAAAACAGGTGTTGAAATTAGACCCGGATAACGCAAAAGGCGGAGCATTGGAAGCCGCCTGGGTTGCATTGCAAAATATGGCGGTTGATAAATGGACTACCGATGGCAAAGAATTCATGGATATCATCAATAAATATGACGCTGTTAATACAAAACACTACCAGGAGCAAATGGTTTGGGAACAGGCATTGGACTCTTTTGATAATCAACAATTCAAACAATGTGCCGCTTATCTTGAGAATTTAATTAAAACAGCAAAATCACTGCGTAATGAGCAGGATATCAAAGGTATGCTTGGAATTGTTTACTATGATACCGGCAACACCAGCAAAGCCATAACAACGCTTGAAGCAGCCATAAAACTGAATCCAAAAAGCCCGCGCGGAAAATGGCTGCAGCAAATGCTGGACAAATTTAAAATTAAAAATTAAAAATTAAAAATTACAAATGCAAAATTAAAAATTACAAATTTTGTGATTTTAAAATAAAGTCCGGGACTGACACCAAATGGCGAAGCCATACAGGTGTCTGTCCCACCATAAATAATTTGAGTTAGGGGTTTTACAATGAAAGTTTCTGTATGTGCTGATATGGTCTACTCAGGGATGCCCACTGTAGACGCGATGCAATTGATAAAGTCTGCCGGCGCAGACGCGGTAGAGTTTTGGGGCAGCGGCGGCAAAGATATCAGCGCCATTGCGAAGATGAGTCGCGAGTTGGAACTGCCGGTGTCGGTATTCTGCGGACCCGGAGATTTAATCTCGCCGGAAGCGCCAGAAAATCTACCAGTTGAACTGACAAAACTGGCTGAAATTTGCGACCAGTTGAATTGCCGCAAACTGATTTCCATCAGCGGAAGGCCGCAATGCGACTGGACCCCGAATAATATGCACGACCGACTGATAGCCACTGTAGAAGCCGCCATTCCAGTGCTGGAAAAATACGACCTGCAACTATTGCTGGAACCGCTGAACGCCTCGGAAATGCCATACATGACATCCAGCCGCGAAGCATTCGATGTTTGCCGCATAGTGAACAACCCCCACGTCGCGGTACTGTATGACATCTACCACATGCAATATATGGAAGGCAACCTGATTAACACCATCCAGGCAAACCTAAAACACATCAGCCACTTCCACGTCGCCGACCTTCCCGGCCGCCTCGCTCCCGGCACCGGCGAAATAAACTACCCTAACATTGTAAAAGTATTGAATGCAGCCAAATATGATGGCTACATGGGCCTGGAATACCAGCCATCAGGAAATAAGGAAGTGGAATTGAAAAATGTGATTGGCATGTTGAAGAATTGAGGAGCAGAAAAATAATATTTTTAGTGGTGGTTAAAATTTAAATCATTATTAAAAAAATCGGTCACAGTTTGGAAAGGGGCTTGGAGCCCGGCGATTACATTGATAATATCATTATAGAGGAAAATGATATGGTAAAACGTTTTGACAGGCATGGTAAAGAAGGGGTACTCCATTACATAACTTTAAATGTAAAAGGACGTTGTAAAGCGTTTAAATCGGCAGAAAATGCCCGTGCTTCTTGTCTTACATTAAGACACCATTGTGATGAATATCCAGCTAAATTGATTGCATATATCATTATGCCTGAACATATCCATGCAATAGTAAATCCTCTTGATGGTGATGTTAGTAACTTTTTAACTCAACTTAAACCTGCCATTACCGGGAAAATATTGGATATTGCTGTTGAACATCAGAATCAACAGGTTATATCATGGCTATATGATGAGAAAAAAGAGCGCAATCGACTTTGGCAGGATGGTAAATATAATTTTCATTTATATACAGACCGGTTGATATGGCAAAAAATTAATTATATTCATACCAACCCAATAGCACGAGGAATAACAAAAACAGCTGAAGAGTATCCTTTTTCCAGTTATCGTGCCATGTATGGTTCCAATCTTGAAATAATTATCCCTATTGACAGAGAAATGTGGTGGGATGAGATTGTTTTAGAAGGCATAGAAAAATAATAACAAATCAACTTTTGCTGTAATTGGCCGGGCTCCAAGCCCCTTTCCAAACTGTGACTGGAATTTTAAGTTTACTGTTCTTTTTTACATAACCAGCAGTTAAAACTTCCTCGTAAACTCCAGCTTATTGTTGAAAAATACTGATGCTTTGGATGGGCCGTTGCCTTGTACGGTTTCGGTTACTTCTTCGCCGCCGGTGTGATCTTTTTTGTATACGTTATGGTTGCCGTCTTTATCTTCTACTCTTATTTCCAGTTGGCCGGTGTCGACATCCATGGGGACGGTGAATACTATGGTGGTGGTGTGCAGATCGGCGGCACCAATAGCGGGTGGGGGTGATATAGCGTCGAAGCTTTCTTTTCCGCTGCTGATTAGCAGGTCTACGGTACTGCCGCGGCGGGTGCGGGTGCCTTCTTTGGGTTTTACGCTGATTATACGGTCGCCTTCGATGCGTGGATGGGTGGCGTAGGTTTCATTGCCGGTGCGCAATCCTGCTTCAGTAAGTCTTTTTCTGGCGTCGTATTCGGTAAGTTCAGTCAGGTCAGGCACTTCTGTCATCCCGGAACCACTGCTGAGTATCATTCGCACCGTACGTCCGGCTTTCACTACTCTTCCCGCTGGCGGAATAGTGCGGATTACTTTGCCTTCGCCTATTTCGTCGCTATATACAGTTGCCGGGTCAGTGACAGCGTTTAATTGCATATTTACCAGGGCAGTACGGGCGTCAGATTCTGACGCCCCGATAAGGTCTGGAATGGTGGTATCGTTATGCGGGATAGCCCGTACCCAGAAAATAAAGGCGAAAATCGTCAGCGCTGTAATTATAAGCATGGCGACTATTGGCGTCAGGCAACTAATCAGCGGATGCGGACCGGCAATTATTTTCTTTTCTCGTACTGGTTTATCCTGCATATTTGCGGATCATTAAGTCCTTATTAGATATCCAGATTCTTCACTTCTTGAGCATATTGTGTGATAAAATCGCGACGTGGGGCAACTGCATCGCCCATTAACACGCTGAATATTTCATCTGCTTTCACGGCATCTTCCAGGTCAACCCGCAATAATCGGCGGGTTTTGGGGTCCATGGCGGTTTCTGCCAATTCTTCGGCGTCCATTTCACCCAGACCTTTGTAGCGCATTACCTGTACGCCGCGTTTGCTGGTTAATCCGCCCATGATCTCTTCAAGTTCTTTTTCGTTCATGGCGTATTTCGTCTCTTTTCCCTGCTTAACGCCAAACAACGGCGGCTGGGCAATATAGATGTGGCCATGTTCAACCAGCGGCAGCATGTAGCGGAAGAATAAGGTCAGCAGCAAGGTGCGGATGTGCGCGCCGTCAACGTCAGCGTCGGTCATGATGATAATGCGGTTGTAGCGCAATTTATCCAGATTAAAGGTGTCAGACTGCTGTTCTTCCAGGTCGTTTTCAGCATTAGGGTCAGATGAACCGGTGGATATGCCCACGCCAATGGCGCGAATCATGTTGGAAATTTCCTGGTTGCTGAGGATGCGATCCAGTCGTGCGCGTTCTACGTTTAACACGACACCGCGAAGCGGCATAACCGCCTGGAATTTACTGTTGCGGGCTTTCTTTGCCGAACCGCCTGCGGAATCACCCTCAACCAGGAATATTTCACATTCGGCGGCGTCTTTGCTGTGACAGTCAGACAGCTTGCCCGGTAGGCCGGAGCCTTCCAACGCGGATTTGCGTTCCAGGTCGATAGCCTTGCGGGCAGCAGCGCGGGCGCGGGCAGCGGTAAGTGCTTTTTCGATAACTTTGCGTGCCACCTGCGGGTTTTCTTCCAAAAAGTCCGACATCGCTTCGCCAACTACCGAGTTAACGATACCATCGATTTCAGGGTTTCGCAGTTTTACCTTGGTCTGTGATTCAAATAGCGGGTTGGGCAGTTTTACTGATAATACTGCGGTCAAACCTTCGCGAACATCGTCACCGGTGAAGTTGGGGTCTTTCTCTTTCAAAAATCCAGCTTTGCGGGAATATGAGTTTAATACCCGGGTCAATGCGGTGCGGAAACCGGAAACGTGAGTGCCGCCATCCATAGTGTGGATGTTGTTGGCATAGGCGAACAGTGTTTCCTGGAAACCTTCGTTGTACTGCATCGCTATCTCGACAATGACATCGTCGCGTTCGCGGGTGCAATATACCGGGGTGTGGACAGGGTCCTTGAGAGAGTTTAATTTTTCAACAAATTGCACGATACCACCGGTAAAATGGAATACTTCTCCGGTTCCGGTAACAGCATTTTTATATACTATGCGGACATTTTTATTCAAGTATGCTAATTCGCGCAGACGGCCAGTAACGGTTTCTTCGTGAAAATGAATCTCTGTCCCGAATACTTCCTGATCCGGTTTATAGGTTATTTTGGTACCATTTTTAGTAGTTGGCCCAATTGTTCTGATTTCACCTACCGGGGCACCCTGTTCAAATTTTAACAGATAATGTTCGCTGTCGCGATAAACTTCAGCGATTAAATATTCTGACAACGCATTAACGCAGCTTACGCCCACGCCGTGCAGACCACCGGAAACTTTATACCCGCCGCTGCCGAACTTACCACCGGCGTGCAATACAGTCATAACAACTTCTAATGTACTGCGCCCTTCTATCGGGTGAATTCCAACCGGAATACCACGACCATTGTCTTCAACCGACAGGATATCCTCGCCTTCCAGAGTAACGATAATTTCGTTACAATAACCGGCCATGGCCTCGTCGATTGAGTTGTCGATTACTTCATTAAAAAGCTGGTGAAAACCTTTAACGTCAGTATCGCCAATATACATACCGGGGCGCATTCGCACCGCTTCTAAACCTTTTAAAACTTGAATGTTTTCTTCATTATAATGAAGATTGCTCGTTGCATCAGTCACGCCATTCCTCCAGGTGTTAGCAAAGTTTTTTATAGATTAACCCGATGCATTATACTATATTTATGGTCTAAAAGTCCAATTTTCTTGATATATTGTGTTTTAGTTATTTTTTTAAGGTTTTAGGGGGTAAGGGATTAAGGTCATTAGTTTTTAGTTTTCAGTTTTTTAGATTTTAGATTGGGTCACTTTGACAATTTCAGTGACCGAAAATATTGCTATAAAAGTAAACTCCGACGATATAGAACTTTCAATTTAAACTCATGCCATTTTTTATTCAGGTTTGATTGCTAACTGACTAATACCCTATATTAAAAATTGAGGAATAATTTATTGAAATAAACACATATTTTTGCTATATTTATCATGTTCTAATCATCAAGTGTAATGCTTTAACATAAAGATTAGTGATATTATAAAATGAATACAGAAATCTATAATAAAATAAAAGAACTGAAAAATAAATATGAAGCTGAGGGGTTCATCATTCTTGGCATATTTGGTTCGTACGCCCGCGGTGAAGAAACAACTGCAAGTGATATTGATATACTTTATGAATTAACTGATATTTTTTATAGTCGCTATTCTGGTTGGAATGTTTTTCCTGAAATAGACAAAATAAATCATCATATTGAGAAAAATCTGGGAATAAAGACAGACCTTGCAGATAGAAACGCGTTAAACAGAGTCGGGGAAAAATATATTCTCCCGGAGGTTAAGTATGTCTGATAATAGCGACCGGGCAAAATTGAATTAGATATTTACATGAAATTTGTTTATAAGTTTTCAAAATTATGAAGGAATCAAATGAATATTAAACTTCCTAAAGTCAACTTAAGCCCGGTAACGATAACGTTATTAGTTGCAGGTCTTATTGTTATAGCAACCGGCATGATTGGTTTCTTTGGTGCTGCTGTATGCACTATTTTCTCGAGACAAATTCCTGCTAATGTAAATCTTCCACTCGGTGCTGTCGGTATGATAGCAGTTGATAGTAATGGCATCATTTACTGCTCATCGGAAGGTTATATGCGCATACAGCAATATTCAGCAACCGGGCAATTTATTCGCGGTTGGGCATCACCTTACAAAATTCCAAAACTAATAATTGATAAAAAAGACAGATTGCATGTGTTTTATTCAGACAAAGAACAGATTGTCTATAATGAGTCTGGTGAGATAATTCCTAATGATAATTCCAAATTGCCGGTTCGGGAAAATGAGTTAAGCCAAAAGATTGGCGATGTTACTTACAAAGCGGTATATCCTGAGTTATGGCCAACAGTTGTAAAGATTCTCCCGGACGGGACTTCGATAAAGATTGTTAAGACAT
Source organism: uncultured bacterium (assembly GCA_964638715.1). Lineage (GTDB taxonomy): Bacteria > Armatimonadota > Hebobacteria > CAIYQO01 > CAIYQO01 > JBAXQQ01. Next base: position 160 of record CAZWZF010000061.1, on the reverse strand, counting down.
CATTTTTACAATGGATGATTGCAGGACCTTTCCCGGGGTGGCTCAGGATAGTTTTTGGTCAATTTCTTTTATTTCTTTCAGCTTTGTCATGGGTGATTGTTACATTTTTTCACAGTCATCCCATAAGGAATTAGCCATTTGTAAATAACGGATTCATCAG
>CAZWZF010000060.1:0-28415 GCA_964638715.1 uncultured bacterium | reverse complement strand
GTAATTTCTAACATCTAATTTTAATCTATTTTAAAATTCTGCGCAAATTGCGGTTATTCACTGCCTTAATTTATAATAAGATATAATTCCATAGGGTTATTCATCCGTAATGCGTATGAATAACCCATACAGTTTTATTACGTTGCAGAACGATATAAACGATTTAAATCACGATATATAGTGTTAAAATACTATTCATGAATTTAATTAGCTCCAACACAATACAATGAGGCAATAAAATCGAATTAATCATATAACTATAGGTTTTACTGGGGTGACAGTTTATGAATTTATTAATAAAGTCTTTTGTAATATTCGTGATGCTGGCATTAATGTCGTCAGCATACGCCGTCGACATCCCGTTCACACTCGATAAGTCTGGCAACGTATCACTGGCGATTTATGACGCGAAGGGACGGATGATTCGCACCCTGTTACGGGCCGAACCCATGACGGTTGGGAAACATACCGTCGACTGGGACGGCCTCGACCGCGAAGGAAACCCTGTGACAGGTGATGTGCAGTGGCGACTGGCAACAAGCCAGGGGTTGCATTCCGAGTACCTGCTATCAGTCGGTACCAGTATGCGGGAGAATATATGGCCCGCCCAACATGGTCCGTTGTGCGCGGTACAGACTGATGGATCGAGAATATTTGTAACCGCTGGAATGTCGGAAGGCGCACCGCAAACTGGTTGCATGAATATTGATGGTAAATGGCGATGGGTCTCTGGACCGACCGGTGGCTGGATGGGCGGGAATGACCTGGCTCTGGATGGTGACACACTATACTTCCTCGGAGGACCAATGTGTAACGATGCCAGGCTCTTCGTGCAGCAGGCTGAAAATGGCCAAGGCAAACCTGGTATCCGCAATACAGAAAACTGGGGAGGTTACCCCAACTGGCATGTGGAGAAATTTGACCACCCGCGTCGGGTGGACGCCCGCGATGGTGAACTGGTCATCGCGTCACTATCTGGTCTAATCGTTTGGCTCGATCCGATAACGGGGGAAGAACGAGACCGGTTAAGCGTCGAAGGCGGTTTGACGGATTTCTCTCTACTTGGTGGCGGACGGATTCTTGCTATTTCGGGAAATGACATCATCGAGATGGCACGCGGAAAAGCTGAACGAACTGTCCGGATCGCCAACCTCATATCTCCGCAACGCATCGCCGTAGATCGTGTCACAGGTGATATTTTTATTGCTGAAGCGGGAACGAGTCAACAAATCAAACACTTCAGTCCGGACTGGAAACTACAACAGGTTTTTGGACGTGCAGGTGGCCGTAAGACTGGGGTCTACAAACCAGAGGATTTTCTGGATGTTTCAGATCTCGCCGGAGATGGCAAAGGTGGGTATGTGATTACCGAAACCTCCGGGCCCAGAAGAACCACGCACTTCTCCGCCGCGGGCAAGGTCGTCAACGAGTGGTACGGGGGTCAATCATTTTACAGTTATGTAGCTCCTGAGCCTGATAATCCCGATCGATTGTGGATGCATTCAGACGGTTGGATTACCCAGTTAGCCGTTGATTATGAGCATAGGACCTGGAAACCACTTGCTACATACAGGTTTGGAGACGGCATTGACCGCGATATGATTACTGCTGGTTTTGGTTATTGCAGTGGTTTTCAGGTTAAGCGTCTTGATCTGGTCGGCAGTGGACGTATGGAAACCTACCTGATGTCAAAGTGGAACCTGCCATTGCTGCTCAAGGTAGATGAAGCGGCCGGACTATTAAGACCGGTAGCGACAATGGGCAGTGTGCCCGGCAATTTCGTCGTGCCGGTTGACACCTCCCGGCAGGTGCCAATTCCCGACGTTGACAAGCCAGACTCGTGGACGCTTTCGGCCGCGGTGAAGTGGGCGATTTATAATCAAGGCCAACATGGCTGGCTCGAGGTGTTGGATATTGATGGTAAGCCCATCGTTTCATGCTACATGTTCCGTGGCAACCCCAAGCCGAACATCACTTCCAACGCTGGCCATACGAACTACCTCGTGTTTAACGACGGTGAGTTGCTTAACGGGAACAGTCCAAATTGGAAACTTACGAACAGTCTGCAGGAAATTAAGATTACTGTGTCTAACGGTATCGCGACACTGACTTATGGAGGGATAGTCAAACTCGAACGTCCGATTCTCAAAGGCGACTGGAAAAAACCTGCCCGATTGTGTCTGCGCACCACAAACGGTGCGAGCATAAGTGCCATAAAAGCAGTATTCTCCCAGAATGCGAGTGATAAGCTGAGTGAGAGTATAGTCGATATCGAGGGTGCACCAGATATTAAGGCGCCGGTGAAACCAGCCGCCTGGGCTGAAGCGATCCGGCTACTCGGTAAAAATCCTGAGGATTCTTCGGTGCGGTCACAACTGGCGAATTTCGCGTGGGCCGACACGAACGATGATTACGTGATTCAGGCTGGAGAGTTGAAACTCTCCAATGCAGGCGGCACCGGCAGTACCCTTTTTATAGAGGATAATTTAAATATCTACCTGAGATCGGATGCCGCGGGCGGGCCGGATTACCGCGTTGTCGAAGTATTGGGTCGAACACCAACCGGCAACCCAATCTGGGACTGGAGCCGGCAACGTTCCGGGCCCAATACTCCCTTCAGTCAGACCCGGTCGCTATGGGCAGACACAAAAGGTAACGTCTATCAGACATCTGCGTATAATGGTGACGGCTACAATCACAACTGGCAGTGGCCTGCGACGTTCGTTAATGCCACCGCCGTTGTGAAGACCGGCCCCGATGGCACGATGCTATGGCAGGCCGGCGAACGGGCCGCGCGGGGACTGCCCCATCCGCGCGGGCAGATGCATTACCCTATCAACACCCTTGGTGTCGTGCACGGTTGTGTCGGCTTTGCGGATTACATAGAGAATCCCGCCGAGTTTTGGACCGAGGATGGGTTATACATTGGTGGTGTTTTCGACAGTCACGCCGATGGGCCGCATCCACGCGCCTATTCATGGTTTCGTGTGAATATTAATAAAGGCGATGACTTCACTGATAACCTCGCCTTACTGCAATACGACATGCTGGTGGGCGGCAACCTTGCCACGCGACGCAACGGCGACGTTCTCTTCTTCGGTTGTGGCTGGAACAATATGCCGGTCTATCACATCACCGGGTGGGACCAGATAAAGCGGCAGCAAGGCACGGTCGCGGTGCCGACAACGCCACGAACCGCTACGCGTAAAGGTACCGGATTACAGGCAGAGTATTTTCCAAATGACAAGCTGGAAGGCGAAGCCGTACTAAAGCGTGTTGACGCCAGCATTTGGTTTGACAGCAAAAATGCCTGGCTTTCAGATGATAATAAAGAACCAACAAATCCTGATGAACAGAAAGATTTAGATGATTCGCGTACCTGGGTCCAAAAAAAATGGTCTGCCCGTTGGACAGGTACCATAGAACCAGTGGTCAGCGGATATCATACTTTCTCAGTTTATACCACAGATGCCGGAATAAGACTGTGGTTAGGAGGTCGTTTACTCATTGATAATTGGGAAGCCGGCGGTAAATTTTGGTCGTATCCAGTGGACCTGCATGCAGGACATCGTTATCCTATTCGCATGGAATTGCGACGAATTGGTGATAAACCAGAGGTGCATCTCAATTGGGAAGCTCTTGATTTGCCCGTAGCGCATATTCCAAAGACTGCAATGTATTCCGACACGCAGTCAACTGTATTAAATATATCATCGTTATCTACTGTTATCTTAAAAGATAGCGGCGATAAGGTTCAATTCAGGATTGAACGAACAGGACCTGCTGATGCACCACTTGTCATCCCGTTTAAATTGGTAGGTACAGCTAAACCAGGCATTGATTATATTCCTGCTCAGCAGCAAAGTATAGTCATCGAGGCTGGAAAGCGGGAAGCAAAACTCATTATTAAAATCATCGATAATCCAGCGCTTTCGAGTGGTGCAACCATCCGATTTGTGCCCGAAGTATCAGAGGATTACATTATCAATGAATCTGTAATGCCGGAAGTCGCCATCCGAATGCCGAAGGATTCCGGATATCGCTGTTATGACCGCATTGTTGCTGCGCAAAAATATGTTGACACTCTAAATCTGGATATTGGACAACCCATTGCTGAATGGGTATTGTCATGCCGCGGGAACTTCAATGTTATGCACGCTAACGATGAGGCATTATTCGAAGTGCTGGACGCTGACGGTAAGTCCATTATTTCACTCTATATGTTCCGTGGAGACGCAAAACCAAACATCACGAAAAATGCAGGTCATACGAATTACCTTGTGTTTAACAATCACGAATTGCTGAACGCCGCCTCCCCTGACTGGAAGTATGCTAATGGTTTGCAGGATATCGTAATCACAGTGGCAAACGGTATGGCAACGATAAAATATGGTGATACTGTTAAACTTGAATGCCCTGTTCTTCAGGGAGATTATACACGGCCGGCGTTAGTACGTGCACGAAGCAACACTACGACCGCCGCTGTTCGTGTAATAATCGGGAATCTTAAATACAGGATACCCATTGATGTTAAATAGTGATTATCAGAAATGAATATTAACAATATGCGCTATTGTCCATGACACATTCAATATTTTGCATTGGGAAACCGTCTAAACAATATCAGTGTAAAAATCTCAAACAATTTATATTCATTTGTCTAAAAATACTTAATATCACCTTTATAAATTATTAAAATTAATGATAAAACACTACTTTCAGGTGAAAGTAAGGAGAAAGATTATTATGCGTAAACAAAATAATTTTATGTTGTTACTGTTGCTCTTATGCAGTATGGCATGGGCGACTGAGACAGAAAATATTAACATCCGTATTTTACCAGCACCGGGTAAAGTGACGATTGACAGTAAATTTAATGACTGGGACCTTACTGGCAGTCGTTTTTCCTGCAGCTATGTAGAAACGCTTCGCGAACGTGCGGCAATATGGTTATCTGCCATGTATGATGCTGATAATCTTTATTTACTTGCGCGTTGGGTGGACGATTCTCCGTTGAATAATCCTTCCAGTACGGCTGGTGGATATTCTTTTCAGGGTGATGATCTGGAATTTCGCATTATCACCGGATATAAGACACCATCACAGCGCGCCTCGCATTGGAATGCCTGGCGTGGTTCGGATGGAAATGAAGTGATTGATTATGTTTATGGATTGGATTTCAGAGGCGGTTCGGGTAGAAATCCAGTTGGCGCAAAACAATCTTTTGCAATTAATTCGGACAAACGTGGATATATTCAGGAAATTTCTATTCCATGGAAATTGCTGACACAAGATGGGCAATCTTTAAAAGCGGGAAGCGATATGGTACTACATTTGCATGGACATTTTACCAGTCCTCCCTTCGGAATACATATACCAGACCTGTGGCGACCGGGTATAACCCCTAATCGTGTTACCCCTTACAATGCTGGTGATTTATGGGGTGTAGCGACACTGGAAAAAACTGGTAATATACCAATTCAACAAGCCCGTATAGCAGATGGACGTGAGTTCCCTATTAAGCTGGAACGTGGATTGCAAGTTGTTGATTGGACAGGATTAATTAAGCGGCGTGAATTGAAAGGATTTATTCCGGTAACCTTTAAAATGCCTGAAGATGGATATATATCCCTTAATATTAAAGATGCCAATAAAACGGTTATGCGACAATTGCTTAATTGTGAATTTTTTACAAAAGGCAAACATACTGTACAGTGGGATGGATTGACTAATCCGCATTTTACCATTCCCGGTGAACCGGTGGCGGAAGGCAAGTATCAATGGGAAGCTATCTGGCATAAAGGTCTGGGATTAAAGTTGCGCGGTTGGGCCTGTAATAGCGGTAGTGCTCCGTGGGATAAAACGCCGAATTCTAATTGGGGAGGCGATCACGGCAATCCCGCAGCTTGCGTAACTGACGGGGACACTGTTTATCTGGGATGGAGCGGGGCTGAGGCTGGCCGTGGTATTGTCGCATGTGATTCAAATGGCAATGTACAATGGCGTGCACCAATGGGGGTGGACCAGGCATTTCCTCTGGCAATCAGCGATGGTATTCTATATGGATGCACCACATATGGCGCACTGCGCGGTCTATTTAGAATTGATGCAAAAACGGGACAATACAAACCATGGCAAGGCAGCGAATCTGCTGGTTTACCTTTAACCGATATTATAGGTGCTGACCGCGCCGATGTTGCGAGTGCGCGAAACGGTAAGGTTTACCTTGCTGTGACTAAGTCAAATCTCGTGACGGTACTCGATGGAAATACCGGCATTTTATTACGCAAAATTAAAGTACCCGCACCAATTGCTATAGAAGCAGCAGACAATGATAATATTTATGTGTTGTCCGAAAAATCAGTTTTTCTTATTGATGTTAATGGTAATTCAAAGCCAGTAATCAATGGCTTGACAAATCCTACCGCGCTAACAGTAGATCAGCAGGGAATTATTTATGTAGGTGAGGGTGAACCGGAGAATATCGTAAAATGTTTTTCATCTAATGGCATACTGATACAGACCATCGGACGAAAAGGAGGTCGGCCTTTATTAGGAAAATGGGATTCGCTGGGACTGCGTTTTATCAGTGATTTGGCAGTAGACACGAAAGGGCAATTGTGGGTTACTGAAAATGATGGAGTTCCCAAACGCTTCAGTGTCTGGCAGGCAAAAGATGGAAAATTTATACAAGAATTATTCGGACCGAGTGCATATGGTGCTCTTGGTGGAGCCATAAACCCACAGGATCCTGATGTGATGTTTGGTCAAGGATGCGAATGGCGGATAGACCCGAAAACCGGGCACGCAAAATGCACAGCGGTTGTAACGCGGGACGCAAGTGGGGTGGCTCAATATGTTATAGGATCAAATAATCGCGTCTATCTTATTACTGGCCCAAAGCGCGCCGCGGGAACAATGTGGATATTCGAGCGTCGTGGAGAAGCGGATTATCTTCTGCGCGCCACTTTAACTAATGATACAATTGATAAAAAACAAGTTACTACGTATTGGACAGATATAAATGGCGATGGAATATCTCAAATAGATGAATTAACCACTACACAGGGATGGGTGCTTCCATGTGCATGGTATTTGCGCTTAACACCAGATATGTCGCTTTATCCCGGTGGTTTTGGCTCCAGCACTTATAACGGGAAAATAGCACGATTTAGTATGAAAGGCTTTACTGCTTGCGGTGCACCCCGTTACGATTTTGCTCAACCGGAAATATTACCAGTCCCGGTGGAAAAGCATGTATCCGGAATTGGCAGTGGTGACGGTAAATATTTTGTTCAGCATATCGGCGAACATGATGGTTTCCTGCCCAACTCGCCAGGTAATCTGGTATGTTATGATCAAACAACTGGTGTAGTTCGATGGCGTTATCCCAATGATTATACTAATGTTGGTGGCGCAATGCGCGGCCCGGGTGTACCACAACCGGGTATGCTGCGTGGGTCATTTGAATCTTTAGGCACTATTACCTTGCCAGAACCCATAGGCAATGTTTGGGTATACGCGACTAATTGCGGTGAGTGGCATCTAATAACCCGTGACGGGTATTATCTTTCACGGCTTTTCCAGGGAGATTTTGCCTTACATAAATGGCCGGAAGCCGCTGTACCGGGAGCAATTATGGATGATTGTCCATCTGGTATGGGCGGTGAGGATTTTGGCGGTTGTGTGACAAAAGGTATCGATGGTAAAGTTTATATTCAGGCTGGTAAAACAGGATATTGGAACTTGGAAGTAACAGGATTGGATAAAATAAAGAAAATCGGTACAGGAAATTTACCTGTTGTCACTAATATTGAAATAGCCAATGCCATGAAATTTAGAACTGAAATGTTACAGCAATCGGCATCAGGGCGTTCTATAACTGTTAAACAGTTTGTTCCAAAATTTACCGGAAATCTGGATGTAGATTTTGCTGGCGCGCAAATAATTTCTTATCAGAAATCAGAAATTGCGAATATTCGCTCTACAGCAACATGGGATACCCAAAATCTGTATTTAGGCTGGCAGGTTGTTGACCAGACATCGTGGCTAAATGGTGCTTCGGATGCTGCTGAGATGTATCAATGCGGCGATACTGTGGATTTCCAACTGGGAACGAATATCATGGCAGACAAAAAACGAACAGAAGCTGTGTTGGGTGACATGCGTATTTCTATCGGGAATCTAAAGGGACAGCCAACAGCAGTAATATATCGCAAGTTTGCACAAAACAAGCATCCCCGCACTTTTACATCAGGCACGGTAAAGGCATATTTAATGGAATCGGTATTAGTGATACAGGATGCTAAAATAAATGTTAAAGTCAATCCCGGAAAAGGTTATATTATTGAAGCCGCTATTCCGTTAAGCGCGCTTGAAATACAACCATTAAAAGGCTTAGCTCTTCGGGGTGATTTTGGCGCTACCCATGGTGATACTTCTGGTCAACGTACTCGTTTACGAACCAGTTGGAGTGATCAATTTACAAATGTTGTTGACGACATTGTTTGGGAATTAGTAATTCACCCAGCAAATTGGGGTGATCTTATATTTCAGTGATAAACTTAATGTTTATGTGTAAAATATCTGGTTTGATTATTTAACAATAGGATCATTGATGTTGCAGAACTGGTAAAATTGGTAGAAATCCGTATAAGCGGATAAGGAATATATCCACCATGAATATTCGAAAATTGTTTGTTTTGTTTTTACTGACTTACCCGCTAATGTTATTAGCGGGCAAGGCTTATGACCCTTTTACTACCACCTTGCCGACTTACCTGTTGCCGGATTATGCGGCGGCGGATGGCAATTTGTCGGAGTGGAAATATATCCCGGTTATTCCTGCTGAACGTTTTCATGCTACTTTAAAACAGATGGATTATCAGCCGTCTGCGGATTTTTCGTCCAGCGTACGTTGCGGGATGAAAAGAGGCAGCAATGACCTGTATTTTCTGGTGGTGGTAAAGGACAATCAGCGGTTTGTGGAAGACCAGCCGCATTGGATTTTGGGCGATTACCTGGAGTTATATCTTGATTATGGTCGCGAGGCGCGCGACAAGGATTTTCCCAAGTGGAACGCTAAACGCGATACAAAATGGCTGGCACCGCCATCGATGGGACAATTCGGCTTTCGTCCGCAAACACTGCAGGTTACGCCAAATACCGTAAACACCCAAAACGCGAAAGATTGGAACTCTGATTTTGCGTCTGTACTGATTGACGGCGGATTTGCCTATGAAGTCCGGGTGGACAGCGCATCTGTGCTGAAAACACTGAAGATGAAAACCATGCCGGCTTACCTGGGCATCGATTTTGGACTGATGGACCAGGATTATATGGTTGAACTATCTACCGAGGGTTGGAACAATATTGACGCGACTTACAAGCTGTTTGGCGACGGCATGGAACATTCATTCCCCGACCGCTACGGCATGGTATCCGCACAACCCGTTCCATTGCCGGCAGTTGCACATTTCGAGCCGCTGCCCCGGTCGCTGAAGACTCACTTTGGCGAATACCCCACCGTGAAATATATTAAAGACGCCATCGCAAAATTACCATCGGCGGAACTCGTCGACCTGATATATTGGGCAGGAGTACAGGGAACAGTTTTTGATGTCCCGCTGGTTAAGGCATTGATGGCGACCGGCGACCCGCTGGTCGAAGAAAATTGCCTGGCTGTGTTGAACTTCACCGACCAGCCGGCAGAATGTCGAAAAGTCGCGCTGGATAATGTGTACCTGCAGAATATGCAAAAAGATTCGCCATATACGTTAGCCATCGTCAATTTGCTGAATCAACAGATAAAAGCCGGTTATCAGCCGCAATTACAGGTGCTGCTTAACAATGACGACACCACCGTCGCCATTACGGCAGCACAAGCCTTGGCGGATGTAGGCAGTTATGATGACGCGAAACTCTTTGCTAAAACCCTGGCGGATATTCTCGCGGATTTGCGCAAACGAGTGAATGGCCCGTTCCACCCGGAATATGGCAGATTGACCGCTTACCGGGTACTTGCCAGCGCGGCTTTGGAAAAACTGCAGGCGCACACCGAGCCAGTAATTCAACCGACAGCCACCCCGGTACGAAAATTGCTATCTGCCAATACCGACCTTGAACGGTTTATCCCTGCTGACGGCAATACCGTTTACAACGCGAAAGATTTGCTGCGAACGTGGCCAAAAACAGGCCCGAAGGAGTTATGGCGCGCGGAAGTTGGCCATGGTAAAAGCGCAGTGATTGAAGTTAATGGCCGGGCATTTACAACAGTGATGACAGATGGTAAACAGTGGGCGTTATGCCTGAACCCATTAACTGGCAAGACTATCTGGAAACATCTGCTGGTAGACAAAGAATCGCACCATGTAATAGACGGACCATCTGTTAGTCCGATAGCGGACGGCGACCGGGTATATTTCATTCCCGGCGGCAATTGGGACGATAACGGCGCAGTGGTCGCCTGCCTGCGAGCCATCGACGGATCGGAAATATGGCGCGAAAATACCGCATTCTGGGGTCGCGAAGGCACTACTCCGCTGATAATTGATGACCTGCTAATTATAGGAACCACACAGCAGAACCAGGCGGTGATAGCAGTTAATAAAATGACCGGGAAAATTGTCTGGAAAACTCCACCAACATCCAATGAGGCCGGCAGCGGCGCCGCGTCAATCAGCTATCAGATACTCGACGGCATTCCGCAAATCATACTTGGTGTCGGCGGCCACAGCAACGGTGAAGTTTGGGGGATAAACGCAAAAACCGGCGAGATTTTCTGGCGCTACCCATGCAACACCCACAACGGTCTGCTGGCAACGCCGACTGCCATAGGTTCAAAAGTATTAATTTGCAATGGCCAGGGCGGTTCAGGCTTTTCCGCCTGCCTGCAAATGTATATAAAAGATGGCAAAATCCGCATGCGCCAGTTGTATTATGACAATAAAGTACAGTTGAATATGTACAACACCCCCGCCGTAGTTGATAATATCATATACGGTTTCTCATCTGGCAGTATAGAATGTTCGCGCCTTGACGATGGCAAATTGCTCTGGAAAAAAGAAAGCAAAAATTGGGGTGCGGAACAGCAGCTAATAATTGCGGACGGTTTAATATATGCCATCAGCAAACCGGGTGAATTGGTTATGTTGGCGGTAGACCCGACCGGTTATAAAGAATTAGGCCGCGTGAATCCTGGCATAGACTTTGGCCTATGTCAGCAACCCACCATCGCCAATGGCCATCTATATCTGCGCGGCGAAAAATGGGTGGTCTGTTATGATTTGTTGGATGGTAAGTAAAACAAATATCTATAAAATCTTGATAAAAAGATTATTAATTGGTATAATCTGTAATCCGGTATACACCGTAACATTAAAAGTCTATAACAATCAGGAGACATTATGATCTCTAATATTTCAAAACAACCTGTAATTACCTGCGACCCGGCTACCGGGCGTGTGGTGTCGTTTAACCTGTATGGTGAAGAATTGCTGGACAACTCCCCAGCATCTTCCAGCGAATTGTTGCTTAATGGCGCACCATTTGCCATGCGCGCGGTACCACATGACAGTGCTGGCTCCAGACCGCCGGAAACTTCAGTGCGCATGCGCGGCGAAAAGTTCGTCAACCAGTATACCGGCATGGGTTTGGTGATGACGCGGGTCATCGGCACACGTCCCAAACTTTCTTTTAATGCCATCGGCATTCAATATGGATTGCAGCGTGAAACCGCTGAATTATCTTATGAGTGCCCGGGACCCGGCGGACCAGTGCTGGAAGCGCCGATGTATGTTGATACACTGACACTATTGAATTGGAATTGGAAATTCTGGGGAGAAGATACCCGGATGATTTACCCCAATGCCTATTCCATGGGGCCAGACCAGGAAAACGGGCACATGGGTTATGAACATGACACCCCGGAAAACGCCAAGAAATTCCTTGGACATATATTCCGCCGTCATTATCCCGGTGGTTTAGTGCTTAACGGCGCAGTCTTTTATAATATAAAAACCGGTCACTGGGTAGCGATAACTTGCCGCAAGCCAAATATCGGATATATCGTGAATATTGATTCTGCCGGACGCGGTATCTGTTTCGACTTTACTTTCCATGCGGAATTGCCGTTGGGAACAACTTTTAGAATGCCGGAAATCACCATCTACCACGGCGAGACATCTGACGAAATGAAGCGGTGGATGGCAGATTACGCGACATTTTATTACCCGGAACCACCAGCATGGACATATAATGTCTTGTGGGGTGAAGGTGTAGCATGGAATAATGAACCTACCTGGACAGAGCAAGCTGATGTATGGGAGAAAAAACTTGATGACGGGCAATTCAATGCAATCTGGATCAGCCTGGTAACAGAAAGGTCAATGCTATGCGGTACGTCTCCACACGGATATGCACCGGATACCCGTCACGGCAGCAGGGATGAGTTCAAACGGATGTGCAAACGTATCTCCGGACGCGGGGTGCCGATGATTATCTGGATGTCGCATTCCGGCCTGGTTCCCGGCGCTCTGGATGTTGATGACGACTGGTTCATTCGCGGTATCGACGGACGCATGATAGCGTCATGGGGGAATAGTGACGCGACCAGCATGTTTTTCATCAATCCCGGCCATCCCGGATATATTGAATACACAAAAAAGTGGATTGATTTTTACATTAAGGAATGTGGCTGCAAAGGAATATTCTTTGATTGCAGCGGGCATCCTATCCCACCGGATTTCACCCCGCGTTCTTTCATGCGTTACCCGGGTGAAACCGCAGTTCATGCTATATCATTCATGGATGAAATGTATTCCTATATAAAATCCTGCGACTCGGAAGCTATTATAGTCGGTGAAGGAACAGCAATGGATATGCCGTTAGAAATGTTCAGTGTTATTGCTAATACCCAACGCGGCATTGACGGATATGGCCCCCGCGATTTCTTGATGAGTCTGCGAAACCATGGCGGTAAATGTATATCATCGGACGGTGGAATTAGACTGGCACCGATTACCGGGCATTGTGTAGTTAATGATAAGCCGGGTTGGGAAGAACATAATCGCTATATGCTGAAACTGCTGGTTGAAAAAGGCGGTCGCGATGCCTTCACCTGGCTACCGGGAGATTTATCTGTCATAGATGATTTACTGATTATACCTTCCCCGTATGGAAAACCAGATGATTTCGCATTTCCACAAATCAACCTCGGTGACACATATCTTAAAGTGGCAGAATTACGGGAAGAATTAACCGGCGCGGTAATAAAACGCGATAACGATAAATTATTTAAAGATGTAAAACCCGGATTTTATAGAATGAAATAGCCACATTCTCCATTTTACTTTAGTGAAAATGGTGTTATTTTGACCCCAGCGAGGTCACATATTTATAGAATTTGTATTTATAGATTTCGACTCCAGCGCGGGTCGCATATAAATAGGCACATTATCAGAAATTATATGCGACCTGCGCTGGGGTTGAATTCTCTGCTGCTTGTATTCTTATCTATAAATATGCGACCCCGCTGGGGTCAATATATTTAGTGTTTGATATAATTCCTGTGATAAATATAATCTGCCAATTATAACTTTACCACTTCAAATGCATGGTACTCGCAAACTCTGACGCGCCTATTACTACGAAAACTCCATATACTAAATCGAGCCAGAATATAGAACCGAGTGCGCCGATAAAAATAATTGCTACTAATGGGGTACCAACTATTTTCAGGAGAAAGGGAGAACCTTTTGCCCAGATGGCAGACCACATTGATTTCGCGTCGCCGGTACTGGGGAATGAATGCATTGCGATAGATACGCCGAGGTAAATCATGATAAAAGTGAAGATATTATCGCCATTTGGTGTCTCTTTTCCCCAAAATAAACCACCTATAATGGCACCGACTATAGTGTTAATAATCAATGGCCCATAACCGATGAGAATATTTGCCCAAGGGTTTCGTGGAGCCTCGTGGACAACATAACCCGCGGGATTGCCGAACCGGAAGTAACATACTTCATGTACCCTGACGCCAACCAGTCGGCACATCATTAAATGTGCCCATTCATGAACAATAACACCGGGAAACGTAAGAATGGAAATAATGAATCCAGGAATCATCGCGAAACTCTCCTTGATTTTCATTAGCTGTATAACAACTATGGCGGCAGTTTATCACGGCTTGCAGAAAGCGGTCAATATAATCTTATTAATCCTATTAATCGATGTAAAATTTAAATAAAAAATACCTGACATCATTCCATATTGGCGCATTATGGAATATAATAACTATACTGATTTAAGGGAAAAACTGACTTGGCGCAAACCATCTATTTTAATAAAGAATACAAACAGTTAATGAAAGAACAGATTATCGTCATTCTGCTGCTATGGTGCGTCGCGATTGCTGGTATTGTACTGGCAAGGTTTAACCATAATCATTATGCTCTTGCTTTTATCATTTTCTGTTCCAGTGCAGTACCGCTAATTGAATTAATTATGTACCGCAACGCGATATTTCGCATCGATATCAACGAAAGCACCTGCACATTCATCTCGCGAATAAGGTCAACAACCGTGCCGGTTACAGATATAGAATCCCTCGTTACATTACCAAATAACGTCTTATCCCTACGTTTAAAAAATACCGCTGGTTTTATCCTGATAAATGGATATCTTTTGGTTGACGATGCCAACCTGAACAAGGAATTCTACCTGCGATGGAATAAAATCTTCCTTCTTAAAACATCAGAAAAAGAAAAAATGATAGACCCGTTCATAAAATACATCAGCGAAAGAAACAAGAAATTTAAATTAATTAACGGGTTGGATGGTGAGAAGAAGTAAAACATTTTAATCAATGCAAAAAAGCAGGATATTCTCTACTAAAATCCAAATATACAAATAGAAATCAGTTCATTAGGACACAACAATGCCAGAGACAATTTATCACAACCATTATTTTGTAAAACGAATGCGGAATGATACTATTTTTGTAATAGTGTTGTTTACCATGGCATTGTCATCTTACATCTGGAACTATTTATATCCTGCATACTCCACCCCCGGATTTATTTATCCTATATGTTTCAGCATCATCTGTATCATTGAACTTTTCATTTATCATGATGTTGTATATCAAATTAACGTTGACGGTGTTACCTGCAAATTTATATCCCGAAAAAGAACTGTAGTATTAGCTATAGCAGATATAGAATCACTTTTAAATAACATCTCTTTTCACACGTTGCGGTTGAAACATAAAGATGGCTCTCTGCTTATTTATGGAGTATTAATGACATACGCCCCACCATTTAAAGATATTCCTGATTTTAGAATTCCCTTTAGAAATTTTATGCGTCCAATTCTTTTCGATAACGAAAAGTTATTAATACCTTTCATCCAATATGTGACCGAACGAAATCCTGATTTTAAAATAATATATATGAATGATATTGAATATTTTCATGAAAAACATTTAAAATGATTCGTGCTTGGAACGATAGCTTGCCGGGGACTGGCTTGAATACTGCGATTACCTACATGCTTTCAATCACCAGCAAAACACAGTATCCGTGCTGTACCCGATTGCTTAGCGTACCATGCCACCGATTGGGTTTGGGGTGGTAAATAATGATGGCAGCCAGCAAACAATTAAGGTAGACCAGCCAATAAATCGCCAGAGTGAATTTTCCATTATTGTGAAAAACACCGGCAATGTCCCGGATAATTTTATCATTACCAGTAATTCTACTGTGAACAGCAAATGGAAAGTAGGAATATTTGACATTGGCGGCAAAGATTACACTAAAGAAGTATACAATGGCGGTTGGCTGTTAAGCGCATTAAGACCGGGTGAAAGCGTTAAACTGTTCCTGCGAATTGTCACATACAGCGGGCAAGTAATCGACGTAAACAATCCGCCAACCCAGACTATTAATACAACAGCTTACTCAAGAAATGACATCGCTAAAAATGCAGCAACCTTAGCGTCCGACACAGTAACCGCAACCGCTGTACTGACAAAGGTGTCCGGGATAAAATAACAGGCGAGCCTTCGGGACTGACACGGATGTGCCGGAACGGTAACCCGTGTCTGTCCCAACATGACGAACCGGTATAATAAGACGTTTCCCTACTTTTTGGGACAGACACGGCACGGCTTCGCCGCTTGATGTCAGTCCCTGAAGCCTTCGTAATTCGCAATTCGTAATTTTTAATTATTCATTTTTAATTTTTAATTCTAAATCCCTGTCGGCAATTCCACACCAGTCACCGAATAGATGTTATTCGCATTCAAGCTGTATTCGCCGTCGGTTAATTTTTCACCGGTAGACATGTTTGTCACAACGCCTGGCAGTTTAACCTTGCGGTCTGCGAAGTTCCAGATAACTGCCTGGGTCTTTTCGGCATTGTGCCAGATAACCGCCAACCCGTCCTGCTGCAGATAGCGGGTGTGCATCGATTCCAGGTTGTCGTGGTAAATCTTAAGCATCTTGACTTGCTCGCTGCTCCAACGCTGGTCGATACGGATATTATCAGCATTGAACATGGCGGTGGCTGATGCCAAACCTGCCTTGTGGGCAAGGCTGTAGAAGTCTGCTGACATTGATAAATCTTTTTGCACGACTATCGGGTTATTGGTCGGTACGGTGGTGTAATCATTGCCCAGTCCCACGCGATAGCAAATAAAGATTGTATCCATGTTATATGATGACGGATGGCCATGGCATGGCTTGCCGAACGGGCCAAACGACTCGATTTCCAAATTTATCCCTGCGTCCTGAAGCGATTTTACCATGGAAAGGCAGCCTTTCCACATGGTATGCGGCGAACAGTTTCGATAGCTGATCGGCATGAAACCAAGGTTGTAAAAACTGTCAAAGAACAACGAGGTTAATCCGGTTTCTTCCGCGATTTTCAGGTGGCTGTCCACAAAATAGTTCAGGGCGTCAGGGACGGAGAAATCAAGCACGCTCATGCAGCCGGCGTATGCCCCGCCGTATTTAAGACGACAGTCTTCCAGCAACACATACCAACCTTTTTCGTCGCGTTCGGAAGAATTAATTGGACTTGCCAGTGATTGGTCGTTATTGGTCCATATCATCACCTGCACACCCTGATCAGCGCATTTGCTGACGAAATCTTTCACTCCGGCATTACCACCAAACATGTCGGCTATTTCATATTCATGGCCGCAGCACATGTTCCACTGCCATTTTCCTTTCAGCGGAGCGTCTTCGGTCATTGATGATTTCTTCAGGTTATCGACAAATATTCTCTTTGCGCCGATATTCGCCGCTGCCGGTACCAGGTCTTTGTAATAGTCTTCCAGTTGGAAATTGCGCCAGAAGTTCTGGTACAGGTCTACCACCATCGGTTCATCTTTAATGCCATATTCTGCACGGGCGCGGTTGTCTACTTCTTCAGATACCCAGGTCCAGATATTCTGCTGGTCGGTGACTGTTTTCGCGCCTTTATTTATCATTATCGACTTTGCTGCGGTACTGTATTTCATGGTATTGTCAAAGATGTGCTTATCAAAAGTTTTTAATTCCGCTTTTTCTGCATCACGGCATACTACTGAACGTATTAATTCGACCCGTTCAAATACACCGACCATGGTGACATCACCCTTGAATTGAAAATCAAATGAGCCATGTCCAGCCCAACGCGGCAGGTTGTGGGTCATTACCGGGTTTTGCCCGCCGTCAACCAGAAAGAATAAAAATCCTTCGGTAGACCATACAGTGTCATTATCAAATTTAACCACCGGTGGTGAACATGAAGATTGTGTATATACTGTGCAGCCGACGATATCGCCGTCTAATTCCCAACTCGCCATATCAAGCAGGTAAAACAGCGCGATATTTTTGCTGTCATATTCATAATGATACGAAAAACCGCCAAATTCAACGCCGTTAAAAGAGTCTGCGGCTTTTTTAATTACGATGTCAATCTCACCTAATCCTGAAATAACTTCAGTGTTCCAGTCGCCAAGTTCATGAATCGGGTCAAAACTGTGGTCGCGCATGAGTTTTACCGGCATGGGTGAAAACTCTGCTGTCAGGCGAATGCGTAATTCGTCGGTACCGGTGTCAACACTGCGCAGTTTTAACACGCTCAACTGATTGCCGGAGAATGATTGCGTGAATGGACGCAACGGTAAGCGGCCGGAACGAACCACTGTGTCGCCAATGGTTATCGCGCCAATACCAGTAAAACTATCGCCATCAGTTAACAGTTCAAAAGAAGAGTCGCCCAATTTCAGCATTTTTGTTGTCATTGTAATTACCTTTATGATTGAATATTTTAAATACAAATTGAATATATTTACACCTGCCAATTATAGCAACCTTTTTAATAACTGCAATAGGTTTTTTACGAATTATTGCAATTTATGTTAAAGATGTATACAATATCGGCATACTGTTGTATTTAATTTTGCGCCTAACAAATAATTAACCACAAAGAACGCAAAGAACACATAGTTTTTTGTGCTCTTTGTGTTCTTTGTGGTTAAATTCATTAACAAGGAATATTCTAATATGATGCAAGCTATAAAATCCCGCGCGGAGAGATACCAGCGGTTTTACGATTCCAATAAACCCGGCGATTTAATGATCGTCGTGCGCCAGGACCCATACTGGGTGCGAAAGAAAAACCTGTTTGAATACGATTTCAATAATGGCGGCCACCTGGAGATGGCGGAAGATATGGCGATATGCGCCGAAGGCATGTTGGAATGGAGCGAGCAAGCCGGCGACGATTTAATCCCCTGGATGACGCCGGACCTTGGCATTGCCATTCACCACACTTTTATTTTTGACTTGCTGGTAGAGTTTTCTGAGTGGACAAGTTGGGCGCCGCACCCTTTGAGTGGTGAAAACGGATTTGACCGTCTGAATGAAGTTGTCTATAACCCGGAAAATCGTTGGGTTAAAATAATGAAAGAGATGGTTCAATATTGGGGCAATCGTGCCAGCCAGCCATATCTATTCAACGGTCACAACCATTATTCGCCGCTCGATTTGGCGAATGCCATCCGCGGCAACGATATCTTCATCGACTTTTATGACTATCCTGACGAAATGACCGAATTAATGCGGCGATGCACCGACACCATCATCGCGTTTGAGAAAGATTTGCGAACCTTAATCCCCGCCGACCGACCCGGCATGCCTTTCTGGGGCGCGATGGCGCCGAAAAATGCCATCTTCATGTCCGAGGATACCATGGATATGTGCGGACCAAATGTATCCGCCGAATGGGGACAACCCTGGAGCAAAAAGATACAGGAAGAGTTTGGCACTGTGGCAATCCACCACCACATGATGGGGGCAAATTTGCAGGGAGTAATCGGCAGTTACGTGCAAAACTCCATGATTCAAATCTCCAACGACCCCAACTGCCCGCCGGCAATCGATCGCCTGAAAGAATTATACGAAGCATCCGGCGGCAATGCGCTCATGTTCGACTGCAGCCCATCCGACCTGCTGCAAATAAAAGACCAGCTAAAAGATATCCGTGCCATAGTAGTAACCGCCACCGGAACAGATAAGCAGATGGCAAAAGATGCGGTAAAATTTGTGCGGGATATTTCGAATATTGGTTAGTTATTAATGGGAAGAATGGGAACTATGGGAGGAATGGGAAGAATGGTTAGCCCGAATTTCTTTGGTGAAAAATGCTCTCATATCTCCCATTCCTCCCATCTATTCCCTTATCTCCCAAACTCCTTCTAAAACAATAACCTCATAACTTTCTACACTGGTTTCTTCTCAAAAATGACTAAAACCGGCTAATTCGGGTATAATCCATTTGTTACTGGGGCTTCTATACATCTTGTATAGTTTTAGCCTGTCAGTATTTGAAAGGGTTGGGTAAATGGAGCCGTTTGATGGCGAAGGCGAAGTTGAGGAATTAATAGACCGCGCGCATAATTTGCTGCAGATAAATAATCCAGAGGAAGCTTTGGAGATATTGGCACAGGCAGAGGAGAAGTCGCCGAATAATGGCTGGGTACAGCTTTTTCGCGGCAGCGCATACGGTCAGATGGAACGTCAGGAAGAGGCGGTTGACGAGATTTTAAAAGCGGCGGACAGCAACCTTGATGACATTGATATCCAGGTGGAATCGGCACACCAGTTGTCGTATTTGCAGCATTACCAGGACGCGCTGATAAGCGCAAACCGCGCCATAAAGCTGGATTCGCACGATGCTGGGGCCTATATGGCACAGGCAGATGCTATGGAGCAGTTGGGCAGAATAAATGAAGCGCTGGTCGCTCGTGAAGATGCGCTGGCATTGGAACCGGAAGACCAGGAAAATCTGTATTATTACGCACTTGATTTATGCGATGTTGGTAGATTTCATGAAGCATTTAAATATGCCGAGTTATTATACAATAAAATGGACGATGACCCGGATATTTTGCGATTATACGGGGCAACGCTGTCATATTTAGCGCGTCATTCCGAAGCGATTGCAATTTGGGATAAGTTGGAAGAATTAGAAGGCGAAACCGGGATTCTGTTATATAACCGCGCTACTTCTTTAGATGCCATCGGCCTTTCGGAAGAGGCGCAGACATTGATTGAAAAAGCCATCGATTTAGAGCCGGATGTGGCAGTGAATCACCTGGCGTATGGCACCATGCTGGAAAGGGCAGGCAAGGAAGAACAGGCGATTACCGAATACCTGACCACCCTGGAGTTGGATGACGAAGTGTTGGAAGCGGCATTGCGGATAGTTGACCTGGCAATAGAGATAGATGCCGTTGCGCCGGCGTTGGAGAGCATTGAAGAAATGCTGAAGCTAAAGCCGGATAACGCGATATTGATATACGTTCAGGGCCGATTAATGATAGAAAGCAGTGATGTTGATATCGTGATAGAAGGTGAACAGAAAATCGAATTAGCGGCAAACAAACAACCAAAACTGTCTGTGGCCTGGTTCTCGCTGGCAAAGCTATATCACGAACAAAACCGTTTTGACGAGGCACTGCGCGCTATCGAACGCGCTACCGGTGATTACGGCGATGACGCGTCGCTGTGGGTGATTCGTGCGCTGTCCTACGTCGGCAATAAAAAGTATGTTGAGGCGATGGAATGTTTTGACAAAGCCTGCGAATTGGACCCGGGTGACGAGAAACCCTGGCTGTATATGGGCAGAATGTTGATGATTGATTTAAATCGCTCTGCCGATGCCCGCAATGCGTTTTTAGAAAGCCTGCATCGTCGTCCGGATAACCCGGAAGCCATGTGGATGCTGGCGTTGTGCCACCTGCGGGTTGGCGATATGAATGACGCGTCTGACGTGGTGAACAGGTTGTTGAAAGTCGACCCGTTTTACGTGCGCGGTTTGCTGGTGCGGGCAGCACTGCGGGCACAAACAGGCAAGATAACCGCAGCCTTTGCCGACCTGCGCGCGGCGATGAAGTTAGGTTACGATACAACCTACGTTGTTGAAGAACCACTCTTTGCGCCACTATGGAATGACCCGCGCATGAAAAAACTGAACAAGTACCAAATTTAATAGACAATTAACATCGATCCTTTGTCGCTAAAGCAATAGAGGACAAGTTGGCAGGATAGGCAGGATTTGATTAATAAGATTAATTTATTGAATGGCGAAGCCAAAAAATCATGTTAATCATGTCAAAAATTAAATATAAGGGGAAATATATATGTCCTGTGTTTTATCAATTTACCTGCGCGATGGCATAGTGATGGCGGCGGATAGCCGGATTTTATACACTTCTCAGCAGCATCGCGACGATAACACCATTATTCAGGTTGGCATAGGACAGACGGATACCGCCTCGAAAATAATTGTCACTGCAAACAACGTGGGCATATCATATTTCGGGGTGCCGGAGATTGCAGGTGCTCCGTTGTCTTTTCATATTGAGAAATGCGTCACTGAAAGGCTGAATAACCGCGATTTGAAGGTGCGTGATATCGCGCAGATAATGCTGGAATATTTCCGCGAACAGCCTGGTGACCCTGACGTAGGTTTTCATATTTCCGGTTACGACTACACTCCGGAAGGGAATTCAGTATCATCGGTTTGGAATGCTCATACCCAGTCCGAGTCGATGATGCATCTGAATGCTGATGGATTGCCGGGAATTAGCTGGAGTGGGGAAGGCGATATTCTGGCACGATTGATAGGTCCTTGCGGAAAACCGGATGCGGATGATAATTATCTTCCGCTGCCCACCTATGATATTCCCATTCACCTGTTCACCCTTGCCGATGCGGTAGATTTTGCGGAGTTCGCTATCCGTACCACAGCAGAAACCATGCGCTACCAGTCGCGGATGAAGACCGTTGGCGGGCCGATAGACATATTGGTAATCACCAAAAATCAAGCATATTGGGCAAAAAAGAAAAATACTTTCAACAATGGTTTTATAGGATAATGAATATGTCATGCAATGAAAAGTTTGATATTGTACGGGTAAGCAATGCCATGGCTGCCCGCGATTTCACCACCGCCACCGGCGGCAACATCAGTATGCGAACCGATGAAGATGGTTGCTGGATTACTCCGTCGCGACTGCATAAGGCGCTGGTTACGGAAGATGACATGGTGATGGTAGATAAAGACGGGCAAAAAATCGCCGGCGACCGCGAAGCCAGCAGCGAGGTAATGCTCCATCTTGCGGTATACCGCGCACTACCGCAGGCCAGTGCGGTAATTCACGCGCATCCGCCATATATCAACGGTTTCGCGCAAAACTGCATGCCTATCGACACCCGCTCATCATCAGAAGCAGTTTTTCTGTTAGGCGCTGAAGTTCCAGTACTGCCATATTTTCGACCGGGAACATTTGATTTGGCAAATGGGGTAGAGAAAGCAGTAAATTCCCGTCAGCAGGCATATTTGCTGGCAAACCACGGCGTAATATGCTGGGGAGTAAACCTGCAGGAAGCATACGACATCCTCGACACCCTCGAACTATTTGCCCGCAGCCTGGTAGTATCGCGAATATTAGGCGGCGATAAACCACTCCCCCCAGAAGAAGTGCAATGGTTGGAAGAAAAATTTAGTGAGTATGCACGGCGAAGAGACGGGGTGTGAAGAGAGAGGAGAGAAGAGAGAAGAGAGAAAATTTTGCAATCCTTCGGATTGCTTTTTTATCGTCACCGGGACGGTGACGCCACGTTTCCTCTCTTCTCTCTTTATCTACTCTGGCATCAGCACTGCTTTCACTGATGGACCGTTTATTTGCTGCATTGCCAGCATTACATCTTCTTTGGTAACGAGTTTTAGTTTTTCCAGCATCAACTTGAAATATTCCAGTGGTGCGCCGATTGATGCCAGGTGCGCGTAGTCGAGACACCAATTTCTGTTGGTTTCGTGACCCAGGATATGGTTAGCGCGAATTACTGTTTTGGCGCGTTCAAACTCTTCATCGCTGACGATATTATTCTGCATCTTCTGTAATTGTTCGATGAATTGCGGCGCGATTTTATCGATATTTGTTGGTGAAGTGCCGATGTTGATGGCGAATTGCCCCACTTGGATGTATGGCAAATAGCCGGAACCTATTGAATATGCCAATCCCTGCTTGTCGCGCAGTTCGCGAAACAGTCGCGAACTCATTCCACCGCCGAGAATGATGTTGGCAATTCGCAATGGAACCATCATATCGTCGCCAAATTTCGGCGCGTACCAGCTCATTATCACGTGTGCCTGATTCATCTCTGCTTTGGTTTCAATAACTTCGATATCTTCATTAATGGGGGTAAAAGCGGGCAGGAAAGGCTGGAATGACCGCGCCGGCAAGAGGCCGAAATAGCCGTTCATTATCTGCAGCAACTGTTGCGGGTCCATATTGCCGGACACGCAAATTATCAGGTGGCGTTCATTAAGTATTTTTTTGTATTCACTCACCAACAATTCCTGATTTAACTTCGGTATAGCCTGTAAAACTTTGGTGCCGGTATAAGAATAAGGATGATTGTTGAATATCGTTCTGGTCAGCAAGTCGCGGACGATTTCCGGCGGCATATCCAATGACGCGTGAATTGCCCCAATCATCTGTTGTATTTCCTTTTCCCATTCTGCGAAGGTTGGGTTCAGGAATACATCTGCCAGTAATTCCATGGCGATATCAAATTTCTGCGGCAAAAACGCGGCGGAAAGATACTGGTAATCGTTATCCAGATGGTCGCTTAATGAGATTGCGTTATTGTCCAATTCCCGCAGAATCGTTTCCGCGTCCCGGGTGGTAGTTCCTTTAAGGGTCAATCGGCTGCGCAGCAATGACGCGCCGGGAATCTCGTCGTATCGCCTGCCGCCTTCCATGCCGATGCTTATCACCGTGCGGGCAGAGTTTGGCGCAGGAATATATATCAATTCAATGCCGTTATTCAGCAGATATTTTTCGTAATTCATCTATTCGTTTCCTTCGCCAGGCATCACCAGCACCGTGCAGGAATTTTCGGTATGCAGATATTTTTCGGCGGTATTCTTCAAATCGTCGATGGTCAGCGACCGTATGATATCAAGGTTTTTCTGCACGTAATCCAATCCCATATTTTCTACCATCATGCTGCTGGCCAAATCTGCCATGCCAACCACGCGTTCCACCTGGGTGGCAAATTGCGATTCCAGGCAAATCTTCGCCATGTCCAACTCTGCCAATGTCGGCGGGTCAGTAATGATGCGGTTCAGTACCCCCATAAACAGTTCCTGCGCTTCTTCCACGCGTTCATGGTTTACAATGGCGTAATTCAAGTATCGGCCGCAATCCCGCATGGTGTAATTGCCGCCGCCGACGGCGATAAATGGCGTATTCGGCAGCTTTTCTATCAATTCCATCTGCATTCGACAACTAACGCTGCCGCCAAGGATAAGCGAAATAGCGTCCAGCGCGCAGGTGTCTTCCACTTGTTTTGCCGGCGGAGTTAAAAATCCGGTGAGGATATACGCCACGTTTTGCGGCGCGGTAACGGTTTCTGTGTTGCGAGTTGGCGGCTTGTCCATGGTTAATAGGGGAAAAACCGCAGGTTTGCAATCGGCAAAGTTGTAATATTTCGCCACCATTTCAATTATTTCCGCCGGGTCTACCTCGCCGGCGACAGTGGTTACCATCGCGTTTGGCACGTACCATTTGCGGTAAAATGCGTAAATATCGTCGCGGCTTATGTGGGCGATAATCTCCTCGGTTCCTATCACTTCGCGCCGGTAGGGGTGGGTGGGCATCAGCAGCTCATTCAGTTTTTTTATGGCGCGGCGAAACGGGTTGTCTTTTCCCATTAAAATCTCTTCCAGCACCACCATCCGTTCGCGTTTCTCACCATTTTCCATATCATTCAGGTCAATTTCCGGGCCGATTTCATCCGCTGGCAGTGCCGCATTCATCAGCATATCCGCCTGTAATTCCATCGCCAGCCGCAGGTTGCCGCCATCGTCATCTTTCGGGAAAGTCGCGTAGTAATACGTGCAGTCGTCCGATGTCGCCGCGTTTATCCGCGCCCCCATCCCTTCCATTATTTTGTCGAACTCGCCAACGGGATATTTGGCGGTGCCTTTAAACATCAGGTGTTCCAGAAAATGGGAAACGCCGTTATTGGTTTCATCTTCGTAAGACGCTCCCACCAGCACATTTGTCTGCAAATGCAGAATATCGCCGGGTTTGCGTATTATTATCAGCCGGTGGCCGTTCGGGTAGGTATGTAAAATCGCCGGGTCTTCCAGGTAAGGCAGGTAATATTCGCTGCTGTTACCGGCGTTCGGTTGTTTATTCATCAATTTCCTTCCACTTTTCCCAATGCGGTTTCGATAGCCTTCTTCAGGTGCTGTTGTCCGATAGCGGTGGACAAATCGCCGCGGGTGCGTTCGGTGGTTCCGCGCAATACATCAGTAATTCGGCGCAGGCCAGCGGTGATAGCGGCGGGATAGTCAAAACTGATTAGTTCGAAATAGATTTCATCCATCACGTTAAGGGTAGCTTCATTTTCCTTGGATGCCGACTCGCCTTCGCGGATTTTATCGAGAATCAAACGCCGCATTTCGCCGGTGGCGTCGCCGATTCCGTGCAGGTAGGCCGGGTAATCCACCCCCAGGTCGTCCGGATCGGGCAGGGTTTCGTCAGCAACAACGGAGAGAAAAATTGCCGCTTCGGCATATTCTTTCTGCGCGTCATGGACAAATCCGGCGTATTTCACCTCGGGGTAATTCGCCAGCACTTCGTTCATCTCGCGCACCAGTTCGTGAATCTGCGCGTTAAGCTTCTTCGCTTCGTCAAACTTGCGCCGATGAGTAGCGCGGATGGCGTTTGCGCTGTTGCGCACTACCTCGCGGCTGATGGTAAGTCCGCGCTCGCGCGCCGCATCCTTCTCATCAAACTCCCCGCGAATCTTATTACAAATCTCACTAAATCGCTGCATATCAAACATGGCGTGGTCTCCCTTTGATGTTCTTTATATTTTATATTATTTTAACCACGAAATACACGAAAAGCACGAAATATATTTTGTTATGTTGCATTTAGTAATCACCTATTCATTGTGCTATTTGTCTGCTTTGCAGTTAATTTTCGTGTTTTTCGTGGTTAAATTATTTGATACAATAATCCCCCCGCCATAATAAAACAGCGAGGGGAAATCGCTCTATTTTATATTAATAGTAACTACGCTTTCGTCGTAATCTTCCGGTTTATCGAATCCAAGCAGGTTTAGGCAGGTGGCGGCGAGGCTGCTGATGCCTAATTGGGTGGTGTCGTTGAGGG
Source organism: uncultured bacterium (assembly GCA_964638715.1). GTDB lineage: Bacteria > Armatimonadota > Hebobacteria > CAIYQO01 > CAIYQO01 > JBAXQQ01. The sequence goes on along the minus strand of CAZWZF010000060.1, from coordinate 1,663 downwards.
TGATATTCGCGGAGCCGTCGGCGTCGTAGATGTATACTGGAACGGGATTCAGCGAGTGGGCGGTTTTCACCTTGATTTTGCCGTTTTCTGTTAACACGTCGCCGGTTTTTTTGGCGTGCTCGTACATGTCGTCGGCGTTGCCGTGGTCGGCCGAGATAACCAGGATGCCTTTCATCTGTTGGATAACCGGCAGGATGCGGCCGATGCACAGGTCTACCGTCTCCACGCCGATTTGGGTTGCCTGGTATACGCCGGTGTGGCCGACCATGTCGCCGTTCGGGTAGTTCAGGCGGATGAATTCGAACTTGTTTTCGCGGATGGCATCTATTACATAGTCGGTAATCTCGGCGCCTTTCATCCATGGTCGCTGTTCAAACGGCAGAATATCGGATTTTATTTCGACGTATTCTTCCAATTCGTCGTTAAACTTGCCGCTGCGGTTGCCGTTGAAGAAATATGTTACGTGTCCGAACTTCTGGGTTTCGCTGATAGCCAACTGGCGGATGCCAGCATTTGCGAGGAATTCTCCCACGGTGCGGTCGATTGCCGGCGGGTCAACCAGGAACATTTTCGGCAGTTTCAGGTCGCCGTCGTACTGCATCATTCCGGCGTATATCACCTGCGGACGCACGCCGCGGTTGATTAACGGCAGGTCATCTTCTTCAAATGCGCGGGTGATTTCGATGGAGCGGTCGCCGCGGAAATTAAAGAATACCACGCTGTCGTTATTCCTAATCTTGCCAATCGGCGCGCCATTCTCGGCGATGACGAATGACAGCAGGTCCTGGTCAATCATTCCCGGGTGGTCTTTGCGGATGCCGGTGATTGCTTCGTGTGCGGAAGCGTATTGCGCGCCAATGCCGTGAACATGGGTGTCCCATCCGCGCTGTACCATTGTCCAGTCGGCGTTGTAGCGGTCCATGGTGATATACATTCTGCCGCCGCCGGATGCGATACGATAATCCACGCCGTCAGCGTTCATGGTTTTCAGATATTCTTCAAACGGGTCAACATAATCAAGCGCGCTGGTTTCGCCAACATCGCGGCCATCCAGCAGTATGTGAATACGGGCAGTCTTCACGCCTTCCGATTTCGCTTTTTCCAGCATACCTTTCAGATGGTCGATATTGCTGTGGACATTGCCGTCGCTAAACAGGCCGATGAAATGCATGGTGGACTTGTTTTCCAACACGTTGCCCACCAGGGTCTGCCATACCTGGCCACGGAACATGGAACCGGTTTCGATGGCGGCATTCACCAGCATCGCGCCTTGCGAAAATACCCGTCCGCAGCCGATGGCGTTATGCCCGACTTCGCTGTTTCCCATGTCATCATCGCTGGGCAAACCCACCGCGGTGCCGTGTGCCTTCAACTGGCCATACAACGCGTTCTCCTTCAGCCAATCCAATGTCGGTTTTAATGCTGTCTGCACCGCATCGCCGGCAGCATATTTGCCAATGCCAACGCCGTCCATAATTATCAATACCACCGGACCTGCCGGACCGGTGTATGCACTTTTAGCTAACTGTTCTGTCAATTTTTTTACCTGCTATTTGTATTTGAATCCGGGGTAATTATATAGCAGAAGAGGGTACAGGTACAAGGGGAAAAGTTCTTTATTAATTTACATCGATTTATAGGATTTAAGCCCCACCCCAACCCC
>CAZWZF010000059.1:0-28936 GCA_964638715.1 uncultured bacterium | reverse complement strand
ATCTGTTTGCCATTCACAGTCAATTGCAGTGTTTCTACTGCAGATTGTTTTATGGTTATGTTATAGGTTGCGCCGCGGAAGATGCGGGTTACTGTATATTCTTTCAAATCCGCCGGCAGGCATGGTTCGATTAACAAACCGTCCCAGTCAGGTTTAATGCCGAGAAGGGATTGCGATACGGTGATGAAGTTCCATGACGCGGTGCCGGTGAGCCAGGAATTTTTCGCTTCGCCATGATTCACTGCATCTTTGCCCGCCACCATTTGTGAATAAACATACGGTTCCATGCGGTGAATCTCGCTGATATCTTCCAGGTATGCCGGACATATCTGCCGGTAATATTCCCATGCGTAGTTGCCGCGACCCAATACAGACTCGGCGATGATTATCCACGGATTATTGTGGCAGAATATGCCAGCGTTTTCTTTATAACCTGGCGGGTAAGACGAAATTTCTCCGAGTTCGACATGATATTTCGTATATGCCGGTTGCTGGAGCATGATTCCGTATGGGGTATTCAATCTGGCGCGTACCGAGTCAAGCGCTTTTTGAGCCTGGCCAGACTCTTTGCCGATTTCTGCCATTACACAATATCCCTGCGATTCGATGAATATTTGTCCCTCTTCATTTTGCGCGCTGCCGATGGGACTGCCAAAGAAGTCATAAGCACGGCGGAACCACTCGCCATCCCAGCCGTGTTCCAATACAGTTTCCCGCATTTTCGCGATATGGCCTTCAGCGGCTTTCGCTTCATCTTCCGCTTTCGTTAAGCGGCTTAACTCGACGAATTCCTTGCCAATGGCGACAAACATGCCGGCAATCAATACCGATTCCGCTGTTTTGCCTTCACGATTGGCGCTGGTTTGGAATGACTCGCCAGGCTGTTCTGAGAAACAGTTGAGGTTAAGGCAGTCATTCCAGTCGGCACGACCGATTAATGGCAACCCATGCGGTCCCAGGTTATTCACCACGTGATAAAATGACGCTTTGCAATGCTGGTACAGCGATGCTGATTTGTCGGAATTATCGAAAGAAACCTGTTCATCAAGAATCGACCAGTCATTCGTTTCTTTAATGTAGGCGGCGGTGGCAATTATCAGCCACAACGGATCATCATTGAAACCCATGCCGTTCATAGCATTGCCTTTTTTCGTCAACGGTTGGTACTGGTGCCAGTTGCCGCCGTCCTCGAATTGTGTTGAGGCTATATCGAGAATGCGTTCGCGAGCGCGCGCAGGTATCTGATGTACAAAGCCAAGCAAGTCCTGGTTGGAATCGCGGAAACCCATACCGCGGCCGATGCCGGACTCAAAATATGATGTACTGCGGGACATGTTAAAGGTAACCATGCACTGGTAAGGATTCCAGATATTCACCATGCGGTTCAGTTTTTCATCCGCGCTGGTTAACTGGTAATACGACAACAACTGATCCCATAAACCTTTTAATTCCTGAAATGCTTTTTCCACTTGTTGTTCAGTGGCGAATCGCGCCATCTGCGCATGAGCACGGGATTTGTTAATAATTCCCGGTGCGATAAACTTCTCTTCTACCGGATTTTCCACATATCCCAACACGAAAATGTAGGTGCGTTTTTCCCCTGCCTTCAGTGTCACATTGCACTGGTGAGCGGCGATGGGTGACCAGCCACTGGCGATGGAATTAGTCGCTCTGCCTGCAAATACAGTCTGGGCTTCGTGAAGACCATTTTGCCAACCGAAGAACGAATCGCGATCGGTATCGAAACCATCAATATTTGTATTTACGGTGTAATACGCAAAATGGTTGCGGCGTTCGCGATATTCAGTCTTATGATAAATGGTGCTTCCTTCCACCTCAACTTCACCAGTCGAAAGGTTGCGCTGGAAATTGCTGCTGTCATCCATAGCGTCCCACAGGCAGAACTCCTGAAGTGAAAACAGAGAGATGTCTTTGTTTTTATCGCTGTTATTGGTAAGTTCAACCTGATGTATTTCGCAATTTTCACCTAAAGGAACCATATATAAAACATCTGCCTGCAATCCATTGCGACTGCTGGTAATGCGAGTGTAACCAAGGCCATGCCGACAAGTATAACTGTCTAATTCTGCCTTTACTGGCATCCAGCCGGGATTCCACACATCACCATTATCATTGATATAAAAATATCTTCCACCGCAATCGAGAGGAATATTGTTGTAGCGATATCGGGTTAATCGGCGCAGACGGGCATCGCGGTAAAAGCTGTATCCACCAGCAGTATTGGAAATAATGCCAAAAAACTCTTCGCAGCCAAGATAATTAATCCAGGGGTATGGAGTGCGCGGGGTGGTAATAACATATTCGCGTTGAGCATCATCAAAATAACCAAATTTCATGAGGAGCCTCCGAAGGAATGTATGGAAATAGATAATATCTATTTCTTTACAAGTGTCTAATATCCTGCTTGATGACATAAACACATAGCCAACATAAAAAAACGCCGGTGGTTAATAAAATAATCACCGGCATCTTTATATATCTGTAATTAAGAATTATTTATCAAGGAAAATGACTGATACACCAGGACTACAGATCGGGTAGTTTCTGCCGCCATCGGAACCTTTGCCATTATTAAAAGAAAATACAACCGGAGATGATGGAACTAAAAACTGAAATATTTCGGCGGTTACATTAACATTCGGTGCAATATTTTTAACTGCAATAGATTGCGAGTTATTGTTGACATTGAATATAAAACCATTAGCGTTATTACTCATTTTGGGACAAATCAGAGTAATCAAACGATTATAACCAGAGAAATTGATTGTAATAGTTGACACACTGCTGTCGCAAGACATTGAGGATATCCAAGTGTCAGTTTTTGTTCCACTTGCAGACTGCAACATCGGTTCTAATGGTCCAGCGTTATTTGAAGAACCAATACCTGGGTATATGGCAGCACATGCACCAGTTCCCAAATTACCCCCCAAAGTAACTATACTTGCATAAGGATAGATAACACTACTGGAATCCGGTGTTGTAGAAACATTATTATTGAATAAAAATACTCCGCATGCTCCAACTTTTGTTAATGAAAGGTCTTTGCGGTTGTATATCCACAAGAACTTGTCAATGTTGAAAGGTCTACAACTGGCTGGGCACTCGCTGATTTACTAAGATCATAAGTTATAATAGCCGGCATGGTTGCATATGCATAATTAGGGTTTGGTGCTCCTGTAGGAACAGCACCAGTTGTAACTACCTTAGTAAGCTCTCCAACAACAGACAATGTCCAGGTATCTTTTGCTATTGCAACATGTCCGTCAAGATAAGAAAAAACTGCCTGACCGGAGAAGCACAGAGCTATCGTACCATTCAACCACTCTGCCGTCGCAAAAATCGCTGTCGGATCAGCGAAATCGTCCAGATAAGCACCAGCCAACTTGTCATCATAAACATAGGCTACCGGGATATTTTTGCCAGCAGTTGGGCACATCAATATATTGTTATCAACCTTAATGCTGTTCCATACATCAGTTGTTCCCGGCATGGTTTCATCATGGTCCTGCGAATACATTTGCAGTGACGCGGCAATCTGCCGCTGGTTTGATTGGCAAGTGGCAACACTCGCTTTTTCACGAGCACGTGCAAAGACAGGGAAAAGAATAGCAGCCAATATCGCAATTATAGCAATCACGAAAACCAACTCAATCAGAGTAAAACCTTGTAAACATAGGTACATTCCCCTTTTTTTGTATATATTAAATATTTCAAAAAATTGATACTATGTTAATTATACCCGTTAAACAACTGAATTTCAACATGTTTTTTTGGGATGAAAATATTTAATGAAAATTTAACAAACAGAGAAGTTATTAATTACAAAACTTTTGAGTCAATTGCAAAACCTGTATAACCAATATTACTCCGAGTATCCTGCTCGTAATACATTGGGTTTTGCAATTGACTCTGAGAACTTTATTTTCTCTTCATTCGAGAGGTGGCAAGAGCGTCTCGCTCGGAAAAAGAAAGAGCCGGAAATAAATTTCAGCACCTTGCACCTTCTTGCTCAGCTACGTCACCGGGACGGTGACGCCATATTTTGCGCTAAATCCTGATTTTTACTCAATATTTCAATATGAAACAATGACAAATCAGGTCTTGCAAGAACCTATTTTAACTTCGATTAACACTTACACCATCTTCTATCTCTGTATGGTAAAACGTGCCAAGTAAAAGTTATTACATTCATACTTATATAAATTTACTAATGCGTGAAGAAATTTCAGCACTGAATCTATTGATGAAATCAATAACGTATTTTTCAATATCAAGACTGTCATCCTGTATCAACGGAGTTAAATCCATGGCGAAATTTTGGGCAGTGGATTCATCGACACCATGTGATGCAAAAAAGGTAGCATTTGAGCGTCGACGTCCCTGGATTGCCAGGTCGTACCGTTTACCGCCGCAGATTTGCGAGTCAAATACACCGAGGAGCGACATCGCAAGATTCTCGTGACTGGAAACATCCATTACTACCTTGTCTGTATCATTCATCCAGTCCAAATCGCGCCAAACCTCGCACCCCAACACCTGTTTTGGACGCGATTCAACTGGCAATTGACGAATAGCCGATATCACCCGCAAGGCGACAGAAACGTGGGTATCATGCTTATCTGCAAGATTGTGGGTATAAATAACTTCCGGTTTGCAGGCAATTATCAAATTAATTATGTCATTTAAAACATCTATGTTCCCAGCATCTTTTACCGTAGAGCTGGTGTAATCAAGCAAGCCTTGGGCGGCGTAATCACCGACATAGGCAGCCTTTTTTTGTTCTATTTTACGTATTTTCTGCATATCTTCATCGGTATAATCCGCATATACATCATCACGCGGACTGCCAGCGCCGTTGGTCACCACAACCCCGGTAAACCACTTATCAGCAGAACCGAAACCTTGCAGAACGCCATGGTAAGCCATAATTTCAATATCGTCCTGGTGGGCAGCAATACATAAATGGGTAGTGCGAGACAAGGCTTCTTCGATGGGTTTGCCATCAGGAACGAATATCTCAGCAGTAGGCATATTTAATTTCATATTTTTCTCCTCTACTCTATAGACGGCAGACTCGCTGCCGCGCATGCCTGCCCTACTCTTTTCATCTTTTCGTCAGGCATGGTAATGGTAATTTTTTGCGCTAATTCCGGGAACTCTACATTCAAGACTTCATTGGCCTTTGCCATGATAATATCGCCGCCAATGCCGGATGTCACCCTGCCAAGAATTATCAGATATTTAATATCATAAAATGCGGCGTAATGTGCAATTGCGTAACCCATGTATATGCCGATCGACTCCCAAATTTTCCTGGCAGTGTCATCACCATCCGCCAGCAGTTTTTGAACTGCTTTCAATTTGTCAGCCAGCATCTCATACTGTTCCAATGGAATTCCATTTGCCTTCGCCAACCTGAATACCGCCTGCTGAGTAAGGTATTGCACTCCACAACCAATATCACCAGACCATTCATCTGCCGGTGCATCACTCCGGTAGTCTATCGGACAAAATGCCAGTTCGTTCAGCCAACCGGTAATATTGCCTTCACTGTTGACATATCCAACAGCCTCGCTTGATCCCATCGCAACACCCAATACACCGTTGTCATTCAGCGACATCGCGCCTGCCAGTGCGGTAACATCGCCGTCATTCGCGACTTCAAAGGGAACATTCCATTTCTTTGCTAAATCAAGAAATACACTTTCTATTTTGTAATATTGTTCTGCGGGAATTCCGCGAAACAACGATGCACTCATTGGACGATTGTTAATAATCACTCCGGCAGAACTGCCGCCAATAGCATCAACTTTCGGCAAATGGCTGGCAGCACTTTTCAGCGCGTCATTAATTTGATTATAGTGGTATGCCGGGTCGGCATGTCCGCGCGGATCCCAGACGACTTCTTCGGTAAAGACCACCTCGCCATCAATAACAGCAGCAGCCTTGCGATCGGATGCACCCAGGTCAAACCCGATGCGGTTGCCTTTTAAATGACGGCCAAGCGGCATTGATGTCTCGCGGGCAGCAGCAACATCATCAGCATCAGTAATGATAACTTCCAACGGATGTTCGCAAATCGTCATGCCATGAAAATCGTAATCAAATACCTGTGTGCCACCCGGTGAATATACAGCTTTAATATATTCGCCAACTTCTGCCGGTCCACCAATAGTGACTTTCCAGCCGCCTTTTTGCCAAAGCAGAAACTTAACCAGCCGCTCAATATATGGCAGGTTCAATTCTGCCATTTGATGACCAGATTTAAATACCATTGTCTCAAATCGCGACGTAGTGCCATCAGCACGTTCAAGACCGATGACCAGCGGTACGCCTGAACCTGATTCAGAAACCTTTTTCAGGAACTCACGGTTAGCCAGCGCAGCGGAAGCAAATCCTGTATCCAAAGCAGGTATAAACTTCGGCTTAGCCAGGCTGCCAAGTTTTCCCAATAACTCGTAACCCATTTTACATTACCCCATTTATCGTCACCGAGACGGTGACGCCACGTTTTTAATAATTTATCTCTTTTACAATTTTAAGAAATCGGAGTTTTTCCGTAGTCACTCCCCCTGTCACTGCGGTGACATCCCCCTCGAGAGGGGGACATAATTTGCAATTTGCAATTCCCAATTTTCACTCTTCTCTCTTCTTACTACCCCGTTGCCTGATTCACCCTTACGATTAGCCTGCTATTCTCATTTACCAATTTTCCGGCGATAATATCTTCTTCTGTTATCACCGCGCATAAAATTTCCCGGTCATTTCCGAGTGCGTATTTATCACCACGCCGATAATCGTAAATCAGGTATATCATGCCGTCCGTGCTCTGCGTTCCATCCGGGTAAGAAACGCCGGAGCGTTTATCCAGCAATAACCCGCCTATCCAACTTCGGCCTTCATCATCTGATATCCATGCTGTTAGATGGCTGCGAATATCGGTACGGGCATTATTTACCAGAATCAACCTGCCGGACAACAATCTGCGAATAAAAAATCGCGAATCCGGTCCGGGGATAACTGGTTCTGGCGTTGCTATCCATGTCACACCTTTATTTGTTGATACTGCTTCGCCAATGCCGTCATGCCGTCGCACCAGCATCCACAATGTGCCATCTTTACGTTCTACAATCATGTGTTCGTCGAATGCGCGATTCGGCACATCCGCACCGCCACGGCGTACCCAAGATTCACCTTCGTCAGTAGAGACAATTATGTTTGAGAAACGCTCGTGAGCATATTCCTCTTCTTTAGGTTCCACACTGCCCCATATTGCCGCCGGCAAACACCACTCGCCGGATGACAACACAGTAGGCTTATTCATCATCACGCCATTGCACAACCGGCGCGGTTTGCTCCACTGCGGATTTGCATCATCAGGATTGTCGCAATGAATTGCCCATACCCCTGCCCTGCCATCATTCCATGCACGGCTTTGCGCCCAAAACAGCCACATTCTACCGCGTGGGTCAACCCACAGGCATGGGTCATAACAACGGCATTCCAAACTGGGGTGTTCTACTATCAATACCGGATCCGACCAATTATTTACGCCATCCGGACTGGTGACCAGCACCACATAATTACCGGCACCCTCGCCATCGCTGCCGCTGTACCAGGTTGCCCAAAAACGATTACCGACTGACCGTTCAATCCCTGGTATCCCCTGCCATTTTCGACGATCATCCATATACTCCGCACCGGGATTTTCAATGATGTTTGCAGTCTGTAAACTAATAACTTTATCTGTCATTATAACCTTTCTATAAATAACCATGTAAACCGGATTATATGTATTTTGACAAAATATTTTATAAACCTGTTAATTTAATATAAAGATTTTCGAAAATAAGCAAACCAAGCTAAATTATAACTTGACACTGGCATAAACGCAAGCGTAAAATCTGTTAAACCCGTTAAGCTAATAAAAATGAGGTAATCTTTAATGGTGACTCAACCTTTTTATATCAATGATATTGATATCTTACGCAAAAAACTGGCAAAGGCGGAGAAGGACAACAACCGCATGGGACAGGTATGGACCGTACTTCGCCGCCGCGCCCAGGCAGCACCAGATAAATTCCCCTGGTTTACGCCATTTGTTGCAATGGTGACAAATGACCAGGTTGATATTGAAGCAGCGCGCCAGGCAGTTCGTACCTATGTCTCCAGTTTCAACTCCATCTCTTTCAGCATGGGTGTGCAATTTCATTTCTGGTGTTTCGCTTTCCCCCACGCGCGCTGGTCGCTATATTTCCAATGGCTGCAAAGCATCGGCGCCTGGGAACCGGAAGAAGAAGCATATCTGCGTGAAGAGTTGCTGAGATTCCAATTTACCAACTTTTTCTACGGGATGCGCACCAAGCCGGAACCGATGTGCGTGGACAACCAGACCATGTCGCTATGTTTCAGCAATGCGCTGTTAGGACATCTGTTTGGCGATTGCGACAACCCATCAGCAATTGCACAACGCATGAAGGTTGACGGCATCCGCCGATTGCCATCAATGTTGGGTGGAATGCCGTCAAGCGGGTATTCCGGCGAAGGCAGCACCTATATGGACTATGTAGTCGGTCCGTGTATCCCGTTTTTAGTCGAATTGCTGGAACGCACCGACGGTACAGACTGGTATTCACGGCAATTGCCACCCCACGGAAGTTCTGCCGAAGCAATAGTACGAATGATATCCCGCGAATGGATGCCTAACGGTTTAACGCTTCCCTGGGACCATTACGGTTATTCGCTGCCGACCCGGTCGTGTATTGCCTATGGCGCGCACCGCACAGGTGACCCGTTATTTTTTGAATTGCTGGAAAAACATGCATCATGGTCGCATGATATCAGCATCGGTTGGGGTTATGACGATTTAATCTGGACATTAATCTGGTGGCCGGAAGAAAAACCAGTCACCGAAAAATCCGCATTCCCAAGCTGGGCAGCACCAGAAGTCGGATCCGCATTGGTATCGGACAATAGTGATTTATACCTGATGCAAATGTGGGACGAAACAAATCCCGGCTATCCTACCCGCGCACATGTAAACCCGAACGCTCTGGTATTAAGTGCATTTGGCAGTCCATTAACCACTGATGGCGTGATTGATAAAAATTGCACCGCATTTAATTACGACGACACCGTGCGCGAATTAACCAATATGACATTCACTACCGTTAAAACAAACTTTGGCCAGGGTTGCGCCGGTTCACATGGCGTATTGCTGATTGACAACTGGGAAGGGATGCGCGCGGAGAAGAAATATGACCCGCAAGCGACAATGGTATCATTTGATGAAAATGCTAAAACCGTAACCGCAGATGTTACACCGCTATACAAAGAACATTGGCAGGACGCGCAGATGATTTGACGAAAATCAGGATTATTCGGTGAAAGATTCTGGCTGATTGAAGACCTTGCCAAATTTGATAAAGCACATGACATCACAGCAAGATGGTATCTCCGTCCGCACCAGATTGAAGCATATAACGGCGCAGCCATTGAAACAGCAGAAGGAGTTCGATTACGTTTAATTCCATTGCTGGGACCTGACGAGAAAACCACAAAACTTATCGATGGTTATCCCGACCGGATGGATGGACAATCGTTGCAAGTTAATTTTCACCAGCGCAGTGCAGAAGGCCGCTGGTTGTGGCTTGCCTGGGCAGAGAATACCCGCACAGAAGCAGCAGACATTTCAAAAGATTGGCAGGTAATTGCCGAAGATACCCCTCTGGATTTTACACAGGCGAATTCATTACTTCAACAATCCACCCTGAAATTGCCATTCACCATGCCGGCATTCATGCTGGCTGAACTGCCTGTTACCCGGCGCTGGTGGTATCGTAAAACCATCACCGCGCCGGAAACCGGCACCTGGTGGCTGCGGCTACCAAGGTTAATGAATAACCCGAAATTATGGGTTGACGGAAAAGAAATCGACCTTGAATCATACAAATTAAGAATGGAACTGCTATACCCGCAAATACTTATGCCGACAGAAACCGCTGGCAGCAACGTTGAAATTGTGATTGTATGCGAATGCGGCATCAGCCAATATGGACAAGAAGACCACGGCGGCACCGGATTCTCCGGTCAGCCTGCGGTGATAATCCCGGATGGTGCGGAAACCCTGATTAATGCCGCCTATCATGATGGCAAAGTAGTGGTTGCCAGCACAAAAAACAGTTGGGAATTCCCCTATACTTTGATGGACGGGAGAGAATAAGATGAACAAACGTTTTGAATATATGGAAAAATGCATTGCCGCAGGACAGGTGAATGACGCGGAATCTTTCAACATGCTGCTGGCCGCGTTAAATGATGCAGATTGGCAAATCCGCTACGCCGCCGTGGTGGCTATTGGCGACCGCAAAAATCCGGCTGCCATTAATGCGCTGGTGAAGATTTTGCAAGATGAAAACAGCGCGCCAATTTATACCCAGGACGCGGATTATGGCGGTGCACCCGCCGGATCACCTTATGCCAGCGAACCAAACCTGCCTGCCAGTACGACAGATGAAACCCGTGATGCCTGGCATCGCCGCGGCCGTATAAAACAAGCCGCCATCATTGCCCTTGGCAGTATTGGTATCGCCGACCCAAAAGCACTTGATTTGCTGCATGAGTATGCAATTAACCAAAAAGAAGATTACATGGTACGCGCCGCAGCCTGCCAAACCCTTGGCATCTTAGCTTCACCCGCCAGCAAACTATATCTCGAAAAAGCAGTAAATGACAACGAAACCTGTACCATGATGGAAGCAGTGAGAGCGTTAAGAAGAGTAAAGAGAGAAATTTAGAAGAGAGAAAATTGGAAATGGCAAATTGTAAATGGCAAATTAAGGAACAATTAATTACACAAGATTCACGGAGGAGACAAGATTCACGGAGAAATATTATAAAAAAGCCTCTGTGATTCTCTGTGCTCTGTGAATCTGTGAAACAAAAAAATTCGTAATTCGTCTTTACTCTTTAACAATCGATCCCGTTGGACATACTGTTCTACAGATGTCGCAGCGGGTGCATTTTTCATCTTCAATTTTATGTCGTCGGTAAGGCGTGCTGCGAATGGCGTCTACCGGGCAGTTTTGGGCGCATTTGGTACATCCGATGCAGCTTTCCTGTACGATGTAGTGAGTTAGTGCTTTGCATTTCCCTGCCGGGCATTTGCCTTTTAAATGTGCTTCGTATTCATGCCGGAAATAGCGCAGGGTGGATAATACGGGGTTCGGCGCGGTTTGTCCCAGGCCGCACAGGCTGCCTTGTTTTATCTGCCCGGCTAATTTTTCCAGGTGGTCAATGTCTGCCGGTTTGCCTTTGCCGGCACATATTTTTTCCAATATATCCAGCATTCTGCGTGTTCCTACCCGGCAGAAAGTGCATTTTCCGCAAGATTGCTCCTGGGTGAACTGTAAGAAATAGCGGGCGATATCCACCATGCAGTCGTCTTCATCAATTACCACCAGACCGCCGGAACCCATGATGGCACCTGCCTGGGTTAGTTCTTCGTAATCTATGGAGATATCACATTCTTCTGCCGGTATGCATCCGCCTGATGGCCCGCCGATTTGTACCGCTTTCAGCTTTTTGCCATTTGCCGCGCCGCCGCCGATATCATTGATTACTTCCCGCAAAGTGATACCCATCGGCACTTCTATCAATCCACCGCGGGTAATTTTTCCTGCCAGCGCGAATACCTTGGTGCCGTGACTTTGAGTGGTTCCCAATGCCGCGAAATCGTCACCACCGTTGCGCATAATCCACGGGATACAGGAGTAACTCTCAACATTGTTTATCAGCGTCGGTTTCCCCCACAGACCTTTGCTGGCGGGGTAAGGTGGTCGCAAGCGAGGCATTCCCCGATTTCCCTCGATAGACGCAATAAGGGCGGTTTCCTCGCCACATACGAATGCGCCGGCGCCTTCTTTTACCTGCAGATTCAGCTTGAATCCACTTTCCATAATATTCTCGCCCAGGTAACCAATCTCTTCGCAAATCGCAATCGCTTCGCGTATCCGCTTTACAGCTAATGGATATTCTGACCGGATATACAGGTAACCAGTGGCGGCGCCTACCGCGCGTGCGGCAATAGCCATCCCTTCCAACACGCGGAACGGGTAGGACTCCAGCAGCATTCTGTCCATAAATGCCCCCGGGTCGCCTTCGTCGCCGTTGCAGATGATTACTTTTTCACCGGTCTCCGCCGCGACCAGTTGCCATTTTTTGCCGGTGGGGAATCCCGCGCCGCCGCGGCCGCGCAGTCCTGACCCGATTACTTCGCTGATTATTTCATTTGACGGTATTTTCAATGCCCGCTGCAATCCGGCAAAACCGCCGAACTTAATATATTCATTTATATCCAACGGTGCTAAAAATCCGCAAAACTCGGTGGCGATATGCTGCTGCCTGCCCAGAAACGCGCAAACCTGCGGGTCGCGGGTGTCAATGGAATACCGGGTGATGTCGCCAACCTCGCCATCGGTAATCCAACTATCGATGGTGTGGTTCACAGCATTTTTTATCCGCCGCAATATCCCGCGCGATCCCAGTTTTTTTCGTATAATGTCCGGCGCGCTGGCGGCATCAACCCGGGCAAACAGCTCCGACCCGCCTTTTGCCGGTATAATCTCTACCAGCGGTGTCTGGTGGCACATTCCCACGCATCCCACCGGCTTTACCACCGCGGCTATTTCGTCTTCGGCAATGGTGTCGTTTATCGCGTTCATCACATCCATGCTGCCGCCGGCGACACAGCAAGACCCCACGCCAATGCGTATCTCCGCCATATTTGCAGTCGTCGCATGTACCGGGTCATACCGGTCGGCGGCCTTGCCGCGCAACACCAGCAATTTAAAATCGGCAATCGCTCTTGCTATGGTCGCCGGGGTTAGATGACCGTAAGTGACGCCGTCAATCTGCATACATGGCGCCAGGGTGCAGCACCCCAGACAGGCGACTTTTTGCAGGGTAAATTCCCCGTTCGCGTCGGTGTCGTTATTCTCGGAAAGTTTCAAATGCCGCGCAATCGCATCGCTGATGCCCTCGGCGCCTTTCACATGACAGGCAGTACCGTGGCAAACAGAAATAAGGTGTTTCCCCACCGGATGATGTCGAAAATTACTGTAAAAAGTCGATACCCCGGCAATCTCCGCCGCGGTAATGGCGGTATTAGCAGCAACATACTGCAATAAATGCCTTGGCAAATAGCGAAACTCCGCCTGGATAGCCTGTAAAATAGGGATAAGCGCAGACAAATCCGCCTTGTTGGCAGACAAAATATCATCAATCGTATTTTTCTCGTGTGGGGTAAGTTCAGTCAATTTAAAATCCAAATTTCAGTTGTGATTATACCTTACTGTTTATTGTGTATACAAGTATGGTATAATTGGGCATGGGAGTAATGATGCGTCCATTACGAGTTTATCTTGATACATGTGTTTTCGGTGGTGCTTTTGACGTGGAGTTTGCCAATGCAACGCAAGAGTTTTTCGCTCAAGTGCGCACTGGTCGATTTCATCTGGTAGTGTCGGCACTTGTAGAGGATGAAGTTGAAAATGCGCCGATGCCAGTGCGTGATTTATTAAATGAAATGCTTAAATATGGAGAAACTGTTTTCCCAACAGAGGAAGCTTTACAACTACAGCAAGCATACCTTGATGCCGGTGTGCTTACACCAAAATGGGCTGATGACGCATTGCATGTGGCGATGGCAACTGTAACGAATTGTAGTTATATTATCAGTTGGAATTTTAAACATATCGTACATTGCGAAAAGATACCACGTTACAATGCTATTAATGAAATTCAAGGTTATAGACCGCTGGCTATTTATTCGCCATTAGAGGTAATACATTATGAAGAAGAAATTTGATTGTGTTGAAATGAAACACAAAGGGGCAGAAATAGTACAAGCTCGTTTGGCTGGTATGACTCGTGAAGAGCAGTTAGCATATTGGGAAAGGCGCGGCAAAGAATTACTGGCATTACAGCAAGAAGTTATAGCCAAGAAAAAAATGTCGTGATTTTCGTTAGTTAAATTAATTTTTTATAATGATGGACATTTACCAGATAATTGGACTGTAGAACAACTTCAACATAAACATCAGTCAAAACCTTATAACCCAGATATAGCGAATGTTTTTTTTCGTGCAGGACTAATTGAATCATGAGGGCAAGGAATTCAAAAAGTAATAGATTCCTGTAGAAATTATAATATATCTGAACCCGTCTATTATTATGATAATTCCGGATTGATGGTGACTTTTATAGATGAATCTTTTCAAGCTAACAAGAAAATTACGGAGAAAATTACGGAGAAAAGTACGGAGAAAATTTTACATTTAATAGAAATCAATAACGAAATTACTATATCTGAAATAGCTGCTCAAATCCATTTTTCTACCAGTGGTGTTGAAAAAAAACTTGCAATGCTTCAGAAAAAAGGAATATTAAAACGAGTTGGACCTGATAAAGGTGGTTCTTGGAAAATTATAGATAATTCAAAAACTTGATTAAACTTTCATTTTAATTATACGGGTCTTTTAAATAATTCAGGGAGAAGGCAACTATGCGATACTCGTTAGAATATGCTGATGTAAAAGCCATGATAATAGACATTGGATCGCTTCGTCCGAATCCGGTATCAGATTATGATGAAGACTGTGAAGCGATACGAGAATGGATGGCTAATGTACCTTTCGAATGGGTGAGTATCGCATTTCAGGTATTGTGCAAAGAGAATTTTGATGATTATATAAATGAAATAGGTTACTGGAATGGTAATTTGACGGATGCTTTTAGTATTATCGCTGAACGAGATCCAAGTAAATTTTATGAGATTGTAATACCATATTTAGATATAGATCAAACAAGAATTATAGTATTTCATGTGATGAATAATATACTCCCACCACAGGGAGTTCATGTTATTGATTATTTTGTCGATAATATAGCAATGCTTACAGAATATGAGATATTGTATTTAATTGATTTAATAGCTTTGTATTGGGATTTGAATACAGATCAAGACAGTGCAAAGAGTTTGTTGATCAAAATTAAACTTGAAAATAAAAGCCCTATCGCATCAAGCTATATCGATAAAATCTATACAAGAATAATTGCGTAACAGGTATTGTCAGTGGTTGTCAATTTTCAATAGACTTCTACTTCTTCGTTTCCAAACAATACAGATTGTCTTTGCTGCGCAATATTATGCTGCTGCCGACGAAGGCGGGGGTGGCGTGAAACCCTTCGTCGTCTACTTTAAAGGTGGCGATGGTGGGCATTTTATCGCCAAGGTTGAATATGTGCAGTGTGCCTTTGTCATCTAACTGGATTACTTTGTCGCCGCAGGATACCGGCGAGGCGTAGCAATCACTGTTAAGTTCATGCTCCCACAGTTTAGTGCCGTCTTTCGCGTTGTAACAGGTTAATGTACCATTGGTGGTGACAAGCAGCACCTTGTTGTTCACCGCCAGTGGGCTGGTAATGTCGGGAAGACCGTCGGTGCCTTGCCAGCTTATCGCGCTTTCCGGCAATTCCCCCTTTCCAGCGGTTTTGATTGCCAACAGCGCGTTATATGGCACTACAGAGAACAGCATGTCATTTGCAATTGCCGGTGACGACGCCATGTCGCCACTGGTGCATTTTATTTTCCAACGCATTTTGCCGGTGGCGGGGTCGTAGGCGATAATATATGGTTTGCCGATGGTAACCAGGGTGTCAACGCCGTTAAGCTTGCAGATAGCCGGTGATGTCCAGGAATTGCCGACCGGCCGGGTGGTGTCTGCCCAGAGTTCTTTGCCGGTGACGGCGTCAAAGGCATAGGCGACGGATTTGCCATCTTCTTCGCCAGCCATGTCATATTGCGCGATTACACGTCCCCGGTAATAAGTTAGCGAAGCCGCGTATCCATACTGGCTTTCAGGTTCTCCCAGATTTTTTATCCAGGCAACTTTGCCGGCAAGGTCAACCGCCGCAAGGTCGCCATTGGCAAATATCGCGTATACCCGCATCCCGTCAGTCGCCGGGGTAGGAGCGGCATAACCGGTGTAATCGCTCACCGCAACGTCGTTTTTGCCTTCTTTCGTCTTAATATCCACTGTCCATTTCAATTTGCCGTCATCCATGTTGTAGCAATAAACCGCGCGTTTTTTGCCGGTGGCGGCTGTGACAAATATATTTTTGTCCCAAACTACCGGACTGCTTTGCCCGGGCATGGCGACGGGGGATTTCCATTTTACCGCCAGTTTTTCTGTAATAGTAAGTTTTGCGTTGATGATGCCAATGCCGTCCGGCCCGCGGTACAACGGCCAGTTGTCTGCCCAATAGCCTGGCATGGTATCAATTGTCGGTTTGCCGGCTTCGGTTGTTTTATTAGTTGGCTTTATCACACCATTTTTCGGCGGAAAAGCCGGGGGCAGTTTGGCGATATTGACGGTGGCGGTTCCGCTGGATGGCAGCGCCATTTGGGTCGCGGTGGCAGATCCTAAATTATTGATGCTGTTTACCTGACTGGGGTCAAATACCGGATTTGCTGTTTGAGTCGGTGGTGATGACGCTGTTACCTGAAACATTGGCGGGGGAATCACCGACAACCCTATTATTACACCGGCAAAGATTAACCCGACTGATGAAAGCGCGACGATGGAAAATTGTCTGTGTATCAGCGGTTCAGCGGATACCTGCGGCAATTTGCGTCCGACCGTAGCCGCCAAGCGATTGAATAACAAGAATGATAATATGCCGACTAATAACAGCTTCGCGCCGAAATTTCCCACCTGTTGCGCATGTTCATAACTGCTGCGGTATTTCGCGTCCAACTCGCGGTATTCCGCCGATTTCGCTTTATCGCCATGCTTTAAAACTTCATTTTTCAAGGTAATCAGTCGCGGATTGTTGAATGGATTGGCGGTTTGCATGCGAATGAAGTTTGCAATCAACAATCCGCAGACGATGAGGGAAAACACCCCCGCAATTACTGCGGAGCGTTGAAATGCGCTATACCAGGATGTTATCATCTCATTTCTCATTTATATTTTTTATTTTACATCGATTAGCAGGATTTATCAGGATAATTTTTATCTTTTTAATCCTGTAAATCGATGTAAATTTTATTCTTTACAGATTATCCGGCACATGACCATCTGCTACTGACCCGTCGCCGCGTACCGGGCAATATTGGTAACACCTGCCGCAGGCGAAACAGTCTGACGGGTGTGCCAGGTAACTGTCATTTTTTCTCAGCATATTATAGCCAATTAGTTTTAATCCAATTACCAGCGCAATGAATCCGCAAGCATACATGACGGCGACGGTAATTTTGTTTTTCACCGTTTCAGCATCTTTATACAGTTCGTTAACATCACCAGACTGCGCTTCAAATGCCTGGGTTTCCAGGGTATCGCCGGCAAGACCGTTGCTTTTTTGCCACATCATCTCGGCTGTGCGTACACGCACGTCAAGGCGTGATAATGCAGGTCCGGCGGCGCGACCGGCAAATATACCGCTAATTATAAGCACCGGCAATAGCGCGATAAAGGCAATCACCCGGCGCCGCGAATTAATTACATCACTCTTACTATACTCTGGTGACGGAGGAATAATTGCATTAAACGGACAGCTATTTTCGCAAAGACGGCATTTTATACATTTATCGGGGGTAACAGATACCCGCCATTTGGAAAGCGGTGCTGTAATGCGCAGTAAGGCGCTGTATGGGCAGAAAAATCGACAGTATGGCCGGCCAATAACGGTTGATATCAGCAATACCCCGCCGCTGATGAGCATCATATCAAATGGCGCGCTGAAACGGAAAAAGCCGACGAACGGGTCGAATTGGCATATTAAAAAAGCAGTGCCGGTGAAAGCGAGTGCGCCGCCGATTGCCAGCACAATGAATGGTATGGTATTTAACGCTGAATCGAGCCAAAGTGGGATGCGCAGCGGCTTTATTAGCACCACGTCCTGCATCGCGCCCAGCGGACATACCCCGGCACAAAAAGAACGGCCGGCAAACAGTGAAAATATCAACGGCAGCGCGAAGAAAACAGATACGAGAATCGGCAAGGTATACGCGTTATTGCCGACAACAAGGGCAATATTTTGTATAGAACCAACCGGGCAAACACAACCCTGGCGAAGAAATCCAAAATATGCCAGCGATGCCAGCATGGTAAAGAATATCCCCCGGCGCGAACGGAATTTCAAGGTGAATAAACCGGTAAGTACCAGCGCAATGACCAATGCCGCAATATCGGCAAATTGCCACCATTCCGCCCGCGGCAGCACTAATTGGTTGATTGGCAGTTTATATCCGCTTTTAAACTCGGTTGGCGGGGTAAATTTTGATTGTGCCTGAACGATGAAATTTATGAATGCGAGCGCGATGACGCTCCATTTTGCCGGGGTTTTCATGACTGCCGACCCTTGATAAGGTAAGGAGTCGCTGCCGAAACCCGACTGATAGCCTGGGACGGACAAACCCTTGCGATGTTGCACTGGTTGCAATTTTTGCATAGGTCATGGCTAATCTGCAGTTGAAAAGAGCCGTTGCCGTAGGCGGTGCATCCGCGCACACAAAGGCCGCAGCCAACGCATTTTTGCTGGTTTATTTTATATTCGTAATATGGGCCTTCAATAAATCGCCGCGAGATGGCATTGGTCGGACAGCGCTGATATTCCGCACTGGTTCCGGTAAGGTTTTCCGGTATAGATTCACTTTCAAAATAGCCGAAACACAACTTGCAATAACCGCAAATCTTGAATGAATGGACACATTTCACCGCGCTGGGAGCAAGCACACACGATGTCGCGCATTTCCCGCACTGGGTACATTTTGCCGGGTCAATTTGCCACACTTCACCGCTTCTGGTGCTGCGGCGCAACGCCAGCGAGCCAACCCCGCCGCCGATAATAAGAAACGCCAACCCGCGAACCCCCGCCCGCAACAATTCTCGTCTGCTGATTTTATCCATCTGTTAATTATTATACCAAATTTGAATATGTTGATGAATGGTTTATAAGATAAATAGGTTGAAGAAATCAATTAACATGGATATGCAGAATGAAATATTAATCATCGAATCTGGTAAATCGTGCAATAATATTTTTTATTACCTCCGTGTTTCTCTGTGTCTCCTCTGTGTAGCTCTGTGTAACAAAAAAATCCCCCTCGCAAAAATCTGCAAGGGGAATTTGTGTTATTGATTTTAGTTAAACTTGGGCAATAAATCTTCATGTGCGAGAAGGAACTTATCAAGAACGTCCTGGGCTACTTCTTTATTGTCTATTGTGATGTCAATGTCGATGGCTTCGCGGAGAGATGCCAGGTCGCCGGTGGCGGCTCCCTTTGCAACCAGGTCGTGAACCGCGCTGACCTTGATACACAGGTCGGTGGTTTTGCCGGGCAGTTTAATTTCCGGGTATTTCTCTACTTTGCCGTTGATTATCTTCACCGGTACTTCTACCACCGGGCCATTCGGATAGTTTATGATATGGCCGTCGTTGGGCAGGTTTACGATGTCGAATGACGCATTTTTCTTGTTGGCAATTGCCATGGCAAAATCAATGGGATGTTCCCAGCTTTCCATGGGGTATTGGGTTTTCCAGTCAACCGCGTCAACCGCAATGCCGCGCAGCAGATCCCACTGGCGTTCGCGCTCAATAGCGTCGCCGTGGAATGGCGGAGTGGTGTTGTATTTGATTTCCGGTTGGAATGGCAGGTATTCGGCGTGATGATCGATAGCACCCATCACGATTCCGCCATATTCGCGCAGCCAGCCTTGCATAACGGCGGCTTCACGGTCGCGGCGGCGTTTGATGGTGTTCTTAATGATTGGATACAGGTTGTCGCCATTGGTGAAATCGCTGGCAGAAACCAGCCATGCGAAATGGTTAAGACCGGCGGAAACAGCATGAATATTTTTTAATTCGCGGTCGGTAGTCTCGGCAACCCACAGGTAGCCGTAACCGCTGCGCCATGCGATGTTGCAAAAACCATAGCATTTAATGCTGGAATATTGATTTACCGCCGTTACCAGACGCGGCATGGGGTTGCTGACATCCAGCAGTATTGCATTTGGACACAGCTTTTCCATATCGCGGGCAATATTCATAGCCATATTAATGCCGCGCAGAGCGTTTGATAATCCGCCTAATCCGCCGCATTCACGAGCCTGATTTGCCATATTGTAGCGCGCAAGTATTTCAAAATCCATGCGCCAGCGTTTTTGACCGTCCGGCGAGGCTGATAAAAGTACGAAATCTGCCCCGGGCAATGAAGCTGTGCGGTCATTTGATGAAGTGATTTTGGTCTTTAAACCCAAATCGCCTGCCATCTTTCTACCCACTGCCGCCATCAGGTCAGCAACGTCCTTATTTATATCTACCAGCACCAATTCATCTTCATAACGATGCTTTTCCAGGGTATCTCGCAGTACTGTTGTGGCAAAGACATAACTGCCTGCCCCAATTAAAACTACTTTCATATTTTTAGACTCCATTGTATTAGAATGATTTGTGAATTTGCATTTTCTAAGTAATTATACCATTTTTATTCAGTATTATTCTATATTTTTTTAAAACTTTTTTAGTTATTAATAAGTAAGTATAAAATATTTTTGAATAAAAAATGGTTCAATTTAAAAAATATTATAAACTAAAAAGTAACTGATGTAAATATCATCAAATAAATAATAATATGCTTATAACAGTGGAAATTATCGGCATTTTCCCCTACACTCACGAAAGTATGAAGCAATATGGTATAATTTACCTGTCATGAGCCATGAAATACAGCTATTATTAATACTTGCGATAATCATAATATCTGCCAGATTATGCGGATACATGTGTCAGCGTTTTTTGAAACAACCTGCGGTATTGGGTGAATTGCTGGCGGGAGTTATACTCGGTCCAACTTTGCTGAATGTCATGGGATGGCCAATTTTTGATCCCTGGGCAGGCGAAATGGTGAACATCTTCGCCAATATCGGCGTTTTACTGTTGATGTTCATTGCCGGGTTGGAAACAAATGTCGCTGAAATACGCAAAGTTGGCAAGGCTGCCACCATGGCTGCTATTTTCGGAGTGGCATTACCGATGATTGGCGGATATCTGGCAGCGGTTGCGTTCGGGATAAATTATATTGAGGCGATATATGTCGGCACAATTCTCACTGCGACATCGGTGTCCATCACCGCGCAAACATTGATAGAAATAAATAAGTTGCGCAGCAGTGAAGGTTCAACAATAATGGGGGCGGCAGTTATTGACGATATACTTGGCATAATAATTTTGTCAGTGGTTATCGCAATATTTATACCGCGCAGCGCAGATGCAAATAATGTTCCGACTACCATCACCGACTATTTATCGCCTATTCTGCACCAGTGGATATCTGCAAAACTGATATTTATGGTTGTTACTATATTATTGATGCTGGCATTCTTCTGGATAGTTATCAACCTGGGCAAAAAGGTTGTTTCGCCAATATTCAACCGGGTTTCCGGAGTAAATGCGCGCCATATCGTTTTATCGGTGTCTATCGCAATGCTTTTTTTAATGGCAGTATCAGCGGAATTTCTCGGTCAGGTTGCCGCCATAACCGGGGCATATCTCGCCGGAATATTTCTTGGCCGCACACGTTTCCGCACTGAAATAGAGACTGAAATAGCTCCCTTCACCTACGCTTTCTTTGTACCGATATTCCTTGCATCTATCGGAATTGGCATTGACGCGAAAAATTTAGGCGGCGATATTATCTTTGCTGTAATAATAATTGCTCTGGCAATTTTGACCAAGGTAATAGGTTGCGCCATTGGTGCCGGCATCAGCGGATTCAACCTGCGCAGTTCGCTGCGGGTAGGAACCGGCATGATATCCCGCGGCGAAGTAGGCCTGATAATAGCCCTGGTAGGCAAAAACGCCGGAATAATAAATGCCGATGTCTACGCGGTAATGGTGCTGGTAGTGCTGGTGACAACGGTGATAACACCGCCATTGCTGAGATTAAGTTTTTTAAAGAGTGAATAGTGAAATGGTATATGGCAAATGGCAAATTGATATTTCGACTTCGGTCGTGCAGACGACTTCAAAAAAATTACCCAAAATTATCAGTCGGTTCCGTCCAATCTGACAGATATGTTCTGTAAAAAACATAACAAAACGCCTTCTATACTTCTCCAATCCACTTCATTTCCTGAAATAATTTCATCCCAGAAACATTTCCACCATTAATTTCACATTTAAATCCATCTGTAATTCCCCTCTCAAACTCGATTCTCTGAAACATGAAAAAAATATTCTGTTAACAAACACGAAACAATTATTTACATTCGCGAAACAATTGATGTCAATACTCATTATAGATTTCGGCCCGAAGGTGGTCGGAAATTACGATGGGAGGAAAATAAAATGAGCGAGAAGTTTCGCAGTCACTTCAGATGGGTTGCGCTGGCAGCCATTCTGCTGGTCCCCGTAGTTGCCGCAATGGCACAAGGTTCGGCGCCGATAAAAATCGAGGACGTCGCAGTAGCCGCATCTAATGCGCAAAATGCTGGCGACACTGCCTGGATGCTGGTTTGTACGGCACTGGTATTGTTAATGACTCCGGGTCTGGCACTGTTCTATGGCGGTATGGTCCGTCGCAAGAACGTATTGGGTACCATGATGCAAAGCGTAATGGCAATGGCCGTTATCAGTATTCAATGGGTACTCATCGGTTACTCTTTGGCCTTTGGCCCGTCTATCGGCGGTGTTATCGGCAGTCTAAAGTTTGCCGGTTTATCCGGTGTAGGCATTGCGCCAAATCCTGACTATGCGGCTACCATACCGCACCTTGTATTCATGGCTTTCCAAATGATGTTCGCCATCATTACTCCTGCCCTTATATTCGGGTCGGTTGCAGAAAGAATGAAGTTCAAGGCTTTCATGATTTTCCTTATTCTGTGGGCATTCATGGTTTACGACCCGCTGGCACATTGGGTTTGGGGTGTAGGCGGTTGGCTGCGCACCATGGGCGCATTAGACTTTGCTGGTGGTCTTGTCGTTCACATCTCTGCTGGTGTTACCGCACTGGTTGCTGCTCTTATGATTGGCAAGCGTCGTGGTTATCCTGACGAACCAATGCCGCCGCACAGTTTGCCGCTTACCGTTTTGGGTGCTGGTCTGTTATGGTTCGGCTGGTTCGGTTTCAATGCCGGTTCCGCCCTGGCAGCTAATGGCCTTGCAGCTTACGCATTCGTTAACACTAACACTGCCGCTGCAGCAGCTACCCTGGCATGGGTACTCATTGAGTGGATGCATCATGGCAAGCCAACCGTTCTCGGTGCTGCTTCCGGTGCGGTAGCCGGTCTGGTCGCTATTACTCCTGCCGCTGGTTTCGTACTGCCCTGGGCAGCAATAGTAATAGGTATTGCCGCTGGTGGTGTATGTTATGGCGCAGTTAACCTTCGCTACAAGCTGGGTTACGACGATTCTCTGGACGCATTTGGAGTTCATGGTGTAGGTGGTATGCTGGGCGCATTGCTGACTGGTGTATTTGCAACCAAGCTGGTTAACGCCGCTGGTGCAGATGGCCTATTCTACGGCAACCCTATACAATTATGGATTCAATTGAAGTCTGTATTAATATCTGTAGTATTCTGTGCTATCGCAAGCTTTGTACTGCTCAAGATTACTGCTGCTGTAACTGGCGGCCTGCGCCTTGGCAAGCTCGATGAACTTGAAGGTTTGGACGTTGCGGAACATGGTGAAAACGGCTACAACATGGGTGACATCCCATTAGGCCACGGCGGCACCGCTGCTGTATCTCACCCAAGTCCAGCACCAGTTGCAGCTGTAAAGGCTGAAGCCTGAAGAACTGTTTAATATACTTGTCCCGCCTGGATTAACCAGGCGGGACATTAAAAAAGGGAGGCAACAAATGGTAAAGATTGAAGCGATCATCCGCGATGTAATGGTTGACACTGTTAAAGATGAATTAAACCGAATAGGAATTGCCGGCATGACGGCTTATGAAGTGCGCGGGTTTGGTCATCAGAAAGGCAAAACCACTACATACCGCGGAGCTGAATATACTGCAGATTTTTTAAATAAGATTAAGATTGAACTGGTAGTCAGCGACGAAGACGCTGAAAGAGTGGTAGAAGCGATAATGACCACTGCCCGTACCGGGAATATCGGAGATGGCAAAATCTTTGTATATCCAATTTCACAGTGTATCCGAATCCGTACAGGAGAATCTGGCAAGACAGCCATTTAAAGTAGTAATAATTTCGGCAGGGATGTTGTAATTTCTGCCGAAATAATTTAAAATGTTGCAATACAGGTTGTTTGTTATGGGGCTTATAACCTGTTGAGCAGCAAAAAATAGAGGAGGAAAAAGATGAAGAAAATGTCCCTCACCCTGCCGATTTTAATCGGTGTCATGCTTAGCTGGGCAATATCAGCAAACGCTGTTTACAGCGGATTGGTGAATATCCCAACTGCCGATGTATTAGGCGAAAAAGCTTTCGCAGTCAGTGCGCAACCGCTTGGACCAGCATCTGACTTAGCTTCAAGTCTGTACATCGACACTCAAGTTGGTATCATCAAAGGGTTGGAAGCAGGTATCGATTTTAATCTGGAAGCCAAGCCAAAATTAGCTGCAAATGTAAAGTATTCACCAGATTATGACCTGTATGGTGGCAAAGCAGCAGTAGGTATCTACAACTTTGCTGATGGCGCTAAAATTATTCCTTATGCTGTTTATACTAAAGGTTTTACAGGTTTCCGCATTCATGCTGGTATTATCAAGCCAACTAAAAATGTCCAGGTAATGTTAGGTGCAGACGCACCAGCTATCGATAAAGTAACTGTAATGGCAGATTATGTCAGTGGAACCGGCAGTCCGACAACAGTTGGATTTAACTATCAGGCTACTCCTGAATTTGGCGTTCTTCCTGGTGTATATTTTGTAAAAGGTTCAGTACCTGTTTATACAGCATATATAACCTATGCAGGTTCAATTAAATAAATCAGTTATGGTTTCTAAACTATAACATTCACCCCGCCATCTTACGCAAACTATGACGGGGTGATTTTTTTTGCTAAACTCTGTATAATTTACCCATGCCTATATTAAATTTTCATGCACACACTTTCAGTCCTTTTGAATTAATTATGCTGGTATGTTTCGGTTTTAGCTGGCCTTTTTCAATTTTTCGTACCTGGAAAAGCCGCAGCAGCAAAGGTAAAAGCCCATATTTTTTATGGCTTATTATTCTGGGATATTTGTCAGGAATAATATATAAGTTAAATAATTTAGATGTTGTTATTTTTGCCTATATTGCCAACTTGCTGATGGTAAGTTTTGATCTGGTATTATGTTACCGTTTTCGCGATAAAGATGTTAAAATAAAGGAAGAAATAGAACCGGATCCATCGGAAGTAGAGGAAGAGATTGTTAAAGTGGAACCGGATGTTGCTGTGAAACTACCAGGTACAGCCACAAATGCGGGCAGCCACTAAAACTATACAAGGTCTAAAATTTCCGCATTTAAGGCAGTCCCCTTGGATAAAACCACCCCCTGCCCCATCCTTGGCAAGGTGGGGAGTTTAGTAAGAAATGACCTGTTTAAAATAACTTATGATTGGTAAAAAAATATTATTTGTGTTGATTGCTTTGTTGACGGTGGTATTCATTGGCACCGTCGGGTATAAGGTATTAGGTGGCAACACATGGTCTACAATGGATGCTTTATACATGACGGTTATTACCATCGCGTCGGTTGGCTATGGCGAGACGCATCCGCTTACAGAAGCAGGCCGTGTCTTCACCATATTTCTTATTTTTGCCGGTTGCAGTGTGTTGATTTATGCAATTTCGACTATTACTGCATTTGTTGTAGAAGGCGACCTGAATACTTTAATGAGGAAACGAAAAATTATGAAGAAGATTGAACAACTTTCCAACCATTTTATTATATGCGGAGCCGATTACACCGGACGATTTGCTATAGAAGAACTTCAGAAATGCGGGGCAGATTATGTCGTAGTTGAAAAAGACGTTGAACGTGCAGAAAAATTAGAGCAGTCAGGATTGCTGACAATCTGTGGTGATGCCACCCGTGATAATGTATTGATTTCTGCAGGGATAATGAAAGCGAGTGGATTGATTACCACATTGCATTCTGACGCCGAAAATTTATTGGTAACTTTTACAGCTAAACGATTAAAAAGTAATTTACGGGTTATCAGCCGTACCGTGGAAGAAGAAAGCGACCAGAAACTGCGCCAGGCAGGTGCAGATGGTGTAGTTAGTCCAAACCGCATTGGCGGATTGCGGATGGCATCTGAATTGATACGGCCTGCCGTGGTATCTTTTTTAGATATTATGCTGCGAAACACTGATAAAAATATCCGGGTGTCAGAAATAACCATCAATGACAACTCGCCAAAGATAGGAATGACAATTTTAGAAAGCGGATTATCGTCTGCCGAAGGTGCCGGGTTGATGGCGATTAGAATTGATGAAAAATGGATCTATAATCCAGTGCCATCAACTATTCTGCATGCCGGTATGATATTGATTTTGGTGGGAGATGTAAAAATTATCGATCAACTGCGGTTGCAGGCGGGGTAAAAATGACAGATTTCAGCGCGGATAAATGGTGTTTTGTGTGTGGTGTAGATAACCCTATCGGATTTCGCCAAGAGTTTTTTGAGGATGAAGATGGTTATTACACTATAGTTGAATTTAAACGCGAACATCAGGGATATATGGGTATAGTGCATGGCGGATTAACTGCTACATTGCTTGATGAAGTAATGGCGCGTTTAGTTTGGGAAAAAGCTGGTCCAGCCGCCACCGCTAAGATTGAAATTAATTACCGCAAACCTATCGAAACAGGAATGCCGATAAGATTTACCGCCAAAATATCAAATGTCCGGCGCGAAGGTAAAATATATGAAACGATAGGAAAGGCAATTTTGCCTGATGGTACAGTGGCGGCAGAAGCCGTCGCAACGGTGGTATGTGTTAAAAGATGACTTTCACCCGAATTGGCTGGATACGAATAATTTTATTGTTTTTCCTGGTCGTATTTATATTGCGGCTGGGCTGGCTGCAGTTGATTCAAGGGGATGAATTACGGCATGACAGTGAAAGGAATTATTATCGCTGGGTAAGCTTGCCAGCACCACGGGGAATAATCTACGACAGAAAAGGCAAACCTCTGGCATATAACATTCAATCCAAGGCAGTATGGCTGGTCAGCGGTCAGGTACCCCGCAGCAAAGATAAAAAAGAATGGCATGCACTGATAAGTAATTTGATAAGAATCGGAATATTCCCTGATGAAAATAGTGCCTTAGACGAACTATCCGAATACATCGATCATCCTAATTATCAACCAATACGCCTTAAAAATGACTTGACGATAGAAGAAGTTACCCGGTTGGAGGAAGAGATGCCATATCTCCCGGGCATTTACGTCCGGCTGGAACCAGTTCGCAGATATACCGGCGGGTCATCGGCAGCACATTTACTTGGGTACTTGCGCGAGATTAATGCAGAAGAGCTGGCAACCCGACGCGATAAAGGTTATCATCTGAAAGACCGTATCGGAAAATCTGGCGTCGAGGCAGAATATGAAGAAAATCTGCGCGGGAAAGATGGTCGTGATGAGGTGGTGGTAGACGCGTTGGGACGGCCATTGGAAGAATACAAGGCAATCCCGCCTGCTGAAGGCGCAACGCTGACGCTGACGATTGACAGCAATGTGCAAAAAGCGGCAGAAGCCGGATTGAAAGGCAAACGCGGGGCGGCGGTAGCAATTAATCCGCAAACCGGTGAGATATTAGCGCTGGTTAGTTCGCCTTCGTATGATCTTAATATAATGTCAAAACGGGTATCACCGGAATATTATCGCTGGATGACAAAATCAGGAGCACAGTTAAACCGCGCCACAGCCGGCTTATATCCTCCCGGATCAGTATTCAAAATTATCACCGCTGCCACCGCGTTGGAAAATGGAAAGGTAAATCCCAGCACTTCATTTTATTGCGATGGACAATATTACGGCATCCATTGTTGGAAGCATGAAGGGCACGGGCTGTTAAATTTAAATCAGGCAATCGCAGAATCATGCAATGTCTATTTTATGCACTTAGCAGAAAAAGTGCAGGGGAAAAACCTTACTAATATGGCGCGAAAGTTTGGATTGGGTGAAGATATTGATTTGAAGAATATCATGCCCACCAGTCGCGGTATGATACCAACCTTTGAAAATATGACTGATAAACAACGGCGACGCTGGCCGTTGGGGAACACCTTGCAAATGGGTATCGGACAGTCGGTCTTGACGGTTACACCACTGCAATCTGTGCGTGTGGTGGCGGCAATTGCCAACGGCGGTAAATTAGTCACTCCATACTTGGTGAAAAGAATTGGCAAAATTGATGAACAGACAACAAAATCAACCGGTATCGGTTTAACACCCCGCACCGTACAAATAATCGCTACCGGTTTAAAACAAGTTACATCAACAGGTACCGGCAAATCACTGGACTCGACGTTAAAGATAGCCGGTAAAACCGGAACCGCTCAAAACAGAGGTGAAGACCACGCCTGGTTTGCCGGCTATGCCCCCTACGACAACCCGAACATTGCCGTTGCGGTTATCATAGAAAACGGTGGTCACGGTGGAACTATAGCCGCTCCAATAGCGCAGGAAATGATAAGAGCGTATAAGTGAAGAGAGAAGAGTGAAGAGTGAAGAGAGAAGAGTTTTCGTGAATTCTGCAAATGGCAAATGGCAAATTGATTTTTCGACTTCAATCGATTGCAAAAACAAAAATTCATAATTCGTAATTCGTAATTCGTAGAGGCTCTTGCAAAACCATACTAAATATATAATCAACCAAACCACCCCCTACC
>CAZWZF010000058.1:0-31087 GCA_964638715.1 uncultured bacterium | reverse complement strand
GGGTTTAGAACCCACCCCTACAATAAAACAATAACACTGAGGAGACACAGAGATTCACGGAGAATTTTATTTATTCACTCCGTGAATCTCTGTGTCTCCTCTGTGTGGCTCTGTGTAATTATTATTCATACCGGTAATATATTTTATCGATATTGTCTTTCAAAACTCCGCCGGGATACCATAATGGGTAATATTCAACGCCGTAGATGCCTGTCAACCAGGTATGCCAGAATCTTTTTACGACTGGTTTTTTAATTTCCAACATATCACGCATAGAACGTGTATATGTTGAATCCATAATTTCCATATCTTCAACTTTTCCAGCTTTATAATATCTCTTTCCTATATTCTTTTCCTCTTGATCCATTATCATTAACAAAAATATCTTTGCTGACGACAATTTTTCCGCGTTAATTTTCGAATAATATACTTCTGAATCACCGGGTGAATCAGTATATTTACTTTTATTGCCAATTATCAATAGGTATTCCATTGACATACCTATCAGCAATATGAAAAACATTAAAGTTGCTGCACCAGTAATAAAACCGCACCCTTCCCTATTATAACGTGACACATTGGCGAAAGCTAAACTGGCAGTGATGGCAGGTAACAATCTGTATGCAGGGGCAAAACTTTGTATTTAAATGGTGTGAAAAAATATGAAAGAGATTAATAATAAAACAGTTATCGTTACGACTATTTTAATAATATTCTTAACAACAAACTTCCTGTCGAAAATAACATAAATATTATCGACACTAATAATCCCAACAAAATTATCACATCAAATGATGGGGTCACAAGTTACTCCAATTTTATAGTTACAAGATGCACTGAGGAGACACAGAGACTCACACAGAGAATTTATTTATTCACTCCGTGAATCTCCGTGTCTTCTCTGTGTGACTCTGTGTAATTATTATTCACTCCGGTAATATATTTTATCATAATTGTCTTTTAATACTCCACCGGGATACCATAACAGGTAATAGCCGGCCCGGCTATTTGAAAAGTAATATGCCTTTCTTCAATCTTTCATTCAATTCCCATAACGCGACACGGTTGCTGTCCCATTTTAGCAAATTATAAACTTGTTCATAATGAAGCCAGCACATTTCTGTGTGTTCATTTGAAATAACAATTGCGGAATCCCCCACATTTATCCCAAAACAATATTCAGGAATAACATACAAATCTTTACTCCATGAATCGGCACATGAAAAGCAATTTATTGGCACAGATGAAATAGAATCCAGTTTTATCAGCATTTCAGCAGCAGCCCCAATCTCCTCAGTCGTTTCACGTTCAGCACTCTGGATTGGTGACTCGCCATCCTCACCGCCACCCGCGATAAACTGCCAATACCCATCATCACTCCGCTTAAGCACCGCAAACTCTACGCCATCTGCAGTATGACGGAATGGAATAACCAAAATTTGAAATGGTTCACGCATAATTTCTTTCCCTTAAAGACGCAAAATATTGCGTCTCTACATCTACACAACTAAATCCTAACAATCGATATAAAAACCCATAATTTTTAATTCGTATTTTTAATTTTTAATTCATTTAGCTTCTGGTCCTGCCTGGTAATTCCTTGTTACATCGGCTTGCGAGAAATAGCGGTCGTGGACGGCCATCAGGTAATATGTGCCAATATATGACTTTGATTTATTGGATTCGTTACCCAGATATATCGGTGCGCCGGCTACCCATTTTGACGGTTGCCAATTAATGTCCTGGTCGCCGTTGTCTTTGCCATTTATATAGCAGCGGGTTTTGCCGCTGTTGCAGGTAAATACAATGTGCTGCATACCGCGTTGGAAACACCAGGGGAGCAGCGGTTCCCAGGTGCCTTGCCGCAATTCTTCACCTTGCGCGACCGCTTTTAATTGAAACCATGAATGTCCAAGCAGCATATTGCGCTCAACATTATTCTTTTCCCAGGTGAAGAAAACGCCCAGCCATTCGGTATTGGTTGTTCTGTCATTCAATGGGTACAGGGTTTCCGGCGACAGCCAGAATTCGACTGTAAATACTCCCGTTTTTGCCAGTTTCATCAATTTATCTGCCGGGGCAACTGATTTCAATGGCGCAGTGCCATGTATTGCCAATCCTTGTTTCGGGTTCCATACTGCCTCTGCTTCTTTTGGAATTGTCAGGTTCAGCGGAGCCTTGCCGGGAGACTGGTCGGTGACAATATTCCCCTTGCCTTCATTAAAACGATACAGCAGCACTGCATGGCTGTCATCACGTTTCAACGCGGGGTCATACACCGGCAATTCTATATGCACAGCCTGCGATATTGACTTACCATCGGTAACGTTAAATTTATACCAATGCATCCCGATTTTCCTTGGCGTGAATATGGCATCGGTTTTACCTAATGCCACAGCATTTTCATCACCGGCAGGTACAATGCCCGGCACGACAGTGAACTTCAATGGTTTATTCAAAGTAGAATCTGCTATGGGATAAGCGAGTGGCAACGATGCTCCTTTGTTTACATACTCAGGATAATTGAACTCGCCAATACTGAATTGCGGGTCGGTGCGGAGTACCGGGATATTCGCGCTGGAAATACGCACACGGGAAACAGCCAGGGCATTTTGGGTAGTCCATATCGCTGGAATACCACCGGTCAACGGTTGCGGGTCTTTATATACCAATACCGGTATATTCGGGTCTTTTCTTTCTTCCTTGTACCACCACGGATAACTGACTCGAAACCATACTATGACATTGTCACCTTGTTTTTGCAGTTGGAAATTCAACCACCAGCGGTGGTAATAACCATGTTCTATCGGCGATATCGGCACAGAAGCTACTTTTACACCATTTCGGTATAATTCCACCAATCTTTCCGCCAGCAGTGGGCATTGGGAAGTCGGCATTTTAGAATTTCTGGCGAAAACCGGGTTGAATACTATAGAATAACCAGATTTGGGGTCTTGCCCGTCGCCGCATATTGTCATTCCAAAATCGCGATAACGGTATTCATATAATTGCGTCTCGTGAGGATATTCCGTCTTAATTCCCACAAACGCGTCCAGCATCTGGTCGCCTTCTATTCGCCATTTATACCATAACGCAGCATTTTCGCGGCTCCAACCGGCTAAAAATGACCATTCTGGTGAACAAGACCAGCGTACTGCCGGTTCCCATGTTCCCTCGGTTCGCCAACTTACCGGTGCATTTTCAAACATATCTTCAAACAACTGCGCGCCGACAATATATGGCCTTTTCTGTCGCTGGTATGCCCGCTGAATTAAAAATCCCGGATATGCCCCGGTCAATTGCGTCGGGTCGGCGGTTTCCAACACTTTTTCATCATCAAATGTTATTTGAAAATTCGTTCCGGTGCGGGAAAAACTGACGTTATAATCTTCACCTGGCGTCAACATTTTACCATTTGTTGTTTTTAATACAGTATTTTCACGATACAAAGTGAATGTCGAGGGTTTGCCGGTTGTCCATTCAATTGCAGCGCGATACCCGCTGTTAATATCCTTTCCGTTCGTTCTCATTGCCAGGATAACCAGTGGGTTTCTTCCACCATTACTGTTTATTTTATAATTAATCCGCTGGTCGCCATAATACGGCATACCATGGAAAAATCCGGTGCTGTTATTGCCAACCCAGTCATCTGTACCGCCGTTATACCAGCGCTGATTGGCATATATAGTCTGTCCATAAAAACGATCTATTGAATGCGCTTCGCGAATATCCGCAATCATATTCTGGTCAACGCCGGCACCATACACGGAAACATCGTCAAACGTCGCTCCCATGGTTCCTTCAGCATAAAGCCCTATCCCGCCGCGCCAATAAACAGGGTTATGCAGCGATAATCGTTCTTTGCCATCTATAGAAACCTGTATCCCATCAGTAGAGGAAGCGACAGACATTTTGTACCATTGTCCGGGAAGAAAACCGCCAGCGACTCCCTGCAATTCAGTTATTTTCCAATCTATAA
Source organism: uncultured bacterium (assembly GCA_964638715.1). GTDB lineage: Bacteria > Armatimonadota > Hebobacteria > CAIYQO01 > CAIYQO01 > JBAXQQ01. The sequence goes on along the minus strand of CAZWZF010000058.1, from coordinate 27,108 downwards.
AGTTGCAAATGCTCAAACGATCAGCACCGCCTGTTGCCGGCGACCATTTTACCAATATGCCATGATGCGGGTCAGGCATGTTTACCATTACTCCGGCGGCGCGGTCATTAGGGCATATCGCAACATTAAATGTATAATTTTCCCAACTTGATTCACCTGTTGTACAATATGCTGTACCATTAATCTTGCGGCCTGCCCAGGCAAACGGGTTTGATGCACGTTTTACACTGGCAAACTGTGCATTCTGGTCTTTTATCCTATCCCACCCGGATTGCAATGCCCAATCGCCGCTTTGGATAGTCCATTGCCCGGTTTCCTCGGCTGTCCGCATGAAATCATCAGTAAATACTACCGGCTCCTGCTGTTCAATATCTGAATCTTTAACTGTCCAGCCTGCATCTGCTGTCACCGCGGCTATTTCACCACCACGGCTAATTTCACAAGAATAGCCCGGATTGCCGCCACGAAGCCATATTATTTTATCTCCACGCCTGAGCAGTGTTAATTGATAAGGTTTTCCGGCAATAACCGCAACCGGTGTCTCGCCAACTTGTTTAGATACGCCATCAATTACTGTAGTGAAGATTAATGTGTGGGTTGAAAGAGAAACTTGAGTATAATTGCGGTCATCTTTCCATTCCAGGATTAGCTTAACAGCACTTTTTTCGGTGATATTAGGTGCCGGCAGCAAAGTTAATTTACAATTATAATCACCATTTCCCGTAGAGTCGCTAAATTGCCCCGCCGGTTCCGCAAAAGAATAGACCGCGAGAGATAACACCCATAAAATTGCCAAAAAGCGCAGAAACATCTATATTATCCTTTTATCTCCAGTAGAGTAATAAACAATTCCGGGGATACCAAATAATTTAGATGAAATTAAGGTTAATTAGTTGCGATATAACCACTGATTAGAATGATTTGGTATGATTGAAATGATTATTTTTTGTGCTCTTTACGTTCTTTGTGGTTAAATAAATTCTGTAGCAGGCAAAAGTTATAGCAGTACTTCAAATGCTTCAGCAAAAGGAAAATCGCTGCCGATTCTTTTTGCAATGTCTCTGTTCACCATTAAGATTCTATCATCAAATCCATGTCCGCGGGTGTTCAGGTTTCTCTGATGCTGCGAATGGTGGCAGCGGAGCATTTCGCCTTTCCAATCTGCTTCTACTGTATCAAAGACAGTATAGATATCATCGCGCATTTCAATAGTTTTCGGGTCGCGTATCAGCCATGCCATTATTGATAGCCGTTCCTGCTCTATTATGCGTTGATAAAATAAAAAAGTTCGCTGATGGTCAAGGTTAGTATCATTTCCATGCGGCATAAAGACGATGTCTGGTTTTATATCAAGCAGGTAACGACGCATTAAATTAATATTCGTCAGTTCGTCAATCATGTGACCATCGTCGCCTTCGGTCATATACAAAAACCGCAGACATTCATCCGGCAATCCAAAAAAACGGCAGCTTTCGCGCTGTTCACATTCCCGTGTTGCCGCTTTTTCCGCATTGGTAAATGCACCATCAAACCCATCTTCTACCCCGCTTGCCGCAGATGTCAGCACGCCAACGTCAATACGATTGCCATTTTCATGCAAACGTTTCATGGTAACAGCAACCGCATCAAAATCATCAGGATGCGGAGCCAATACCACAACACGCAAATCAGTCGGTATTTTTATATCGTGTAAAAGTACCGGCGAATTATCAAAAATCTGTTTATATAAGAGTTCTAAATACTCTTTCAAATTACTACCACCGTCTGTCTAAATCATACGGAACAACATCACCTGTTTCCATAAAAAACTTCAACATTCTTTCCTTGTGCCGGATTATTTCACCATTATATAAAGGGTTATTTATCAAATTTTTCATTTCACAAGGGTCAATATACAAATCATAAAATTCATCCATTTCATACAGGCGATTAACATATTTATATCGGGATGTGCGACACATTACCGCTTTAGAATGTGCAATATACGATTCCCACTGCAGGCTTACCCGCGGCCAATAATGTCCCATTTTATTTTCTATATTATATGCTTCTTTACAATGGTCTTCGCTATCTATCCTGCCACCTTCGCAAAACACCGCATCACGATGTTCATCTGTATTACCAGAAACTACTGGCAACAAAGATCTACCAAATTGAGTGTATTCAGGCGTTATTCCAGTTAAATCAAATACTGTAGCAGGAAAATCCACCAGTTCTACTAGCGCATTGCTAACTCGGGGTTGAATTGGGATTTCTTTCGGTGGTTTAATAATAAATGGCACCCGGGACAGCACATCTTCAAAGGTATTCTGCGTTTTTTCAACCAATCCATAATCACCTGTAAAATCACCGTGGTCTGGGAAAAAGAAAATAGCTGTATCATCATACAATCCTGCTTTGCGTAAAGCGTCTATTATTAATCCAAACTGGTAATCTACCCGGGCGCACATTCCATAATATGTAGCACGCAACTCTGTCCAACGTTCTTCGGTCCACCCCTGCATATTCTGACGTTCCCAAATACCCTTCAGCAATGCAGGTTTTCCGTCCCAATTTTCCGGTACAGGCATACGTGTCGGCAATTTCTCCCGGTCAATCATACTGAACCATGGATCTTCAACACCATAAGGAGGGTGCGGGTATTGTAGGGGAAGATACATACAAAGTGGCTGGTCTTTTGGAGCATTTCGTATAAAATCAATCGTACCGAATACATTTGCCCAGTCACCATCACAATAAATATCATCATCACCAGTATCTAACTTTCCAGCATAAAATGAATAAAAAGTATCGCTGTCAGGTGCTCCTCGCCATTCTGATACACCATGCAAACCTGATTTAGGAGTGTGTCCCCAACGTTTGAAATCATCTGTTTCTGCCTGATATTTAATATCACAATATTTGTCATACCCATCTTGTGCTGGGGTTAGATCGTTTTTACCGCCCCACCAAACAAAATAACCATCATCCTTTAAAATTTGCAGCAGACAAGGCTCTTCTTTGCGCAACATATGAAACATAGTCCGATGCCCGCGGGTATGAGGATACCATCCGGTCATAAATGAACAGCGAGAAGGAGTGCAAACAGGATTCTGGCAAAAAGCGGTGCTGAATGACACAGCTTCATTCTCAACAATAGCATCAAGATTGGGCGTCACCGCAGCCGGGTTACCCAGATGCCCCATTACATCACCCCGCCACTGATCAGGATTAAATATCAAAATATGCGGTTTTTTGCTCATTTAATAACCTCTTTTTTTTGACAGGATTAACATGATTATCATGATTTTAGCTTCGCCATTTTAATCATATCAATCATGTTAATCATGTCAAAAATCTGAAAACTGAAAACTATAAACTAAACCCTATATTCAAACCAATCAAAATCTGCCGGAGCAGTGCTGCGTTTGCCATTACCTGTGGCAAACATGGCTACATACGCTCCGGTGAAACCGCCGGCAACTTCTGTTGTCAGGTAGCAGGTTTCGCCATTCGCCATTGCGACAAACATTCCATCAACATCTTCATAGCCAAACTCTACGTTGAATTGCGTGGTATTCATACCGAGAACTAACGGCCCATCCGGTATCACCATTTCCGAGACTACCGCAATCAAACTGCCAATGCGGCGGCGAACGAATACCGAACGTTTGCCTTCAGCATTCAATCTTACCGCAATTTCGTAATGATGGGTTGGATTCATATAGATGGTTATTCCAGCTTCTTCACCATTTAATTTGGGGTTAAAGTCAATTTTCGTTCGGATAACAGCGTCAAAATGCTGCAAACGACGACCGACAAATGCCGGTGAATCGCAAATATCCAGAGTTATTTCTGAACCGTTCAGGCGCAGATATCCTGGCCTGTCAATCAATGACCAGTCTTGTTCATAGGGATTACGCAGAAAATTCCATTGCATTGCCAATTTTTCACTGTCAAAATCATCACGTACAGGTGTCGGGGCAACCGGGAATTGTGGTAAAGTCGGCACCAGCATATCTAATTCAACATGTTTGCCGCCATATACCACCGGCCAGCCGTTTTCGTCCCAAGTTACCGGAGCCAGGAATGTTTCACGTCCCAGGTGATAGCGCGGCGGATAAGCCGCAGCCGGTCGCACTCCCAAAAATACCACCCACCATTGCCCGGTGTGGTCTTCAAATAAATCGGCGTGTCCGGTACATCGAATCGGACATGCCAGGCTGCGATGCGAGAGAATAGGGTTGTGCGGGCATGATTCAAATGGTCCCCACGGCGAGTCCGAACGTGCTATTGTCTCCATGTGGCCATATTCGGTGCCGCCTTCGGCAATCATCAGATAATATCTGCCATTTATTTTATAAAGATGCGGGGCTTCCGGGTAGCAACCACCGGTACCTGGCCATATTGCGCGCATTTCCGAAATAAATTTACCAGTATTTAAATTCAATTCAGATTGCAATATTCCACCATTCCCATTACTGGTGAAATATACCTTTCCGTCATCATCAAAGAATAATGAAGGGTCAATTGCACCATGCGTCAGCAGCATCGGTTCTGACCATTCACCTGCGGGGTCAACGGCAGTAACTATCAGGTGCTGACCAATGGAAACATTGGTGGTGACCATGTAAAAAAGCCCGTTATGGTGACGAATAGTCGGCGCGTAAATACCGGCGCTCCAACCGGCTTTATCCAGCAGCAACTGGCTTTTGCGGGTCAAACAATGCCCGATTTGCGTCCAATTTATCAAATCTTTGCTGTGAAAAACCGGCACTCCCGGGAAAAATTCGAATGTGCTGGTTACCAAATAATAATCTTCCCCCACCCGGCAAATACTGGGATCAGGGTAGAACCCGGGAATGATAGGGTTTTTATAACCAAAATTTACTGTCATATTTTCCTCTCGTATTGACGCAAGTATAATTTGCATTTTTTTGACATGATTAACATGATTAACAAGATTAATTTTTATCCTTCCCATCCTGCCTATCCATGTTAACAAAATATGAATAATTCGATACTATTTTTTCAACAGCCAGTATAAAACCATCAAACTTGTCAATAGTTTTTATTATACAAACCAAAAACTTCTCATATTTATATACTTTTTATTTTACAAACTAAAAACTTCACAAATTTGAATACTTTTTGGTTTCAAAACCAAAAACTTTTGAGTTATTGTAATTAATGCATAAGCCTATATATAAATTTTATAGAATAGACAAGATAAGATTATATCCTGCCCATCCTGCCTACCCAAATTAATCTAAAACTTCACCATTGTCTGCGCTGGTGCTGTCGGCAATTCCGGGTATGTCCATTCGCTGACGTCTACCGTATGGCTGCCATCTGTTACACCAAAGGCAAAGCCGAACTGCGGAGTTGCGGTACCTTTTGTTATGGAATGGTCATCTGCCCAACCGGCAAACCAGCGGTCGCCATCCATGTGATACATTGGACGGGTAATTTTTTCCGGCCAGGTGGTGGCGATGGTGCGGGTTTTCCCTTCTACTTTACCGGTTATTTTATCCGCGGCAAAGGTCAGGTCGAATGGACCAACCCCGCGAACTCCTACATTGCCTATGCTCATTTTAGCATAAACAGCATCAGGAACGATAAACCTCACTGATTTTCCATCAGAATATATCAGTGCTTTCCCGGCATCAATTTTCACATTGCCATCTGAAGCCACAACGTTTGATATTGACTTTCCGGCATCAACGATATATTCAAAGCTATTATCTTTCTGTACTTTTTTAACACCCGGTGCAACATCTTGATGACCAGTCAATTGTGGAACTATGGCTATTGAAGATGTCGCAGATGGAATTACTGTTTCACCGATTTTAATATCAGATACTTTTATTGTTTTTTCAAATGGCGCAACACCACTGATTATTGTACCTTTATACCCGATCCTGCCATGACCGCTTGTCAGCACCAGGGTGATTATGCCATCTTTGCCAATACGCACAGCACCGGCACTGCCTTCAAACAGTATCCCGTCAGCATTATAAGTCAACGGTGTTGAAGACATGAAAGTATAATCAATTCCTTCCGGATGTTCTATCTTCACCACACCAGTTGCCAGTGATGTAATAACCGGCGCAGGTTCATCTGCCTTGCGCGGGTAAATTACCCATAGATAACCAGAACCCGGCGCGCCGGCGATGCGCAACATGGTATGTTTTTCCCACATGCCATCTTTCGGATTTGCCGGCAATGGACTGCCGTCCTGTTTCACCCAATTTGGTGAAATTGGCGCGGTTTTGCTCCACCAGCTTGGACCGCTATATCCTGCTAATGCAACTGGCTGCCTTTCTTCGTAAAAGTCCGGCGCGATTGCCTTCATCTGCGGGAATTGCAAGTCAAGTTTTACCGGCCATTCGGTATCAACCATGATATTACTGCCGGTGGTTTTAACATTATCTTTTGTTCCCAGCAGATTAAGATAGAACCAATTCGCCAATTTTCCATCTCCATTGGTAGAATCATTTATTACAAAATAGTTTGGGCTATCCGCATTTTTCCCCTTCATGAACATCACCTGGCGATTCCAGTCGAATGCGCCTTGTTTCTGTTCTATACCATCTGCCAGTTTACGCAAACCACCTTTGCCCACCGGTGCGTCGACTATGCCGCCAAACTCTGGTGTTGCGCCGGGATTAATATACCAATCCGGGAAGCCAACGTATGACCAGGCGTAATCCACGCTATCGCCGAATGAATGGTCAAGCACGCTTGCGTCGGGCCAGGCATGTGGCATTTTATTTTCGGGATGGCCAAATCGCAATGTATTTTTATCTTCAAACTCTTTATTCTGCACTCCCCAATATTGGTATGGCTGGAATGGCAGCAAGGTGGCACCGCGACTCATAAGAATCATGTGTCCTTGGTCTTCCGGCCAATGGCTCCAGTTGTTTCCGCTGCGCAGGAACATATATGTTTCATCCGGTCCCTGGTGAGCGCGGAAAATAACGCCAACGCCGGGATATATCTCGCTTTTTAATACTGGTTCTTTTGGCGTGATTGCTACTGGAGCAAGCAAGCTGTTCATGCTGTTTACCGGGTCATTCCTGTCATTCGCGCCGTTTGCCAGCCATGCCCATACCAGGTTTGCCGCCAAATCCGAGTTACGTGGAGCCAATTCCCCCGCCGCTTCCAACAGACTTTCGCTATAGCCAGGTCCACTATTCGCAAGGCCCGGAAATACACGGAACTTCCAACGACTATCCACCGGGGTCAGTAAATTCATGTAATACGACCAGTCCTGCCTATCCGCGTCCAATTGATGTTTTGATATTGTTGCGCCAGCGGTCTGCAATGCCGGCAATACATTCATCACCCGGGAATATCCATGCATGTGATAAGCCGCGCCAAACTCAAAGAATCCGCCGCCGGGTGCGGTTTGCGACACAGCCTTATATTCCAGGTATTGCGCCATGTGGGTGCGCCATTTCTCAAACATCGGGTGGTCTGGCACCAGCGGCAGGAAACTCACCATCGGCGAAAATCGCGCCAGACCCATGTTTGGATTGCCGGAATGCGAACCATCGCCATAGCTGATAATGTCGCCTTCTTCCCAAAGATAGCATATCAATGCCAAATGGGAACGAATCTCGGCTCGGACATCCGCCGGCATATTTGCAATTCCCAATACATCATCTGTTGCAGACGCGGTGATATAATTCGGCGCGGTCCAGTGATGGCCGGTGGTCGGCGAAACCATAACATTATTACAGATACTGGCAAGATTTCTCCGCACCATCTTCAAGCGCGCCTGTGCGACATCATCCTTTGCCCCCAAAGATACCACACCTGTCAGCAGCTTTTGTTTGAAAGTATCCGGCAATGCTGACGCCTGCAAATCTTTTTTATATTTCTCAATATTTTCAGCTTTCAGGTAAAGACGAGGGTATTTAACGCCGCTGTCTGTCCAGTCAAGCTGATAATCTTTATAGCGATTTAATCCAACCACACCATAAAACAAACGTGCCTGGTAAAATGGTCCAACATATTGATTGGTTTCACCCCGGCATTCCATCGCCGGTTTTGCCAGTACCAATCCCCATTGACGACGTCCATAAGTCAGCGACTGCCCCGGTTCATGTTCCTGCATTGAAAATGGCGATGTTTCGCTGGTTACTTCGCGCAGCCATGACGCGTTGCGGCGGCTCATGGGAAATCTTGCACGGACATCATTAGTGCCGGTGGATTGTATCTCTATGGCGTTCATGTGGCGCCAATCGCCTTTGTGCAATGGAACTATGCCAGCCATCGGGTAATTTTTTGGGTTTAAAATCCTCGCTGAATCCTGAAACAGTCCTAATTGCGATAATGGACCCCAGGCACTGTCCGGAATCAAGTACCATGATGGCTTGGATTTTAGCTTCTCCAACGGATCAATATGACCACCATCTACCTGCCCATTGCCGGCAGTACTTGCAACTTCCATTTTATCCGGCGACCAGCCATCTGTCATGTTCAATTCCCAGGAATCGGTGCCATCCATCACTCCCGGATCATATTCCTCACTGATTTTTACTACCGGCACATTGTCTTCTACGCGAATCACCGCGTGATAAAATCCACCGGCAGCGAAATCAATTTCATAACGGATAGCGGCAAATACCGGGCCTTCACCTATTAAAGATACTCTGAATGCCTTCACTAACCGCGTTGCCAACATCTTGCCAGACCCGCGCCATGCCCCATCAGAACCGCGAAAAGCCAGCATCGGCGCCGGCAAAGTATTTGCAGCCACCGGAGTTTTAAACTTTTTTTCCTGCTCAATAGGAACCTTCACCGCCAGCGTGCCAGTCGCCAATACCAATGCATCGCCATCTTTATTGGCAGTAACAGCAGCAGCGGGCGTTTCCCCTTTGCCGTCATCTTTTATGGTAAATTCGCGGATACCATTTGCCGGCAAATCGGTAACAAATGTAAATTCTGCCTTTTTTCGGTCAATCTTTGTCACCTGTACCGCAACTGGTTTCCCCGCCGCGTCAAACAACCGCAATTTCTTCGCCTTTGACGCATCAATAGAATATGTCACCGCATCTGGCGCAAATCCGCGCCCAGTCCAGTCCTTGATAACAAGTTTTTGACCAGCATTATCGGCAGACATAGATGCAATGCAAAGTGAAAGCAAGATAGTGGCAAATAGAATTAACCGTTGGAATTTGAAAATCATTTTTTTCTCCCGGCAGATTATTGGAACGTTACTATTTGTTAGAACATCATTATATTGAAAAGTTTTAATAAGTTAAATTAATTTTTAGACATGATTAACAGGATTAACAGGATTTTTGGCTACGCCATTTTTAATCTTGTAAATCATGTTAATCATGTCTAAAAAAAGAAAAACGAGTTTAAAATCGCAGATTACGAACCTGTTCGATGTACCATTTGTAATCTGCCAGGGATACACCGGGGGTTATCAGATGGTCAGGCATCATCATGTAGCCGCCATCTTTCATCAGTGGAATCAGTCGTTGGATTTCATCCAAAACTGCATCATGGCTTTTTTCCAGCGTCATTTTGTCAAAGTGTCCAATAATGCGCAGTTCTTTGCCATATTTTTTGCGGTATGCCATGCCATCGGCTTTCCATACCCCAACTTCAATAGGAAATTGTACGTTGACGCCTGCATCAAGCCAGGGGCCTACCAGTGCGCTGACGTCGCCATCGGAGTCTATGCCGTAAAGATTCACGCCATATTCTTCCAACTTATTGCGTATTTTCAGATAACCAGGGGCAACACATTCGCGGAAAATATCAGGACTTACAAACGGACCGCTGCGGCCGCAGATATCTTCCCAGCCAAATCCCATATCAACCTTAACCTTTGGCAATACCTGATCGGCAGTCCAGCAGACTAAATCGGCGATAGTCATCACCATTTCCGCAAAAACATCACGGTGGTCATACATGAAATATGCGAGATTTTCAACACCCATCCAGTCGCGAATCCATCCCATCATGGAACCTGTCCAGAAGGTGATGGGCAAGCCGGACGCTTCCGCGTTAGCGATATGCTCATCAAGGTTGGCGGGAATTCGCGCAGGATCTGGCTGCAGACGCCATTTATAATGATCTTCCCAATCTTTCGGAGTTTTCAAAGTATAATCGAGATAATGAGGGATACTGCTATGATGTTTTAATTCATTGCAAATAACACCGCTGGAATCGCGATAAACCTTATATTCTGCGTCTTCTTCAAATATTTCTATTTCAAATAGTGGAAATAGACCGACATTGCCGGAAACGCCGGTCCAATGCGGTGTAGTGCCAAGAATTTTATGGATGCTGACATCACGTGGCAAACCTTCATTATACCATCGCTCCATAGTCTCATCCCAACCATGCCAATGTACCACTGGCATACGGTCAAAATTACCATAATTCATAATTTCTAAAAAAAGTTCGCGGTTATTCATTATAAAACCACCTTAATTACTTCAGTGTATACCGGAAAACATACACTGTCAGCGGAATTATACTATTACTACGGACTACGTCAATAGATTTTAACTTTATTACCTGTAAAAAAACTATAAAATGATAGTTCCTCCTTCCTTCCGGGTATATATGATGATATAATTAATCAGCAGACATGGTCTGCGCAGATTTTGCCTGGAGGCAATATGTAATGACCGAGAAAAACAAGCGATTTTCCGATTCATTTGAGCAGATGCAGCAGGATGTGGATAAATATTTTGATTCCTACACCCGAATGCGTCCTGCAATAATGACCCAATTCAGCACGCGATGGTCGCCGCCTTGTAATGTCTATGACGCTGGCGATACCATCCGTGTATTAGTAGAAGTTGCAGGGGTACGGTACGATAGTATCGATTTAACCCTTCATGAAGATAAACTGATTCTACGCGGAGACCGCAGCGAACCAGACCCGCCAGCACGAAATTACCTGCGAATGGAAATAGATTTCGGCGAGTTTGAATTAGAAGTTCCGCTGCCGGAACCGGTAGATATAGCAAAATCTTCCGCACATTATGAAAACGGCTTTTTACTGATAGTATTGCCGAAAGTACCTGCCGCCGCGCCGCATAAAATGAGAGTAAATGCACCCGGCAAAAAAGGCTGATTGATATAAAAGGAATATATAATGACCTTATTTAACAAGGATTTAATATTTGGCAGTGATGACGATATCGAAGATGCCATCGGATTTGCTATCGGTGACGGAGATGATGGCGAACCGGAAGAGAATAATATACCGCTGGAAATGGCGATTTTGCCGGTGCGCGACCTCGTAGTGTTTCCGCGTACCATATCGCCACTCGCCATAGGAAAGCCGAAGTCTATAAAATTAATCAATGAAGCGTTGGAATCCGATAAAATTATCGGCATTTTCGCCATTCAAACAGATGCTGAAGATGCCACCCCTGACGATATTTACGGTATAGGTACTGCCGCGAATATAGCCCGTATGATGCGAACTCCAGACAATAGCATGCGCATGATTGTACAGGGATTGGAACGCATTAAAATTAAAGAAATCCTGCAAACAGAACCATATATTCGCGCCAGAATAGAGATAATACCGGATATTGTTCAACCTCAAAGTATTGAGTCTGAAGGCGCAGTTCGCCATGTCATGACATTGTTTGAACGCGTTGTCACCCTGGCGCCATACTTGCCGGAAGACCTGCTGTCATTTGCCAGCAACATCAAAAATCCCGGTCAGTTGGCAGACTTAATAGCCTCTACCATGAACGTGAAAATCAGCGAGCGAATGGAACTGCTGGAACTGAGCGACATCAGCCTGCGATTGCATCGGTTAAGCGAATTGCTGAACCGTGAAATTGAAATATTGGAAATCGGCAGTAAAATTCAGGAACAGGTTAAGTCTGAGATGGATAAATCCCAGCGCGAATATGTGCTGCGCGAACAGATGAAGGCTATCCAGCGCGAATTAGGCGATATGGACGGCAACATGCGTCCGGAAATTGATGAGCTGAAAACCAAGATAAAAAACGCGTCGCTATCTGAAGAAGCCCGTGAAGTTGCCCAACGCGAGATGGACCGGTTGGATATGATTAATCCAGCTTCGCCGGAATACACCGTGTCGCGAACTTATCTCGACTGGATTTTAGAACTTCCCTGGCAGAAATCAACTGAAGACAGCATAGATATCAAACGCGCCAAAGAGATTCTGGACGAAGACCATTACGATTTAGAGAAGGTGAAAGACCGTATATTGGACTTTTTAGCTGTTAGAAAGCTAAAAAACGATATGAAAGGTCCGATCCTTTGTTTCGTCGGGCCTCCTGGCACCGGCAAGACTTCACTGGGACATTCAATCGCCCGTGCGATGGGTCGCGAATTCGTTCGCCAATCGCTGGGTTCGGTACGCGATGAAGCGGAAATACGCGGACATCGCCGCACCTATATCGGCGCACTGCCGGGAAGAATAGTACAGGGAATCAAACGCGCGGGGTCAAACAACCCGGTTTATATGCTGGACGAAATTGATAAACTGGGGATGGATTTCCGCGGCGACCCGTCGTCTGCCTTGCTGGAAGTGTTGGACCCACAACAGAATAACAGTTTCAGCGACCATTATCTGGAGATTCCATTTGACCTGTCAAAAGTGTTGTTCATCTGTACCGCCAACACCCTGGAGACAATCCCGCCGCCATTGCTGGACCGTATGGAAGTATTGCATTTATCTGGCTATATAGAAACGGAAAAGCTGGTTATTGCCCAGCGATTCCTGACAAAACGGCAACGGGTAGAAAACGGCCTACCGGAAAAAACCCCGATATTCCCCGATGATGTATTGCGCAAAATCATCACCGGTTATACCCGCGAGGCCGGAGTACGCAACCTTGAACGCGAAATCGGGTCGGTCTGCCGCAAAGTAGCCCGCAAAATGGCGGAAGGCGAAAAACTGCCCCGTACCGTAAAGGTTAAAGATGTAGAAAGCTACCTGGGGCCAATTAGATACCGGCACCAAGGCGGCGAAGAAGAGAGCGAAGTAGGCGTTGCCACCGGGTTGGCGTATACCACCGTCGGTGGTGAAACCATGCCGATAGAAGTAGCGAAAATACCGGGCAGAGGTGAATTTATATTGACAGGTTCCCTGGGTGATGTCATGAAAGAATCCGCGCGCGCTGCCCTGACATACACACGTTCGCGAGCAGAAGAACTAAAACTGGAAGAAAATTTCTACAATAAATACGATTTGCATATCCATGTTCCGGCAGGAGCAACACCAAAAGACGGGCCATCTGCGGGGATAACCATCGCAACCGCGGTAATTTCTGCCCTTACTGGAGTTGCTGTGCGCAAAGATACCGGCATGACCGGCGAAATCACCCTGCGCGGGCATGTATTGCCGATTGGCGGACTACGCGAAAAACTGGTTGCGGCACATCGAACCGGGCTGAAACAGATATTAATACCGGCAGATAACGAAGCCGACCTGGCTGAAGTACCGGATTTCTTGAAAGAAGATATGCAGATAATACCAGTGAAACACATGGACGAAGTGCTGTCGCTGGCATACGTAACACCGTTGAAAGAAAAAGCACCGGTGAAAAAGAAGACTAAGAAAGTTAAATAGAAATAGCGAAGAAGAAGAGAGATTTTCTCTCTTCAAAACCACCCCCTACCCCCTCCTTACCAAGGAGGGGAGTTCTATTTCTAATTTGAAAACTATTTAAATTTCAGAAAATTTCCATTTTTGAAAAGGTAAATAACTATGCAGACCATTTTTGAAAAAGCGCAGACTATTGCTGAAACGCTGCCATATTTGCAAAAGCATAATGGCGCAACTATCGTTGTTAAGTATGGCGGCGCCGCCATGACTAATCCGCAGGTGCGGGCAGAAGTATTGCGTGATGTCGTGTTGCTGCGGTTAATCGGGTTGAACCCCATCATCGTCCACGGCGGCGGACCGGAAATTAACGCCATGGTGGATAAACTGGGGATGGAAACTGTAAAAGTGCAGGGATACCGCGTTACCGACGCAGCCACCATGGAAATTGTCGAGATGATACTTAGCGGAAGTACCAACAAAAGCATCGTTCGCGATATTAACAACGCCGGCGGCAATGCAGTGGGTATCAGCGGCAAAGATGGAAATATGCTGCAGGTTGAAAAGTTCATGCCAAATGGCGCAGATATCGGATTTGTCGGTGAGGTTACCAAAGTTAAAACCGACCTGATTCACGATCTGGTGGATGCTGGATTTTTACCAGTGATTGCCCCTATCGGATTTGATGAAACCGGACAGTCATATAATATCAACGCCGACACCGCCGCCGCCGCAATAGCCGGGGCGTTAAATGCCGATAAATTCATCATGCTCACCGATGTGCCGGGAGTATTGATGGATATCAACGACCCGAAATCGCTGGTCAGCAGCCTGACAGTCGACGACGCCAACACCTTGATTGATACCGGCGGCATAACCGGCGGGATGATTCCAAAAATTACCGCGTGTCTTGACGCATTGAAATTAGGGGTAAAACGCTGCCATATCGTAGATGGCCGCCAATCCCACGCCTTGCTGGTAGAACTTTTCACCGACGGCGGAGTCGGCACCATGGTGATACCAGACGACACCGAGATTGATGAAATTAAGTGTCCTGAACAGAAGTAAGGATAGACTTATATTAAATTTTAAAGTGGGATATTCCCACAACCCTATTTATTTAACCACAAGAACACTAAAGAGGATAAATTATAATGAATATCATATCAATATTTCAACGTTTAATTTACGTGATGTTGATTTTATGTGCTATTGCCATAGCATCAGCCCAGGGCAACACCTCAATGGCAACGCGGCAATATGCGGTGCCTTCACCAGCTAATTTATCAATCGACGGCGACATGGGGAAATGGGATAAATCCGGCGGGATTGATGTGTTTGCTACCCCGGAGACCCGTGCAACCCGCAACGCGAAAATGTATGTCATGTATGACGCGGATGCGCTGTATCTGGGTGTTGACGTTACCGACGCCACGCCGATGATGAATGCACATGACCCGGTGACTGATGCCGGACGTGGGTGGAACGGCGATGCTATGCAATTCCGCATTTATCTGAAGCCTACTTTTCCTGGTAATTCAGCGACATTTGATACTAAAAACGACCCTACCGATCAAATTGTGCATTTGCTCTGCTGGTATTATGGTGCAGAAAAGAAACCTGTATTGCAGCTGGCATACGGAATGAAGTATCTAAATTTGCGCACTGCGTGGCGGGATGGTATTGTGCCAAATGCTGAATACCAGGGAGCTTATAAGCTGCGTCCTGATAAAACAGGATATTCCCTGACATACCGGATACCATGGAAGGTATTGAGCGATACCTATAAACTGAAAGCTGGCGACCTTACCGCTGCTACCTGCCAGGTGCATTGGGCAATCCCCGATGGGTCGGCAATTGAGCCGGGTGGCGTCGCAAATGGATTGCAGAGCCGTCCTGGATTCGCGTTTCAGGAGACCGGCTGCTGGGGGAAATTGATTTTTTCACCTCTTGGCAATTTGGTACAGCAGCAGGCTAATGTGAAAACACCACCGCCAACGCCTCTAAAATTCACCTATAACTTGCCTAAAGATGGTCTGGTGACAGTTGCATTGGTAAATGAAAAAAATGCGCCGGTTCGGCATATCGCTATTGCACAACCGCGTAAAGCCGGTACCGTAACCGAAACATGGGATGGCTTGGGAGATAACGGTGCGCCGCTGCCAGCAGGGACATATAACTGGAAAGCACTGGTACATGACCCATTGGAAGTTAAATATAAATTATCAGTGCATAATTCAGGAAATCCTCCTTTTCCTACTGCTGACGGCACCGGTGCTTGGGGAGCCGACCACGGAGCACCCAGTGCGGTGGCAAGCGCAGGTGATCGGATGCTTCTCGGTTGGAGTGGCTGTGAAGCTGGCTGGGGTTATATCGGCACTGATAAAAACGGTAAAAAACTTTGGGGACAGCGCTATGATGTACAAAACCATTGCTTGATCAGCGATGGCGAATATGGCTATTTATATGGTGGCGTAAACGGTCAAATTGGACTTATACGCACCCGTCTGGATACCGGAATGCATGTTAAGTTTGACGGCGATGTACCGCGGGCACAGATACCGGCAGAAGTAAAAATGGAAGTTGCGGGTCTGGCGGTGAATAAAAACATGCTGATTGCCGCATTTCCCGGATGGACGCCGAAACCGTGGTACATGACAGAGCGCGACCCGAAACTGGACACCGAAACGCAATATAACCGTATTGTGATATTTAACAAAAAGACCGGACAGGTACAGAAAACTTTAGTACTAACAGGTGACGCCGGCAAAGGTCAGCCGCAACTGGGAGCGATTGCCCGGCGAAGCGAAAATGAAATATATGCGATTCTTGGAACTAAAGTCGTCGTCATCTCACTGGCAGATGGTAAAATCAGCGATTTTGCAACTAAATATCTGGATACCCCACAGGCACTGACTGTTGATGCAAAAGGCAATCTTTACATTGCAAACATTGGTGCAATGCAGAATATCACCGTGTTTAATTCAACAGGTAAGTACCAACGCGAAATAGGTAAAGCGGGCGGTAGAGCTATTCTCGGTAAGTGGAACGGTGAACGCGGTGTCTATAACCCCATCGGACTGGCGATTGATGCGAAAGGTCAATTATGGGTTGCCGAACAGGACTGGAATCCGAAGCGATTTAGCGTGTGGAACGTTAAAAACGGCAAGTTGATAACCGAGTTTTTTGGCGGATCTCATTATAGTACCTATGCCTCGATGGATCCCGCCGACCCTACCCGCGTTTATTGCCATGGGGTACAATGGAAAGTTAATCTGGACAAAGGCACCTGGCGACCGGAAGCAACCGTGCTACGCGAACCTGCAGAATGTCCGCGCCACCCGATTACTCTGAAAAATGGCAAGCAATATGCTTATATCAGGGGAACAGACAAAACAGGTTTGCTGATGCGCCAGGGAGATAAGTTTGTATTCGTTGGCGGAATGATAGCGATGAACTTATTGAAAGATTACCCGTGGTTTGTCGATTGGAAAAAAGCATGGGATGCACCCAATGCAGTAAAAGAACGCCAGCAGAAATATATCAACCAGGGTTCACCCGCACAGCTTTTCTGGAGCGATTTGAATGGAAATATGGTAATCGAAAAAGAAGAATTATTCCCTAATGTGCTGGGTAATTTCTATTGGGGAGCAACTTTTGATGCCAATCTTGCATTATATGGTGGTATAGAATACGGCAGCGCGCTGGCTTTCCGTTTAAAACCCGCTAAAATCCTTCCAAATGGTATCCCTGTTTACGACCTGACAAAAATAGATAGCTACGGACCTGGCCAGGCTATTAAAGATTCACAGGTGGTTACAGTGGCAGGTTATGCCGATGAAGATGCTGTTTATATGCTGGGTGGATTGCAAATCGGCAAAAATGGCGAGATGTTGTATCCTGGTTTTAATAAATTCTCTGGCAATGGCGACCATCTGTGGGGATATTGGAATAACTGGACCAGCATGCACTGGGCACTGCGAAAACCTATTCCTAAGAAAGGTGAAATGTTTGGCACCCAGTTAATCTGCGGCAAAGGCGGTGAATTTATCGCCACCCAATGCTACTTTGGAACGGTGGATATATTAACCACAGATGGATTGTATGTTGATAAAATTATGAATGACCAGCGACTCGGACTGATGGGAAATAATACTATATTCGCTGAATTCTTCTCTGGCGAGTTCCTGAAGACGAAAGATGGACGCTATTTGCTGCTGGCTGGCGATACTGACGGCCGGGTTAATGAAATAATAGGTTTGCAGTCAATGCAGCGTTTCGCCGGTAAATATGAAATTACCGCTGAAGACGTCAAAATAAGCAAAGATACACGTGATGCTTATGTAAACCAGCAATCGCGTACGCAAACCCTTACCATACACCGAATGGCGGGACTTGACTGGGCAACAGCAAGTACAGTCAATCGTGAAGTAGATGAAGGACGAAAGTTCAATGTCTCTGCCGGATATGATGAGAAAAACCTGGTGGTACGCTACGATGTCACCAGTCCAAATGAATTAACCAATAGCATCACCGAAAAACAACTACTCTTCAAAGGCGGCAATGTTATAGATATTGAATTGCAGACCAACCCGGCGGCGAAGGCAGACCGCAAAGAAGCAACCCTTGGCGATATGCGTCTGTTAATCACCCGCCAGGAAGGCAAGCCTGTGTGCATGGCATATATCAAAAAAGTGGCCAATTTCACCGGCGAACCTGTAGTCCTGCAATCGCCAACCGGCAAAGAAGTTTTTGATAAAGTTATCGAGATACCAATAGCAATGGATTATACGAAAACAAAAACCGGATTCACCGCTGTGACGCGCATTCCACTTGCTGCTATCGGATTAGTATTGAATCCTGTTAGTATTCAACGACTCGATTTCGGTTACCGTTTCGGCAACGCCACCGGAAACGCTGTCGCACAGCGGGCATATATCTGGAATAACAGCCCGCTGACCATGATAATCTACGACGTCCCCAGTGAAACCCGTATGGAACCTGCAAATTGGAGCACGGCGATGGTGGAATAAAAAGTATATATTATTTCCTTATCAGTTATTTTATGTACAATCAATAGAATGATATCAAAACATATCCAGGAGTATTAGTGTGTCTGACAAAAGGCAAAAATACTCCCAACGAAAATATTTATCTAAAAGTCATGCTTGTTAAACAATAAGCATGACTTTTGTTTTAGCAGGATTTAATCCGGGTATTAAAAGATTAAACTTGGGAGGTGAATGGTATGAAGAAAACAACATTTTTATTATCACTGGCAACGATAGTATCATCGATATTTTTAATATCAGGATGCAAGTCAGAATCAAAAGTATCTTTAAATACAGTACCATCCGTTGATTTAAATAAATACCTGGGCAAATGGTATGAAATTGCCCGATATCCCAATAAATTCGAGAAAGATTGTGTTGGAGTCACTGCTGAATATTCGCTGCGAAAAGATGGGTCAATCAAAGTTGTAAATAGCGCAACTTTGAAATCTTTAGATGGAAAAGAAACTGTGGCTACCGGCAAGGCATATATCGCGGATAAGAAAACAGGAGCAAAGCTGCGGGTTTCATTTTTCGGACCATTTTTCGCCGATTATTGGATAATAGGCCTTGGTGAACAGTATGATTACGCAGTTGTCAGCGAACCATCAAAAAAATACCTGTGGATTCTAAGCCGAACAGCAAAAATGGATGATGATAAATATAATAAAATTGTCGCCTCATTAACCGAACAGGGATTTGATACATCAAAATTAACGCTTACTCTGCAAAAAACATAAAAACCCTAAAAAATATACGCCGGAAGAAAACTTCCGGCGTATTATCAGATAGCGCCCGTTCCTAATCCCAAAAAACTCTACCTGAATATATTATATTTTTACCACATTAATTTACATTCTAAACTAATTTTTAATATGACACCTAAAAAGTATCATATTTTTATTTTAAAGAAATTCCAACATCATCTCTGCGCTTTCAACTTCTTTATGTGCAGGGATTCTTACACCGGCAGGTATCTTTAATCGCGGGTGAATAGTAACGCCATCCGACAATTTTACCCCACCGCGCACCACTACCTCATCTCCAATTGCTACATAACCGCGCATTTCAACTGGCTCTTCTTTGGTTGAATGCAATTCAACCATTATACCAGTCAGTGTATCTTCAACATAACTATGCGGTCCAAGGATAGAACCAGCTCCGAGCGATGAACGAATGACTGAACAGTTCTCAAATATCTCACAATCATCATCAATATTACATTCCTGCAATACAGCACCGGGATAAACCTGAACATATTTGCCGATTCTTACTGGGGGAATAATTTTTACTAATCCTTGTTCCATCTTTTGTTCCAGTGTTAAGTTAGATATCGGGTCTGTCAGGTTTAATGATTCAAAGTCAATCATATTGCCTTCCAGTGGTCCTATTTGGCAATTATAAAGTTTTGACATCAATTCCTTCATTGACTTAAACTTTCCTGTAAGAGTGTCTACCATCGTATTCAAGTAGCTGTTAATATTGCCTAAATCCCCCATTCGACCGATTTCGCATACGTGAATAGGATATCCGGCAGCTACCAGCCACGGTAATAAATCTCCGCCAATATCCAGTTTTTGCATGCGCATTTTATGACATACCGGTTCCTTAGCAATTTCACGAAGCCGTTTTGTGTCAATCATGTAAAATCCGGCATTTGTCATCAACGGCGGTAAATCAACACTGTTGCCGTTTTGAAAACCAAACTTTGCGTAAATCTGCCCCAAAGTAGGCTTCTCGATAAATCCTTTTACACGTCCATCTTCGTCACTATCAATCAATCCATATCTGCCGGCTATCAACTCTGCTGGCTGCCGCGCCGCCGCGATTGTCACAACCGCGTTATTTTCCAGATGGCACTTAAGCATTTCCTGCAAGTTGATATCTAATATTGAGTCAGTCGGGAATACAAATGCGGTCTGAGTAATATCAAAGTGCTCTAAATTTGTTATAAGTGCATCGCCGCTGCCGGTATTTTCATGGTCGTAACGCACTGGTGAATAGCGTATGCGCACATCAAGAAATTCGCCATACCCCACGATATTCTTTATTTGATAGCGATTTTCTTTACCTTTTGTAATCAGCACATAGTCGTCGATTCCTTCACACTTTAGTATCTTCACCATCCAATCTAAAACACGTCTGCCTACAAAACGAACAGCAGCTTTCGCACGAAGATACCCTTTTGCTTTTAATGTTAATGGCCTGAATCGAACCCCCTGACCTGCAGCCAGGCCAATTCCTAAAATTTTATCCACTATTCATCCTCCATTTTAATTTTTATCGAATTGCATGAGAACTACAAAGAAACTTCAAAATTGCATTCGAGATGTATTAAATTAATTATACACCGATAACCACAAAATAATACCATTATATTTTTTAAATAAATAAAAATATTATAAAAAAATACGGTTCCGTATAAAACAGAACCGCATTCAAAACAATATTTAGTTGTCAGCGAAATTATTTCGCCAAATCGTAGGTGTAGTTGCCACCTAAGAAGATTTTTCCGCCGCCGTAAATATCGGTTACGCCGGCCTGAACACCAAAACCGTCACCCAGGTCATAGCTACCTTTAAGAGCGTAGTTGGAACCACGGAAGATGTAATCTACTGCAATATTCAAATTGCCAGCTTTTGCGAAAGTAGCATCAACGCCGATTGCCGGGTTGATTTCTGTTGATCCTGGACCTGCTACACACGCTAAGACAGCAGTTCCATTAACATTAACATCTGCAATGTTCATAGGAATTTCTCTGGTCATTGTGCCATAAACGGTGTAAACGAATGGGCTGCCTGCTGGGCTTTGAATTGATGCACCAACAGCAAGTTTACCTTCAATAGGAGTTACCGGGGTTACCCATTTGCCAGTTACGCCAGTTACTGCGGCATTCATCTGGTAATTAAGACCAGCTTCCCAATTCTCTGCAACGCCATAATTAGCGCGAATGGGATAAAGTCCATTACTGCCGGCGTCAACATAATCGACGGCGAAGTTAAGGGTGTCTACAGGTGCTACTGCCGCAGTGGGAGTAACTGTTAAACCAGTCTGACCAGTTAAGGTCGTGGAGGCCATAGCCGCTGAACAAATAGCTGCAGCGAGGCCGAGGAGAATGAGTTTTTTCATCCCTTTTTTTTCCTTTTCCCGGACAGCGATGGTGTCTTATGTTTCCCATCATACCCGGGCTTTGCTAAAATTTCCTCTCCCCCGACGAAGAGGATGTATAATTAAGGCTTTTAGCCTGACGGGCTAAAATAGTGACGATTCCGTTTCGTCTTACTCATTTAATGCATTTCTATCTGCATTAGAAAACAATATACAACCATATCATACTAAATGTCAATAGGGATTTTTAATAAATCTTAACATTTTTTTAACATTTCTCAATTATAACTTCAATCTAACCTTTTTTGAGCTTAAAACTATCAATAAAATACTTAGGATTAATAAAAATAAAAGTTGCGGCCAGATGTATGAAAAGCCTATTCCTTTCAGAAATAGTGCGCGAAGAACCTTGATGAAGTGCATGGCGGGAATTATATATGTGATGGGCTGGATTACTGCCGGCATGCTGCTGACCGGGAAAATGAAGCCGGAAAGCAGAATTGTCGGCAATTGCGTGCCAATTACCGCGATGGTCATTGCCATTTGCTGAGAGGTGGATATTGACGATATTAAGATGCCAATCCCCAGGGCTGCGGTCAGGAATAACCCGGATGCCAGAAAGACCAGCCACATCGAACCTGTTATTGGTATATGAAAGACATAGAACGCCATCAAAAGCACCAGGATGACGTCTGCGAAGGATATCAGTATATATGGCACAAGCTTGCCAATGATTATTTCAAAAGGTCGTACCGGCGACGTCGCCAAAAGTTCTATAGTTCCGCGTTCATACTCGCGCACTACGGTGACTGATGTCAACAGCGCGGACAACATCATGAGAATTACAGCGATTAAACCCGGGATGATGAAGTTCACACTGCGCAATTCCGGGTTATACCAGTAGCGAATTCGCAAATCTATCGGTGCCAGGCCTGAATTACTTACTATCCCCGCCCTTTGCGCCGCTTCTGCCGCACGTTTTACCCAATATTCCTGCACAATCTGTGCCGCGTAACTGGTTCCGGTGGCGGCACTGGTGGAGTTTGACCCGTCAAAAAATATCTGAACATTGGCAGGATTACCATCAATAATATAGCGGGAAAAATTGCGGTCAATCACCAGCATCACCTGCACTTTGCCGCGATCAAGCGCATTTTTTACTTCCTGGTAATCATTAAATGTTCCCGCCGGAGTAAAATAGTCTGTCGCGGTGAATGCTGCCGCAAAATCGCGGGATTCGCGGCTGTGGTCCTGGTCGTAAATACCGATGCGCAGGTGGCGGACATCAAGGTTGATTGCATATCCATAAATGATAAGCATGAAAATCGGCAGTGCTACCACCACCCCCAACATGCGCGGGTCGCGGCTTATCTGCTTGAACTCTTTCCATATCATCATGCGGATTCGCAATAACATTTACAGAACTTCCTCCTCTGCTATCCCCATCAGGTGGATGAATAAATCTTCCAGAGATGGCGATACCGGGATAATTTCATGAATAATTATACCATTGCCGCGCAAAAAAACTGCCAGTTTTTCTTCCATCCCGACAGATTCAACCATCACATGAATATCGGTGCCAAAAATAGAAACATCGACTACATCTTCATAATCTACTAACAATTCCAATGCTTTGCCGACAGGATCTGCGGAAATTTTCAACAGCATCCCTTCAGTAATCATCTTTTTTAAATTAACCGGAGTATCCAGCGCGATCAACTTTCCCGCATACATCAGTGCCAGCCGCTGGCAATGTTCTGCCTCATCCATGTAATGAGTGGTGACAAATACCGTTACTCCCTGATGCGCCATTTCATCAATGATAGTCCAAAACTGCCGACGCGACACAGGGTCTACCCCACCGGTCGGTTCGTCCAGAAACAGCACTTCCGGGGAATGCACCATGGCACAACCTAACGCCAACCGCTGTTTCCAACCGGTAGATAACTCACCCGCCAGGCTGTCAGCACGCTCAGTCAACCCCGCCATCTCCAATATCCATGTGCGTCGTTCATCAATTTTATCTAAAGCGACATCGTAAATATCGGCAAAAAACTGAATATTTTCATCCACCGTCAAGTCTTCATACAGTGAAAACTTCTGGCTCATATACCCAATCTTTGTCCGAATCCTCTCTGAATCTTTGGTAATATCAAGGCCAGCTACAGTACCGCTGCCGGATGTGGGGGTAATTATGCCGCACAACATGCGAATAGTAGTGGATTTCCCACAACCGTTAGGCCCTAAAAATCCGAAAATTTCCCCGCGATTAACCGTGAAGTTAATCTGGTTAACCGCAGTGAAATCCCCAAATTTCATCGATAAATTATTTACCGTAACGGCATGGTCAATATTCACAAGATTCCCTTAATTACGAATTAAATTAACATCGATGGGTAGGATATATTTAGCTTCGCTAAAACAAAATCCTGTTAATCATGTTAATCATGTCAAAATAAATTTCAAATTCGTAATTCGTAATTCGTAATTATTAATTATTAATTATTCAACCGTTCGCGCATGCCTTATCCAACGCTTCTTTAAATGCAGCATGCAATTTTTGCCAGGTTTTATCAAGTGATTCCGGCAATACCCGGGTGTTGCCAAGTACCGGCATGAAATTGGTATCGCCATTCCAGCGCGGAACCACGTGCATGTGCAGATGTTCGGCAATACCGGCACCGGCGGGACGACCGAGATTCATGCCGATATTAAAACCTTCCGGACGCATGCACAACGTCATGGCGCGGGTGGCCATGTCAGTTAACTGTATCATTTCCAGCATCGTTTCCGCCGGTAAATCCGACAAATTTGCGGTATGTTGATAAGGTATTACCATTAAATGGCCATTGTTATACGGGAAAGCATTTAAAATAACGAAGTTGTATTGCGACCGATGCAGAATGTAATTTTCGCGGTCTTTGTCTTCGCGGGGCTTGATGCAAAATATGCACCCCGGGGTGGCAGCACCGGCATTTTCTATATATTCCATACGCCACGGGGCGTGTAATCGGCAAGGTCCATGTTCAATATTATCCATTACATTTTTCCTCCATGCATAATGTACTAAAATCGGGTATTTGTGGCAAATAAAAAATTAAATCTTTTTTTCGTAAAAAATAATTCCTACTCTGTTGATATGGTCAGTCAAGGCAGGATTTGTTATATTTTCATATATTGATAAATCTATTTTATACGGTAAAAGCAAATCATCCAGTGCATTTTCTATCTTGTAGATTGTTTTCAAAGTTAATGCGTTTCCTATAATAGTTAAATCGATATCGGAACCATTCTTGTAATTCCCTTTGGCACGCGAACCATACAGAATAGCTTTCTCTACATCAGGAAAGTTCGTTAAAACTGTTTTTATTTTATCAATAGTCATATCCGGCAAACCGTAACTCATAATAATTCATCATCCATCAACTTGTTGAATTTTGATTGAAACTTTTCAAATTCTGTAAAATATGAGTTTATAATGTCATTAGCAACTTCTGCGGCTGTTTTTTCGTCATATAGATGGGTGGTAAGATTTCTGCTTTTTATCATATTCATCCAAATCTCGCCATCTTCTATCAATTCTGCCTTAAATGCTTCCCGCGTTGCATCTTTTGACCCATACATTTTATTTTCCCCATGCTGTTCCAGAAAATCTTTTATGGTATTCCATGCTAATTCGTGGGTATATTCAAAACCTTGAATTAATCCCTGCTCTTCAAGGTCTGACAGGTTTCTCTCTTTTGACAACTCTACAGCTTTTGTTAACTGAGAGAATGCTTTATTAAAGTTATTAAATCTTTGTATCCAACGGATATCTTGTTTTTCCATAATGGTATACCTCTTTGACACTATGAATTCTATCAACTATTAACTGCAAAGTCAAAATACGGATGTAATTTTTATGAAACTGTTGCTAATGATATTATGGTTTCAATAACCGTGGTGTGGCGACTTAATAAGTAACCCCGGGTGCAAACCCGGGGAATTAACCTACATAAATTGGACAAGTGTTAAGTTTTCGGTTTTCAGTTTTATGAGTAGGTCACTGAGTCTGTCGAAGTGACCTTTATGAAATTTTCAATTTAAATTCATGACTTTTTTGTTCGGATTTGGTTGCTAACTGACTAATCCCTTACCCCCTAAATCACCCAAACAACGCTGTCACCTTTTGCAATTGCTCGATGATTGGCAATGCATTCGGGCATTTTATTTCACATTCGCCACATTCAGTGCATTTGTCGGCGTGTTCTTCTTCTTTCATGCCGTTATACTGGCTGCGGGCTACTTCCTGCAGACCGTAGACGCTTGCAAGGTTGTACAGGTTGAAACATTGAGGAATATTTACGCCGTGCGGACAGGGCATGCAATATCGGCAGCCAGTGCAGAACTTATCACCCAATGATTTGAACTGGTCGAGAATCTCTAATTGGCGCAGGTGTTCCGCAATGGTTGGTTCTTTTATTTCTGCTACGGCGGCGACGTTTTCCTCGACATTAGCGATGGTATGCATCCCGGAACAAGCGGTGGTAATTCCCGGGTTTGCCAGTACAAAACGCAATGCAATGCCAGCAGTAGAGGTGATTGCGCCGTCCGGCAGCAGTTTTTGCAATTGGGTCGATGGCTTGCCCAATATTCCCCCGCCTACCGGGTTCATTGCCACTACGCCTATGCCTAATTCCTGCGCCACGGCGATTGTTGGCTCATACGCACGGTTCAGCAAATGGTAAGACACAGTCATGCTTTCAAATAACCCGGTGCGCAATATCTGGATGAAATTCTCCGGTGAATCATGACCGGTAAACCCTAAATGCTTGATAAGTCCTTCGTCCATCGCCTTCTCGATTGCTTCCAATGCCCCACCCTTTTGAGTCAAAAACGGAAGGTTCTCTACCGACAGCCAGCCAACCTGCAGCCAGGTGACCTTGTCCAACCCCAACACAGACAACTGGCGTTCCAGTTCTTTGCGATAAGTATCGGCAGTGGTTTCCGGTCCGACGCCAATTTTTGCCGATACCATCACCTTATCTGCGAATCCCTTTACCCCCATCCCGGTTTTTTCCTGGCAGCGACCGTTGCAATAAAACGACGCCGTTTCAAAATAGTTGATGCCATTCTCAATAGCGGTATGAATAACTTGCGTTGACTCCTCGTCATCCTCTGGCAAATGCCCGCACCCAAACGATAACTCCGAAATCATAACCCCTTTAGGGCCTAAAGGACGATAACGCATAACATTCTCCCGCTGTAAATATTAACCGGTTTACATCCGGCTGATAGGGATAATTCTATATGGTCAGTGGGAATCCTGCAAAAATAATAATATCTAAAGAAGCAAGGTTTAAAGTATGGTAAGTATTCGGTAAACCCCATTCCTCCAACCTTTTAATTATCGGTTGGGGAAAG
>CAZWZF010000057.1:0-32244 GCA_964638715.1 uncultured bacterium | reverse complement strand
TACTTCAGTTTCATAGAAGGTCACAAAAGCTAACCTTTATCCGTGCTGTACCCGGTCGTCTCCGGTACCTGCTTGCTCTATTGGATTAGCGGTGATTCCGGGAAGCAAACCGCTGTCCGGGTCGCCGGGAATACGATACGGGTCAACCGGAAAACGAAACTGGTGGGTCGGTGATATTTGAAAGCCGTTCACTGTTTCGTTATAAAACGAGTTATCTTCACGGCCAACGTAGTAAGTAACACCGGCTTTCCTGAATAAATCGCCTTCATAAGTCGCGTCGATGAAAACTTTCGCTTCAATTCGTTTGTTATTTTCAAAAGTTATCGCGGTAATTTTGTTATCAATTTTAATTACTTCATCCAGCCGATGTTCGAAATATACCGTCACTCCAGCTTCGTCTAACATGGCGCGGAAGGTATTTTCTGCTGCTGATGGGCTAAAACCGCTCCAACTGCCCAGACGATTGAAAAATTCTGCCGCTATACCGCCAATTGAATCTTTGTTGCCAAGGTCAACCTCGGTAAGCCCGCCGGATGTCATGCCCCCCACATGGCGTCTAAATACTGCTAAAGCCACGGTCTTGCCCATTCGGCTTGCCTGTATCGCCGCGCTTACCCCCGCCGGGGTGCCGCCATATACGCAAATGTCAAATGTTACAGTTTGCGGCAAGCCTTGCTGCGGCAATTCATAGTAATATTTCAAACCGGGGTTGGCGGACATCTCATTTTTCACTTTTCCTGCCTCCGAAAAGCGCTATTTCGAATATTTTAAAGAAACAATCGACATCGGTAAAACCAATTTCCCGCAGCCAATCGCATTGCAACTCTACCGGAGCAAGAATATTTTCGCTTTTGTCGGGACGATTGTAAAATGTATTTTCAATCTCCTGGCGGCTGGTTTCCGATTTTAAATTTTTATGAAATTTATAGAGATTATCGACGAATAGGTCGTCAAACAGTTTTTCTCCTGCCGGTGTTGCCGATTTTACATGTTCCATGTTCAAAAATAACCCACCGGGGTTTAACTGTTGATATATTTCCGCGTAAAGAGCCTGTTTGCGGGTATTCGGCAGGTGGTGAATGGCAAAACCGGAAATAACGATATCGAATTTTTCACCATTTACAACATCTATCCACACTGGTGATGAAAAATCCGCCTGTTTTACTGTTGCCCGCGATGAATCAACAATTTTACTTCGTGCTGCCGCCAGCATCGGTTCAGAAAAATCGAGGAAAAAAGCGTGAGCTTCCGGGTATATTTCCATTAAAAGCCGTCCCAATATCCCGTCGCCACACCCGATATCCAGAATTCTATTTGCATTCGGTGTCCAATGCTCAACTATTTTAGTGATGGTAGTCATCTGCAAATCAGCACCGGGAATTGCCCCGCGAACGCCATTCAAAAAAGATGCCGCTAACTCTGCTGTCTGCCATTTGCTGGTTTGTTTAGTCATATTGGGTTCCTTTACTATAAACTCTGTGAAACTCTGCGTCATACTCTGCGTTCTCTGCGGTAAAATGACATGTATCATCAGCATGAAAGTTTTAATTTAACCGCAGAGCAACAGAGATGCTTAATTTGGGACTTTCGCTTAAGATCACTTCAACAAACTCAATAACCGGTCGCTGAACTTGTCAAATTGATCATTTTTTAAGTGATTTTCTCTTTTAAAAGCGAAAAACTTGTTAATATTAATCCTGTAAATCCTGTCTAAAAATTCTTTATTCTTCGCACCATTCAAAAAATTTCTTTCCGACCCGGTCATTTCGAACCAATTCTTTGGCGGCAAGGGTGCTCATCAGGGATTCTTTTGGGGTGATGTGGGCACGTCCCAGGTCAAGGCGGTCGGCGTCCCAACAGCACCCGATGGTTAAGTCATCGGTCACTTCGCCGTCGGTATGGTGGCGGCAGGCGTAAAGCAATTGCTCCATCTCCGGGTCGGTGACGGTGAAATATATGCTGCGCAGCGACTCTGCCAGTTTGGCGCCACGAATGCCGTGGTCAAAATCGATGCTGTCTGTTTCCCGGCAACTGTCATGAAACAGCGCGAACAGGCGCACCACGGTGATATTTACACCAGATTTCCCGGCGAGATAGATGCCGTATTGTTCCACGCGTTCCCAATGGTCGGGACCGTGGATAGTATGTATTCCCAACCGGAAATTCTCTGTCAAATGGCGATGAAGTTTATCATAATCGACTTCCATACTGCTATTTTCCATAATAACCGGTATCACTCCTTTATTTAATTTTTTTACATCGTTATGATTAACGTATCGTCAACGTGACGTTGACGCCACGTTTAACTTTCGGGGACAGCAAAAATCTGGGTTGCCGTTTAATTTTTTACCGGGATTAAACTTACCGGATTTAATTCTGTACTGAGCTTGCCGAAGTGCCAGTCCCCTTGCGCAGCCAATATTTTTCATATTACCAGTTCATAAATTTGTTACAAGACAGCTCATTGACAAAAGTATTACATGATGGGTAAATTTGGCGCAGATACCCAAAGGAGCAAAGTATGGCTTTGACATTCAGCAAAGGCGACATGATTGTATTTGATGGCGACAGTCTGACTAACCGCCGCAGTGCCGGCAACCCGGATACCTGGCCGTTTTTGCGGTTGATGAATTGGGATAAGCCATGGACTGATACGATGAGCGAGATGCTGTTTTGCTGGCGTCCTGACTTGCAACTTTCATTTTTCAATGCCGCGTCGGGCGGTTCTACCTGTCATGGCATGGCGGAACGTTTTGACGCTAATGTGCTGGCGAGAAAGCCGAATTGGGTTATCGCCTCGGTTGCGGGTAATGATATGCGTCTCGGTATACCGCTGGAAGAATACCGCGCGGTAATGACAAATTACGCGCATCAGTTGAGAGCAGCGAATTGCCAGGTGCTGTTTTTTGCCATCAGCGAATGCGGTCCGGATTATCCGAACGCCGAAAAATTTCCCGGTCGGCGCGCCTATTATAATATTCTTCACGATATCGCCGACAATACTGAGGGCGTCCATTACATTGATATCGGCCCGAATGTAGCAAAAAAGGCGACTTTGATGAAAGAATTGCACGAACTCCACACCATTTACAGCGATGGCGGGCATTACAACGCCGTTGGCAACATGATTATCGCCGGGGAAATAATGCAGGCGTTCGGGTTTGTGAATGGTGGTTAGTAATTGTTATTAACATGGATGGGCAGGATAGGCAGGATGAAATTTAATCCTGTTAATCTTGTTAATCATGTCAAAAATAATGCATTAATTAATTTACCACTCGCCAATCAGGAGATTGGCGTTCCCGGGATGATTGCATCACGGTTGCCTCATCAGCAATTGCGGGTAAAAGTTTATCATAATGATGATTATTGCTGCTATCGTCAGTATTGTCCACAAGATGATGCGTCCGGTTAGCAGCGTCGTCGTTTTTTCTGTTGAATTCTCGTCTGGTTCATCAGATGGTTCATCATATTGTTCATTATCTTCTATCAAGGTTGATTTGTATTGGGCTTCTACAATTAATATCGCCCGGTCAAAATCTTTGTCCAATACCACAACCCTATACCGATCTGGCTCAATATGACGGATAATATTATTCAGCAGCGGGTCTGATACATACCTGACCTGTGCTAAAATCTCTGCTTCCGCAAGCATTTCGACATACATATTAGCCTCAGCTTCATAGCAAGTTTCAAAAACCGGTGTTTCTTTATAATCTGACATTATTTTCCTGCCTGTTACTTTTCTGCTATCATAGATATTAAATCAGCAGTTCGTATGACAAATATAGTTTTACTTTCAATTCTAATTAATCCATCTTTTACAAAAACTTCAGGAATGAAATTATAACTATATTCTCCATTAGGTTCTGCTGAAAAAACTTTTGTGACTTTTTTACCACAATTCATATAGCATACTGTAATTTTTTGATGAAAAGAAAGAACTACTGTTCGTTGACTGATTGTGAAATAGTTTTACTTACCTTATAAATGCTCCCCTTCAAACAGTGCTGTTTCCAGCGTTTCCAGTTGCAAAGTTTGATGAGTGATGTCGAAACGCTGTTGAATTTCTTCACGGATGGTTTCAAGGGTTTGGGGGGTGAAATCTTCCACGTCTACCGTGATATGGCAGCTAAGAGCATACATTCCGCTGGTGATAGTCCAGACGTGAAGGTCGTGGACTTGCTTCACCATGGGAAGTTTTAACAGTGATGAGCGGATTTCGTCGAGAGAGATGTGGGTGGGAGTCGCTTCCAGTAAGACATCTACCGTTTCACGGATAACACCGACGGCGCTGATAATTATCAGTATTGCGATTATTATGGCGAGGATGGGGTCGGCAAGGTACCATTTGAAAGCGAGTATCAAGACGCCGGCGATTACTGCGCCGACGGAACCCAGCAGGTCGCCGATGACATGGTAAAAGGCGGCGCGAACATTTACCGAATGTTTGTGCCCGGCGTGGAGCCATAACGCACTGATGATATTAACCACCAGGCCGCCAGTGGCAACTATCAGCATGCCGAATCCCTTTACCAGAGGCGGGTGTCCGATGCGTCCGGCTGCCTCGATAATTATCCATACTGACAGCGCAAACAGGGTGATGCCGTTTATCAGCGCGGCGATTATTTCCAGCCGATGATAGCCATAGCTTTTTTGCGGGGTGGCAGCCCGAGTGGCAAACCATATCGCCATCAATGCCAATATCAGCGACGCGACATCGGTGAGCATGTGACCGGCGTCGGAAAGCAACGCGACGCTATTAGTAAGCAGGCCGCCTATAATCTCTACCACCATATACCCGACGGTAATCAGTATGACTTTCCACAACCGCCGACGATTGGCGGTATTTTCATTTGTCGGCTTATGATGGCTATGGCTGCATTGATGTCCTGTCATATCTGTTGTTTACCCGTTATTGCTTCCGTTTATTCCCTTTCTTTTGCGGTAATAATCGCAGCGGCTGGTTGTCGGTCTCGCCTTCTTCCATTCTTTCCATTACTTCTTTAATCATCTTCAGCATATCTTCTTCAGATTCAAATCCTGTTTCAGTCAAACTTTTACCATGCGGTAAAATATCTTCGTCATCTAAGAAGTCTTCGTCAAAGTCAAACAGGGTGTCGTCGTTATTGATACGCAAATCATTTAATTTTTCAACGATTTCATCCTGGTAAAGCAGGCTAAGGAACAGCGTATCTGGTACAAAATCATCTCTATTTATAGACCAGTCAAATTGGAAGTCAGTTAATGTTTTCGCGCTGATGGTAACTGTTTTGTGTCTTATATCATATTTAAAATCGATAGGATTGTAGTTGATAGTCATCATATTTGGTTCATTCTCTGAGTAGATTACAAAATCACCGCCGGTTCTTATATCCATCATGGCGGCGCCTTCTTCGCGTTCATAGTTAAGTATCGCGGCAGACCCAATATATTTCCCTTTTAATCCCATCGGTGCAACGCCGTTATCAGGTGCTGTAAAATATATTAATTCGTAGGCCATTGGTTTTAGTGAGAAAACCATTTCTCCGGATTCTGGCAATCTATCGACGCTGTTTTTGCCATATTTCATATATATGATTTCATCCCGCATGTCTACCGGTAAATAATCTGAAATGTTGATAATTTCACTAATGGGTACATCGTTGACATTAACATTGAATATTCCAAAAACGACGCCATACTTGGTTTTGTTTTTTATTACCAGCAGCTTTTCTTCGTGCATACAGTCGATGAATATGCGGTCGCTTAATGGCAGCGCGACATCATCGGGAGATAATATTTCCCCATCATCTGCAATCAGCCGTTTGACTATTTTCGCGTTTATTTCCTCTGGTTTGTCGCATATATAAACTGGACCACCACTGATGGCGCGGGCGGCAGCATGAAAATCGCCTTCCGGCATGCCGCTTTTAAACATATCCCAGTCCGGTATGGCAAACATCGAGGTAAATACCGCGTTCATGGCATTGGCAAAAACATGGCTTTGCTGCACATCAGCCGGTTTGCCGGGGAAATAATCGTCTGAATTGCGTATGACATTGGTGGTAAGCATATTAGCCATCACATCATTGCCATGCGACATGCAGTGGATTACATTATTATTGAAAAACAGTCCAGCTGCCGCCTGCATGGCTTCCTGGTACCTGCGCATAGCCATGGTTCTGTTGCATATTCCTTCAGCATACATTTCAATGGCAGATTGTCCGTCTACTTTCACCATGGAGACACCCAGGGATTTCAGGTGGCGATACCAGTCTAAATAAAAGCGCGAGATATCGTTGGGAAAGATGAATTGCAGCGGAATTGCCTTGTCTTTATCTCCTTCCCAGGGACGAATAAGATTTTTGGTTTTTATCAATGAATAATTATCAGCCAGTTTGCCGTCAGGCTTTAAACCACCCCAATACCCGTTCAATGCGTGCCATACACCGATGTCTATACCTTCATTGTGTAAAAAAGTTATCAACGGCTTGAAATCTTTATCAAATTTATCAGTATTTGGACTGAAGGAGTTCAGGTAGTCGCTATCTACATCCAGCCATCCATCGTCAATAATTATATAACCGGGCCGGATCTCTTTCTTTTCCATTAATGCTACACCGGTGAGAATTTTTTTCTGGTCAACTTCCTTGTAATAGGCATCCCAGGTGCACCAGCCCAATTTTTTTACAAATTCAGGAGTGGTTTTCTCTATTCTTGGTCGGAATGAATCATTAGTTTTTGAACAGATTAGATTTCCCAGCTTATTAAGGTATGTAATTATATCGAATCCACCGTCTATGAATACTGCGGGAGTGATAGTGGTATTTTCAGTGCAATTCACCGGAATATATCTGCTTTGCGTGAAACATATTTCGTTTTCTGTGTCTCCGCCTTGCAGTGTAAATGTGTATTCATCATAAGATAGGGGAACCACCGCAATTTGTTCGCCTTGTTTGCTGGTTTCTATAATTAATAATTGCGTTTCTTTAGGCACATCAGATAATTTAGTGCCAAATGAAGGTTTCATCCAATAAATATTAAAACGGCTAATCGCCACCCAGCGTATTGCATTTGTTATTTTGGCGGTTAATGGCGCATTGTTGATTACTTCTTTTCCGGTAGTGCTGTAAGTTAATGATCGTAAATGATTTTCTTCATCATAAATTTCATTTACAGATGCGTTATTGCCAGGTACAACTTTAAATACATTTCGCATATCAGTTTCCCTTATTGAATATTTTTTTATTACTCATTATTTCTCCAAATTTCATGATATTACCTGCAAAAAAAATAGCCCGGTTGAAAACAACCGGGCCTGGCTTATGCTTTATTATGCAGCGGCTCCATTTGTTTTTGGAGTTGCTTCTGTTTTTTGTTTTGCGCCTCTGCCGGGTTTATCTCCCTTGGCAGGCTTGTCAGTTTTTGGCTTGATAATTTTGCCGTCAAAGTCGCGCAGGTTGTAAAACTTGTCATTAACGGTTAATTCGCGTGCCAATACAAATGTTTTTTCGCCGCGAACGACTTTCCATCCGGTTGCTTTCAGAGTGTCGCCTTCTTTTACAACGATGCCCAATGCGTCAACAACTTTTTTCGGTGCAATCAACACGATGGTCTTGTCGTCAACAGCAAAACGGGTGAAGCTGGGTTCGTTGGCAGGTACGCCTTCCGGCAGCTTTGCGGGTCCGGCAACGGTTACAATGTCAGCCTTTGCCAGTTCATCTTTGGTTAATTCTTTGAACTTCGCCAATTGCTCTGCTTCCCATACTGATACGCCTTTGTCATCGCGCAAGGTGTAAACCTTTGTGTCAACGGTGATGGTTTTTGCAATTACAACAGTGGCTTTTGTTGTGACCTTTTCCCAACCGGCGACTTCAGCGGTGGCACCGTCAGCCAATTTCAGTCCGATGGTCTTTTCAATGTATTCCTTCGGGCCAGCCATTACGGTGGTGGTTGCGTCGCCAATCAACTGGAATTCCAGGTTTTTGGCAAGGCGGGGATTCTTAGCCGGGTCAACAACTACCAGCTTGACTGTTCCCTTTACGGTGACAGCTTTCAGTTTTGATACATCAAGCGGTTTCGGTGCCGGTTTTACTGGTTTAGCAGGTTTTTCAGCAGGTGCTGTGGTCGGTGCGGCTGTTGTAGTTGCCGGTGTAGTTGGTGCAGCACCAGCGGCGGTATCGCTAAATGCGCTGACTGTCAGCAGTCCCATGACTGCTATAACTGATAAAAACTTAACAAATTTCATTGTTTTCTCCTTTTTTCTTGTGTTTCCACTGTGTTGTGTTTTCACATAAATGATACGTATTTTCCTTATTAGTGGTTGCAAAATGAAAAAAGGTTCCATGAATTTGAGATTTTTTTATTTTTTTTATACTAAAGCTGGCAAATTCACTTCGTTAGTAAAATTAACATAATTTTCAATTGAATCCAAGGGATTTATATTATTGCGGCGCTGATCATAGCAGATACAACTTCCTGGCAGCGCTTTGCAGCGGTGCTTCACTTCGGCGGCTCTTTGAGTTAATGATTGGGGCGTTGAAAAGGGGCCATTATCAGCGGTAACAACCGCAATTGACAATGAACATAAAGGCTGTTGTACAACTTCCCCTTTGCGATTTATTGACTCTATCGATCCGCGTTCGCGCGCGTCATGATCATAATAAATTGGTATATTAGCATCAAAAGTCAAGAGCACTTTTTCCAGTATTGTATTTGGAAGCGGATAATCTGAAATAATTACAAAATCATCGCCGCCAATATGCCCGATAAATGCAGGCGTTTCTGACTGAGGACCGAATAAATCTTGTAATATGGTTGCCAATGACTGAATAACTGCATCACCCCGGGTAAATCCATAAGCGTCATTAAAGGTTTTAAAATGATCAAGATCGCAATAGCAAAGGTTAAATGGTAAGCCGGTTGCCAATACCCTTGCTAATTCGGAATGAATAATCGGGTTGCCCGGCAATCCGGTGAGTGGATTTGCAGTGTGTGCTCGCGCCAGACTTTGGGTGGTCATGTGAGAAAGTAAATCTTTTAAAGTTACCATTCCAAGATAACGTCCCTGATCGGTAACTATCATATGTTCATATGTGCGTGATTCTGGCAGTGCCAACGCTTTTAAAGCGGCAGTTTCCACGCTAATATCCTGCTCAAGAATTAATGGCTCAGATTCCATAACAGATGTAACATTTCTGTGTGAATACAGGCTATATCCATAAGGTGTTGCGAGACGTGCGAAAAGTGAATCCCGCATGATGAGTCCAATGGGATAACCATCTTGTATAATTGGTTTACCAGCAAAAGTATCATTGACATGCCATTCAGAACAAAGGTCTTTTACTGCTATTTCGGGCAACAGATAAGGTACTGTTCGGCATACTGCACCAAGTCTAATACCAGGGTTTAAAAGCATTCCACAACGTCCTTTAGCTGAAAGTCTTTCACTCATTGCTGTATCTAAAGGTAATGTTTCCGCATTAGGGTATGCCAGTAAATATCCCTGGCCATAATGTATGCCAAGTGAAGAGACACAGTTTAGGTCATCCTCGTTTTCCAATCCTTCAGCAATTATCCCCATTCCCATGCCAGTAGCAAAAGATGCCAGGGAACGAACTAAATGCTGGCGCAACGGGTCATGAGCGATACCTTTAATCAGACCGATATCAAGTTTTAAGTAATGCGGGTTTACCTTGCTGATAAGCGACAACCCGGCATAGCCGTCACCAACATCATCAATGGCCAGCTTAAACCCCTGATGTCGATAATGATCAAGCAAGTTGCGAAAGGCAGTATGGTTAGTTACTGCTACTTGTTCAGTTATTTCAAATACTAATTGTTCTGAAGTTAAAGACACTTCTGATAATTGTTGTGTAGTAATACCATCATAAAATCGCGAATCCTGAACAATAGTTGGACTCATATTTAGAAAAAGCAGCGTTTTCGGATCTTGAGCAGCAAATCGAGTGATGGCAAGTTGAAGGCACTCATATTCAACTTCCCATGTCATGTCAAGTTGTGAAGCGGCTGAAAATAGAGCTAATGGCGATTCGAAAGGACTGCCCACTGGACCGCGAGAGAGTGCTTCATATCCGAAGACTTCGCCTGATGTTAAATGAACAATTGGTTGGAATACTGTACGGATAGCCTTTGTACTCAAAATTTCATGTAACATTGTGACGAGTTCAGTATTTTCAATTAACATTTTTAGCTTCCTTGAAATATTTTCACTTTTTCATCAATGCTGAAAAGTGATATCTCTTTATTTTGTTGATATTTTTAATATACTACCAATAAATTAGGTTTGTGTTTCGTTATAATTAAGAAAAAATAATTGTATATAGTTTTTATGTTATTTATACAATTCAAGTTGCATTTTTCAATTATTATTATCAATTTCATGACTGGCTGATCCGAAAGGGTTAAAGTTGTAATGGCGCTGGTCAAAACAAATGCAGCTTCCCGGCACTGCCTTACAACGGTGTTTTACTTCTGCAGCTCGCTGAGTAAGGGATTGCGGTGTAGCAAAAGGACCATTCTCAAAAGCAACAACAGCAATCGAAAGAGAGCATAAAGGTAAACTAATCTTTTCTCCCTGACGATTGATTGCTTCTATTGACCCGCGTTCCCGTGCATCCTGGTCATAATATATTGGAATATTGGTATCAAATGTTTTCAAAACTTTTTCAAGCACTTCTACCGGCATAGGATTATCACTGAGTATAATGAAATCATCTCCTCCAATATGTCCGACAAATGCGGGCGTATCAGATTGTGGACCAAAAGTTTCCTGGAGTATGTTTGACAAAGATTGAATAACAGCATCACCCCTGGTAAATCCATACGCATCATTAAAAGCCTTAAAATTATCAAGGTCGCAGTAACACAGATTAAATGGCAATCTGGTAGCCAAAACACGTGTTAATTCAGATTGAATTACTGGATTTCCCGGCAGACCAGTGAGAGGATTTGCAGTGTGTGCACGGGCTAAACTTTGTGCGGTAAGATGAGATAGTAAATCTTTTAAAGTTACTAAACCATAATAACGACCACGGTCTGTAACTATTATATTTTCATAAGTTCTCGATTCCGGTCTGGCTAATGCTTTTACAGCAGCAATTTCTACACTAACATCTTGTTCGATGATAAGCGGATCGGGTTCCATTATGGATTTTACATTTTTTCTCGAATATAGACTATATCCATAAGGAGTTGCAAGCCTTGAAAAAAGTGAGTCTCGCATTATGAGTCCCAAAGGAACACCTTTATCTATTACAGGTTTGCAGGTATCATAATCTTTAGAATGCCATTCTGTGCTGAGTTCTTTAACAGTCATATCGGGGGATATCGGTGGTATGGTTCTACACACTGAGCCAACTCGTATACCGGATGTTAATGAAATGTTTCCCTTTGCCTTAACAGAAAGCCATTCCTGGATTTTTTCATCTAAATGTGCCAGTTTCGGAACTGGGTATCCCAGCAAATATCCCTGGCCATAACTTACTCCAAGTGAACAAACACAGTTTAAATCATCTTCATTTTCTAAACCTTCAGCTACCAAACCCATTCCCATTCCAGTGGTAAAAGATGCAATTGAGCGAACCAAATGCTGACGCAATGGATCGTGTGCGATATCTTTAATCAATCCCTTATCAATTTTAAGATAGTGAGGATTTATTTTACTGATAAGTGATAATCCGGCATATCCGTCACCGACATCATCTACTGCAAATTTAAAATCCAGATGCCGGTAAAAATCAAGCAACTCACGAAATGCTTTCGGGTTTGTTATTTCTACTTGTTCAGTTATTTCAAATATAATATTTTCTGGAGTAAGACCTTTTAATGCTAACTCATACACATTTATAGCTTCGTAAAAACGATTGTCCTGGATAATAAATGGACTTATATTTAGAAAAAGATGTGTCTTTTTATGATTTTGTTCAGCAAAACGGTTTATAGCGAGTTTCAGACATTCAAATTCTATTTCCCAAGTCATATTAATTTTTGCTGCTGCCGCAAAAAGTGACATAGGGGGTTCAAGAAAAGTGTTGGCAGGTCCGCGTGATAATGCTTCATATCCAAATATTTCACCAGTTGTTAAAAGAACAATCGGTTGAAATACAGTTCGGATATCATTCGTATTAATGAGACTGCTAAGAATGGCGGATAACGTTTCATCATCAACAGCTTCATCGGGAATAGTTGTAAAGATATCACTCAATCGATTTACCTACTGTTGTTATATTCCATATCATGTGTAAACATCATGTTAATATAATATTAATATTCGGTTAGTATACTTTCTTAGTTAAGTGCACATTTAACTTTAATTGCCAATTCATCTGAAGAAAAAGGCTTTTGTAAAAAATGTGTATCTTCTGCTGTTATCCCATGATGAGAAACTATATTAGCGTTATACCCGGACATGAAAATGCTTTTCATGTCTGGATACAGTTTATGCAGATTCTTATACATTTCACAACCATTCATTTCAGGCATTTCTACATCACTAATCAACAAATGAATCTCACCATCATATTCGCATGCAATGCGAATTGCCAATCCTGGAGTATTAGCACCAAGTACCGTAAAGCCTTTTTTTTCAAGCAAGATTTTTAATGTCGTCAAAATTGCTTTTTCATCTTCTACCAATAAAATGGTTTTTTTACTCAGTAAGTATGGCACTTCCTTTAATAGATATTGATTCTCATGATATCTGAAAGATTCATAGTCCATTGACAAATCAAGTCCAGTTCCTTTATCCGCACCTGCAGCAGTAGAAAATGATTCAAGAAGTTTTTCTGATGACATCATATTTATGCCATCTGGTAACTGAGGGTAGCTGCTTTTATTGTTTAACATCTTTACCTTCCCCTTATAAAATTCTTACATTTTTCATGATGCTGAAAACGATATTTCTTTATTAAGTACCTTAATATACCGCCACTAAATTAAGTTAATGTTTCATTATTATTAAGAAAAAAATAATCACAAATATTTTTAATATTTGTGATTTGATAATTTATTATGAACGATTTTGAAAAGGGATGGAGAGTATTTGTTATTCAGTGTAAATTTTAGAAAAACCTGTTAATTTTTTTGAAATGATATTATTTTTAACCATGCAATATCCGTTATTAATTGTAAACAATTCCATAGCCCACGGCAATCGCTGTGGGACCATTTTACATTAAAATGTTTACACCCTGTAAGGGCATAATTCCTTAATAACATTAGGAAGCAAAGTCATATCAATTTAATAAATATGCTATAATATAACAATCAGGATAAATAAAATGAATATGCGCAAACTATTCCGTATAATTTTTATAGCGACAGTATCATTTGAAATTATTTGCCTTATAGGTAAACTGCTTTTCGATGTTGAGTTTTTATATGACAATGTGATTTTCTATTCTATTATATACCTCATTAATTTCAAGTTTTGCTGTTATTCCAAAGAAACGAGTTATGATATTGATTTGAGATAATTGTTATCTCAAATTTTAACCACTTGCCAATCAGGAGATTGCCGTTCCCCGGGATAGCCGGGCTGCGACGCCTACAGCGCGGTGCTGGCAGCAGAAATGAAATCCCACAACGTCGACCTGGTGGTAATGGCGGGTTTCATGCGCGTAGTAACTGCCCCGCTGATAAACGCGTTCCCCAACCGCATCATGAACATCCACCCCGCGCTGATCCCCGCCTTCTGCGGTGCGGGGATGTTGGGGATAGAGGGTAGACGGGTTGTGGTGAAAGGGTAAAATAAAAAAAGATACAACTGTTAATAATAACAGTCACCGTTTGGAACTGGGCGGGAGCCCGGCTCACTCGGTAGCATACCTTATTATAAACAGATTAAGAAGATATTCACCGCGAAGGAACGCAAAGACCGCAAAAGAAGATTTTATAAATTACTCTTTGTGTTCCTTGTGTTCTTTCGCGGTGAATAATGTTGGATTGTGGGTGAAATCCACATTAGACATAATAACAATAAAAACTATCAATAATTAGCTGGTATCGCCGGGCTCCCACCCAGTTCCAAACGGTGACTATACATAAAAAATATCATCTTTCTACTAACAAATTCAAAAATCTGTGTATAATAAATAAAAACTCACAAAGGATATCATCATGACAAAGCTATACATATTAAAAGTCGAATCCGCTAATGGCAATTCTATTTATCCGGTGGTGCTGGAAGATGAGCGGGATGTTGTTTTGTTTGATTGCGGGTATCCCGGGTATTTGCCGAATGTGAAGGCGGCGGCGGAAAAAGCGAGGGTTGATCTCGCCGGGTTGACCCGGATTGTCATTACCCATCATGATTTTGACCATATTGGAGCACTGGCGGAGTTTAAGGCGGCGTACCCCCAGGTGAAAGTTTACGCTTCTGAAGAACAG
The DNA here is from genome assembly GCA_964638715.1 of uncultured bacterium. Classification (GTDB taxonomy): domain Bacteria; phylum Armatimonadota; class Hebobacteria; order CAIYQO01; family CAIYQO01; genus JBAXQQ01. The sequence continues at coordinate 17,853 of CAZWZF010000057.1, read as the reverse complement.
GCACCGTATATTGCTGGCGAAAAGAAGTCGCTGCGGCTGCAGCAGTTTGAGGCGAAATATGATTCGCTGCCGGATGAACAAAAGGAAGGCTCGCGGCGAGTGCAGGCGATGTTCGCGTCGGTCAAACCGGTCGAGGTGGATGTGGTTGTAAACGCAAACGAAGTGCTCCATTTTTGCGGGGGGATAAAGATAATACCCACCCCCGGCCACATGCCCGGTCATATCTCCCCGTACCTGCAGGAATTCAAAACGCTGGTATCTGGTGACGCGCTGACCGCAAGAGATGGCATATTGGGATCACCCAACATCGATTATACCTTGGACATAGCAGCCGCAATGAAATCCGTGCAGTCGCTACTGAATTACGACATCGAAAAGATTGTGTGCTACCACGGCGGCGTTTGTGTGGGAGATATCAAGGCGGCGCTGACGAGGGTAATTAATAATTAAAAATGAATAATTAAAAATTATTTTTCAGTATCAGGCAATAAATTCTGTCACCGTATGGAAATGGGTGAAGCCCGGCTAATCCGGCAGAAATGCTGGCTAATCAGCTATAATTAAACCTTCGAAAACCTGCTGAGCATTTATCCCCAATTCTTTAACTTTATTATCTTTATCTACAGCTAACCAGCCAGATATGCCAGTTGTTGTTTCCAGAAGACACCATCCTTTGTCATTAGCACCGATAATATCTACTTTTTCACCAATTTTTAACTTTACGATCACTTTTTTACTTTTCGTGGATTCATATAAATTAATTGATTTTAAAACTGTTACTGGTTTATGCGGATTAAATTGATTTTCCAAATAGTATGATTTATCTACATGTTCAAACAAATGTTTAGGAGTTAATCTATATTCATCTTTAAATTCCCATGTTTGAAGTATATTACATCTGGTGGTTCCATACACTGTTCCTTTTCCATTCAGGCATTTATATGTTCCACATAGACCTTCTATTTTGCCCATTTTAATTATTTTTTGCCCATTGTAATAATAGAATGAAGTATGCCAATAGTCGCTATCCCCATATTCCTGAATGGCTATTTCCTTTACGGTATCATATTCATTAATATCAATGATATATAATAATCGTTGCACTCCACCTTCTTTTTCTTTCATAGTAAGACCATTAATAGTTAAAGTGTAAGTATCCATGCTGTCAGGTTTGCCTTTTTCAACCGTATATTTAATATTATCCATCTTCCCATCACCATTAATATCAAAATTAGACTCGTTATATATTGTCCGTTTCCAATGATATAACGTCTCATTTTTTTTAAAGATTGCTTCAAATTTGCTGATCAATCCCACATTCTTCAACTCAATATCAGATAATTTGCCGGTATATTTCGTATCTATTTTGTACCATTTCCGGTTGTTGAAATAATCTTGCAGAGATTTGTCTTTGAAGGTGTGGCCGTGGCGGGCGTATATTTCATTGCGGGCAAGGGTCAGCAATCGCAAGTCGAGGTTGCAAACATTTGATTCGGTAAGCAGGACAGTATCGCTGTTTTTGAAGATATAACCGTCGATTTTTTGCGGCGGGGAAGTTGGCTTTACGGTTTGGGTAAAAGCGGCGATATTAAGCATCAGCAGTGCTATCAGGCAGATTGTCAGGATTTTAATCATTTCGTTCTCCTATGAAATATTTATGGTTATATTATAGCATATTCAGGTGAGAGATGGCGGGTTGTGTATATAAAAATTATTTAACCACAAAGAACACAAAGAACACAAAAATGTATTACAAAATAAACTTTCATCCACTTAATTTATTCTCTTTGTGCTCTTTGTGAATTCTTTGCGTTCTTTGTGGCATTTTTTGTCTGAACCACGGATTGAGAGGATTTTTTACGATTGTCAGGAAAAAAGTTTATTTCTGCAAACCAGACCACCCCCTATCTTTCTTTGTGCTCTTTGTGAATTCTTTGCGTTCTTTGTGGTGAATTATTTATGGAAAGTAGACGTTACAAATCATTAAAATCAACAAAAATCCTCTAAATCCGTGGTTCAGACAAATGATGGGCTTGACAAATATAGCAAACATGTGTATTCTATTTGTGTCAGTTGAATATCGAATGGTCCACGAGGCCGGGCATTTGCCGCATTTGTTTGCGGCGGGTGTGCCGGTCGTTTTTGTTTGGTGAAGGGGGTTATTTTTATGCAGGCGGATTTTACTGGAGCGCGGGTGGCGGCATCACCGAATTGCCGCAAGGTTAGCGGTCGCGAGGTGCGGATGATTGTGCTGCATGGCACTGGCGGCGGGTTTGAGAGCGCGCTGCGATGGTTAATATCACCAAAAAGCCGGGTTAGTGCGCATTTTCTGGTATCGCGGGAAGGCGAAGTGGTGCAGATGGTACCGGTAAGTGACATTGCATGGCACGCAGGTCGGGCATATTGGCATGGGTTGCGGGATATCAACAAGATTTCCATCGGGATAGAGATGGAGAATATGCCGGGACAAGACTGGCCTGACCCGCAACTGCACAAGGTGGCAGACCTATGCCGGATGCTGATGACCCGGTACGGAATATCATGGGAAGAAGTGGTTGGTCATCGGGATGTGGCATACCCGCCGGGACGCAAGACCGACCCGCAAAACTTTCCATGGGAGAAATTTAAGAAGCTGATAAAAGGAGGCGCGAGATGAGCGATTTACAAGTACGGCTGAGCAGCCGGAAGTTTTTGGGATTTGCCGGCACATTATTGATGCTGACAGCCAGCGTGTTGACCGGGGATGCCAGGTGGAGTGACATAACATGGCCCGCAGTTACCGCGCTGCTTGGTTACCTGGGGGTGCAAGGTGCGATAGACCTGAAGAAAGGCGCAGAATATGACGACGGGCGTTAAGTGCACAACACGAGTGTGGGCCGGTTGCGTCAGCGAAGATGCCACCCCGGGAGCAGTGATTGCCGGGGTGGCGGGGAAAGACGCGGCACTGACCGGAAATGATGTCGAGTATGACGGCGCGGTGGGTGCGATAATATTGCGTCCCACCCATCGCGACGGTATACCAGCAATGAACATCACTGATTGGCAGGCGTCGGGATGGCAGCTAAAAGATGGTTTGCTGAACTGGCAAAGCACTGCTGCATCGACACTGATTAGTGCAAACCAGCATCCTGCTGCCCCATGGATTGTGTGCAAGGTGATTCGCGGCAATCAATCGGCGGAGTGGCAGTTGCAATGGGGTAGCGGGCATCTGTTGACGTTCAGCACCCATCGACCGCCATTTGTAAGCATAAATGGCACTATCGTCGCGACGTTGCCAATGAACCCGGCGGAATATTACAACTATGCCAACGCAAAGGAAATATGCTGGGAAGTGCGGGATTTTTTGAGTGATTTGATAATATCCTGTTCAGCCTTTTCTCGGGTGTGGAATATCCCCGGTGTCGGCGGTGCGACAACAGGCAACCTGCGAATTTCTGCTGATGGCAGCGCCTATTCAGTCGCGTTATTCACCATGAAATTCCCGCTAACCGGCAATTTTTACACCAGCAGCGCAATAGCAAATGCCGACTACGCCGAGGTGCTGCCAGCGGATAATAATGTGCAGGTGACACCCGGAGGTGGACGCCATAAAATTACCATGACCGGGGATGGCGACCATACCCCGGCAGTGAAAGGGTGGAATATTTTCCGCCGACCGGTGAATGTAAACTTTACGGGAAGTTGGCAGGAGATATCGGAAAAGCTGATTGGCGGGCATCTGGATTATTCGCTGGATATTGGAAAAGCAAACCTGGTATTCAAGGATTTTCCCAATGCAAACCGCATAAAGATATCACAAACAATGGAACTGCCGGATGGCAGAATAAGGAGTATTGACCGGCCATTGATGACGGTGATGGATCGTCAAAAACGGATTACGAATAGCGGTACAACGGTACGGGTAAGTGCGGTTTGCCAGCAAGGGTGGCTGGCATCGAAAAGAGTCGGCGACTTGCCGCCGCTGTGCGATATGCCGGTGGATGAAGCAATAGCAATGATTGCAGAATGGGCAGGAGTGAAAAAGCTGAAGATTTGGCAGGACGCGAGCGGAAACAGCATGGAAGCTGGCGGATGGTGGGGAAATCGCGGTGGCGATTCCCCCATGAATGAATATCTGAATGCAGCCAAAGATTGGCGGGGAGATATACCATGGCAGGTGAAAAGTGACAATATATGGCACTTTATTAAGCGACTTGCTAACATTTACCAGTTGCGGGTGTGGTTTGAAGGCGATGAAATGCAAATTCGCCGGGCAAATCTGGCGTATCCGACCGATACCACTGGCTATAGTATAAATTATGGCACCGATTTGCTGGCGGCACCAACCGGCGCAGCAATAACAGAGCCTGATAATACCGCGGCGGTGATGGTTAATTATGTCGGAAATGGCGGCACGTTGATGCCTGCTGGCGATACCGGCGCAAAAATAGTCGTAAATTGCCCGCCGGACATCACTACTGCAGACGCGGCGGCAAGTTATGCCGGTTATGTGAAATCGATATTGCAAAATAATGGCGGCATCACCATGACCGGCAGAACAGCATTATGGAACATCTCACCCGGAGATGCGATTGCATTAACAGGAACTGGTGATTTTATTGATGGCGAGATATGTCGTGCGGCAAAGGTAAATATTTCACTGACAGAACCCTATCGTACTGTTGTGGAAGCAACAATACCCGGCAGTAATTGGTGCAGCGTTGATGACGAAGAAATAACCCGGGTATTATCGATGCCGATATCATCGCCGGCAGAGATAAACGGGGTCATCTGCGGCGACCAAAATTTTAATCAAAAATATTTCACAATTGCGGTGTCTGCTATTGCAGGCCCGGACAAAATAAAGTAAATTTCAAGAATACTTTTTAAAAGGAGAGTATAATCATGGAGTCCACTTATTATGAGAGTTCTGACCTGTTTATTCAAGGTCAAACACCTACCGCGGCAGAATGGAACGAACGAGTTTTCTATCTGCCCCAGGCCGAGTTTAACGCGCGTTGGCAAAACTTCTCTATCTGGCTGACTGCGCCGACTGTGACAAATAGTGGGAACACTATTATAGTCAACGACATCAATGCGATTGTTGGCGGGATTCATATCACCGGAAACAGTTCTATTGATGGATCAATGTATGGAACTGGCGACTTTAATGTAATCCTGGATAGTACAGGCACATTAAATGTCGCATCTTCAGTCACTGGCAATTCATTATCCGCTGCCACTTTCAGTTACGATGGCTATAACATTGGAAATCTCTCTGCTGCCGGCATACAGGCACGGCTTTTTGTTCCGTGGGTAGAGGTGGTTAACGAAAATAATGATGAAGAAGTGGTAGTCTGGTGGGTTAATGACGGCCGCGGCGGCATAAAGCGCGACACCGATGGCCACATGATGGTAAGCGATGACGGAACCACCTGGGAACGACTGGCGGGAAGAGCGGTTTCGCCACTCGTAGAAGACGGCAGTACCCATTCAATTCGCCGCGTCAATGAAGATGTCGTTGGTAATGCTCGTGGTGCAAATGCTATCGACCTTGCTTATAAAAGAGCATCGGCAACCCAGATTGCATCCGCAGATTATTCAGCGATTCTGTCGGGGTTAAACCAGCAGAATGACAATTTGAAAGGCGTAATCGTTGGCGGATCTGAAAACTGTATCCGCAATACAAATATGTCGTTCCCGTATGGTGAGGCATATTATGGACGCAGTTTTATTGGCGCAGGATATGGCAATTACATGGGTCCCAACAATAGGTGTAATTTTATCGGCGGCGGCTACGGAAATTCTATTGATGCAGGTAATTCGTGTACTGATTCAGGCAACAATGTTATAACCGGCGGATTATTAAATGTTATGATTAATTCTAATCCTGGTAATTTATTGTATATGAATACAATATCAGGTGGGCAACAAAATAATATTTCCGGGACACAGCATAATACAATATCTGGCGGTTTAACTAATGTCATCGGCGGTACTTATGGTACCGCGAACTTTACTACTATCGGTGGCGGGCGAGATAATACCACTTCTGCCGCCGCGCAGTATGGGTGTATCCCCGGCGGTCGTTCTAATAATGTTGGAGATAACTCATTCGCTTGTGGTACTTATGCCACGGCATTGTGGAACAGCTTCTGTTTCGCCGATGGTACTGCAACCGCCAATACGAGAGGGAACGAATTCAAGATTGGTGCTGCCGGAGGGTTAACCTTGCGGAATAATGCAGGAACGTTCAACTGGTACGCAAATGGAGTTAAATGGTTGGATACCCCGAATGGCGGCTGTTATCTCGGATCTGACGGCGTTTGGTATTCGGCGTCATCGCGGGAAATAAAGCACGATTTTCAGCCGGTAGATAAATCCGACATCCTGCAAAAAGTATCCGAAACAACGCTGGAAGAATGGCGATACAATGCCACCCCAAACGCAAAACATATCGGCGTAGTTGCCGAAGATTTTGCGGAAAAATTCGGACTTGGCGACAACCCAGAAGGGCTTAACCCACTGGATGTTTGCGGAGTATTGTGGGCAGCAGTGCAGGAATTGACCAGGAAAGTGGCAGAATTAGAGGCGAAATTGGAAAAATAAAGATAGTTAAAGCCTCTCCCCAGTTGGAGAGGGGAAGAACGACTTTCAGGGACTGACACCGAGTGGCGAAGCCAGGAAGGTGTCTGTCCCAAAAAGTATAAAATAATTAGCGAGGATGATACCATGGAAAAACGAGTGGAAATGCGGGATTGCGCGGCGAATTGCGTGCCTTTAAACCGCCTGCAATCTGAAACAGAAGGTTTGCGGGACAGAATAGACGAGATGAAAGAAATGATTGGCGAACTGTTCAATAAAATCGACCGCCTGACCTGGCTGATAATAACCACCACCGGCGGGATGCTGGTGACAATAATCACCAATATCATTATAAAAGGATAAAGGATAAAGGAATGTAGAGACGCACGACCGTGCGTCTCTACATTATATCTGTTACATTTATTAAAAATTTAGAACTATCCAGTAAGGTAGGGGAGCTGTCCCCAGCTCCCGCGACAGTGTTTTTCTTATAAAAAAGAATGGGTTGTAACGACAAAATAAGTTTATAATCACCACACCACTGGAGAAATCTGTCGCTATTTCGCTTGTTTACATCATTATTCCGGTTCTTCGCGGGAATTGGGGACAATTCCCCTACCTCGTTAGCCAACATTTTATGGGAATGATATTTAAAGATGTGTATAAGGGTGAGAGCGATGCTGTAGGCTATGGACTTATTTTATAAAAAAGATCGGATAGAGATATTTAGATTACTATAGGGAAGCTGTCCCCAGCTCCCGCGACAGTGTCTTTATAATAAAAAAGAATGGGTTATAGCGACAAAATAGGTTATAAATATTCAGTCACCGTATGGAACAGGGTCGCAGCCCGGCTCAATTGGCAGTATTGAGATTAATGACAATAACAACTGCCTATTATTCCTTTTATTACCGGAGTTCGCCGGGCTGCGACCCTGTTCCATACGGTGACTACTATTTATACAGAATTGTTACATTGAAACCAATTTTTATAAAATGAAAAGATATGTAGAATACCATTCAATTCCCCTACCTCGTAAGCCAACATTTTTAAATATTAAATTTACTTTCATTTTTTACAAAATTTTTATAATAATCCATTATTGGTGTAAAATATGGAATATTACATATATTGTGTCTTACGGGAGCAATCATTTGTTAAAGCTGATTTTATCAAAAATAAAGATATCATTTTGGGCAATTATTATTATAACATTATTAACTTTCAGTAATAATTGTTATGCGCTGATAAATGCCACTGATAGTGCGGAAATGATTTGGGTGCCGGGTGCTACTTTTACTATGGGTAATGACTGGTACGAATTTCCCAAACACCAGGTAACTTTGTCAGGATACTGGATATACAAATACGAGGTTACCGTAGCGAAATACCGCGCGTTTTGCACCGCTACCGGACACGCCTTGCCCACCTTCCCTACCGGTTACAGTTGGGCAGGGAAAAGCAACTGGACAAATGCGACTTTGCAGCAGCACCCGATAGTAAATGTAAGCTGGAATGACGCCAAGGCTTATGCTGACTGGGCGCACGTATCTTTGCCTACCGAGGCGCAATGGGAATATGCCGCATGCGGGATAACAAATAAAAATTACCCGTGGGGCGGCACAGCAGCAATTGATGATTATTACAACGGTTTTGATAGCACAAAGTGCGCGAATTACGCGAACTCATATAATAAATCTATCAGTACCTGGGCAGTAGGTTCTTTCCCTGCCGGTGCCAGTTGGTGCGGCGCACAGGATATGGCGGGTAATGTCTGGGAATGGTGCTCGGATTATTGGGATTTGTATAATGACGCAACCGTGACAAACCCGACCGGTCCAGCCACCGGAGATTCAAAAGTGCTTCGCGGCGGCTCATGGAGCGGTGACGCCGAATACAGCACCCGCACAGATAACCGTTTAAACTATACCCCGGCAGACGCAACACCAATTTTTGGCTTTCGATGTGTATCGACTGCCGCAGGTCCGCTAACGGCTGTTGCGTTGGCAATATCGCCAAACACGCTATTATCGGTGGGCAATCCTATCACATTAACGGCAACCGCTAACGGTGGTTCTACCGGCATACAATATAAGTTTATGAACGGTACAACTGTATTGCAGGATTTCGCCGCTAACAACATTTTCATATGGACACCGACAACTGCCGGAGCAGCAACATTATCTGTAATTGCTAAGGACACCGATGTGACAACTGTGACATCATCAACGATAAATGCAACAATCAATCCGGTGTTGTCTGCTGTTGCGTTATCGGCATCACCAGCAAATATAACAGGATTAGGAACACCTATCACGTTAACCGCAACCGCTGCCGGCGGCGTTGCTGTTCAATATAAATTTATGAACGGTGCTGCCATACTGCGCGACTATGCCACAGACAATACCTTCACATGGAATCCCGCTGCTGCCGGTGCCACAGCTTTAACTGTAATAGCAGAGGATGGCAACATCACGGTGACATCCCCGGTGGTAAACTATACCGTAAATCCAGCATTAACAGCAGTGTCATTAACCACAACACCGGTGAATACAGTCGCGTTTGGATTGCCGGTAACATTAACCGCAACCGCAACCGGCGGTACCGGCGTACAATACAGATTTATGAACGGTACTGACATTCTTCGCGATTTCAATGCCGCTAATACCTTCGCATGGACACCCGCAGCCGACGGAAACTTCAGCCTGACAGTCGTTGCCAGCGATAACAATGATACAATAACCTCGCCAGCGGTAAATATCACCGTAAATCCAGCATTAACGGCAATCTCATTATCGGCATCTGCGAACGCTATTGATGTCGGAACAGCCATAAAACTCACCGCGACAGCAACCGGCGGTACCGGAGTGCAGTACAAGTTTATGAATGGCGCTGCCATGCTGCGCGATTTTACCGCTGATAATATATTTAACTGGACACCTGCAAATACAGGCAATGCCAGCATAACCGTTATCGCCAGCGACAACAGCGCAACTATAACATCAACTGCTGTAGGCATAACGGTGAACCCCGCGTTAACAGCAGTTGCATTGATTACAACGCCTGCAAATACTGTCGCGTTTGGATTGCCGGTAACATTAAATGCAACCGCTGTCGGCGGAACAAATGTAAAATACAAGTTCATGATCGGTAACGTAATTTTGCGGGACTTTGCGACTGATAATAGTTACACCTGGACACCGGCAGCGGCAGGGAATATTACCTTGACTGTTGTCGCCAGTGATGACAACAGCGCCGTAACTTCACCAGAAATAAATATAACAGTAAATCCCCCTCTGACGGCAATCTCATTATCAGCATCTACGAATGCCATCGATGTCGGAACAGCCATAAAATTAACCGCAACAGCCACCGGCGGAACGAACGTGCAGTATAAGTTCATGAATGGCAATACCATGCTGCGCGATTTTACCGCTGATAATATATTTAACTGGACACCTGCAGATACTGGCAATGCCAGCATAACCGTTATCGCCAGCGATAACAGCGCAACTATCACATCAACTGCCGTAAACGTAACAGTTAACCCGGTGTTATCTGCAGTTGTACTAAACACATCCCCAGTTAATTCAGTCGCGTTTGGATTGCCGGTAACATTAACAGCAATCGCTACCGGCGGAACAAATGTAAAATATAAGTTCATGAACGGTGATGTAATGTTGCGGGATTTTGCGACTACTAATATTTACAAATGGACACCGGCAGCGGCTGGGGATATGAACTTAACTGCTGTTGCCAGCGATGACAATGCCACGGTGACTTCACCTCAAGTAAATATAACAGTGAATCCCCCATTGACAGCTATCTCGTTATCAATATCTGCAAATGCCATTGATTTAGGTAAATCTGTAACATTGACAGCAACAGCTACCGGCGGCACCAATGTACAATTCATGTATATGAATGTTTATACCATGCTAAGCAACTTCACGACTGACAATACATTTATATGGACGCCTGCAACAACTGGTAAATACTACTTATCTGTTATCGCCTCAGACAATAGCGCAACTATTGTATCAACCCCTGTAGTTTTAATCGTTAATCAGGCACTAACAACGGTATCTTTATCATCATCAGAAACTGCGGTTGAAACAGGAACACAGCTCACACTAACTGCGACTGCAGATGGCGGTACCACGGTACAATACAAGTTCATGAATGGCAACACTATACTGCGCGATTTTGCTGCGGGAAACTTCTTTACATGGACACCTGCTACAGCCGGTAACTTCAACTTGACTGTTGTTGCCAGCAACGCTAATTCCACTGTAACATCTGCTGCTGTTAACATAGCGGTTAATTCACCATTAACTGCTGTGTCGCTGCAAACATCATCCGCTGTGATTGATACCGGAAACCCGGTTACATTAACCGCCACTGCCACTGGTGGTCGTGATGTTCAATATAAATTCATGAATGGCGATACCATACTGCGCGATTTCGCCACTGATAATACCTATGTCTGGACGCCAATAACAGTGGGCAACGCCAACATTACAGTAACCGCAAAAGATGTAAATAATACAGTGACTTCGCTGCCAATTGCTATTACAGTCAACCCTAATCCTATATTGACAGCGGTATTGATAACATCATCACCTTTGAATAACGTTGCAATAGGTACCCCGGTTACATTAACCGCGACAGCAGTCGGCGGTAAATCAGTTCAATACAAGTTTATGTCGGGCACTTCCCTGATACGCAGTTTCAGCAGCAGCAACACCCTGGTATTTACGCCGACTGCAATAAAAACCTACAACTTTACCGTGGTTGCCCGCGATATAAATGGTGCCGACCCGAACCTGACAGTTACCTCACCGGCAATTTCTCTCAATATCAAACCGGTGTTGTCCGCAGTTTCATTCTCAACAACTGCAACGGCACCGTATAAGGTAAATATTCCCATCTCATTTACTGCGGCTGCCACCGGCGGTGCATCTGTTCAGTACCAATATTTAGACGGCAATACTATTTTGCAGGATTTTGCGAGTGATAATACATACACATGGACACCTACGGCTATTGGTGCACATAATATCACCGTTGTAGCGCGTGATAACGCAGTGAATCCAAATATACTTGTTTCATCAACCGTAAAGAGTTTTAATATTGTTACTGCCTTGTCTGCAGTATCATTAACTACTTCACCGGTGAATAACGCTTTAATAGGCACACCGGTAACATTAACCGCGACCTCGGTTGGCGGTATCACGGTTCAATACCAATTCATGTCTGGTACTTCCCTGCTGCGAAGCTTCAACAGCAGCAACGCTTTGACCTTTACCCCGACAACTTTAAAGACTTACAGCTTTACAGTGATTGCACGCGACACCAGTGGTGACGACCCCAACTTCACAGTTACTTCACAGGCAGTAACTCTTAATATTAAACCTGCGTTAACAGCAGTTTCATTCTCAACAACTGCAGTGGCACCGTATAAGGTAAATATTCCCATCTCATTTACTGCGACTGCCACCGGCGGTGCATCTGTTCAGTACCAGTATTTAGACGGCAGCACTATTTTGCGGGATTTCGCAAGTGATAATACGTATTCATGGACGCCAACAACTACTGGTATACATAATATCACAGTGGTGTCGCGTGATAGTACAGGTGACCCGAATGCACTGGTGTCATCAACCGTAAAGAGCTTTAATATTGTTACTGCTTTGACATCGGTATCACTAACTTCATTGCCATTGAATAACGCCTTAATTAGCACGCCAGTCACATTAACGGCAACTCCTGTTGGCGGCATATCTGTTCAATATCAATTCATGTCAGGCACTTCACTAATGCGAAGTTTCAACAGCAGCAACGCTTTGACCTTTACCCCGACAACTTTGAAGAGTTACAGCTTTACAGTGATCGCGCGCGACACCAGTGGGATTGACCCCAACTTCACTGTTACCTCGCCGATTGTAACTCTGAATATCAAATCTGCGTTAACGGCCGTTTCTCTGGCTACATCAGTTGCCGGACCAATTATAGCCGGCAAGCAGGTGACATTAACCGCAACCGCAACTAATGGTGCCGCAGTACAATATAAGTTCATGGATGGCAATGCGATAATCAGCGATTTCTCCAGCAATAACGTATTCGTCTGGACTCCGCCAGCAGGGACACATGTATTAACCGTTATCGCCATGGACGCCAATAGCCCTAATCCTGAAGCTACTACGGTGACATCTGCCGCGAAAAATTTCGTGGTTATTCCTACCTTATCTGCTGTAAGTTTAGCTGTAACACCAGCAAGCACAGTGGCAGTTGGAACACCGATAACCTTAGCAGCGACTCCAGTCGGCGGAATGTCGGTACAATATAAATTCATGGCCGGCACTTCTTTGTTGCGCAGTTTCAGCAGCAGCCCAACCCTTACTTTTACTACTTCAGCAGTTAAAACATATAATTTCACCGTAATTGCCATAGATACCGGCGGCATTGATACCACCGCGACGGTAACATCGCCGGTTGTACCGGTGACGGTTACTCCGTAATAAACCTATTGAAATATTTTTCTGTAAAATTTGCATACACCCGTAAAATTTGGGTATAATAACTGAAATGAACACAATCAATCGTAATTATTGGTATTGGTTTAGCTTTAACTTTACACGGTCGGCTCTCGCCCGGGTTCAGGCATCGCGTTAACCAAGAATGCCATTTTACAAAAAACCCACCCCGCTGGCGAGAAACCAGCGGGGTTTTTCTTTTATAAGGGAGGCGCAAAATGACAACAACATGCCCGGAAGTTACCGAAATACCGGATTTGCCAATAAATAATGACTTATTCGGACAGATTTTAATTGATTGCCATAATAATGGGGAAGCAGAATTTATTTACCGGCGCGATGATGGATACAGCGACCGGGTTAAATCATCAATATTTTTAGCACCACGAAGCGCATTGCCGACTCACCATCGCTGCCTGATTAATCATGCAGTGGCTCCTATTTTAGATATTGCTGCCGGTGCGGGACGACATGCATTGGCATTGCAGGAATCAGGATTGCAAGTTACTGCTATTGATTCATCAGCAGGCGCGGTGGAAGTAATGAAAAAACGCGGTGTTGCAGATGCACGCCAGATGAGTATTAACAACCTGGATTTTCCCTCAGAATCATTCAACACCATCATGTTGATGGGAAACACCCTGGGGTTAGCAACAAGTATCGTCGGGTTAAATGACTTGCTGAGTCACTTTTATAAATTAATAACTGATGATGGCCAGGTGTTATTGGAGATTTGCGATTACTCTGCAACTCGCAATCCTTTACATTTGCAATACCATGAACATAATCGACAAATTGGCAGGTACCCAGGGGTAATTACCATCAGGGAAGAATATAATAGTATGTGCGCGCCGTGGATAAATCTGCTATATATATCATTGCCGGATTTACGCGCTGCCTGCGCCAAAACAAATTGGCGGATAAAAAGATGTGTCCAGACCAACTCTGATGGAATTTTTGCCATTGGACTGGAAAAACTGTAAAAAAGCTGATGTCCGCCGATTTTTGCGCCGGCGGACATTTTTTTCATTTTCTCAACTTCCTTAATTTTACACTTTTCGCTTACAGAGCCTTCTAAGGGCAAAAAACGTGAAAATCGCCATACCAGATACAAAACCCCTCGAAAGGTCTCACTTGCGCCGCTACGGGCATTTTCAGAAGGCAAATTTTTGGCAAATTCCACCAAAAATTCCACTAAAAATCAAATAATGTCCCTTTACCTAAAATTCCATTGGGGTCAAAAATATTTTTTATTTCTACCATTTTTTTAATTATTTCGTCGCCATACATTAACAGCAGCAGTTCTTTTTTCATTTTACCAATGCCATGTTCGGCAGAAATCGACCCACCCATCGCCACTATCTGCTCCGCCCATTTTTTGTATAATTTTTTTCCCTGCCAGAATTCTTCCATCGACCGCGGCAATATATTAACATGGACATGGTTGTTGCCGATGTGCCCAAAAATTACTGACTCCAACCCGGCAGCTTTTAACCCGTCATTATACATTGCCATCACTTCCAGCAATTTATCGTCCGGCACCGACATGTCAGTACCAAGCTTGGTGATTTCCGGATTTGTTTTTTTTCTGCCGTCAATCAACAGGTTAACAGCCTCGGGGGTAGCATGGCGAAAATCTTTCTGGGCATTCAAATCATTTTCTTTGTCAGCATACCAGGTATCTTCATCACTGCCGCCTAATTCCATCATTGCTTCCATGGCAGCCATCACCGCACCATCTATCACTTCAGCGTCATCATTGTGAAATTCCGCATAAACCGCAGTGTGATAATGCGGTTTTAAATTAGGCAATTTTTCAAAAGCGGGGTTTTCTGTCTTCATTTTACGCAACAAATTTAACACATCCGCATTAAAAAACTCAATTGCGCAGGGTATAACTTCGGCAACCGGAAGGCTACCAACGACTTCACCACGCAAGAATCTTACAAATTGAAGCGCAACTTCCTCTGACGGCAGGTAAGTTGTTAACCCGACAATATGCCGCGGTTTATCAATCAGATGCAATTCAATCTCGGTTATAATTCCCAGCGTTCCCTCGGATCCGATAAAAATATCAGCGCAATTTGATTCACTGGTCAAATAATATCCTGCCGCGGATTTCACCCCGGCACGGATATATTCAGGAAATTCCACCCCGCCACATTCGATAACGCCATTGTTTGCACTTACAAAACCGTCTTTTTCACCACGACTGTACCATTTTACCTGACCGTCAGCATGAACAACCTGTATTCTTCGCACCCAATTTCTCACTGGACCATAGCGAAATGTCAGCGCGCCGGACGCGTTGCAGGCAACCATACCGCCAATAGATGCCGAACTTTCTGTAGGGTCAGGCGGGAAATATAATCCTGTACCCGCTATTTTGCCGCGCAACTCTGCCAACGTCGCACCAGCCTGGACAGTTATATATTTATCAACACCATCAATTACCACTTCCCCGATCACTTTCATTCGCGAAAGGTTCATAACATGACCACCGCCAGGAACCGCTCCGGCAGCTATTCCGGTACGCGCTCCTTGTATCGTAACCGGAATCATGCCGATATTACACCTGCTGATGATTGCGCTGACTTCATCAACAGACATCGGGTAGCTGAAACTGCTGGCGATACCGGATTTACGCGATTCATCACGCAACAACAAATCATCTAATTCACCCAACGCGTTTACAGCAGGGTGCGAAAGCAGCAATCCATCATATTTATCTTCATCATTATTCATGCATTAATTATACAGATATCACACCGTAAGGTGAATAGATGTTTCACGTGAAACAATTTGCGTATAATAAACACTGTTATAAATAAATGTTTCACGTGAAACAATTTCTAAAATTTCAAACATCCATTTCTGTATGATAAAGTTTAATTTCCGTTATCATTTACAATTTACCCTATATAGCGGTAAAATATAACACCATTAACGATGGGGAGATAATGATGCGGCTTTACGCAATTTTGGCGTTATTCATATTTATATTCGCACAGGTATTGGCTGATGATGCGGCGTTGTTGAAACGTGTTGATAAAGCAATTAAACACGCTAAAAATGGTATTGGCAATGAGGCTGCGCTGGCTTTTGAATCTGCTCCTTTCCTGCAATATCGGATTATGCTGGATGGCAAAGCTATAGCAGCACCTGCAGAGTTGGAAATAGCACGAAAGGCTGTTACTGACCAGGTTACTTTATTAGAACAAGCGCACAACTGGTACCGTCCGGTGATGTCAGTGATACCGCGGGCTTATAAATCAACAATCAAACTGGATGGCGTGCTGGATGATGTGCAATGGCAAACCAGCGGCAACTACTTCGGCGGTTACCCGCTTAATTCTGCGGTATCAGATGTACCATATAAAACAGAATGGCGTCTAACCTGGGATCCGAATTATCTTTATATCGGTATCGCAGCGGAAGATGCTACTGTAGAAACAACTGATGGTGTTGATATTTATTTGTCGCCTAATCCGGAAAGCGAACAAATCCTTTGCGTTCATGTTAATTTAACCGGCGCAAATACCCAGATATCATATATTAAAAATAAAAACCAATACGGACTGCAAAAAGTGGATAATCCGGAAAAATATGTGATTCACGCTGCAACTGCTGTATATGGTACTATGACTGGATACTCTATGGAAGTTCAGATACCAATAACCGCACTAATCGGCAAAGATAACAAGGTGGGCACATCAACCCGCGCGTGGATGATGATGACAAGAACGGATACCTGCAAAAAAGAACCGATAACCTATTCCTGGTGGCCATTGCTGGGCGGTACAGGCAACATTGCCAATTATGCCCCAGTGTGGTTTGAATTTTAAACCATCAATTGAATACATTTTTTATTTCGTGCGTATATAAACCTATATAATATGGTAAAAAGGGGACATCTATGAAACTACTATCGCGTATTGCCGGTTTTCTGCTTGTAGCAGCAATTTCTGCCACATTTGTTTTAGCACAGAAAGGACCACAACCTGCTGTTGTAAATTTGCCTACTGATGCTAAAGGCCTGATAGCCGGTGTTAAAACTATAACCGACAAAACCGTGTATCAATATATTTCCGCCCTGGCGCAATTAAATGACCCTGATGGAAATGCGGCACTACTCGCGCAATTAAAAGAGAGCAACAGTCCGCAAATACGCCAATCAATAGTACGCAACCTTGCTCAGATAAAAAATAATGAAAAAGTAACTGATACATTAATAGTGTGCCTGAAAGATGCCGACCCAAATCTGCGCAACGACGCATTTCAAAGTTTATGCACTATCGCAAACCCGAAAACTTTACCGGCTGTCCTTGCATTTTACAATGAGCTGGATCCAAAAAATAAAGCACGTTACAGCTATAATCTGCCGGCTTTCGGTGCTGCAATTGTTGACCCATTGCTTGATATGTATAAAAATGCAGATGCGCAAACGAAACCTTTATTCTTAAGATTACTTGCCCAGACCCGTGATGATCGTGTTGTGGATACTTTATTGGATGCATTTAGTAATGAGACAAATGCGAATAGTAAAACAATGATGATTTATAATATTGGTTCATTCATGACTAATAAGCGCGTCCTTGACGCATTGATGGACGCAGTAAAAAGCAAAGATCCCCAGATTAGCAGAGCCGCAATTTCCATGATAGCCAATCAAAATGATCCATCGACAATTGCACCGCTGCTTAATACCTACACTTCAATTACTCCTGAAAGCAAAGTAGTCATGCTTGATGCT
>CAZWZF010000056.1:0-32388 GCA_964638715.1 uncultured bacterium | reverse complement strand
ACATCATTATTCCGGTTCATCGCGGGAACTGAGGACAGTTCCCCTACCATGCTCCCGCGACAGCGTCTTTTTTAATTTAAAGAATGGGTCATAGCGACAGAATCATGTAAAAAACCACAACACCACGCAGAAAATCTGCCGCTGTAACGCTTAATCACATCATTATTCCGATTCATCGCGGGAACTGAGGACAGTTCCCCTACCATGCATCCAAAATATAGCCTATGTATAAAGAATTAGCAGAATCAGGACGCGCTGTATGTACCCGGAGGGTAACATTTTTAAGATCTTCAGACCTTCTCATCCATCTTCAAGTTTCTAACCACTTCGTATGAGAATACGGCGAGGGAGTCGGCAAGGTCTTCATTTTGTACTACTGCCGGCGGGGGCATTTTTATGGGATGACCGCTGAAGTTCCAGAATGCGGTCAGGCCTACTTTGAAAAGGTTGTCGGCTACTTCCTGGGCTGCATTGGCAGGGACGGCGATGATGGCGATGCTTACGTTCAGGCGTTTGGCTAATGCCGGTGCCTGCCATAATGGCATGATTTCCAGTTCGTTAACCCGCATGCCCATTTTTACCGGGTCATTGTCAAATAATCCTACTACCCGCAATCCATGCGGCTCGAATCCATGATAACAGGTGAGTGCCTGGCCAAGACGGCCCGCGCCGATGACAATGGCGTCTTTGCGTATCCGCAACCCCAAAAAATCTTCCAGGTGATTGCGCAGTTCAGTGATGGCAAATCCCACCCGCGGCTTGCCGGTGAAACCTGTCATTGCTATATCTTTGCGCACCAGTGTCTCGTCTAATTTCAGGATTCCTGCCATTTCGGCGCTTGTTACATATTTTTGCCCGACCCCAGACAAAACTACGAGCGCTTTCAAATATCGCGGCAACCGGCGCAATGTTGGAATATTCATATTAGGCAATCTGGTTCCCTCTTCATTATTAACTATATCAAATTTATAATATTTTGACAATTAAAGGGTGGGTAATATTATTTTACATCGATTAACAGGATAGATAGGATAAGATATATGAAATATGAAAGTTCTTAATTAACTAATGTAGGCTTTGCCCACAACCCATAATTATTCACCACAAAAGATCGCAAAAGATCACAAAAGAAGAATTTATTAAAACTCTTTGTGTTCTTTGTGCTCCTTTGCGGTGAATAATTGCCCATTACATTAATTTACAAATAACTTGTTTTATTTTAACGTTCTTTGGGCTTAAGGTACTAAACATCCTTTTTATCTTTTTATCGATGTAAATTAATAATAAATGCAAATAAATCGCTAAATCTGTTGACAGTCATTATATGGGATTGTAGAATTAATGAAATCGCCTGTGGTTACGTAACCAAAATAAACGACCTGGAGGAGTTTATGAAACGAATATTCCTGCTGCTGGCATGCGTGCTGGCTTCGCTTTTTTCCAACATCGCACTGGCAGACTCAAATGTGATGATTAAGGAAAATTATGAACGACTTAAATGCAATCCACCTGATGCAATCAACAGATTTGTTGGTTCAAGCGCACCCGGGCAATTATTCATGCCAGGTGAAATAGTGGATATAAACCTGGTTATCGCAAAAGGCAAGGATAGCGGAATAGTGAAAGATTATTCCGTCGAGATTCAGGAAATCACTACCCGCGACCCGGAAGATATCTCCAAGTCTGGCTATAGCGACACCGCGGGGAATGCTCCGGTAGTTGCGCTGGCTGGCAAGCCGGTACTGGTTCCATTAACCATAGATTTTGGCACTGATGATAAAGTGAAAGAAATTGCGCAAACGGTGAAAAATTTTCCGCTGCCCGCACGTTTTGGCACTTACGCTATTATTCTGGTTCGCGGCGCAACCCGCCAGTTCCTGGCAACTATGGCGCGCATACCAAAGCCGCGCGAATATGGAACAGTGGATAACGTACCAGTATTCGGCGAAGGTCAATTCATGAACGGCGATTTTGTTAAACGCGCCCAAATGTATTACCGCATGGGTGTACGCGGATGGCGCTCCGAATTAAGCTGGAGCGAAGACCAAAATTACAAATGGTCATGGAATAATTACGATACACTGTTTAAAGCGGCGGAAGCTAATGGACAGAAAATCATGGTAACCCTGGGTGGCCATCCGCAATGGACACGTCCATTTTTTGAGCCAACCCCGGCAAGCGGCTGGACACCAACCAGTGGCGGATATTGGGGCAGCGGCGACTGGCTGTGCGACCCCAAGTTATACCAACGCTACGAAAACTGGATACAGGCTTTTTGCTACCGCTACTGGAGAGACGGAAACGGCGCATTGTGGGGATTGGAAAATTATAACGAACCGTGGGAAGGCGGCGGGATTTCCGGCTGGGCACGCGATTGCCTGCAGTACCGCGAGATTCAAAAGCATATCGCAATAGCGGCACGCACCGTTGACCCCCGTATTAAAATTCTGGCAGCGTCATCTATCATGAATACCGAGGATAAACTCTATTCTGACGGTTCCAACGAATTTGATAAATATGTCGATATATTCACCGACCATTATGTACCGCCAGCGATGTGCTATGGACCAATGGTTGCCAAATCAAAGGGTAAAATATCCATGGAAACGGAAACCTGGTTTGTTAACAGCGAATATTTATTACCGCAAGGCGTAGCACAATTCATGGCATCCGGTCAGGAGCGCATCGCCCCCTGGCATCCGCGGGTGCTCTTTGACGAATTACCCACCGGACCAGAAGCGCGTACCCCGGGAAACCGCGATAACAACCTGATTCCTGCCCCGGTAGTCACCGCAACAGCGGCTTTTAACTATTTCGTAACCGGCAAGAAGTTTGAAAAAATCGTCTTCAAGACACATCTTCCCTGGGTATTCCAGTTTGGTAAAGATGATGATAAAGATGCGTTGATGGTAATGTTCGGACAATTGATGACTATCGGTGGAAACTCACCGAAAGAACGCCTGTGGGCACAAGTTGACGGCACATCCGGCGGCACCATGACCATTAACAATTCCGACGGATTACTGCAGTTCTATGACCTGGCAGGGAACCAGATTTATACAAAAGACAAATCAGTCACCTTGCCAATGAACCTTTCACCGACTTATATCACCTGTAAAAAAGGGCCAATTGAAGCGGCGAAACGCTTGCAGACTATCGTTATTAATGGCAAGAAACCGGTAGAAATTCTCCCGCGCGATTTTACCAAGCCGCTGACAGCGAAAGATGTCACTTTTGATGTTGCTGTCCATAACTGCTATAACCGCAAGATTGCCGGCAAGCTGGCAATAACCCCACCGGCAGAAATCCAACTGGCAATGACTGAGCAGCCATTAGCATTAGAAGCTGGTGAAACGAAGGTGTTCACCTTCCCGGTAACAAAGGCAACCGTCATTGATTCGAATGGCTACCTGTTCAAATTTAACGTCACCAGTGACGCCGGCAATGCCGAATACTCTGAAATTATGAATGCCGCCGTTGCTATCAAAGGAACAAAAACTATTGATGGCAATTTAGACGACTGGAAAGATGTGCCGGGCATCATGCAAATCGCTGGTTCCGAGAAGATGGATCCAACTGAATTGATGCGCCGTCCATGGCTGACACAAAAAGACAAACAGCCGGATGGTACATTCTGTGAAGTGAAAATGGCATGGGATGACAACAACCTGTATATTGCCGCTCGAGTGAATGATCCAACGCCGGAAGCCAATGCTGTTCGTTTTGGCGCACGTGACGAAAACTCGTATTTCCATACCAAGGCTGATGATGAAAAATCGCCATACAAGGAATTTATTGAAGATTTCCGAAGGAAAACAAAAGACCCCACCCGCAGTTTTAGTGAGGTTCCTTATGTATTTACCCGCAGCCCGGAAGCCGGCATTCCTTTCCGCCGTGATCGTCTGCAATTCGGACTTGATGTAACTGACGATTGGCATGACCTGACACCAGACACTGATAAGGTGCCTTACGGGTTCCATGTAGTTCCAGATACCGACTATGAATATAGTCTGTATGCTTGTGACGACGGCAAGAGTGAACTGTGGCGGCATCTGGCACCCGGTGTGCCGCGTATTCACGACTTCCCGCGGCAAGTACGGGGTAAAATAACCACCGGCGCAGTAACCACCGCAAAGACTGTAGTATTGCGTGAAGGCAATAACTATATCTACGAAGCCGCCATACCAAAAGCAGAGTTGGCAAATCTGAACCTGAAAGCCGGCACCAACTTCGGTTTCGTATTTAAAATTGGCAACAGCAAAGGTCCGGGCATTGAATACGGTACCGACAAAGCAGTATGCAAATCCAACGGCCTTTCCCTGCACCCATATTGGGAACGCTCACCAAGCTGCGGCGTACGCTGGACGCTGGTTGAATAGAAAAGAAGAGTGAAGAGAGAAGAGAGAAGAGTGAAATTACGAATTAGCGACCTCCCCTAACCCCTCCGAAGGAGGGGAATTTCACTCTTCACTCTTCACACTTCACTCTTCTTATTGTATAATTAACAAGATGATATTAGAAACCATTTTAACTTTAATAGGATTGTCAGTATTGCTGAATCTTTACTGTGTTAAAGCAGTTTGGGGACGTTCAAATGTGCCTGGAAAAAACGAGTTAATATGGATGCTGTTATTGGATGCCTGGTGGTCATTTTTTGCGATATTTGAAATAGCGGCTAATCACGGTACCACCCAGGAAATTCTCAACATGAAGTTATTCTGGATCAAGATTGAGTATATCAGCATTTCATCAATTGCTGTCCTGTGGTTATTATTTGTACTTCGATATATCGGCATAGAACCGCCATTTTTAAAACGCAATTCCTGGGTATTGTTTATTATTCCGGCGATTACATTATTATTAGTATGTACAAACGAAATTAATGGTGGACTAATGTATAGCTTACCGGGAATTATCACATTCGAAGACCATCCGTTATTGAAAATAATCCATCATGGCTTATATTTCCCCATCGCTGTAGGTTATAGCTGGGTCATTACCGCCATCGGAATTGGCATCTGTTTCGTATACTCACTGAATACCCTTTCATCTTCCCGTATGCAATTACGATTGTTATTCGTTGCCGCTATGATTCCGCTGCTGTCAACAATTTTATACGTTTTTGAAGTAGGATGCCTGAAATATTTCGATTTGACATCGCTGTTTTTTGCTATTATCGGCGCACTGCTGACATACGCGCTGCTTAAGCACCGATTGGTTGAATTAACACCAATCGCGGTAAATACCATCTTTGAAAATATTCAGGATGGGGTAATAGTATTAAATGAAAAGACAGCAGTTGTCGAACTTAACCCGGCTGCCCGAAATATGTTTATGGTCAGCGGCAATGAATTTTATGGCAAATTGCTGAAAGATATATTGCCGGAATTGCCAGATATAACATTAATGAATACGGAACGAATATTTAATGACCAGCTAATTAATAACCGCTGGTATGATATAAGATTTTCATCTATCAGTAATGGCGCGCATTACGGTTGGATATTAACCATGCGGGATAATACCACCAAGCGTGAATTGGAAGAAAAACTGCACAGGATGGCATATTATGACGGTATTACCGGGTTGCCAAACCGCATGAGTTTTCGCGATAGGCTGCAATCAGAGATGGCACGTGTTGTGCGCACTCACGAAATGCTGGCGGTGATGTTCATTGACCTTGATAATTTTAAAGAAATTAATGATACCCAGGGGCACGCTGCCGGAGATAAAATGTTAAACCATGTCGCGGAACGTCTGAACGAAGCGATACGCGGCAGCGACATGGCGGCAAGAATGGGCGGCGACGAGTTTTTAGTGCTGATAACTGATATGAAAAAGAAAGAAGATGTCGTTTTTTCCGTCATGCGCATATTAGATGCCATGCGGGAACCTTTTTACATTAATGATACAACTGTGTATACTACTGCCAGCATAGGCATTGCCATTGTACCCGGGGACGGTCTTGAAGCTGATATTGTCCTGCGCCGGGCAGATGAAGCGATGTATAAAGCAAAAATGAACGGGAAAAATCAATTCATGTACCGGTCTTGAGAAGAGAGAAGAGAGAAATTGCAAATGGCAAATGGAAAATGGCAAATTATTGAAGTTACCCGGAAGGTGAGCGTATTATGGTGTTATTGATGTCGTGACGGTATTATCCGCAAAGCCCGAATTTGACGAAACCGGCAGACTGACGAAACAGGCTGCTGAATGCAATATGAATAAATTTATTGAATATAATATGCCCGGTTTTAAATCTGCCACCGCTATACAATCTGACAAGGATGGAAAAGTAACCGGTTGGATTACCGATTTTGCCTTTCCTGCCGATGTTTTGATGAAAAGATATTGGAAAAAAGAGCTTGAACCTATCACGATGCGCGCAAATTTTGTAAGATATGACCAGATGAAAGTACCCGATGTAGCAGATCGTTTCTTTATACCGCAAAATTGGTCGCCGACCCAGCATGGGTGCCCGCATTTAAGTGTTGCGGCGATGGGATATGTAAAACTGGAGAATTAAATATGACCGGTATTGATAAAATAGGAGTAATCGCTCCGCTGACCGATAACCCGACACAAGCTTTTTCACATGTGCGCGAAGTTGGATTGAAATGCTGCCAATTAGTGAGTTGGGAACCGGCAAAGATTAGCCAGGCAATCGCTGAAAATGCGCGTCAGATTGCCAGTGAAATGGGCATTATAATCACCCATTTCTGGTGCGGGTATTCTGGTCCTGTTGCCTGGAATTATACCGAAGGTCCGGCAACAATCGGACTGGTACCACCGGAAACCCGCGAATTACGCACACAGGAACTGATGCGGGGAGCGGAGATTGCCAGTTGGCTTGGCACCAGCGATGTCATCACCCATGTTGGGTTTTTGCCAATTGACCCGAAAGATGAAAATTATCGCGGTGCGGTGGAAGCGTTAAAAATAATTACTGGCAAATGCGCGGAATTGAATCTTCACTTTGATTTTGAAACTGGACAGGAAACACCGATGGTATTGCGCCGCTGTATCGAGGATGTCGGCACCGGAAATTTGGGCGTGAATCTTGACCCGGCAAACCTGCTGATGTATGGAATGGCAAACCCGGTTGATGCAGTAGATTTAATCGGCGCATTCGTACGCGGAGTTCACGGAAAAGATGGCGACTACCCTACCTCGTCTTATGATTTAGGCTGTGAAACCGCTATGGGAGAAGGAAAAGTAAATTTCCCGGTATTAATGCCGAAATTACGCAAAGCTGGATATTCGGGTGGCGTAACCATTGAGCGTGAGATAAGCGGACCGAAGCAGATAGAAGATATTCAGCGCGCAATAAATATTCTGGCGCCATTGCTGTAATTAGAAATTGAAAATTTAAAAATATCTGGTAAAGGTAGGGGAGCTGTCCTCAGCTCCCGCGATGAACCGAAAAAATAATGTAAAACAGCGAAATAGCGACAGATTTCTCAATTGGTGCGGTTTTTTTTATCTGATTCTGTCGCCACAACCCATTCTTTTTTTTAAGAAAGACGCTGTCGCGGGAACTGGGGACAGTTCCCCTACCATAAACCATCCTTCTTATTTATCACCTTAGCTAACTTCCAAAACTTCCATCAACAATTTGCCATTTGCCATTTCTCATTTCCCTTTCAATCTCACAATAACCTGACGCATTATTTTGGCGGCATTGTCATCTGTCAAAATAATGCCGTTTGTACTTATTTCAATCACTGATGTGTTATATAGAATACGGAATAGCAGAGATTTTCCGTTATTTGTGGTTATCTTTCTCCCGGCTATTTCGCCACTGACAAAGGTATCTACTGTCAGTTTGTGGTTATTTTTGATGGCAATTTTTTCTGCTGCTATTATAAATCTGCCAGTCAGCTTGGTATTATCAAGAATTACCACGCTAACAGACGCGGTGTTATCGCCGTTATCCAGTACCGCAGTTTGTATAGCTTTTATATGTTCCTGCAACGCCATCTTGTCAGCATCATCCATACCATTATAGATTATCCTTTGCGCCAATGTGCCGATTGCCGCATTATTCATCATGAGCATTTTGCCCGGGAACATCTTGTTGATATCTTTCAATAAATATGCGTAATCAACCTTGCCGGCTTTTTCCGGGTAATTCTGTGGATGATATAAGGTGTCGGTGGTTAATGGTGGATTTTTTATTATTTGCCACATTTTATTATAACTATTATTGATACCTTGCCAGGTAATAAATAATTTCCCGGCGCGATAAATCTCTGCGGTCATCTGTCCGGCGATTTGCTGGTTGGATGATAATTTGTTTGGCATTGCGTTTTTCGTGAAATTATTTACCTTCTTCACCACATCTGCCGGAATCTTCATGTCAATCGCAACTTTATCAGCTACTACCATTGCCTGACCTTCAGTTACAGCCGCCCATGCCAGTTGCGCGTCAAAATTACAGGGGAAATAATTATTCAGATCATATTGCATTTTGTGAGTAATTTCATGAGCCAGCACCATTTCTGCAAAGGATTTTTCATTAATTCCGTTAGCTAATTTCTTGATATTCTGCGGAATCAGGTAAACTTTGCCGGTTTGGTCGTCAAAAAATCCCAACATCCCCTGAGAGATTCTATTTGCATTTTTCCATTCTTCTTTTTGCAGATTTGAGATATATTTTCGTGCAATAATCCCCGCTGCATTTTCCGGGGTGATTTGCTCTACAATAACTTCACCGGCGTTGCATTCAGAAACTTGCTCGACAGCTTTCACTACATTATTCACATCGACATCTATGCTGTAGTCATCTTTTTTCTGTATTGTTCCAGATGCTGAATAAATCAGGTTATTGTTTGATATCTTGTAACTTGAAATATGCAGACCGGGAAATAGTTCTTTTTCAATGCAACCATCGTTAATAGGTATTTTCATCAACCGGTTATCGCGTAAAAACAGCACATCGTTCTGGCTGAATTGCGGGTTGGCATCATCCGGGTTGCCGGTTAAATATCGTATCGCCGTTTTATCCGCAGGCGATACAAATATGCCGGCGGTTCCTTTGCCGCCGAGAGATTTATTATCGGCACTACAGATAGTAATGTCCATGTTCATGAAATGATTGGAGAAGATGCTTATTATTTCTCCCGGCGTATCATTTATCAACGAGCGGCGAATGATTTCATCATCATTAAAATATCGCAAAGATGCCGAATCCGGCGCGAATTGTACTTTTGTGCCTAACCCCAGGTATATTTCGTCGGTATCATTTAATAATGATTTCAGGTAAATCTTGCCGGTATTATTTTCTTTTCTGCTAAATGCCAGCATCTCTCCTGAAGAAGAAACGTCTGCGTTGATCCCTTTAACTATCAGCCTTTTCGTACCATCACTCTTTATCTGCCATATTTCATGTTCGCCGGGTTTGTTATTTGTTATTTCACAGATCAGATTATTTTTCGCATCAAATCCGCGTATTTTAATGACACATTCAAGTCGGCGATATATCTCCTGGTAATTTTGCGAAGCGGCAGGTTTATAATAAATCTGGTTATAATTCATCCAGTAGATATTTTCATTTTTATCAATGGCGGGTAAAGAGTTAGAATATAAAAACCATGGAGTAACTGATAACTGAAATGAAGTATCTTTGGATTGAACATATAATTTTTCACCGGTGGGGAAATAACCGATTTGCTGCATGGAAAGTGGCATAGGCATACCGGGGATATCGATAATTGTCCGGTCAATATCAGGCCGGTAAATTCTTTCACCACCAAATGCGTCCGCAAAAACTTCTGATTTTATATATGTAATGCCGTCAACGACTTTGCTCTCGTCTTTTTTGAAGGTATATTTATCGGCGATAATCTCCTTGTTGCGAAAAACAAGTGTTTTCCCCACGTAATCCGCTACCGCTTTTGCCGGCAGCCAGTATCCCTGGTTTTCAATTTCCATTGGCGCGATTGGGGTGATAGCCATACTGCGGCAGACAAGCAGTTGCAGCAGTAAAAACAATGTTATCTGTACCTTCATCTTCACTCCTTTAAAGGCAAATGCAAACAAATTTATTATAGAATTATTATACATCATAGTTGCTGTCGATTATATCACAACTGAATGGCTGTTTACCATACAAATTAGTCAATACAGGGTGATTTCGGGTATAATATTAAACACATATTTTACAGAAAGGATTAATAGTTGTATAAAATATTTCTCCCTGGCATTCGAATAAAACGGTGGATATTTTTATCTATTTTTAGCATTTTTGCTTTTGCAATAGGTTTTTCATTTATCACAGATCCCCGCCTTATTTCAAACAGCGTTTGGGACGTCTGGACACGCTTAACCACTAAAAACATATCAGAAAACGCAATATTACTGATAGGTCTTGGCATCGCAATTATTGGTGTCACTGGCTTGATGTATGGCGTGAACAGATTAATTAATATTTTCACATTTTTAGCCAACCCGGCATTAACACCTAAGCAATTATTAAAATCATTTCTGTCAGAAAAGACGGCGCCAACTTTAAAAGTTGTCGGCCTTGGCGGTGGCACCGGTTTATCTACTGTTTTGCGTGGTTTGAAAGAATACCCGCTGGATATCAGTGCAATTGTTACGGTATCTGATGATGGCGGCAGCAGCGGACGTCTGCGATCATGCCTTAATATCCCCCCGCCGGGTGATATCCGCAACTGCATGGTGGCACTGGCGCAGGAAGAATCTGTCATGGAAAAGATATTCAGCCACCGGTTCACCGGTGACTGTGGGGAATTACACGGCCACAACCTGGGCAACCTGATAATTGCCGGTCTGGGACAAATTAATGATGATTTTTATCATGGTATAAAAGACGCATCGCAGGTATTGGCAATTCGCGGTCGTGTTTTACCCGCTACCAATAAAGGGTTTGTGCTGCAGGCAATCATGAATGATGGTACTGTTGTTGAAGGCGAAACCGCCATAACGGCGCATCCGGCTGCAATTGATAAATTGTCTATAATTACTGAAGATATTCAGGCATTGCCTGAATCAATTGATGCAATTCGTGAGGCAGATATCATTATTGTCGGTCCGGGCAGCGTATATACCAGTATTATTCCGAACTTTTTAGTACCTGGAATATCAGAAGAGATAGCAAAATCCAAGGCGATGAAATTCTTTATCTGCAATGTCATGACTCAACCCGGCGAAAGCGACGATTTTAGTGCGTCAGCGCATTTGCAGGCTGTATTAAATCAGTTGAGTATACCCAACCCGTTTGATTATATAGTGGTAAATATTCAGAAACCTGCCGCAGATATTTTGGAGATGTATCGTGCCAATAACCAAAACTTCGTAACGGCAGATATTGAGAACTGCATAAAATTAGGCAGCAAACCAGTATTGGGCGAATTTCTTGCCGAAGCGCACCTGGCAAGGCACAACCCGGCAAAATTAGCACGGGTTATACTGGAAAAAGTTGCAGAAAACATGGGAAAACCACTGGAAAAAAATATTGCTACCACCCCGAAGAGGCGAAAATATGACAGACATTAGCAGAATACCCGATGATAACGTCGGTATTGTAGAAAGAAAATATTATCATTATAGCGATTTTTTATCACTGGAAAGCACCGAAAAACTCGGGCCGATTACATTGGCTTATGAAACCTATGGTAAGCTGAATGAAGCCGGTACTAACGCTGTTTTAGTTGAACACGCGCTGTCGGGCGACTCTCACGCTGCCGGATATTACGCCACCGATGTTATAGAGGGTGATATCTTGAAAGAAAATGCCAAGCCAGGCTGGTGGGATACCATGATTGGTCCGGGCAAAGCATTTGATACCGACCATTATTTCGTTGTTTGTTCCAATATTATCGGCGGATGCCAGGGCAGCACCGGACCGGGCAGTATAAATCCTGTAACCGGCAAGCATTACGGACTGGATTTCCCCATGATTACCATTGGCGACATGGTAAATGCCCAGATGCTGCTGATGGAATTTTTTAATATCAATAAATGGTACGCCGTGGTTGGTGGTTCCATGGGCGGCATGCAGGCGCTGCAATGGGGCGTCGCCTATCCTGATTTTGTTGAGCATTGCATACCCATCGCCACCACTCACCGTCTTAATGCGCAGAATATCGCTTTTGACGCGGTGGGACGCGCGGCGATTATGAGCGACCCAAATTGGAAAGAAGGCAATTATTACGGCGGCGAAGTGCCGGCAAATGGTCTGTCGGTGGCGCGAATGGTGGCGCACATCACTTACTTGTCCGAGGAATCAATGCACAGCAAATTCGCCCGCAAATTGCGTTCGAGCGAGGCATACAATTGGAACTTCAAACCGGAGTTTTCTGTTGAGACTTATCTGCATTACCAGGGTGACAGCTTTGTGAAAAGATTCGACGCTAATTCATACCTGTATATTACCAAGGCGATGGATTATTACGATTTAGGTGCGGTATACGGCACACTGGCAAAAGCGTTGAACCGCGCCAAAGCAAAATTCCTGGTAATTTCAGTCAGCAGCGACTGGCTCTTCCCCACTTCGCAGTCCCGCGAAATAGTACGTGCATTGCGGGTAAACGACAAAGACGTCAGCTTCGTAGAACTGCAATCCGGCGCTGGCCACGACGCCTTTCTTTTGGAAGTAGAAGAAATAACCAGCCTGATTTGCGGATTTCTGGGGAAGAGAGAAGGGTGAAGAGAGAAGAGAGAAGAGAGAAAATTGGAAATGGCAAATTAAATTTCTATTTCGGTCGTGCGGTCGACTTCAAACGATTTCTTGGAAGTTAGCGAAGGTGAGAAATAGGAAAGTGAGCGTAAAACGTGGCGACACCGTCCCGGTGACGTTAGCTGCGCAAGAGAATACTAAACGCTGAAATTTATCTCCGGTTCTTCCTTTTTCCGAGCGGGACGCTCTTGCCACCTCCCTGATGAGATGAATTGGAAATTGTAAATTGTAAATTGTTGAAAGTTGGTGAAGGTGATAAATTGGACGGATGGCAGTGGTAGGGGAGCTGTCCCCAGCTCCCGCGATGTACCGGAATAATTATGTAATAAAGCGAAATAGCGACAGATTTTTTTGCGTGGTGTTGTAATTACAAACCTTGTTTTGTCGTTACAATCCATTCTTTTTTATAAAAAAGACGCTGTCGCGGGGGCTGAGGACAGCTCCCTTACCATCTGAATTTACTGGATTTAACCCAGTCCCCTGTATTGATACCATTCCCGCGGCCTTGCGATTAAAGGAAAAATGTGCTTTATGTTTAATATTATTCATGATGTTATCCATGAAAAAATTGAAAATCAAGGCGAAGACGGTGGGAGATATTTTGCATGAGTTGTACCATGCGCATCACCCGCACAGGATGGAAGGCGGGGTGCTGGCACCGGTAGATGAATTGGTACTGACGATATTATCGCAGAGCACCACCGATACCAACTCCTGGCGCGGATACCATGCGTTAAAAGCAGCTTTTTCTGATTGGGACAGCGTGGCGGATGCCCCGGTTGAACAGGTGGCGATGGCCATCAAGTTATGCGGATTATCGCACCAGAAAGCACCGCGAATCCAGGCGGTTTTGCAGCAGTTAAAAGCTGAACATGGAGAAATTACGCTGGATTTCCTGCAAAACATCTCTCCGCGCGCCGGTTTGGATTACCTCACTTCTTTCAATGGTGTCGGCAGAAAAACGGCTTCCTGCGTATTGCTGTTTTCATTGGGCAAGCCGGTGATGCCGGTGGATACCCATGTCCATCGGGTAACGATGCGGTTGGGATTGATAAATAAAGATGTCACCGCTGACAAAGCCCATGATATTCTGGAGAAAATCGTCGAACCAGACGATTATTTGACATTTCACGTGAATATTATCGCTCATGGCAGGCGAATATGCACTGCCCGCAATCCGCAATGCCAGGCATGCGCAATAGCGGAATTGTGCGATTATTACAATAAAAGGTAAAATGTTATCGAAGCTACCTAAAAACAAAACGGGGAAATAAAATGGCAAAGCAAATGCTGGCGGAATTAACTGATGGCGCGGCTGTAAGCACCCTGGCGGTGTTGAAATCGAAAAGAAAAGCCGATTATAAAAATAAAGTCGGTACTTACCTTGCCGTTACCCTTGCCGATAACAGCGGGACCATTGAAGCGAAAATGTTTGATGGCGGCGAGGATGCATTTGGCAGGATATTTGAAGGAAAGCTGGTTGAAATTTCCGGCAAAGCGCAAAAATACAACAACTCCATCAGCATATTATTGGACTCTATCGTTGAATATGATGATGAGTTTAACCATGACGATTTTATGCCGGCATATAGCGGTGATTACAAGATATTGGAAAGAGAACTGGATCAGATTATCGCCTCGGTAATTGATATTGATTTAAAGCGGCTGTTAAAAGATATTTTCAGCGATGAGAATATCCGTCCGGCTTTTTGCACCGCACCGGCGGCGCGCGGGGTACATGGCGCCTATATCCACGGTTTGCTTGAACATGTTGTCAGGCTGTGCCGATTGGCGGATTCGGTGAGCACTTTGTATCCGCAGATTGACCGCGATATACTGCTGACTGGCGCATTGCTGCATGACATTGGCAAAATATACGAATTTAGCTGGTCTTTATCGATTGAATATACCGTTCTGGGGTCGCTGCACGGACACCTGGTACTTGGCGACCGTATGCTTACCGACCGCTGCCGGCAGAATGACGTGCCGGAAGATAAAGCGATGAAAATCAGCCACCTTATTTTAAGCCATCATGGCATACCGGAATATGGCACCGTGGTAGTGCCGCGAACATTGGAAGCGATGGTACTGCACCATATTGATAATATGGAGGCGAAAATAACCCACTGCCAGGAAATGCTGCAAACAGGATTGGAAAGCAGCCAATGGACGGAATGGGACAGGGTAGAAGGACGGCAATGGTACAAAGGAAACAATAGTGGAAATAATCAAAACGAATCTGCAGAGTAGAATATATGATAATTGCGTCGTTGCCATCGGCATGTTTGACGGCGTGCATCTGGGGCATCAGGCACTTTTGCGCAGTTGCCGCGAGCAGGCAGATAAACAGAGAACCCGGGCGGTCGCGTTAACGTATCATCCGCACCCGCGCTGTATCTTAATTCCAGAGTCGAATTGTCCGCTCCTCACTACTTTGGAAGAAAAACTGAGCTTATTTGAAACATTCGGGATGGATATCGTTGCAGTGGTTGATTTTACCCATGATTTTGCCATGATTTCTGCCGTGGAATATCTGCAAAACCTGCAAAACGCACTGAATCCATCTGTCATAGTGGCGGGTTATCGTTCAACATTCGGGCATAATCGCACCGGCAATCCAGAACTGTTGCAAAGTATGGCGGCACAGTTAAACTATGTTGCTGATATCGTGTCGCCGGTAGAAATTGAAGGCGAAGCGGTAAGCAGTTCGCGTATTCGCGAACTGGTGATGAATGGCGATGTTGAGTTAGCCGGGAAATTGCTGGGATATCGCTATTCATTTTCCGGTACTGTAGAGAATGGCGATGCCCGCGGCAGAAAAATAGGATTTCGCACCGCAAATATCGATGCTGACCCGGGTAAACTGATCCCCGGCGATGCTATTTATGCGGGAAATATAACCGTGAAAGGCGAGAGACATCGCGCAGTAATGAGTTTCGGTGCGCGTCCAACCTTTAACCGCCCCCCGGCATTAGAAGTGCATATAATCGATTTTGATGAAGATATTTACGGCGAACGCGTCGTAGTGGAAATGCTGACGAAATTGCGCGGCATAATCAAATTTGAAAATGCAGAGGTATTGGCAGCACAGATACAGCGGGATTTGCAAGCGGCACGCAAGTGGAAATAATTACGAATTACGCAGGCTCTTGTAAAACCATACTAAATATATAATCAACCAAACCACCCCCTACCCCCTCCTTGTCAAGGAGGGGAGTTATGATAGTTACTTGATAAAATAATGGCT
This sequence comes from uncultured bacterium, assembly GCA_964638715.1. GTDB lineage: Bacteria > Armatimonadota > Hebobacteria > CAIYQO01 > CAIYQO01 > JBAXQQ01. The sequence continues at coordinate 16,438 of CAZWZF010000056.1, read as the reverse complement.
GCTTTAATAATCAAAACCTTCATTTTAAACTCCCCTCCTTGCCAAGGAGGGGTGGCCGAAGGTCGGGGTGGTTTTCGCCTACCACAAACCTGCAACCTAAACATTTGAAAAATAGGTTTTGCAATCGCCTGAAAAATTATTAATTCTTTACCATCGCTATCAGCAGCCAGGCATTTAATATAATTACAATGCCAGCAATTACCCACAGCAGTATTTTTGAACGGGTGGAGTTGGCGTATTTCCCCATTACCTGTGGTGATGAGGTCAGCATTATTTGAGCGATTATTGTTAGTGGCAATTGCAGGCTGAGGATTGCCTGGGATATCACCAGGGCTTTAAAAGGATCGCCGGTGGAGGCGATTATTATTACCGCGATGGCGGCGCAGACGATGGTTATTATTATGCCGGCGCGGCTGTGTTTGTCTTTCAAGTCGAATTGTTCGCCGATCATACCGGCGAATATCGTGCCGGATGCCATGCCTGCCGTTACTGATGATGCCACACCAGCAGCAAGGAGTGCAAGGGCAAAGATGATGGCGGCGGCGGGTCCAACCAGCGGCGCCAGCATATCTTTCGCCTGTTCCAACTCGGTAACCGGGATATTATGCGCAAAGAAAACGGCGGCGGCGATGATTATCATTGACGCGTTGATAGCCCACCCGATGATCATGGAAAATAGCGTGTCAATGAACTCCATATCCAATTGTTTTCGTATGGATTCTTCACCTTGCAGATTGTATTGCCGCGATTGAATGAACTCGGAATGCAAGTATAAATTATGCGGCATCACCACCGCGCCAAGTACGCTGACGATGACCAGAATTGCCCCTTGTGGGAAAGATGGCACGACGAAACTGGTGGCGGTAGTCATCCAGGCGATATGCGGGGTTAGCAGCAGTTCGACTAAAAAAGCTATTCCGATGAAAGATACGAAACCGATTATCCATTTTTCTAACTTTTGGTAAGAATTGCTGAGAATCATCCACAAAACGAAAATTGCCGATAATGCCGCCCCCACCCGCAGGTCAAGGTGAAACAGCATTTTAAGTCCGATAGCCGCACCGAGAATCTCTGCCAAGGCAGTGGCGATAATCGCCAGCATTGCCGTGATTAATACGGTGTTGCTGAACCATTTTTTCAGGTTTTGATTTGCCGATTCAGCCAGGCACAGGCCGGTGACAATGCCCAAGTGCGCCGCGTTATGCTGCAGCACTATCAGCATGATGGTGGAGAGCGTCACTATCCATAATAGATTGTAGCCGAACATCGACCCGGCGGCGACGTTGCTTGCCCAGTTACCCGGGTCGATAAAACCAACGGTCACTAATAGTCCTGGCCCTATATATTTAAAGATTTCCTTTGCAGCATTAAAACCGGGCCGCAAAGTTTCTTTTACAAAAAATAATTTTAATTTATTTAAAAGATGCATAATTTTAATAAAGTGATATAATAGATACGTAGCTAATTCTACCTGATATTTATAAATAATGCGAGTATTATAATATGAATGGGTTTCAGATAATGCAGATAATATTGCCGGTGATGATGATATTTTTCATCGTTATGGCGGTACGCGAGGTGATAATATATCGGCGCGGCGACGTCGGTGTATATTCATTTCGCCGTTTATCGGTACGATTATCGATGGCAGTGATGGTAATATTTTTATTAGGCAGTATTTTAACAGTTATATCAGTACCATGGTTTTACCTTATTGAGCCGCAAACCACTCCGAATTTATGGTTTGCGTATTGGGGCAGCGTTGCCATGTTGTCTTTTGGAATACTGTCGTTGATTGTCGCAGACTTTCACATGATAGGCGATGATACCCGTCAGGATGAAAACAAAATGTGGCGCGAGTTGGCGGAAGTTATAGCGCAGCATGAAAAAATGAAGGAAGGCAAAAAAGATGATGAATGACGTTAAATATATGACCCGGGCATTAAAATTAGCTGAGAAAGCAAAGGGGTTAACATCACCAAACCCGATGGTTGGGTCAGTGATTGTAAAAGATGGCGTCGTCGTTGGCGAGGGATACCATAAAAAAGCCGGTGGTCCCCATGCAGAAGTTTTTGCATTGCAGGAAGCTGGTGAAAAAGCGAAAGGCGCCACCATTTATGTAACCCTGGAGCCTTGCTGTCATACCGGAAAAACTCCGCCTTGTACCGACGCGATAATTAAAGCCGGCATTAGCCGCGTAGTATTCGCGTCTACAGATGTTGATAAAAGGGTGAGCGGACGCAGTGTGGAAATCTTGCGCGAAAAGGGAATTGACGTTGACATGGGTTTGTTAGCAGACAAAGAGATGGTGATGAACGAGGCCTGGATATATTGGAAATTAACGGGAATGCCATTTGTTACCTTGAAATTGGCGGCATCTCTGGATGGTAAAACGGCAACCCGCATTGGCGAATCAAAATGGATTACCAGTGAAATTGCCCGCAAAGATGTGCATAAGCTGCGCGCAATTTCTGATGGTATTATGACAACATCAGCTACGGTTATGTGTGATGATTCGGAATTAACATCGCGCATACCGGGTGCCGTCGACCCGCGACGGGTAGTGGTTGATGCAAAATTGCACACCATGCCGGATATGAAAGTATTTCGACCGGCGGAAAAACCAACCATACTTGCGACTTTAATCAGTGATGAAGATAAATTGCGTCCATATCATGACTTGGGATTGGAAATACTTACCCTGCCGTCAGCAGGTAGTGGTGTTGATTTATACGCGTTAATGGAAGCACTGGGTGAAAGAGAGATTGTCAGTTTGATGGTTGAGGCAGGAGGCAGGTTTGCGGCGTCGTTAATAGCAGAAAAACTGGTGAATAAATTCCGATTATACCTCGCTCCCATGCTGATTGGCGGAGAAACCGCACCGGGTTTACTGGGTGGTTTTGGCACGCCGCATTTGATGGATGCCCCCAGATTAGAGAAAGTATCAATGAGAAAAATAGGCCCTGATTTTGTTGTAGAAGGCTATTTCCCCTGGTAGTGATTTTACATAAAATCGGTTATCACCAGATGTTTTCCGTTTTTTACTAAATAATTGGTAATTAACTCAAAATTTTCTTTTTTTATGTATATTACCTATTGACAAATGGAGTATGTGGTAATAACCTTAAAATAATCGAAATTCATCCGAGTCGCAGTTTATTTTGCAGCACTTCTTTTAAAGCCTGTGGTCGCAGGTAATAATACGTTTGAAAAATCAGAACTTTAACTAAATTCCTACCGACAGGTGCAGCATATCGACATACTGTTATTTTTGTACTACACCTTAAAAATTAGTAGAAATAAGTTTGAAAATATCAATAGTACAACATTGAATTGCAATAATTCTTACATTGCTTTTCAGGCAGTTTAATAGTTTATCTTGGGAGGTAAATCTGATGAAACTGAAATCAACCATCGTTTGGGTACTTTTAACCCTCGTGTTATTAATGGCATTAGTGCCAGCCGCTGCCGCGTCAAAGTCTACAAAATATAAAGCGCGGGTAAGCCTAAATAGCATCTTTAAAGTAAATCAGACACCTCCAGACCAGAATACCGACCCTATGATAAGACCGGCAGCTTTGCCGGCAACCGGTGGTATTATTAAAATTAACGCCAGTGTGGTAATTCCTACCGGGAAACCTAACATTAATGCACACATTACTCGCAATGGTATTTCTTATACGACAATAAACTTGAGTAATGGCGGTGAAGGTATGGATTATTTCGGTTCATTTACCGTTGGCATTAATTCAAGCGACACACCATATACGTATGCAGCATCGGTGTATACAGACGATGCCGTTGGCAATCGTGATACTGCATTGGCGGTTGGCACTTGCGTTCAAACTTGTGATAACAAACCTCCCGTTATCACTGTTGCCACTTTATGGCCGAATGCCCGGCCTTCCACCGGTGGTACTATAAAGGTTACTGCGACAGTTACAGATGCAGATACCAAAGTCAACACTGTTGGTGCGGCAATTCTTAGCAATGGACTTTTTATTACAGCCAGTCCAACCCAGATAACCCTTAGCAATGGGGGGGCCGGAAATGTTTATACTGGATCTTATACTTTCGGTGCTAATCCCTGTTCTATTTATTACTCATGGACTGCGATTATAGTTGCTACCGACATTTGCGGCAATACTTCAACTTTACCGGCAACTGGCGCATGTGCCCAGGCAAGAACAAAACCTTTGTCCACTGTTTCTATAACTGATGCTGCCATTTCGCCATCGAACCTGCCTGTTGATGGCGGGCAAATAACTATCAGTTGCAAAGATAATAACCCTGATACAAATTTATCGGTTAATGCTGAATTGTTTGTAGATGGCATATATTATGCCAGTGGCATAGCATTAACATACTCAGGTGCTGATGGAATATATTCTACTGTTTATGGCGTTCCGAGAAACAATAGTAATAAACCACAAACCTATACAGCAGTAATTTACCAATATGATTCACCATCCCAAAATTATTATCAAGCCGTTGCTCCGGCTATTGGTTCTATAGTCGTTGCAGCAGATACTACGCCACCTGTAATAGTCGTATCGCCTATAACCCCATCAACTTTACCTGCTACTGGCGGTACTTTTAGCTTTGATGCAACAATCACCGATAACGGCGGCACAAATACCGGCGTCAGAAATGATGTTAGCTGCCAGTTGTTTAAAGATGGTATATATTACACTACTACCTATCCAACCCAGGTTGTTGGCGATGTATATTCTTTCAGTTATACAATTCCGGTAAGTCATGAAACTGCTGACCATGAATATACCGGCTGTGTTATCGCGTATGATAATACTAATAAGCAATCTTCATCAACAACCCCTGCGAGTTGCATACAGATAGCTGATAATACTTTCCCGGTTATCAACAGTGCTGTGCAAACTCCGGCAACATTGCCGGCGACTGGTGGTAAAATAACGGTATCTACCGTAATACCAGTATTTAATGACATGGCTGCACAGGGTGTCCAATTCTTTAAGAATAATATATTGGTAACTGATATCGGTCTTGGGGTCAGACAAAACCAGTTTATCCGCAATCCATCGAATAACCATGTTTATAAAATGGTTTCTGGTAATATACTTTGGACAGATGCTCGTGACGCTGCTGCCGCTACTACATTTGAAGGCGCTACTGGTCATCTGGCGACAATATCGTCAGATGAAGAACAGCAGTTCATTAAAACCCAATTGGGAGGTTCATCATTCTGCTGGTTGGGTGGTTATCAGGATACAGCTGATCTGAATTATACTGAACCTGCCGGTGGGTGGAAATGGGTAACTGGCGAACCATTCAACTATACCGCGTGGCAGGCACCTTATCCTGATAATTCCTACTATCCATCGGGTGACTACATTGCTACTATTGATAATGGCGAAACGTGGAGAGATTATTCAAATTATATGTATTACTGGGGATGGAACCGCGGTTATATAGTAGAGTATGATACTACGGCTACGACATTGCTGCCTTTACTGGCAACTTATGATACCGGACCGAATACCAGCACCATACCGAATGTGTATACTGCTATTGCATACGCTACAGATAATACTGGCAATAGAATTACCCGGGGTGCAACCGGTACAACGACGCAGGTATATGACAATGCCGGTCCGGCGGTGAGTGGAATGACTTTCACCCCGGCTTCATTAACGATACCCGGCGGAACCCTGCATTTTGGCGCTACTATAACAGAAGCCGGTGTTAATGATACTGGTTTGTCAGGTGCGTACGTAAATATATATAAAGATGGTGTATATATCGGAGCAACAAACTTAAGCAATGGCGGTGCTGGCAGCAGTTATACCGCTACCTTTGATATTGGTATAAATAATGCACCTGTCAACGCTGTTTACACAGCAAATATTGTGGCTACCGATAATGTTGGCAATATTTCCAACATATTAGTACCAGGTTCCTGCACACAATCCAGTGACGCAGTAGTACCAGTTGTCACCTCAGCAACAGTAAGCAGTTCAAACATGACACCTGTTGGTGGAACAATTACGGTCAGTGCGACAATTACTGATGCTGGTATTGGATTAAATAATGCTACCGGTTATATTCTGCGGGATGGTCTTGAATGGGCTACCTTTGCTTTAGACAATGGTGGGTCTGGCAATATATATTCTGGTACTTATAATGCCGGCATTAATCATGAAAATAATAATCATGTTTACACAGCCTATATTCTGGCGGTAGACAGGTCAAACAATCGCACCATATTAGCTGCTACCGGTTCTATTACTCAGGTTACCGATAAAACAGGTCCCACAATTACCAGTGCGGCACTTACACCGGCAACTATAAATCAAGTCGGCGGCACACTGACTATTACCGCTAATGTAACTGATACCGGCAGCGGAATAGCTGGAGTTAGATCAGAAATAGATTTGAATGGTATATACTATGCCTGGCTTAATTTAACAAATGTCGGTGGAAATGTATATTCAGGTACGTATGATGCGCCTGCTAATGACAGCAATGTTGATCGTACCTGGAAAGCTGCCGTATATGCTTGGGATAATTGCAACAATTTATCTTCAGCTATCGCCACAGGTGCTGCTGCGCAAACTACTTCTTCGCCAGGCTCTTTCCCGACTTTTGAAAATGTACTTATGTCACCTGCTACTCTGCCTGCAAATGGCGGTAATATAACGATTACAGCTGATGTTTTTTCTGGCAGTGGTGTCGGGTCTGTAACCGGTTATATTTTACGTAATGGACTTAATTACACAAGCTTTGTTTTGAATTATATCGAAGGAAATACTTATTCAGGAATATCTCCGGCCATACCAGCAAATGCAGAAAATTATAGTATTGTATATACAGCAGTAGTTAACGCTGCCGACAACGCCGGTTTTGGTATAAATACTCCGGTAACCGGCAACTGCACACAGGCAAATGACCATGCTGGACCTGTTGTTACTACACCGACATTGTCGCCGGCAACGCGTCCAGCCGTAGGCGGTATGATTACTGTTACCGCGAATGTACAGGATGCCGGCACAGGTCTTAGTTATGTATATGCCCGCATTTTCAAAAATGGTCTCTATTATACCAATATAGGATTATCTAATGGCGGTGATGGCAATGTATTTACCGGGTCATATTCATTCGGTGCTAATGCAGGACCAGGATCCAATACATTCACTGCCGTTATTGACACCCAGGACACTATTGGAAATGCCACTGCAGTTGCTGCTACTGGCAATTGCGTTCAGGTTGCTGATGCTAATGGTCCGGTAATCACTACCCCGACATTAACACCCGCAACTATTTCACCAGCAGGCGGGCCGATATTGATTATGGCAAAAGTTGCCGACTCTTCAACCAACCCAACTGGTATAAGTAGTGTAACTGCGGTATTATTGCGTGATGGCGCATATTTCACTTCATTTCCAATGAATAAATCAACCGGCACAAATTACAAATATACTTACAACATATCACCTAATAATAGCACCGCATCTCATATTTATACCGCGGTTATATATGCTGTTGATAATGTAGGTACTCAAACCAAGGCAACTGCTACCGGTTCTGCAACCCAGGCAACTGATAATGTTGCGCCTGTTATAGGTACAACCAGTGTAACTCCGTCAACTATTACGGCAGCGGGTGGTGTAGTAACTGTCAGTGCGGTTGTTACTGATACTGGTGGAAATAACACTGGTGTTGAAGATGTTGATGCGTATATAAAACAGGATGGTGTTAATTTTACAGTTATTAATCTGTCAAATGGCAGCAATGGCAGCCAATATAATGGCATCTATAACTTGCCTGCTACAGTTGATAAATGCAACCATATCTACACATTTTCTATCGTTGCGTATGACAAATTGAATAATATGAGTACAGTACCGGTGACAGGATCAGTTCTGCAGCGTACTGATACTGATGCAGGCGGGGTAAGCGGTGCGGCAATTTCACCTAAAACGCTGCCAGTCGCTGGCGGTACATTAACCGTTAACGCAACCGTAAGCGGGATGGGAACTACCATACCCACAGTAGCTGCAAGAATTAGCCGCAATGGTTTTGTTGTGACTACTGTAAATCTTGCTGTTACCGGTGGAACCCAGATAACTAATAATCCAACTATGATAACCGGCAATTACACTGGTACATATACTGTTCCTGCTAATACAGATGGCTTTGTCCACAAATACACCGTAACAATATATTCAACGGATATGAATGGGCTTGCATCTGCCGGTTTGGCACTTGGTGAATGTTTACAACCTGCCGGCGCAGCAGAAGGTGCATTGCCGGTAATTACAAATGCAACTGTAACACCTGCCACAGTACCAATCAGCGGTGGCAACATCAGGATATCTGCTACTATTCATGGTACGCGACCAGTGAATTTCTATTCAGTTACTACCTCTATCTATCGTAATGGTCTTTATTACACATGGGGATATCTCTATCCTGATGCGACAGGTAATGTTTTCACGAATGATTTCGCCATGCCGGCAAATACATCTGGTGTTCAATATACTTACACCGCCTCTATTTCTGCTGGTGATGGATCACGAAACAATAGTGTTGTAGCAAGCGGCGCTGCTGTACAAGGCAATGACAGCACACCACCGACAGTCACCGGTGCAGCTATTGCACCGATATCGACTATCTCGTGTTTGGCAAATACACTGATTGTATCCGCCACTATTACTGATACCGGTACGAATGCTTCAGGATTTAGAGATGCCACCGCGTTTATATATCAAAATGGACAGTATATTACTCAGATAGGAATGAGCAATGGCGGTATAGGAACTGGCTACTCAGCAGAATTGACAATTCCTGCTAACGGTACCAAGGCATCATTTGTATGGACTGCGGCTATAAAAACTTATGATAACGCCGGCAATTCAACATGGGCTGCCGTTGCCGGAAATGTGACCCAACCGAAAGATAATGTTGCTCCTGTCATTACTGGTGCAACCCTTACTCCAGCAAGCCGTCCAGCCAGTGGTGGTACAATTACCGTCACCGCTACCGTGACGGACGGTAACTCAGGGGTCAATACTGTACGGGCACAGATATTCTTAAATAAACTGTATATGTGGGACATTGCATTAAATAATGGCGGTGGCGGCAACGTATACACCGGCGATCAATATTTTGGTGCAAATACTTTAAATGATGATGCCAACTATACTGCTACAGTATATGCTGTTGACTTCTGCGGTAATCAAACAAACCTGAAAGCAACAGGTTCCTGTTTCCAGCCTTCATCAACTCCTGGTGCCGGACCTGCTGTTACAGCGGCGACTATGTCGCCTGCAAATCTGCCGGCAACCGGTGGTGATATCACATTTAACTGCACTGTTGTCGATTTAGCAGCAGGCCAGCAAGTCGTGGTACATTTATTCAAAGATAACTTGTATTACACTAACGTTTATCCTGCAAATATAGGCGGCAATGATTATTCAATAACATATACCATACCGGGGAATGCTGATTCATCAACACATGTTTATACATCAACAACCTGGGTTTATGACCAATATTATGGGTATATATTAAGTTATCTTGCAACTACCGGCTCTACCACAGTTGCTACTGATAATACTGCACCTGTAATTACGGCGGCAACATTGTCACCAGCCAGCATTTCAATAGTTGGCGGTATGTTAACCTTTAGTGCCGATGTTACTGACGCGGGTACTGCGGTGAAGGATGTACGTGCCGAAATATCTAAAAATGGCGTATATTTTGATACTATGGGGATGAATAATAACATTGGCTCAACATTTACCGGTACTTATAATATCGGTACGCCAAATCACGAATCGGCAGCCTTGACATACTCTGCAGTTATTGTAGCAACAGACACATTGAATAATTTGTCTTCACTTGCAGCTACTGGTACCACAACTCAACCGAACGATGCAACCGCACCGTCAATTACTGCTACGACGATAACTCCTGCTACCCTTCCTGCAACTGGTGGAAATATTACCGTTAATTCTACAATTGCAGATGCTAATTTCAATTTCAATTGGGGTGCCATGATATTCAAGGATGGCATCAATGTTGGAGATGTTACATTTAGCCGTCAAAATCAGTTAATACGTAATCCATTAAATCATCATGTTTATAAAATGGTGACTGGCTACATGGATTGGTCTGCTGCTCGTGATGCTGCTGCGGCAACTACTTACGAAGGTGCAACCGGGCATTTAGCAACAATTACATCAGCAGAAGAACAGCAGTTTATTCAAACTCAATTGGGTAGTGTAGCATATTGTTGGATTGGCGGATATCAGGATACTACAGCTCTTGATTATTCGGAACCTGCCGGCGGTTGGAAATGGATAACCGATGAGCCATTTACATATACTAACTGGTATTCTGGATATCCAAGCAATCCATGGGGGGATCCAAGTAACAGCCTTAAGATTTGGTCTGATGGATCTACATGGATTGATATGCCGGATGTTCATTCCTATTGGGATAGCGGATCTTATCAGAATGGTTATATTGTGGAATATGATACAACCGGCACTACCCCGATTCCTGTATCACTAAAATATACCGTTGGCATAAACAAGGATGCCACATCGCATGTATATACCGCGGTAGCTTATGCAACTGACATTGCCGGTAATACCGCAACCCTGCCAGCGACAGGTACAACAGTTCAGGCGACTGATAATGTTGGACCGGCAATCAGTGCGACAATGCTGACTCCGACAACGATGACTGCGTTGGGTGGTACGATTTACTTCTCAGCCACAGTAACTGACGAAGACGGCACTAACACTGGTGTTGAAACTGTACAGGCGACTGTCTATCAGAATGGCCTGAATTATACATTGCTGACACTTTCCAATGGTGGTTCCGGTTCGTTATATACCGGTGAGATAAATGTTCCGGTAAATAAGAGCCAAACCCCATATAAATATTCGGCAATGATAAGTGCTGTTGATATGGTAAGCAATCGCACCTATCTGCCGGCAAACGGTATTTGCAACCAGGATACCAGTATCATTACAACTATATTAACACCGAATATCACATATCCTGAAATCGGTCCAAAAGCATTGACTTCACTTGGCGGCGACATTGTAATTAAGGCAAAAATCATGTCACAGGTAGGGGTAACTGATGTTAATGCTCAGATATATGATAATGGCGTTTATTATACAACTATTGGCATGATAATGCAGAATGACGGTACTACTTATATCGGAAGATATGGTATACCAATTAATTCTGACCTGTTTGCACATATCTATACAGCAACTGTTTACGCCAGCGATATGACCGGCAACCAAACCTCGCAATTCGCCGTAGGCTCTTGCGTTGAGGCTACTGACAGCGGTATTCCAACCCAGATGATTCCCGCGCCGACAATTACATCATTCACCCCGACATCTGCCGGTCCAAATATGCTGGTAACAATTACCGGCACTAACTTCATCGGTGTTACAGCGGTGCTGATAGATGGCAATATGGCGCAATCATACTCAGTTGAGTCTGATACGACTATTAAAGCGATTATAGCACCTGGTACCACATCGGGTACTATCGTTATTACAACAATGGGTGGAATTGCAGAAAGCGCCACATCATTCACCTTTGTCGCACCAGTTTCCATCTCCAGCATTTCGCCAAATATCGGCGGTGTTGGCACGGTAGTTAATATTACCGGTGTAAACTTTGAAACAACAACCGGCGTTAAAATCAATGGCACAACGGCTGTATTTACCGTTGTCAATCCGACAACTATAAATGCTACTGTTGCTGTCGGCACAACAACAGGCCCGATTGTTGTTACAACCCTGGGCGGTACTGCATCATCAGCACCATTTACCTTTGTGCCCGTACCGACAATTACATCATTTACACCGGCAACTGGACCGCTTGGACAACTGGTTACTATTACCGGTACAAACCTGGCTACTACCACCAGCGTCAAGTTTAATGGTGTTAATGCTGCTGGTTTCGTGGTGGTAAATGACACTACAGTGACCGCAATAGTAGCGGTTGGCACTACAACCGGAAAGATTACTGTTGCCACTCTGGGCGGCACGGTATTATCAGTCGGTAATTTCACATTTATACCGGCACCAACGATAACATCATTCACGCCTGCATTTGGCGACGTATCTACAGTAGTTGCCATTACCGGTACAACCTTAACAGGTGCGACATCGGTCAAGTTTAATGGTATGGCGGCGGCATCATTCACTGTTGTTAATGCAACTACTATTAATGCAACAGTCGCCGTTGGTACTACAACCGGTCCGATTTCTGTAATAACCCCTGGTGGTACAGGTATCTCTGCCAGCAACTTTATCTTTATGCCGAAACCGACTATTACATTCTTCACCCCGGCAACCGGTGGTGCAGGTACGGTAATCACAATCGTCGGGACAAACTTATCATCAACCAGTTCTGTGAAGGTCGGTGGTGTTTCTATCGCTTATAATGTTGTAAATGACACTGTCGTTACTGCCACTGTATCAAGTAGCACCGTTACCGGTTCTGTAGCGGTAACTACCTTATCTGGTACGGCGACATCAACAACACCATTCACCTTTATACCGGCACCGACTATTACATCATTTACCCCGGCAACCGGTATTTCTGGTACTGCTGTTGTAATTACTGGTACAAACTTCACTACAACAACGTCAGTGACTATCGGTGGAGTTGCAGTGCTGTATACTATAGTGGATTCAACGACTATCAACGTTGTTGCAACTGCTGGTGCTGCATCTGGAAGTATAGTAGTAACTACACATGGTGGTATCGCAACCAGTGCGAACGCCTTCACGTTTATACCGGAAATAACATCATTCACCCCGACAGCAGCCGTTGTCGGCAAGTTAGTGACTATTACCGGCAAGCACTTAACCGGCGCAACAGTAGTAACATTTAATGGTGTAACAGCAGCATTTACCGTTGTTAACCCGACTACTATTACTGCAACAGTACCTGTAGGCGCAACATCCGGTATTCTTGAAGTTGTCGCCCCTGGCGGAATGGCTATCAGTGCAAATAACTTTACTGTAATCCCAACGTTATCTGCGATTACATTGGATACAGCACTCGCTTCACCGCGACCATGGGGGTTGCCGATTACTTTAATCGCAACAGCAACCGGCGGTGCAAATGTTCAGTACAAGTTCCTTGATGGCACCACAGTATTGCGCGATTTCGCAACATCAAATACTTTTGACTGGACACCGACTATTGTGAAGACTCACACGCTAACTGTCGTTGTACGCGATATTGATGGAGTAAATGCAAATACTACTATCACATCGGCAGTAAATAACTATGTTATCACGTCAAAATTAAGTGCAGTTACTTATACTACACCTTCTGCATTATCAGTGATATCAGGTGCTAATGTAATATTTACCGCTGCTGTTACTGGTGGTGCATCAGTTCAGTATATGTTTAAAGATGGCACTACGGTATTGAGAGACTTTGCTGCTGATAATACTTATCAATGGCTGGTGCCGGAAGTAACCGGACCGCACACGATAACAGTTGTTGCCCGCGATATTAATAATACTACTCCAAATGTAACAGTAACATACAGTAATGTATTCACTGTCAGTTTGCCATTGGCATCAGTTGTCATGTCAACATCACCAGCGAATGCGGTATTAGTTGGCAATACAGTAACATTAACCGCAACTGCTAATGGTGGTGCAAATGTTCAATATCAATTTATGACAGGAACTACTCTGTTGCGCAGTTTCAGTAGTGCCAGAATATACACTTTTGCGACTACAGCCGTAAAAACCTATAACTTTACTGTTATCGCTAAAGACTTGGGTGGTGCTGATCCTAACGCTACAGTAACATCACCAGTAGTAACTTTCTATGCAAAGCCGGCTCTTACCGCAGCAGCATTAACATCAACTCCATTGAATGCTGCGTTAATTGGACTTCCTGTCACATTAACGGCATCGACCACTGGTGGCGCAAATGTACAATACCAGTTTATGTCTGGCACATCTTTAATACGCAGTTTCGCAAGTGGTAATACCTATACCTTTACACCGACTGTTGCCAAGACATATACATTCTCTGTTATTGCACGCGATTTAAGCGGTGTCGATCCCAACGCGACTGTAACATCATCTAATCTAACTCTTGTTATAAAGCCCGCACTTACTGCTGCTGCATTAACATCAACACCGTTAAATGCGACATTAGTTGGCACTCCTGTCACATTAACTGCATCAACTACTGGCGGTGCAAATGTTCAATATCAGTTTATGTCCGGTACAACATTGATACGCAGTTTTGCGAGTGGCAACACCTATTCCTTTACTCCTACTGCTATTAAGACGTATACCTTTACTGTTATTGCTCGTGATTTAACTGCTGTTGACCCAAATGCTACAGTAACATCATCAGTGTTAACTTTCACCATAAGACCAGTACTCACTGCTGTTTCAATGATGACATTACCGTCGGATGCAGTAACGGTAGGTGTACCAGTTACACTTACAGCGACCGCAACCGGTGGTGCCAATGTTCAATATAAGTTTATGAATGGAACTACGTTAATGCGCAGTTTTAATACAAGTAATACTTATACTTTCACACCAACAGCGGTAAAAACATATACCTTTACTGTAGTAGCAAGTGATTTGGGTGCAGTTGATCCTAACGTCACTGTAACATCATCGGTAGTAAATCTTGCTATTAAACCTGTACTTACCGCAGTTTCACTTGCGGCAACGCCTACTACTGTTATAGCAGGCACTACCGTTACTCTTACTGCTACGCCAACTGGCGGTGCATCTTTACTGTATAAGTTCATGAATGGTACAACAATTCTTCGTGATTTCGCTGCCAGCAATACCATGCCATGGACACCGTCAGTCGCGAATACTTATCCTATCACCGTTATCGCCCGCGACGCAAATGGCGTTGACCCGAACGCAACCGTCACCTCTGCAACTAATAACTATGTGGTGACAGCCCCGTAAAGATAATTTGATGGAAAAGATATTTATAATACGGATGTAATTAAAGAAACGCACGGTCATAATAATATGCTACCGTGCGTTTCCCTATCAACTTTCATGTGAATTATGTAATATTATGGATGAGTTGCTAAGGATCCATATTTGTGGTAAAAATAATCTACCTGACGAATTAAGGAAGGTTTATTATGTTATCGATTGATTTAACCGGGAAAGTAGCTCCTGAGTTTCGCATTTCAGTGCCCCAAAATCATTTTTAAGACAGCTTTAACTTTTGGATCTAACTCTGATTCTATTGGCATCTTTATTTTGCCAATAGTCATCTCGCCTTCTCCAACTTTTCCGAGAAGCTCAATAGCTTTTATTAACGATATCTCGATTGGACTTAAAAGTCTTTCAGTTTCTTTCATTACTAAAAGACTGCAAAAACAAAGCAGCAAATGACCTCTAATTCGATTTAGTTTACGGTGGAAGATAGGCCTTTCCCGCAAGTCGCTTTTTGACATCCTAAATGCTTTTTCCACTTTCCAAAGGTTATTGTATTGCTCTATGATATCCGTAGGTTTGATCTCAGATTTAAGATTTGTCCAGTATCCTTTTAAACCATCATAATTTTTATCCTCCTCTATTTTATCTTTATCTATTCCAATTATGTCTCCCTTGTTTTCGATTAAAAGATATTTGTTTTTTCTGATGACTTCTTTTTTAGATGCAAGTTTTAACTCTAAACTTTTTATTAATTTATCGCGGTTATAACTATCTTTTTTAGCGCGTTTTTCTGAATAATTCACAATTATTCTCTTCTTTTCTGATTCTTTTTCCTTTGATGTACAAACAATATCCATGGTTGGATTTTTAGTGAAATCATGGGCAAATATTTGTTTTTTAAACTCCGCTGACATTACTTTAAGCCTTGCACCGACTATATACGAAAGATTTTCTGTTTCCAGGAAACTGATGTTCTTTTCAGAAAGCATACCGGCATCAGCAACCACAACCAGATCATCGAACTGATATTTTATTGTTAACGCTTTTATAGCTTTGGGGAATGTATGACCTTCAAATGTATTGCCTTCGTAAAAATCAAAATCAAATGGATAGCCATCTTTATCAACAAAAATACCGAATACAATTTGAGGCAATTCATTTTTATGGTCTTTTGAATATCCTCTCTTTCTCAAATCATCTTCTTCGTCAGCTTTAAAATACAACGTTGTAACATCATAAAATATTAACGCGATGCCATTGTTCTTTTTGGAAACAAAATCAAAAGCTATTCTGGTTAATTCATCTTTTTGCAATGTATCTAAAAAACGATACACCTTGTCTTTCTGGACGGAAATACCGAGATATTGATCAAGATAACGAATAGTGGTTAATTTACTCTTTGGGTAGACTATACGGGCCACTGTAAGGTCTCTAAGGGCATTATTGGGGAAACCTATTGAATCGTA
>CAZWZF010000055.1:0-32510 GCA_964638715.1 uncultured bacterium | reverse complement strand
ATATTCTACAAAAGGTCTTTCTATCCTCTTTTTTGGGGGTTTTGCAAGAGCCTCTGTAAATTGCAAATTACGAAAAATATCTCTTTGGTTGTAGAAGAGAAGAATGACTTTCAGGGACTAACACCGAGTGGCGAAGCCAGGAAAGTGTCTGTACCACCATGTTATCGCAAGATTTTGCAAGAGCCTGTAATAATTATGCATAGTGAACGGGGGATTTTGTGAAAGAATTAGAAATTATTGTAATAGGTCATCCTTTTCATTCCTTCCATAAATTCCCATTCCACCAATTAACAACAAAGGTAACACCATAACTATGAAAATTTATATTTTGGCTGATATGGAAGGCATATCGGGGATTTGGATGCAGGAGCAATGCGTACGGGATTCAGCATCTTTTTCCCACGCCTGCCAGTTTTTGATGGACGATATCAATGTCGCCGTAAACGCCGCTTTTGAAGCCGGCGCCACAGAGGTTGTGGTTTGCGATACCCATTATGCCGGCGGGCAATTGCAGTTGGATAAAATGGATGCCTGGGCAGTATACGAAACGCCAAACACCGGCTTAATAATGCCATCACTTGATGAATCTTTCGCCGGGTTGGTGCTGCTGGGACATCACGCCCGCGCCGGCACGATTAACGCTTTTCTTGACCATACCGTGTCATCCGCCTCATGGTTCGACTACAGCATCAACGGCCTGTCTGTGGGTGAGATGGGTCTGGAAGCCGCCTATGCCGGGAATTTCAATGTACCGGTAATTGCCGTATCCGGCGATGCCGCCACCGCCGTAGAAGCGTGGGAGCTATTCGGCAAGGTAGAATGCTCCATCGTAAAATGGGCAATCGGCCGCAACCGCGCAAAATGCCTTTCCCTGCCCGCCGCCCACCAGCACATCCACGACGCGGTATACGTAGCTGTAAAAAACGCCGGAGAATGCAAACCATTCAAACCAAGTCTCCCCGCTAAAATTCAGATTGTCCTATACCGATCCGACATGGCCGACGACCTTGCCACCCATCCCGGCATAGAAAGAATAGACGCCAGAACAGTAAGCCGAACGATTACATCGTTGCTGGATGTGACGAAGTTTTAACCACAGATTAAAATGATATTAAATGATTAGAATGATTTCAGTTGGAATATAGAAACCATCTTTGCCAAATCATGTTTCGTTGTGGGAAAATTCAGCCCCAACACTCACTCTTATACACATTTTAACTATCATTTCAATTAAAATGTTGGATAACTAGGTAGGGGAACTGCATACGAACTTTCAGTAAAATGCCGATGAGGATCAAACAGGTGTATCTCCCAAAAAGCAGAATAAATATCCCATGAAGGAAAATATTTTTCATTTTATATCCATCAAATATATGCGGCAGGACAAACCGCGTTGGGCTTTAAATATCTTCATTATGCTGTTGCTGCTATGCCCGGTGATGTCAACACTTGGCGCTGTCACCGGTTCGGTGCGTTTGATATACCCGGCTGCCATCTTCTGGGGCATTTATACTGTTGCGCTATTCCTGCTTCGACTCATCGCCGCGCGTCCGGTTTGGCGTTACCTGGTTATCGCAGTGCTGTTGGCATTGATATGCTGGGCAGCCTTCGCCGGTCGTCCATACGATACTGTTGGTTTGCGTGCCATGTATCGTTCCCGTCTAATCTCATTTTCTGGCACATTGTATGTCTGGGGTGGCGAGTCGCATCTGGGGATAGATTGCTCCGGGCTGGCGCGTACGGCGTTAATCGAAGCCATGGTATTCGAAGGCTTTCGTACCGGCAACCCGCGCCTGCTGGGACCGCAGTTATGGGATTTCTGGTGGCATGACATGAGCGCAAAAGCGATGGGAGCAGAGACTTTCGGCTACACCCGCGAAGTATGCCGTCTGCCGAAATTAGCAGGCGCGAAAATTACCCAATTAAAAGTCGGCGACCTGGCAATAACAGAAAGCGGAGTCCATGTGCTGATTTACCTCGGAGAAAATCGCTGGATAGAAGCAAACCCGGAAGATATGCGCGTGGTAGCCAACGAAGCAACCGTCACCTCAATCCGCACATATTTCAACCAAACCTTTAAAATCATGCGGTGGAAATGGCTGGAATAATAGGTAGGGGCGGGTTCTAAACCCGTCCCTTTGAAGAGCAGGCATGGTGGGTTATAATCGAGGGCGGGTTTAGAACCCGCCCTCTACATTGGAAATTGATAGGGCGGGTGGAAAAAAGGGGTGGGTTTAGAACCCACCCCTACTGTTTACTTTTCCACTGCCACCTCATACAACATCCTTGCTTTCCCGTTATCATTCACATCCAGCGGTATTACCACTTGACCGCCTTCAACGGTGATTTTTATTTCTTCGGTTCTTTTGCCGGCGGTGGTTACTCCCCATACTTTTGTTTTAGCGGGGTCTTTTACTTTTATCTTTACGGTGGCAGTGCCGGTGCGTACCAGGTAGGGAAGGCTGCCCCATGCCAACAGGGTGCGGCGTGCTTTTTCTGCGTATTTTGTGTTGGTATCCTGCAGGTCGGTGAGGTGGGTTATCAGCATGCGGCTGCTGTCTTTTATCGGGCGGTTGTCCATGCTGGTTACTGTTACCGTCGCGCCGGTTTCAATGATTGATATCTCCATGTTGGTGCCGATTATTTTGCTGCCTGCCGGTGCGTAGCCGCCAAAGGTGTTGGGAGTGTTAAGGGTGAATACGTCGGCGCGGGAGTCAACGGTGAACTCACCGGATTCGCTTTGGAAGATGTTTTTGTTCAGGTCGGTATTATTATCTGCCACCAGCCAGCCGGCTTTTTTAATTTCTGCCAATATTTTCTCGCCGGCATCCGGCTTGTACGGGTTAATTTTTGTCTCGTCGGTTTCCGTCAGGTTCAGTACCATATCGGCTTTCACCGGCAGTTTTGTTTTGTCCGCCGCCACCATGGTGCCGACACGGGTGACCAATGCCAGGCCGTCCCAGGCAGGTTTCATATCGCGATCGGTTTTGGCATCTTTATTCAATTCGTCCGGAGTCATAACGATGGCAATTAAATGTTTTGCCGGTTTCAGGTCGCCGCGCCGGAAAATCACCGATGCTACCCGGTCTGCCGCCTGGTTCAGCGGGTCGCTTGCCATGTCAAAATAGGATAACGGCAACTGGTTGACGATGTTGTTACGAGTATGGCTATAGGCGAAACGCCATAGCGCCGACCAGTCCTGCGTTGCCGCCATCGCGCTGGTCAGCATGCCGCCAACGCCGCGGAAACGACTGGGAGCAGCATAGTTGTATTCGCTGATGGTGAATGGTTTGTCGGCCAACCGGTGGAAACTGCAATACCTGCCGCCGGGCGCGCCTGCCGCCACCGGGCTGGAATTGCTGCAGCGTGAAGGTAATTGCCACGGCTTTTCTATGAACTCCGGATGGTCGACGTAAAAATGGTCGTCAACGTAATCATAATCCCGCCGCACATCCTGCATCTGTGCCGGGTTGGTCCAGCTATTCAAGTTGGTTATCATCGCTTTGCAGCCAATAGCTTTCATGAAATCGCGCATTTTAACGGTGAATGCCTTTTCCGTATCAGCACAGAACCGGCTGGAAAGTATTCCTTTCGGAGTATCGTCAAAACGGGTAACCAGCGGGATATTTCCTTTGGCTGCATCCTGGTCATCCGGCAAAGTGCCCATCGCCGTCACCAGGTCGACGCGGTTGGGGTAATTTTTCAGAAGCCATTTATTCCACGCTGCCTGCCAGTCTTTATTCACGTTATCGCTGCAGCGTCCCAGAAAATTCCCGGCGTTCCCTTCATTTATCAGGTTTATCCACGCCAGGGTGGGGTCTTCCGCCAGCCGCGTTTCGGTATACGGGTTTTTATGGTTCATCAATTCCAAAGCAAATTTGCAATAATTATTATATGCCTTGTCATTCACTAATATCGCCATTTTAAAATTGTCCATTCCCACGTCGCCGGCTGCACCTTCCCATATTTCTTTTGCTGCTACCGGACGGGAAACGAATAAGTCGGTGGTGATATATATGCCGCGCTTCTTAAAGGCGCTGATAAGGTAGTCCAACTGGTCCAGGCTATCCTGGCGTAGGGTGTAACTATTGGCGGCGGCGCGGTCAATCAATTCGCTTTCGTAGTGGTGAATGCGAATAGTATTATAGCCGGAGCGCACCAGTCGCTCTGCCAGCAAATCCGCCTGGTCATGGGGGATATATTGCCCGGTGAAACAAAGGTTGCAACCATAGAAGCGCTGCGGTGCTTTCGGCATCTTTTCAAATACGAAATGTCCGTTGTCGCCTGCTATCACCCGTCCGTATTTACCTGACGGGTAGTGCCAGGCCAAGATTGGCGATAAGTCTACGATAGAACCCGGTTCAACGTTCTTTTCATATTCCAGCGGCAGCCAATCTTTGCCAGCGGTTATCGTCACTCCTTCGTCCATTGAATAAGTTATCCCGTCATCGTTTGACAAGGTGAAATCAATAATCTGGCTCCTGCCGGCGTCCCATTTTTCCGCATTCTGAAATTGCGGCCCAATTCGAAATGTAAATGAACTTACCCATTTGCGGTCGTCCTGTACCAGCACCGGTGTGATGGAATCAAACTTGAAATTTATCCGCTGTTTGTCAGGAAATATTAGCGCCAATGATTTTGCATTGCCGCCGGATAATGCTACTTCACCAAGCTGGTCAGGAAAAACTTTTTCTTTGCGATCGTAAATAAATGAACCACCTGCCAGGTAAGCTACCGGCATATTGATAGCGACATGAAGGCTGTTCAGCATCATTTCTTCGCGTGGGGTTAATTTATATTGCACCCGGACGCCTTTATTCGCCGGGGTAACGGTTATTACAACATCAACCATTTTGCCGGTGGGGGATTTTATCACGCTGTTGAATACTCCATCAGCAACCTTTTTGCCGGTTGTCGCAGTTGCGCTTTGCCAGGTATTTTCAAATAATCCGGGATCAATCGACCCGATAGAACGCCCATCAACCGATACCTGGACAGACCCGCCGGTAGATATCAATGCATCAACAACCGCGTTAGCCATCATTGCAGTCACCACCAATAATAAACAAAACAAAACAATTTTCATAGATTTTCCTTTCCATATGCAAAATAGTTATATAGAAATAGCAACAGAATTAACCAGTCATGGTTTTTATTTTTAGACATGATTAACATGATTAACATGATTTTTAGCTTCGCAGATAAATGAGTAAATCATGTTAATCATGTCTAAAAAATTGTGAGATTGAAAATACTGCTAATCATTAAAATGATAAAAATATTCGTCTGTGAATGGGCTGTCTTCGCCTTTCATTCCTTTTTTGATATCTTTTGATTTAAACATTGATTTTAGGAAATACCAGTCACCTAATTTGTCGAATTTTCTGGTGGATGTGGTGACGGTAATCCCGGATTTGCGGATGAATTTGCGCTTTGTTTTACCGGCTAATTTTTTCATTCGCTGTGCGAAATCCAGGTCTTCCCCCAGTTTAATTTTTTCGTTAAATGCCCCGGCGGTGTAGAAATCCGCCTTGCGTATCCAGAACATCCCGCCGCCAAGACCGGTGAAAAACAGCACGATATTCAGCAGCATCTGGGTGAATCGCAGCGCGAAAGAATAGCGGTCCAGTTTTATATCTGCGACCCCGCCGATTATCTTGTCATCGGCTAAATATTGTTTGATTTTTCGCAAGGCATCTTCCGGCATTCGCGAGTCGGCGTCAATGGTGACGATGATATCGCCAGTCGCCGCGTTTACCCCGGCGTTGCGCACCTTGGCGAGATTTTTGTCGTTTTCAATAACAATTTTCGCCCCTGCCCCCTTGGCAATAGCCTCGGTAGCATCATAAGACCGGTTGGAAGCCAGCACGATCTCAACGGTTTCTCCGCAGTAACCAGCGGCCCGGGCGATAGAATCTAAACAACCCGGCAAATACTTCTCTTCGTTGTGAGCGGGAATAATAATAGATATCATAATACAACAATATTACCATAATTTGGCTGGTTAAGGAATGGATTATTACACAGATTCACAGAGGAGACACGGAGATACACGGAGGGTATTAATATTATTTCACAAAAGTAACATTCGCATTTTAATATATTAGCCTCTGTGTATCTCAGTGTCTTCTCAGTTGCTCTGTGTAACCAATAAAAAAACAGGATACTGGCTATCTTTCTCGAAATTTCAGGTTATGGTTAAATATGATATTGTCACTGTTGGTTCTTTATTTGTTGAGGCAACTCCCACTACTCCTGGGCAATCGCTGCGGTCGGCGCGGGAATACCGCATGGTGGCGGGTGGGGCGGCGGCTAATTTCGTCTTTGCGCTGGCGCGGTTGGGGGCAAATGTCGGTTTTATCACCGCGGTGGGTGGCGATTCGTTTGGCCGGATGGCAATGGATGAAATCGCGGCTTTTAATGTTGATACTTCATGTGTAAAAATCGCGGCAAATCATCACACCCCGGTGACATTCGCGGCGGTTGATGGCAAAGGTGGCAAAGATTTTTCATTTTACCGTTTTCCCGGCGTATGCAATCCTTCCGAAGAACTTAATGAAGATGATTTCAAGGCAGCATCTGATTGCCGTATATTTGACTTCAGCGAAGGTGCGATTCGCGGTGCGGAATTGCGCGATATAATATTTAACGCGGCAGATGAAGCACGCAGACAAGGCATACCGGTAATATACGCAATGAACCTGCGCCGGTCGGCGTGGAACATGCCGGATAATATAATAGCTGAAATTGAGCGCGAAGCCTGCCAACACGCGGACTTCATCATTATGAATCAGGAAGAGATGGAGTTGATAACCGGCATGTCGGGTAGCGATGGGATTTCAATATTGGTGAATATTGGAATAAACAACGCGGTGATAACTAATGGCGGCGATGGCGACATAATGATGGTAACCGGCGGCAAAATCGCGTCAGTCGCGCCTTATATAGTTCTGGTGATATATGATGTCGGTGCCGGTGACACTTTTCACGCCGGTCTGGTATCTGCATTATTGAAGTATAACCTGAAAAAGATAGAAATTACTGACCTGGCAGAATGCTGCCGCTTTGCCGCTGCCACCGCCGCCATCCGGGTATCCACCAGCGCAGATCCCCACGACCTGCCAGATGCAGAAGCAGTGATGAAATGGCAGGGAGAGAGGTGTTAGGTATTTGGTGTTTAGTTTTCAGTGTTCAGTTTTCAGATTAAGTTACTTCATAAAACAACCCATTCTGAAAACTGAAAACCGAAAACTAAACACATTGTCCATTTTATTTGGGTTAGGTTGATGTCGATTGAAATCGGCTGAAGTCGGTTGCAATCGATTTCAGCCAGTATTTAACTCAAAAAAATTGTCAATCGTCAATTATCCATTGTCAATTTTTTCTCAAATTTTCTCTCTTCTCTCTTCATCTTTCTCTATTCCTTCTACTCTTCGTCCAACTCTTCCTCTTCGTCATCCAGAACCGTCATTAACGGTTCAATAGCAGTTGGCGCCAAGGCTATTTCGCGAATTTTGTTTTCAATTTCGGTTGCTATTGCGTCATTTTCATCAAGATATTGGCGGGCGTTTTCACGGCCGTGTCCGATGCGAACATCGTTATAGCTGAAGAACGCTCCAGATTTCGTGATAATATCCATTGAAATGCCAAGGTCAAGAATTCCGCTGCCGCGGCTGATGCCGGTTCCGTATAAAATATCAAAATCTACTACTTTAAATGGCGGCGCGACTTTGTTTTTTACGATTTTTGCGCGGGTACGACTGCCGACGATATCGTTGCCAACTTTGATATTTTCCACGCGGCGCAATTCAATGCGTACTGACGACCAGAACTTTAATGCGCGGCCGCCAGGGGTAGTTTCCGGGTTGCCAAACATGATGCCGACTTTCTCGCGAATCTGGTTAATAAAGATTGCGCAGCAGCGGCTTTTGTTTAATGAACCGGCTAATTTGCGCAGTGCTTTCGACATCAATCTCGCCTGCAAACCTACCTGGCTGTCGCCCATTTCGCCGTCTAATTCTGCCTGCGGTACCAATGCTGCCACCGAGTCAATGACCAGGCAGTCAACCGCGCCGCTGCGTACCAGCAGGTCGGCGATATCAAGTGCCTGCTCGCCGCTGTCCGGCTGGCTAAGGAGCAGTTCGTCAACGTTTACGCCGCATTTTGCCGCATATGCAGGGTCAAGGGCGTGTTCCGCGTCGATGAACGCGCAGGTTCCGCCGGTCTTTTGCGCCTCTGCAATTACATGGTAGGTAAGGGTGGTTTTACCAGATGATTCATTGCCATATATTTCAATAATGCGCGCGCGGGGAATCCCGCCTACGCCTAATGCGATATCCAATGGCAGACAACCCGTACTGATAACCTCGGTCTGAATGCGTGCGGACATTTCGCCTAGGCGCATTACAGTGCCTTTGCCAAACATTTTATCAATTTGCCCTAATGCCAGGTCCAGTGCTTTTTCTCTATCCTTGGCCGGGTGTCCAGTGCCTTTTGTTGATGACGATGCCATTGAAATTACCTCACTTTTTATTTCTTAGTTGCTGCTTTCAGCTCTAAAATAAACGATTTTAATGTTCCGTACAGGTCGCCGTCGGCGTTTTCCGCGATTACCTTTACCGGCGCGCTACCGACAATAGCTCCGTCGGCATGTGTGCAAACTTCGCGAACCTGTTCGGGGGTGCCGATGCCAAAACCTACTGCCACCGGTTTGTCAGTTATGGTCTTAATATTGTCAATTAATTTAAATAAATCCGGCGGCAATTCGCTTTGCACCCCGGTTACTCCCAGGCGGCTGATGCAATATACAAACCCGCTGCCTTGTTCCGTGACAATCTGTATCCGTTTGTCCGGGCTGGTGGGAGCCAGCAGGAAAATGGTGTCGAGTTTATGGTTCTTGGCTTCAATCAGCCATTCCGTCGCTTCTTCCGGCGGCAGGTCGACTATCAGAAATCCGTCTACGCCGGCGGCCTTGGCATCAATGCACGCGCGTTCGATACCGTATTGCAGCACCGGATTCCAATATGTCATCAGCAAAAGCGGCGTTTCGTAATTTTGGCGGAATTCACGCACCATTTTAAAAATCTGTAATAAATATATCCCGGATTTCAACGCCCGCAATGCCGCTTGTTCAATAACCCGGCCGTCTGCCATCGGGTCAGAAAATGGCACGCCAAACTCGATAACGTCCGCACCGCCGTCTGCAACCGCACGCAAAGCCGTCATGCTGCGGTCATAGTCGGGGTCGCCCGCCATAATATATATTACCAGGGCGCCTTCGTCTTTTGATTTACATTCTGCAAACTTGTTTTCTATTCTACTCAACACAAATCCCCTTGATAAAAAGATAATACCAGTTCA
Organism: uncultured bacterium; assembly: GCA_964638715.1. Classification (GTDB taxonomy): domain Bacteria; phylum Armatimonadota; class Hebobacteria; order CAIYQO01; family CAIYQO01; genus JBAXQQ01. The sequence goes on along the minus strand of CAZWZF010000055.1, from coordinate 23,150 downwards.
TTTTACAAAATTCTGTCACTTTAGTCTTGATAAAATAATTTTTGTATTTTTTTATTCATTCAACATGTCGCCCCGCTGGGGCTTTAAAGCTTTATAGTGAAACTTTGTACTATTAACATGTCGCCCCTCTGGGACTATTCAACATGCAAATTGATAAATATCATAATAAATGTCAATTCTACCAGTAATTGTCCATTGTCCACTGTCAATTGCCCTTATCTTTTCGTATATTTCCGGTCCATGCTGCGGTATTGCACGGCTTCGGCAATATGCGGCATGCCTATTTTATCGGCACCGTCCAGGTCGGCAATGGTGCGGGCTAACTTCAGCACCCGGTCATACGCACGGGCAGATAGCGATAGTTTGTCAATCGCGCTGCGCAGCAATGCCAGGGCGTCGTCATACATGTGGCAATATACTTTCATATCCTTCGGTCGCATCTGGGCATTATTTTTCACCGGGGTGTCATGAAATCGCTGGGTTTGCCGTTTTCGCGCATCCATCACCCGGGTGCGCACCGCCGCGGATGATTCTCCCGGTCGATTCGACATTAATTCATCTTTATTCAATCGCGGCACTTCCACATGAATATCCAGCCGGTCAAGAATAGGCCCGCTGATGCGCGCCTGGTATTTTTCTACTGATATCGGGCTGCACGAACATCGCTGGACAGTATCGCCAAGATATCCGCACGGACAGGGGTTCATAGACGCTACCAGTTGCAGCCGCGCCGGGTATGTCAGGTTCGCCGCAGCCCGGGATATCGTCACCAGCCCGTCTTCCAATGGCTGGCGCATGACTTCCAGGGTACGCCGGTCAAATTCCGGGAACTCATCCAGAAACAGCACCCCGTGATGGCTCAGTGAAATCTCGCCCGGTCGCGGGTAAGACCCGCCGCCGACTAAACCGGCAGTGCTGATGGTGTGATGCGGGCTGCGGAATTGGCGTGTTCGCAACAGACCGCTTTCCGTGTTCAACATTCCCGCTATCGAATAAATCTTTGTTATTTCCAGCGATTCGTCCAGGGTTAAATCCGGCAAAATGGTGGGCAATCTGCGCGCCAGCAGCGTTTTACCGCTGCCCGGAGGACCAACCATCAGCATATTATGACCGCCGGCAGCGGCAATCTCCAATGCCCGGCGCACTGACTCCTGACCTTTCACCTCGGACAAATCGACATCGAATATTCCATCTTCCGGCGAGAAAGAATCCACTCCGCCGCGTATTGGTTCACGACCGGCGACGTAGTTAAATACTCGTGCCGCGTCAAACAGTGTCTCGACCGGATAAATATCCAGTCCGTCCACCACTGCGGCTTCGCGCAGGTTGCCTGCTGGCACAATAAGTGCTTTTTTGCCTTGTTCCTTCGCCGCCAGTGCCATCGGCAGCACGCCAGCAACCGACCGCACCGAACCGTCCAGCGATAATTCTCCGGTAATCATGAAGGAATTGATATCTTCCATCTCAATCTGTCCGGTCGCCATCAATATCCCCATGGCGATGGGCAGGTCAAAACCGGGACCTTCTTTGCGAACATCCGCCGGGGCAAGGTTGACTACCAGCCGTGAACTGCTGGGAAATTTAAACTCAGAATTGCGCATGGCAGCGCGCACCCGTTCACCGGATTCCCGCACCGCGGCATCTGGCAAACCGACCAATAAAAACTTCCCTTCGCCTGGTGAAGCGTCAACTTCTACCACCACGCGAAAAGCATCAATTCCCAATACTGCAGATGAATCTATACACGAAAGCATAAAACAAACATTCGCCTTTTTGACATCTTATTCCTTTTTTATTTAGAAAAAAATGTATAAATTTTTACGTTAGTGCTAAAAAAAGAGAAAAAGGTTCCATCTATTTGGGTTTATTGCTAAATAAATTAAAGGTAGAGTGAAATGTGGGACGTGTTATTAATCGAAAATAGGACAGATTAGTCGGATCGGACGGATTTTCTACAATTTGGAATTTGTGATTTGCCATTAACTGCTTGCCATTCACACCAAAAACCAAAGCGGGGTGAAGATACCATCTTCACCCCGCCCGTTACAGCCGCTAAACCTTCCCGCAGTCATCGATTGACTGTGCCGGTGTATCTGCTCACTCCAGGGGGGAATGCCCCTCGTTTGCGCGGGCTGCGTCCAATCTGAAGGACGGGTAGCCGCCAATGCATAACTATTGGAGTGCTTGAATGCACCACAGGCTTGCAGCACTGTTCCTATAATTTATATTACCACAGTTTTCTCCAGTGTCAAGCGGGTAAAGGCACTTTTTTATACTAAATTTTCGTATATTTTGTAGTCAACAGTGAAGTTGGAAATTGGTGAATTCTTACAGGCTTTTTCAAAACCTGATTTTTCATTGTTTTAAATTTTAATAAAATTATGATTTAGCACCAAACGTGGCGTCACCGTCCCGGTGACGTTAGCTGCGCAAGAAGGTACTAAGCGCTGAAATTTATTTCCGGCTCTTTCTTTTTCCGAGCGGGACGCTCTTGCTACCTCTCGAATGACTCGAAATACTCTTAACTGAATAGATTTTGCAATTACCTATATTGAATATTAAAAAAAAACAAAGCGGGGTGAAGATATTATCTTCACCCCGCCCCCCAATAGTTGCAAAACCTTAACTCAGTCATCGGTTGACTGTGCCAGTGCATCTGCTTACTTCTGCGGCTTGCGCTCATTGTATCGGATTATTTGCCGCTAACAACTAAACTCAACTAACCGATTTGCTTGATTGCACTTTAGGCTCGCAACTTCATTGTTGCTTATATTATATTTTACCGCACTTTTTTCAGTGTTAAGCAGTTTTTTAAACTTTTTTTATAATTTTTTTTGTCACAGAGATGCACGGAGAATACACGGAGATTCACGGAGGGATTTACTAAAATCTCTACAAACTACCGCTCAAAAATTCTCAATTCTCAATTCTCAATTAATCAATCGTCGCCTTTAATCGTCAGCCACAACTCATCCATTTCGGCGAGGGTCATGGTGTGAAAATATTTTTTGGCTTTTCGGGCGGCAGTTTCCAGGCGTTTGAAGCGGCGGACGAAGCGGTCGTTTGCCTCGCGCATTACTTCTTCGGCATCTACATGGACGAATCTTGCCAGATTTACGGCTGCGAACAGGATATCGCCGAGTTCGTGGACTATCCGTGATTTGGGAGCAGCATCGGCAATCTCCTGTGCCTTCTCATTTTTCGTCATCACGTCGTCAAGAATGACCGGTTTTATCCAGTTTTCTGGTATGCCCAACTCTTCTGATAGCTCCTGCAGTTCTTCATGCAGTTTTGACAGCGGGCCGCGGAAATCTGCCCAGTCGAATCCTACCCTTGCCGCGCGTTTTTGCAGTTTTTGCGATCTTGCCAGGGCGGGCAGCGCCAGTGGAACATCGTCAAATATCCCCGGTACTCCCTTGTCCTTGCGTTCGCCAGTCTTGATATTCTCCCAAGAGCTTAACGCGGCTGTTGCGTTATTTGCTTCAACATCGCCAAATACGTGGGCATGACGGCGAATTAGCTTGTCGCCCAGTGCCTGCATGACATCGTCAAAATTAAACAGGCCTTCTTCGTCGCCCAACTGCGCAACGAAGATGATATTCAGCAGCACATCGCCCAACTCGTCGGCAATCGCGTCCGGGTCGTCGTGGTCAATCGCCTCGGTCACCTCGTATGCTTCTTCAATGATGGTGCGTTTCATGGATTGCATCGTCTGTTCGCGATCCCATGGGCAGCCGCCTTCGCCGCGCAGCATCGCCATTATTTTGCGCAGGTCGGTAATGCTGTGGCGCCTTTTTTCCCAATGCAATGCCGGCACAAAAAGTGATGTAAGGTGATTTATTGCCACTCCGCGGTCAAGGTCTTCCAACGGCAGCGTGGTAACCTGTTCTTCACTCTGCATTCCCAGCGCGGTAAGTACCGTCACCGGGTGGTCAGGCGGGTAAAAATCCAGCAGCAGTAGTTTTAAATCGCTGGCTACGTGAGGGGTATCAACCTGCAGCCAGGTAGTGGGAACGGCAGAGTTTACCGGTTGCTGGGCACCGTGAAAAGCGTTGTGGTCGTCGGGCAGCGGGGTGTCATAATGAAACTTCAACTCCGGGGCGCGGGCATCGCTAATAATCATGCCGTCGCCGGGGTCTATCCCAATGCGGTCAAACAACAGGTTAAGCACTCCCAGTGCCGGTTGAATTATTATTTCGCGTCCGGTTTTCTCGCAGGCTTCCCGCAGCATGACGACGGTGCGTTCTGCCACCGCCGGGTCGCCAGGAACGGCAAATACTGTATCATCGTCTGATGACAATACCCGTTTAACCACGGCGGCATATACTTCATCAAATGATGCGTGTTTCTCGTAAAAATCGTCGCAACTGGAAAACTTGATATTGTAATCGGTCAGCTTATCCGCTGCCGGGTGTATGCGCGTGCGCAATATCACCCGGTCGCATTTTTGCATCGCCTGCAATGCCTGCAGCGATATCAGGTCAATATCTGCCGGTCCCAATCCAACGACGGTAATTTTGCCCATTACTTGCCCGGTGCCACAGGTGCGGGTGCAGGTGCCGGAGTTGATGGCGCAGGTTTGCCGGTGGTATCTTCCTCATCATTCATGCCGGGTATCTGCGGGTTTCGCACTTTAACATCTTCAAAATGTTTCTGTGCCAGCGGGAATTCTGCGCTTTTAAATTGCCAATCGATATCATTCACCGCCTGCGCTTCTAACGAATCTATCCGTTCCTGGTATTTCTTGTCGGATTGTACCAGTATTTTCGCGGTAACAAGGTTGCGGTTTTCAAATGTCGGCAATACTGGCGGAATGATTTTTTCTACCATGAATAAAATATAAATAACTGGCGAGTCTTTTTTCGCGCTGGCTTTCATCGGCAATATATTTGTGGTGCCGCCGGCTTTCGCGTTTTTCAGTGCTTCATCAATCATTTTGTTATCCGGAGTAATCGGCGGGCAATAGACGAAAGTACGTTTTACATCATTGGGTGACAACGACATGTTGCCAACGGTAGACAAGCTGTTTGCCTCGCCTCCGTCTAATAACTTTTTAGCATTTTCAGCTTCTTTCATGGTGGCGAACATCAACTGGCGCAAGGTGTAACCCTGCGGCTGGTATATTGGCGTCATACCTTTGGCGGCGGCCATGGCGATAGCCTTGCGGACGTCATCTTCGTTTACCACCAATTTCAGTTTCATTGCCATCTGGGTAATCTGCCGGTCTACTTCATCTTTTGACATGCCAGCTTTTTCTACCGATTCATCAAAATCTTCACCACGCATTGCTGCCCAAAATCTTTCGTCATTCAGCAACTGCTCTACTTCTTCAGGAGTAACACGAATGTTTCTTTTATATGCCAATTTTGCGATTAGTCCCTCATTTACCATGCCAATCAATGTGTTTGTTCCCTGCTGGTGTTTTAACGCGCGAATTAAATCGCCTTCATATATAGTGTAATCATCAATTCGAACAACCGGTTGATCCGGTGTGATTCCCTTGGAATTGCTTCCTGTAGGGTGAAATGCCATGATGAGAATTATTACCACAGCAATTAAAAGCGCAATATCTTTCCAACCCAGATTAATCTGCTTCATATTTTTCTCCGTATATGTGAGTATGCCTAATTTTACCCATGCCGGGGCAAGTTGTCCAATTTTTTTAATATCTCTGGATATTATTTTTTTAGACAGGATTAACGGGATTAATGGGATTTTTTGGCTTTGCTGCTAAAATCGTGAAGGAGTGCTGATATTATATGATATACTTTACCCGGGTATACTACTAACGAAGTATCGAATAAATAAGAAAAATCGGTTTAAAGATGATTGAAATTACTAAAATAGCATTATCTGATAAAACTCAGCATCTGCGTGACTGGGCAATGACAACGGGACAGCATTACGGGTATCAGGATGCCTTGCGTCGCGATGTAATGCAGTACCAGATAATTGTTAAAAGTGATGCAGAATTATCACATGTAGAACGCTGTGCCCAAGGTTTTGCCGGTATGCTTAAACAGATTCCTTTGTTTATTGGAAATGATGATTTGATTGCCGGGCATTTTACGCCACCGTCTTCAAATGCTGAAGAACAGGAACTAAGAAACGAACTTGTTCTGCTTACTAACAGCCTTCAATTGCCAATGATGGACTATCCGTCCACTTTACGAAACTCTCTTGATGAATTATTACAGGCATATACCAAATCCGCCTGGATAGGTGGTGTTGGGCGTGGACATAGCAATATTAATTATGGCCGGGTATTGCAGGAAGGATTGCAATCATTAGCATTGGAAGTTGAAGATAATGCTAATATTCTTTCAAATAAAGACAATGCCGCTTATTGCCAGGCAATGGGTACCACATTACGCGGAGTTATTCATTTTGCAGAACGCCATGCAAATTATGCGGATGAATTGGGAAAAGATGCTTCGCAATGTCGCGCAGCAGAATTAAATCGCATTGCTGCCGCCTGCAGAAAAGTGCCTGCTAATCCGGCAACTACATTCTTTGAGGCTCTGCAATCATTTTGGATGGTATACCTGGCACTGGGAATGAGCGAATCACCCAGCGCGAACTCGTTGGGCAATCTTGACAGGTATTTGTTTCCATATTATGAAAATGACATTAAAAATGGAACACTCACTGAATCAGAAGCAGATGAATTGCTGGCGCAGTTTTTAATAAAATGCGGGTCGTATGCCGAAGGACAAACAATTACATTAGGTGGTCTGTCACCCGATGGCAGCGATGCAACAAATGCCTTAACTTTAAAAATATTGTATTTGATTCGAGAAATTGGCTTGCCGGAACCAATCGTAGGTTTGCGAATACATGACAATACGCCAGATGAAGTTTGGGATGCGGCTACCGCGTTAACTGCTGCCGGTTTTGGCCAGCCAAGTTATTATTACGAACCGGCATGCCGCGCCATGATGAAGACCAGAAATATTCCACCATGCGACCAGGAAGCAATGGCGATTAATTCCTGCATGGGAGTTGTTGTTGCCGGTGCCGAGGTCAGCGATATGTGGGGCGGCATTGTAAATCTGCCGCTATGTTTGGAAATGGCGGTATCACGAGGCATAAAAGCTGATGGCACTGTATTGCCGGAGTTTGTTGCGCTTTGTCCTGATGATTATCATTCGATTGACGATTTATACCAAGCTTACCAGCGAATTCAAAATCATGTGATTAAGATAATAATAGATAAATATCGTATTGATTGCGATTACCATGCGGAATGGTATCCAAATCCGTTTCTTTCCGCATTATTGGATGATTGCCGGGTACGGGGATTAGATCGTTTGGCGGGCGGGCCGCGATATCATTCGGTGATAATTGAAGGTATCGGGTGGGCAAATGTCAGTGATTCGCTAATTGCAATTAACGAAACTGTGTTTAAACGTAAAAATATAAATTTAACAGCTTTATTGGAAGATGTGCGTAATGATTTTCAAGATGCTCCTGAGTTATTAGCAAACCTGCGTGAGTGTATAAAATATGGCAACGGCGAAGAAATAGCGGATAGTTTGGCGGTTAAGGTGGTAAGTTCATTCGCAGAAGCAGTTGCCAGCAATCGGAAAGAAGGTGAGTTCAGAGAATATCTGCCATCATTGCACACATTAAACCAGCACATTTACGCTGGCGCGTCTGCCCCGGTAAGTTTTGATGGACGTCGTTACGGTGCGCCATTGAATAAACAACTTGGTCCAAGCAGTTGGATACAGCCTTCATCGCCGACATCGGTATTAATCAGTGCTGCTGCTATTCCTATAGCTTCATTGCCTGGTGGTCAGGCGCTGGATATCTCAATACCATCCAATTTGTTGAACACAGCAAAAGGGTGTCAGCAATTTCGTGCGCTAATAAATACATATTTTTCTTTAGGTGGCGCGGACCTTCAGATTAACAATATAAGCACTGATGAATTGCGTGCTGCGCAAGAAAAACCAGACGCATTCCGACATTTGATAGTACGCATAGCCGGATACAGTGAATTTTTCATCAAATTAGACCATAGCCAACAAAATGATATTATCGAACGTGTGTCTGTCGGGTTGTAACACCGGTAAGTTCTCTGCTGGTGAAAGAGTCTTATTTTATAGTCGATTTTATTTTCACATCGATTAATAGGATTTAATGGATAAAATTATCTTAATTAAATAGACATTTCACTTTTTAGTACCTTAAACCCAAAAAACGTTAAAATAAAACAAGGTATTTGTAAATTAATGTAATGGGCAATTATTCACCGCAAAGGAGCACAAAGAACACAAAGAGTTTTAATAAATTCTTCTTTTGTGATCTTTTGCGATCTTTTGTGGTGAATAATTATGGGTTGTGGGCAAATCCCACATTAGATATATCGTAGTGATAATCTCAATGTTGTTGCCCGATTTTGCGGCTAATAAACTAAAATATTATAAAAGTTTACAATCAGATATTAAAGACATTAAATCTTTTTTATCCTATTAATCGATGTGAAATAAAAGATGATTGTGGACAGGTGAACTCAGTATCGCCAATCTTCTACTATCCATTATTCATATTTCCAGATATAATTGTTTTATAAACGAGGTTTTTATGAACATTATTGCCGTTCTGGCTACAATTATATTATTCGGTTTAATCGTGCTGGTGCACGAAGGTGGGCATTTTATGGCGGCCCGGCTCACCGGCATGGGTGTATTTGAATTCTCCATTGGTTTTGGTCCCGCGATAGTGCAGTGGCAGAGAAAAGGCGTTCTTTACGCAATCCGCATTATTCCACTGGGCGGTTATTGCCGAATTGCCGGAGTATCGCTGGATGACGAGGAAGACGCCGACAGGCCCGATGGTTTTGATAAAAAAAATGTATTTGCCCGAGTATTTGTACTGGTAGCCGGCGTAGTAATGAATGTGGTGCTGGCACTTGTAGTATATATAATTATTGGCTGTTTTATTGGCAAACCGGTACCTGCAAGTCCTGTTATAGTAAAAAAAATTATACCGAATATGCCGGCAATGAAATCTGGATTAAGAACTGAAGATGTGATTGAGAGTGTAAATGGACAATCTGCTACAAACACTTTAATAGTATCAAAATTGATAAAAGAAGGCAGCGGTCCGGTTAAATTAATGGTGCTTCGAGAAGGTAAAAAGTTAGAGTTCAATATTAATCCTGAAGTTCAAACATTTGAATATAACAAAAAGGTATTGTCTGTTCGATTAGTTGGAATTGAAATGAATAGTGCGTATCAAAAGATTCCTGCTGGCGAAGCCGTATTATCTGGTGTTGAAGATACATGGTACACTTTGCAAACTGGATATTTTCAAATGATTTATATATTTAGTGGTCAGGCTAAATTTAAAGATGTAGGTGGACCGGTGATGGTTATGGCTGATTCATATAAATCATCTAAAGATGTTGTAAAAGGTAAAGAGGGTATTGCTTCTTTTTTAGAAAAATTAGCCACATTTTCTATTCTAATAGGCATGTTCAATTTGTTGCCGATACCTGTAGTAGATGGTGGTCGGGTAGTCATTGAAATATTCAAAGCAATCTATCGGAAGCCGGTAGATAAGCACAAAGAAGCGATGGTTCACATTGTCGGATTCTTTATATTGATAGCAATCATGGCAGCAATTACCGTTAAAGATATTTATCTATTATCTACTGGACAAATGCCGTGAGCACCGCAACATACCCATTGCCGCGACGGCGTACTCGCCAGGTACAGGTGGGGAAACTGCTGATTGGCGGTGATGCCACTATCACCGTGCAGTCGATGACGAAGGTGCCTACACATGATGTTGACGCGGTGATAAAGCAAATCGACGATGTTCAGGCGGCGGGATGCGATATTATTCGCCTTGGCATACCGGATAAAAAAGCCGCGCTGGCGTTGACCGAGATAAAGAAACGCGCCAGAATCCCGATTGTTGCCGATATTCATTTTGACCACGAACTCGCGCTGATAGCCATCGATGCCGGGGTGGACAAGCTGCGGTTGAACCCGGGCAATATTAAAAAACCGGAATTTGTGAAAAAGATAGTCGAGTCTGCCGCAGCGGCGAAAATCCCCATCAGAATCGGAGTCAACAACGGCTCTATCCCCCATGAATTGCGCGATAAATACCCGTTCACCCCGGATGGCAATGCCGACGCGCTGGTGGAATGTGCCCTCAGCCACGTCACCATTTTAGAAGAGTTGGGTTTTCAGGATATCGTGGTATCGCTGAAGGCGTCAGATATCATTACTACTGTGCTGGCGTACCGCAAAATGGCGGCTATTCGCGATTACCCGTTGCATATTGGCATTACCGAGGCGGGTCTTGCCCCTACCGGACTGATTCGTTCTGCGGTAGGCATCGGCCAGCTATTGGCGGAAGGCATTGGCGACACCCTGCGGGTTTCCCTGACCGGTGATCCGGTTGCCGAGGTTGAAGCGGGCTGGTCGATATTGCAGTCGCTGAATATGCGGCCCGGCGGCATAATTATCACCAGTTGCCCCACCTGCGCCCGCTGCGATATAAATCTGGAAGCAATCACCCTGGAATTAACCAGAAAAACCGAAGCCACTGGCAGAAAACTCCGCGCCGCCGGCAAATCACTTCATGTGGCAGTGATGGGCTGCGAGGTAAACGGCCCGGGCGAGGCACGCGACGCCGAGATAGGCATCGCCGGCGGCATGCACAGCGGCCTGCTGATGAAAAACGGCCAAATAATCGCCAGAATAAAAGAAGCCGACTTTGTAAGTAGATTGTTGGAAGAGATAGAAATAGAAACTGCATCTATAGTTTTGGTCAGCCAATGAATAGGCTAAATTTTCAGGATGTGAACCCAGTCCCCTTATCCTACCGCACTTTTTAATAATCAGCTAAATTAGATTTCTACAAATTTATAATCCAGTAATATGAAAAAATATTGGCTGTGTAAGGGGAATGGCACTTCGGCAAGCTCAGCACAGAATTAAATCCGGTAAATTTAATCCCAGTAAAATATTAAGCGGCAGTCCGGATTTTTGCTGTCCCCGGCAGTATTACGCTGGTCAGCCGGGGACAGCTGTTATTTTCTTTCAAGGGTAATAGCACACATTCTCTACTAATGGTATAATTTGCGTCGGGGGATTACTATGCGCCGGATTTTTGTTTTTTTCTCCATATTATTGATATTTGTCGTTATTTCTCACGGGCAAGAGAACCGTGGTCCTTTGCCTGTCAGCAGCAGTTTGATAGCTGTTAAAATAACCGATCCTGACACGCAAATAACGAATCTGATGCCAATGGTTCAATTAGTTGATAAAATGGCTGCAAATAACCCCAAAGCTCCAAAAGGTGTTTCGATATCAAAATCGCTGGCATTTTTATCTGGCATGCTTAAAGGTGTACCGGGAATTAAAAGCGACGGAACATTTTGGATACTTGTTATGCCCCCGCAATATTCGCAGAAAAATCCCGAAGGCTTGTCTACAGCAGTTAATGACAATGGTACCCCGACATTTTTAGTTTTCCCGCTTTCCGACCCCGACGTTTTTCAAAAGTTCCTCGACTCAGAAACTACCAAAGCCAATAAAGATATGCCGCGCGGTATGGTATATGGCGATTATGCCCTTCTCGGTTTTGAAGGTGTAGTGCCGGCATTCTCCCAGGTTGACTTTGACCTGCTGCCGATATCGCGCCGCGACCTGGTAGTGATGCTGCAATGGCAAAACTATGAACTGGCAAATAACGCCTTGAAAAGTATGGATATCCCTTCTTTTAGTGAATTAATGCCAAAAGGGATGCAAAACACACCGTTAGGCATGAAAATGGGCGATTTCATGCAGAAATACGAAACCAGTATTTTGCGTATGGAGTTTGGCATAAATATGTCTAATAATGTACTGGATGTGGAAATGCTGAATCTGCCCATTGTAGGCAGTCAATTAGAAGAAGACCTGGCAAAATATAACACTTCAACAGCTAAACAGCTATTAAGATATATGCCGGCAACTGTAATGTATGCCGCAGCTGGCGGTCCATTGGTGGAGAGTTCCCCGGGAACCGGGTATCAGGTAAATAAGTTTGTGATTGACACCATGAAGAAAAAAATTGGCAATGAAGCCGAAAGTTCACTTCCAAAAACTTTTGTCACAATGATACAGGCTTATGAAGAAATTTCGCGGAGATGTATAAATGGCCGGGCAATCGCCTGGGTACCAACTCTCGTTAAAAAAGACTCTATACAAGGTAATTTTCCGACATTTGTCGGCGTATATCAAACCAGTTCCATCAATAAGGATTTACGGGATGAATCAAGAGCATTAATCCGCAAGATGTTTGATTCGATTTTTCCGGCAGAAAAAGATGAAAAAGGGAAAATTAAATTTAATACGGATAATGCTCGTGAAATAAGGGCCAGATATCCCGGTATAACATTAGATTTTTCTGCGGTCACATTTCCGTCTTTAGAAAAATATGGGACAACTGATGTTGATGTGATAAAAGTTGTTACTTTAAATAAACCGTTCGCAAGTAAAACATTTCAGACTGAAGATAAAATAGTTAAAGTTACTACAAAGAGTGAGTCTATATTAGAGTTTAGATTCGCGTATATAGGTGATAAATTATTGATGACAATTGGCGGCCCGGAATCAAAATTGCAAATGGCAAACCTTATTTCGCGGATAAATGGCAAATTAGCCGGGTTATCTGCATCACCTCGATTTATCGCGCAGACTCAAAATTTAAGAGGAAATGTACGTTCAGTTGAAGTGATATCTCTTCGTGATTTTGCCACTACAGCAATCAACTTTATTGATGGTATGAATGATGAAGATCTCAGAAACGCAAAAAAAGGCATACCACTTGCGTTACGTTCCGGCCAGGTTAAATTATCTGTCCAAGACAAAGCTATTATTAAATTTCAAAGAAGTTATCCGTCTTTATCAACATATAACGTAACTGTTCAGGATGCGAATGATGGCTGCGAACGGTTTATTTACCGGATACCTTTAGAACAGTTGCGATACATCGTATCAACTGTCAGCAATGTGAATAATCCACAAATTCCAGTTGCAAAACCAGTTGCAAAGCCAAAAGCACCAGTAAAAAAGACCACCCGCAAAAAGCGGTAATATATATTTTGGGAGTTTGTTAATGAAAGCGGCGATCCTTGAAGATTTGAATCGAATTGTAGTACGCGATGTCCCTATGCCGGTGCCTGGCAAAGGCGAAATGCTGTTAAAAGTGAAAAGTTGTGCGGTATGCGGTTCCGATGTACGCATATTCCACCATGGCAATCCCCGTGTTATTCCCCCGGTTATTATAGGACATGAAGTCGCCGGTGAAGTAGTAACAGTAGGCGAAGGCGTAGATAGTTTTAAAGTTGGCGATCGCGTCGCTATCGGCGCTGATGTGCCGTGCGGGAAATGCGAAACCTGCAAGCAGGGATTCGGTAATAACTGCGCCATAAACTACGCCATCGGATACCAGTACTCCGGTGGTTTTTGCGAATATATGCTCATAAACGAAACTACCGTCAACTTTGGCCCTGTCCACAAAATTCCCGAAGGCGTGTCTTATGATGCCGCCGCCCTGGCAGAACCACTTGCATGCGCCATTAACGGATTCGAGGTTGGCCGCGTTACCCCCGGTTCATCATTATTAATCGTCGGTGCCGGCCCTATCGGTTGTATGATGATTGAGTTGGCCCGCCATTGGGGTGTGACCAATGTCATCATGGCGCAGCGTGGAAAAGCGCGATTGGAAATTGCCAAACAGTTCGGCGCAGACGCCTATATCTGTACATCAGACGAAGACCTGGTTGCCCGCAGCCGTGAATTGACCGACGGCAAAGGTCCGGATTGCGTAATCACCAGTTGCGGATCAGTCGAAGTGCACGAACAGGCGATTGAGGCTGTTGCGCAGCGCGGCTGCGTGAACCTTTTCGGCGGGCTTGCCAAAGGAACCCGCAACATGTCTGTACCAAGCAACACTATTCATTATAAAGAATGCCTGGTGACCGGCAGTCATGGCAGCACTCCGCGCCAGCATAAGATGGCGCTTGATTTTATCGCCCGTGGTTATGTGAATACCGAAAAATATATCACTCATCATTTTTCTCTGGACGACATTGAACAGGCATTGGCGGCTAACGAAGACCGCGCCGGCCTGAAAGTGGTGGTAAACCCATGAAAAAAAGCGTAAAGATATCAGCATCATTAATGTGTGATTCATTTCGTCACCTTGAAAAATCTCTGCAAGAGATGGCAGAAGCAGGGATTGACTTGATTCATGTGGATGTGATGGATGGTACCTTTGTGCCTAATTTCACCATGGGACCGGATATTATCCGTGCGGTGAAAGAGATGACAAATATTCCCATTGATGTTCACCTGATGTCATTAACGCCGGAGCGTCACCTGGATACTTTTTTAAGCTGCGGCCTGGAATATTTCTCCATTCACGCCGAGACCTGCTTCCCGCTTACCCGATCAATACAAATGATTCACAGTGCCGGAGCAAAAGCTGGCATCGCGCTGAGTCCTGCTACATCGGCGACAACCCTTGACCATATACTTTCTGTAGCGGATTTTGTCATGCTAATGACGGTGGAACCCGGCTATTCCGGACAGAAATTAGTGCCGTTTGCGCTGGATAAAATAGCGGTAGTAAAAGAGATGGTAGTGCGGCAAAATCCGCATTGTGAAATTATGGTGGACGGCAATGTAAGTTTTGAATACGCGCCGCAGATGGTGAGTGCCGGTGCGGATATTCTGGTGGCCGGTACCAGCAGTGTATTTAAAGAAGGCCTTTCTATTACCGAAGGTACAGAAAAACTGCGTAAATCTATTTGCAGCAACAGAGGATAACGATGATTTTACCCATTCCCGCAATCGACTTGTTGGACGGCCGCTGTGTGCGGTTGAGCCAGGGAGAGTACGATAAAAGCACTGTTTATGGCGACGACCCGGTGGCAATGGCACTGAAATGGCAGTCGCAAGGCGCGAAAAGACTGCATGTAGTAGACTTGAACGGGGCCAGGGAAGGTTCACCATGCAACCATGATGTAATCGCCGCTATCGCCAATGCGCTTGATATTCCGGTGCAGGTAGGCGGTGGAATCCGTGAAGCCGATACCATCGAGAAACTGTTGTCACGCGGGGTGAATAGATGCATCCTCGGCACCCGCGCCGCTATTGATCCTGCCTGGGCACAAGAAATATTCTTGAAATTTGGCGATAAACTTATTCTTGGCGTTGATGCGAAAAATGGTCAGGTAGCGGTTAAAGGCTGGCAGGAAACAGTAAAAATGACTGCCACCGAACTGGCGCTATCACTAAAACCATTCGGTGCTTGCCGGGTGATATATACCGACATCAGCCGTGATGGCATGCTAACTGGCCCCAACATCCCCGCTACCGCACAATTGGCACAGGATACCGGTATGGCAATTATCGCCAGCGGCGGTATGTCAAAAATAGAAGATATCCGCCAATTATCAAAATACCCCGGCATAGAAGGCGCCATCATCGGCCGCGCATTATATACCGGAGATATTGATTTGGCAGAAGTAGTTGCTGAGTTTGGATAAAAAAGAGAGAAATCGTCACCGGGACGGTGACGCCACGTTTTCTCTCTTCTCTCCTCACTCTTCTCTCTTCTAAACAGGGGGTATTATGCTGCTGGAAACAGATTTATTGCTGATTATTGATGATTACACCAGGCGAAAGACTGATGGAAAGGTGAATGATGTTGTCATTTATGCACCATCTGCCTGGAAGATAGATACTTCATTTGTAATTAACGAAAACGAGCGCTGCCAGATACGCAACATTCGCGAAGGTGACCTTGAACTGCTTTATAAATTCGGCGAAGGTTTAAGTGAATTATCTAAAGACCTTTTTGGGCCATACCCCTGGTATGATGCCCCGCGACTTAAAGATGCTTTCCTTGCTGCAATCCAGCAATCAATTAACCATCAAACCGCTTCTTACCTGATTATTTACAATAACATTCCGATTGGGCATTTCTTTCTATGGGCGGCGGGTGGCAATGCTCATTCCCGCGAACATGGCGTCGAACTGCCGGAGTTGGGTGTGGCAATTGCCGACACCTATCACGGCAAGGGTTTTGGCGGATTGGCAGTGCGCATATTGCAGGCAGTTGCACACAGCCTTAATGCTGACGGCGTAGAATTAACCACCGTTAAAACGAATGAAGCGGGGTGGAATACTTACCTGCACGCCGGTTTTGAATATGTCGGCATCCTGCGTATCCCGCTTGAAGTAGACGTGACAGCGGCGACATCCGGCACGGTACAGGCTACCCGGCTTCGCGACGAACGACAAATGGTTTATATTATAAACCAGCAAAAACGTGATGACATATTGCGTTATTTAAAACTAAAACGCATAGATTCCGGGACAGAAGTATAACAGGGAGAAAAAACATGGATTTACGATATCGTCAGATTCATCTTGACTACCACATTCCGGCTGATATCCCCGACCTTGCGGTGGATTTTGATCCTGAAAAGTTTGCCGACACTATCGTTGCCGCACACATTAATTCGGCGACATGTTTTGCCCGTTGCCATAATGGGTGGCTTTATTACGATTCTCCCCGTTTTCCCGAACGAGTGCACCCGCAATTAAAGCACCGCAATCTGTTGGGTGAACAGATAGAAGCGCTGCATAGCCGCGGTGTCCGTGCGCCGATATACATAACCGTGCAATGGGATCATTTTACAGCACAACGGCACTTGGACTGGTGCGTGGTGCGACCGGATGGCGTTATTGATGGGAATGGCCCGTTGGAACCGGGATTCTATAGATTTCTATGCCTTAACCATGACAAATATATTGAATTTCTACAGGAACATGTTCGTGAAGTGTTGGAGATGTTTCCTACTGATGGAATATTCTTTGATATATTGTGGCCACGCGAATGTGTTTGCGATCTTTGCAAAGCTGATATGCTGAGAAAGAAATTAAATCCATTTAACGAAACTGACCGTAAAAAACATGCCATTGAAGTAATGAATCGTTTTCTGCTGGAAATGAGCGATTTCGTCCGTGGGATAAATCCCGACTGTTCGATATATTACAACAGTGGTGATATTCGTCCGGGCAATCGTTCCCAGTCGCCTGCCTTCTCGCACTTTGAATTTGATGCGCTCCCCAGCGGTTTCAGCGGTGGTTACATGGCATTTCCCACCATAGCCCGTTTCGCACGCAATCTTGGCAGTCCCTGTATGGGAATGACCGGCAAATTTCATCGTGGTTGGGGTGATGTGCATTCGCTGAAAAATCTGGCAGCGCTGGAATATGAATGCTACCAGTTGCTTGCACTTGGCTGTCGATGTTCAGTGGGCGACCAGATGCATCCAAATGGTGTTCTGGAATCACCGACCTACGAATTAATCGGTAAAGTTTATGCCGAGGTGGAAAAGAAAGAACCGTGGTGCCTGGATGCAAAACCGCTGACAGATATCGCAATGCTTTCCGCGGAAGAGTTCGGTCCCTGGCAAACCAGCGTTTCCGGCATGGTTCGGATGCTTGCTGAAGGTGGTCATCAATTCGATATTATAGATTCGGAGATGGATTTCAAACCATATAAAGTAGTAATTTTGCCGGATTATATCACTGTAAATTCAATGTTGGCAGAAAAATTGCGCGACTTTGTAAAGTCTGGCGGCGCATTGCTGGCATCATTTGAGTCAGGTATTGACCCTGATAACAAGACAGTATCATTCCCGGAACTTGGGATTCGTTCCCTGGGTGCCGGAGTATTGGCACCGGATGGCAAACCGGCACGCGGACGGCTATTCAGTGAACATTGGGATTGGTGTGATACCACCCATGCCGATTTTATTCGTCCCCGCAAAGAGATAGCCGCGGATGTCCCTGCCGGTGACATGGTGATGTATACAAAAGCGGTTGAAGTTGAGGCAATCACAGGTTCTACTGTTCTGGCTGATGTGGTATTGCCATATTACGATAGGACTTATGAGCATTTTGCTTCGCACCAGCAATCGCCAACATCCGGTCGAATTGGCTCTGCTGCTGTGGTGCAGAATGGAAATGTCATTTATTTTGCTCATGCTATCGGTGCACTTTACGCAGAATTCGCACCGCGATGGGTACGGACTATATTTCTTAATGCTCTTGCTCGAATATTGCCAGAGCCGTTATTGCGGCATAATGGTCCGGCAGCAATGGAAACAGCAATACACAAACAGGACGGTCGCCGGGTAGTACATTTGCTTTATTATGTGCCGGAACGACGAACCAGCAGATTTGAAATAGTTGAAGATGTGGTGCCGCTATATAACATTAAGGTATCACTTCGCGAAGATACTTCTGTCACCCGGGTGCGATTAGTTCCTGAAAAAACCGAGTTAGAGTTTATCCGGGAAGACAATCGTATAATTGTGGTTGTACCGATGATTTGCGGGCATGTCATGTTGGAAATTAGTTGATTATTCACGGGAGCAATTATGCTATTTATTCAAATGGGAAACAATAAGGTTTCAAAGTTTATTCTGGGCGGCAATCCCTTTAGCGCGGTATCGCATCTGGGTACTGAAACCGATGAGAAAATGCGGCGATATTTTACGGTTGAACAGGTAAAAGAGATTCTGCGCGACGCGGAAACGCACGAGGTGAATACCATAATCGCTCGCGGAGACGCCCATATATCGCGGTTGATGTATGAATACCACAACGAGGGTGGGAAGATTCAGTGGCTGACGCAAACCTGCCCGGAGTTCGCCTCGATTGACAGCAGCATCGGCGGTGCTTTGCTGGGTGGCGCGATAGGCTGTCATATTCATGGCGGAGTAGCGGATTACCATTTGGCCAACGGCAAGGAAGACGAACTACCGGAAATGGTAACAAAGATAAAAAAAGCCGGTTTGCTGGCAGGAATTGCCGGGCATAACCCGGCAGTTTTTGAATGGGCAAAGGAAAACCTGGATGTTGATTATTTCATGTGCTCATATTACAATCCCATTCCGCGGGTAAACAACGCAAGTCACATACATGGATTCGACGAACAGTTTCTGACTGAAGACCGCGATGCCATGGTCGCAATCATAAAAGATTTGCCAAAACCAGTAATTCATTATAAGGTACTCGCCGCCGGCCGCACTGAACCACGCGAAGCATTTGCCTTTGTAAAAAAACACCTGCGTGAAAATGATGCCGCCTGCATAGGAATTTTCCCGCAGGTAAAACGCGATATGCTGGCAGAGGATATTGAATTGTTGACGAAGAAATAAGTAATCACAAAATATTTTGGAGGTAAAAATGTTAGTAACAACCACATTTGCTGTCGAAGGTTACAAAGTTGTGAACTATTTAGGTATAGTTCGCGGCATAGTTGTACGATCTCCGACTATTGGTCAGGGATGTCTGGGAGGTTTAATCGGCATATTTGGCGGTCATAATGCTGCCTATACTGAGATGTGTGAACAAACACGGCAGGACGCTTATGATTACATGGTTAGACACGCTAAAGAGATGGGAGCAAATGCAGTGATTGGCTTCCATTACGATGCAACCGAAGTAGTTTCCCAGTCATCAGCAACTGAAGTCTTAGCGTATGGAACTGCAGTAGTACTTCAGGAAATAACATAATTTCCTAAAGACAGTAAATATACCTTTTGTAGTTTTAAGTTTTACCTCGAAATACACGAAAAGTACAAAAAATGTGTATAAAGCACAACTTGGCAAGGAGGGGTGTTTGCAAATATCTGGCAACAAATCAAGGTGACTGCTTAACGCCAGCATTCGCCCGACAATAGTCGTATTCCTGTTGTTCGGAAGCTGATAATTTATAGCCTAATTTTATGCCTTTTTCAAAATATTTTAAGGCAGTTGGCAAATCGGCACCGGGGATTTTATTTTTTACCATGGCGTTAAGGTATCGCGCCATGCGGATATTGGCAACGTCATAATCCGGGTCTAATAGCAAAGCGGCTTCTACCTGTTTTTTTGCGCTTAGCAAATCTCCGCTGGTAGTTAATGCAGCAGCGTATGAGATGCGAACCTGGGAAGAATTTGGTTCAAACCTTACCAGATTCTCAAACAGGTGCAGCGATCTCTTGATATCTATTTCAGCTTCTCCCTGGTCATTATTTTGCATTTCCCCAACTGCCGCCTGGCGGTAATAATCCGCTAATTTTCGCAGAACCAATGGTTCTCGATCATTTATTCTTAACGCGGATTCGCCGTAAAAAAAGACATCTTCAGTAATCTTAGCCTGTTTTTCTGGTGTATCTTCTGAATCGCGAATAGATTCAGAAAGCTCCATCAAATCCTTGTCGCAAGTCGCATCACCTATTGGAGTCAGGCCTTTAGCACGTTCAAACGCAAGTTTTGCATCATACAACTCACCAACTTTGCCATGTTTAAACCCTTGTTGGGTGTAATATGCGCCTGCGAATTGCATAAACACTACCGTTACAGTTATTGCAACAGTAAATATAAGAGCAAGCCGCAATAATTGAATTTTTCCAGTATCAAGGGTGGAAACACTAATTTTTATAGCGTCAGTAGAAGCGGCGATACCGCAAATCAGCCAGAAAATCCCTCTTGTCGCGCCATTATCAAATGAACCAAGACTTGATATTAAATATGCAGCCAATGCACCAGATAACCCTATTTTCAAAAGTGGATTTTTCTGTTGCATGATAGATTTAAATAACATAAATATGAAGAAAAGCATCGCCAGGGTGCCAACGATTCCCGTTTCTGCCAACGATTGGATAATGAAGTTATGGGGAAGCGCGGAAGCGTAGCCGCGATTTACCGGGATACCCATCTCAACCACCGTGCTGGAAGGACGATATTGCGGAAATACTACTTTTAAATTGCCTGACCCACATCCGAATATCGGATATGCCTGAAACACATTCAACGCGGTTTCCATATACAATTCGCGTTTATGAAAGGTGTCTAACTTATTATTTAAAACTGTGAATATAGATATTACCCGGTTGCGCGTTGGTGCATATAAGATGATTATTAACACCGCCGCCGCAAATAGCGATGATAGCAATACCACTATCGATTTAAGGTATTTCTTGTCTGCCCGAACTACATTAAAAGCAACTATTATCAAAGAAAGTGCAAAACCTATCCATGCCGCCCTTGCCTCGGTAAACACTAATGCCGCTACAGTCAACATAAAAAATGTCAGTGATAATAACCGCATCCGATGATTTACAGCAGTGATGAATAATCCCAACTGCAATGGAATAATCATCGCCATCAAAGTGCCAGTGAACATCGGGTTGCCCAGGGTGGCAGACAAACGCTTACTGCTAAATACCGAGTTTAACGGGAATAAGCGATAAGTGAAGAAATGGTCGATTAACCCGATTAATGCGCAGACTGCGCCTGCCGTCGCGATGGCGATTATTAATTTTGTCCGTGAATCATCTGTGCGCAGCATTCCGCGGCAGCATAAAAATATCAATACGCCAGTAGCAAATGACGGTATCGCCAATTCACCTGACCATAACTGGGAAAGAAAAGAAAGATGCGGATTTTCACCTAATAGTCCTGCCAGCAGAATTGAACCGGCATAAATCATCAAAGGTTTATCAAGGCTTGATTGCAAACGTCCAACCGTCCCGCGCGTCAGCGACATTATTAATAAGATAGCCCCGCCAATGCCAGCAGATAACAATAGCAGCAACCGCCGCGGGGTTTCAATACTGTTGTATAACAGCGGTACATCCGGACGAATATATGCTAATATCACGGCAAATGCAGCGAACATCAGCAAATATAACCCTATATTGTTCCACTTGTCGACAACCACCGGTAAATCAACAGCTATTTTAGGCTCAAAACGTTTTTTCATTAATATTAAATATCACTTTCACGGTAATGTTATTTCATTACCGCTATAAAATAACATATTTATAGGAGTTTTGGGAAATTAGTGGGTAAAACACAATGCTTACTTTTATCATAAAAATTTAATACCCACGAAATAAATAGGATTAATAGCCAGAATTTCCTCATTTCTCAATTCTTAATTCTCAATTCTCAATTTTTTTAACTGCGCCTTTGCAACTTCAATTATCGCTGCCACATTTTCAACCGGGGTTTCCGTTGGCACTGCGCCGGCAGGGGCAAGGATGTAGCCGCCTTCGGAAAATAAATCAAGCATGCGCACCGCCTCTTCCCGTACCTGTACCGGAGTGCCCAGGGGGATTGTGCTTTGCGAACCGAGACCACCCCAGAAAGTTACATCGCTGCCAAATTCGCGTTGGCAATAGATGACATCCATTGCTTCCGGCTGGAAGGCGTTGATTACCTCTACCCCTATCTCAATAAGGTCAGGCACTATATCGGTTATGTTGCCGCAGGAATGTATCATCACCACCAGACCGGCATCATGTGCTGCCTGGTAGATGCGGCGGTATTGTGATTTAAAGATGCGCCGCCATACATCAGGCAGAATCATTAATTTATCCTGAAATCCCCAATCGTCGCCAAAGCGGATGCCGTCTGCCCCCAGGTCTGCTAATTGCGCGGTGACGGCACAGGAGAAATCTGCAAGATGTTCAGTCATTTCAATGACAAAATCCTCATCGCTGAGTATATAACTGAGATAATTTTCAAACCCGCACAATCCCCAGGCGTTTTCAAATAGCCCGCTGCCATGCGCCATCAAAAAATGATCTGGATACTGCCTGCGTAAAGTCGGTATATGGTCCCACCGACCGGGATTTGTGCCGTCCGGGAAATGGTATCCCGCAAGTGATGGCTCGTGGAGAGGGTAAGAAATCAAATCGCCCCAGTCGCCGACATTGCTGTCGCGGGCGCCGGCACGCCATATTGTGCCAAACTCATTGCGCCACAAACCAGTCCCGGGGTCATCTTGTTTTGTCCCGTGTCCAGACCCAAATCCGGCAGTGACAAAATGGTCGCCGGTTGCAGTCAGCAAATCATCATTACCAAAATAAACCCGTAATTTCTCCGCCGCCACACTGGTAAGGTCAAATTGCCAGGGAATAGCATCAAGCGGTTTCCGGCGAATAGAAGCCAGTGTTCGTTCGCGTTTTGTCATTATGATTCCTCAACAACTTTTTTCTTCATAAAAAATGTCACAGTCATCCCATATCACCTGAGAACACATAGTTTTCAGGTGATTTTCTTTTT
>CAZWZF010000054.1:0-32917 GCA_964638715.1 uncultured bacterium | reverse complement strand
TTGGGATGAACATGATAGTAAAAGCAGTAGGAGGAGCTAACCGACTACCCCGTTATTATAAAATCTTTCAGTGGTTACTTAATGACAAAGATTTAAATCTTCTGTAAAATGGTACAAGTAACCCGCCTTTTTATACTTAATATCAGGAGAAAATATATATGAATAATACAGCTAACCTTCCATTTCGAAATATTGATTTGAATATTGATGGTAGAGCCAGCGACTTGCTGGGCAGACTGACGATTGAAGAAAAATTGTCCATGATGAATCACGAATGGGACGGGGTGGAAAGACTTGGCATACCATCATACAACTGGTCAAACGAGTGCCTTCACGGTGTTGCCCGGGCAGGTACGGCAACGGTATTTCCACAGGCGATTGGCATGGCGGCAAGTTGGAATGTTGATTTAATGCACCAGGTTGCCGACGCGATATCTGACGAAGCGCGTGCCAAACACCACGAATCAGTGCGAATGGGTGACCGCAGCACATATAAGGGACTGACTTTTTTCTCTCCAAATATCAATCTTTTTCGCGACCCGCGTTGGGGACGCGGACATGAAACCTATGGCGAAGACCCATATCTAACTGGACGCATGGCAGTGGCATTCATCACCGGTTTGCAGGGTAACGACCCGAAGTACCTGAAGATAGCCGCCACGGCAAAGCATTATGCCATCCACAGCGGACCGGAAAGCCAGCGAATGACATTTGACGTCGCGCCATCAAAAAGAGACCTTTATGAAACTTACCTGCCAGCATTTCGCGCTGCCGTACAGGAAGCAAAAGTTGAATCAGTAATGAGCGCGTACAATCGCCTGTATGGCAAACCATGCTGCGCCAACAAACTGCTGTTGCAGGATATTTTGCGGGATGAATGGGGATTTGACGGATACGTAGTGTCTGACGGCGGTGCCTATGATTATTGCCATGACACTCACATGGTTAGCCGCGGTCCGGCAGAAACAACCGCGATGTCATGCAAAAACGGATGCGATCTTGAACTTGGCAATGTAGTTGATACCGGCGCAGCATTAGCATTGCAGCAGGGATTAATCACCGAAACCGATATCAACACCGTTTTGCTGCGCACCATAAAAGCGCTGATAAAACTCGGATTTTACGACCCTGATGACATAGTTCCCTACGCGTCGATTCCTTACGATGTAGTTGGCTGCAAAAAACACATGGATTTATCACTGGAGATGGCGCAGCAGTCGATTGTACTTGTTAAGAATAACGGCATATTGCCGCTATCCAGCGAGATTAAAAATATCGCGGTGATGGGACCAAACGCGGATTCGCGTAGTGTGCTGATTGGCAATTACAACGGCATACCGTCAAAACAAATAACCGCCTTAACCGGCATTCAACAAGCGGCGGGTGATGCCCGGGTCTGGTTCACCCAGGGGTGCGACCTTACCGACAAGCCGATTTTCTTTGCATTCGGTGCCAAAGACCGCAATCTTTCCGAGGCGGTAGCGGCGGCGAAACGCAGCGACGCAGCGATCCTGTGTATGGGATTAGACCCCACGATGGAAGGCGAGAATGGCGACCCTGAAGCAGGAGTAACCGATTTGGGTGGCGATCGCAAGGGATTGGAACTGCCGGTTTGCCAGCAGGAACTGATAAAGGCTATCCAAGCGACTGGCACTCCGGTGGTGCTGGTGCTGTTCGGCGGCAGTCCGGTAGCGGCACCGTGGGCATTTGAAAATGTCGCCGCGGTGGTACAGGCGTTTTATCCCGGCGAACTGGGCGGGCAGGCGATTGCCGATGTTTTATTTGGACGGGTAAATCCTGCCGGACGCATGCCGATAACCATGCTGAAATCTTCCGAACAGTTATTGCCGATGGCAGATTACAACATGGCCGGTCATACTTACCGGTTTATGACCGACACTCCATCATATTATTTCGGTCACGGCCTCAGTTACACTGCCTTCGCGTACAGTAATTTGATTATCGGCCACGAAGTGTTATTGCAGACACAAACGCAAATCATTGAAGTCGACGTTACCAATGTTGGCAAGCGCGATGGCGACGAAGTTGTACAACTTTACGTTAAAGATGTTGCATCCAGCGTGCCGGTTCCGGTAATTCACCTGGAAGGTTTCCAGAGAATACACCTGAAAAGCGGCGAAACAAAGACTGTAAAGTTCCTTCTTCAACCAGAACAGCTTTCTGTATACGACGATAACGGACAGCCATTCTTTGAATGCGGTGAATATCATATCTGGGTTGGCGGCGGACACCCGAATGACCCGGATGCTATCACATTAAAAAGCACATTCTGTTTGGATACTTTTACGGTGTGACCCCAACCACAAATATTCTCCCCCTTTCCTTCGGAGAGGGGGTCGGGGGGAGAGGTAAGGAGCAAAAAATGAACTTGAAAATGTTATTAATCGGGAGCGTTGTGTTAATTATGACGTCGTTAAATGTATTGGCGGGTGTCGAAGTTAATCCGCTGTTTTGTGACCAGATGGTATTGCAGCGCGATGCCCGGGTACCGGTATGGGGAAAGAGCATTCCCGGCGAAAAAATTACTGTTAAAATTAACAAAAAACAAGCATCAACTGTCACCGATGTTAACGGAAAATGGCAGGTTGATTTGCCAAAAATGAAAGCTGGCGGACCATTTGTCATGACCATCGCCGGGGCAACCACCATCACGCTGAAAGATGTCTATATCGGCGAGGTTTGGTTGGCATCCGGGCAGTCAAATATGGAATATCCGGTCGGCCACGCCATCAACGGCAAACAGGAAATAGCCGACGCTAATTACCCGCAAATACGATTTTTCACCGTGGGTACCGTAGTTGCTGGTGAGCCAAAAGAAACTGTGACGGGTAAATGGGAAGCTTGCAACCCGGCAACCGCTGTTCATTTCAGCGCCACCGCGTATTTCTTCGCGCGGGAATTGTACCAGCACCTGAAAGTTCCCATTGGCATAATACACAGTTCTGTCAGCGGCACGTTGGCAGAGGCGTGGGTACGTCCCGATGCCATGCTCGACGAGAAAGATTTCGCGCCGATATTTTCCCGTTACGACGATTCTGTCGTTGCATATAACAAGGCACTGGAAACAAAGTCGAAAACAGGCATCCCGGCAGACCCGGCTCAGTTAACCACTCGACCCGGCGGGCTTTACAATGGCAAAATTGCTCCATTGGTTCCATATTCCATTCGCGGCGCCATCTGGTGGCAGGGAGAATACAACAGCGAACGTTGCGAGCAGTACAAAAAGCTCTTCCCACTGCTTATTAATGATTGGCGCAAACAGTGGGGATACGACTTCCCGTTTTATTTTGTTCAATTGCAAAATCTGGATATCCAGCCGCAGCCAAACGCGGCACATTACGATGAATTGCGCGAGGCGCAGTTATTCACCCTGCAAACGGTAAAACATACCGGCATGGCAGTAATGTGCGACGCCGGCGACAAAAACGACATTCACCCGCCCAATAAACAGGAAGCCGGTCGCCGGTTGGCATTAATCGCTCGCGAACAGGTATACGGCGAAAATGTGTCATACAGCGGACCGATATACAAGAGCATGAGCATCTGCTGCGACGGCAAAATCCGCCTGCATTTCACCCACACCGATAGCGGACTGGCATCAAAAAGCGGCGAGATTATCGGTAGTTTCATCATCGCCGGAGCTAATAAAAAATTCCAGCCAGCCCAGGCAAAAATCGATGGCGACAGCGTGGTGGTATGGAACCCGGACGTGAAAAAACCAGTCGCCGTCCGCTACGCCTGGTCCGACAATCCCACCTGCACCCTGTACAACGGTGCAGGCCTTCCCGCATCCCCATTCCGCACCGATAACTGGTATTTGAAAACGACGGGTAAGAATTAGGTCAGTTAATAGTGGACAATTTATTGATGTATTGGACCGCAGGTATCTTGCCTGCGGTCCAATACATTAATAATTCTTATTTCATTCGCAACTAATTTCTGCTATAAGCGTATTAATTAAAAAGTGAAGTAACTTTTTTCTAAAAATGTATACAGCATTCTATCAATCTGTAAGGAGAACTGCATCGTGCAAAAGGCAA
Organism: uncultured bacterium; assembly: GCA_964638715.1. Lineage (GTDB taxonomy): Bacteria > Armatimonadota > Hebobacteria > CAIYQO01 > CAIYQO01 > JBAXQQ01. Next base: position 28,856 of record CAZWZF010000054.1, on the reverse strand, counting down.
TTTTTATTTTGGGGATTATTATCTTCTCCATTTCTATTTCGTTAGCGCAACTCGGTAATTCTGCCTGGCCAATGCGTGGGCATGACCTTCAGCGTACCGGGCGTTCACAATATATCGGACCCGCAAATCCTACTATAAAATGGCTGGATTATTCTGCGCATCGTTTTGATTCCAGTCCGGTTATCGGCACTGACGGTTGTATCTCAGCAGGTTGCGTATTGATGAAAATTCATTGTTACTATCCTGATGACGGCGCACAAAAATGGTCTACTACTACATCAACAGTACCAGTAATATCAGGTCCGGCAGTTGGTATTGATGGTACCATATATTATGGTTCCGGCAGTTTTTTTGCTATCGATCCCAATACCGGTAAACCGAAATGGACTTTTAAAACTAATGATGTAGTAAACTCAAGTCCGACTATTGGTGCGGATGGCACTATTTATGTAGGCTCTGAAGATAAAAATGTCTATGCAATCAAGCCTGACGGGACAAAGAAATGGTCGTTTCTTACCGGCGGCGGAGTATCATCCAGCCCGGCGATGAGTTCTGATGGCACTACTATATATATCGGGAGCAACGATAAAAACTTATACGCGCTAAATGCCGCTGATGGCACAAAAAAATGGGCTTTCCCCACCGGTGGCGAGGTGAGATCTATTCCTGCGGTAGCCACAGACGGTACTATATATGTCGGCTCTTTAGACCAGAAATTATATGCTGTAAAACCTGACGGCACTCAAAAATGGGCATTCACTACTGGCGGCGAGGTAGAATCAAGTCCGGCAATTGCTGCTGACGGCACCATATATGTCGGGTCAAAAGACAAAAAACTTTATGCCATTAAAACTGATGGTATAGAGAAATGGTCATATCTTACCGGTGGCTCTATCATTAACAACCCAGCCATTGATGCTGCCGGTTCAATTTACGTATCTGCCGATGATGCCAATATTTACTCAATCAACCCCAATGGTGTCCAAAGATGGGTGTTTGTAACCGTTGCAAAGACATACTCCAGCCCGGCGATTGGTGCTGACGGAACATTATATGTCGGCAACATCGCAATCGGCACATCGCTGGCTACCGTCACCGTAACCGCGCCGAATACCGCTGTACAGTGGCAATCCGGCACCACCCAGAAAATTACCTGGACATCTGTCGGGTTCACAGGAAATGTTGCTATCGAGTTATTCAAAGGCGGGGGGCGCGACAGTGTCATCTCTGCTTCCGCGGTGAATAACAAAACATACAATTGGACAATTCTAACATCACAGGCGGCAGGCACCGATTACCGGGTTAAGATAAGTTCTGTTGTCAACTCGACTGTTTCGAGCCAAAGCGCGGTGGATTTCACCATCAACTCAAATGCGCTTGCAGCACCGGTGCTGACTTACCCGTTAAACAATGCTATCGACATAATAACCTCGCCAATCCTAACCTGGAACCCGGTAGCAAACGCGACGGTATATTCTGTTGAAGTGGCGACAGACGCAACATTTACCAATAAAATCGTAAATCTTCAAAATGTCACCGGTACATCATACAGCCTGACTAATTTAACAAATCAAGCAATATATTATTGGCGGGTAAAGGCAGGCAATGGCACAGTATGGAGCAGCGCGGCAACGGCAAACTTTACCACCATCGTTAATCAAAAAATTGCGGCACCGGCATTAACCTCCCCGGCAAATGGCGCGACCGGTGTAGCAACCACTTCACCATTAGCCTGGCAGGCTGTTGTTTCGGCTGTCAGTTATACCTTGCAATATGCGACAAATATCAATTTCACCAATGCCACAGTAGTTGCATCAAATAATCTATCCGCTAATCCAACTTTACTGGGCAACACCCGCTATTACTGGGAAGTAAAAGCCACCGATGCCGCCGGCACTTCCAGCAACTGGTCATCCGCCTGGTATTTCACCACTGCTGCCCAAACCGTGCAGTTAACCGTCCCTACGCTGACAGCACCGGCAAACAACGCCGTAAATATTCCCGTCAGCACAACATTTACCTGGAGCACGGTGACGAACGCGAGCGCGTATGATATTGATATCTCGACAAATCCAACCTTCACCACCAAGACATCGCTGTCATCCGCTGTCGCCAGCCAGGCTGCTACATTGGCAAATAGCAGCACCGTGTATTATTGGCGGGTGCGCGCCAAACAGGGAAACGCCCTCGGAACATGGTCGGCGGTACACAGTTTCACCACTGCGGCCCCTGTCCTTACAACCGGCGTTGACGCTGCCATATCAAACTCGAAAGGCAACAGTTTGATGATGGGAGTTGGGGTAGTTAATAACACCGGGATTTTGCAGACCATACAGCTAAGCCAGCAAATCAACCGCCAAAGCGAGTTTTATATTTCGATACAAAATACCGGCAACGTTCCCGATGTTTTCCTTATCAGCAGCAATTCTGTGATAGACAGCAAATGGAAAGCAGCCATTTTTGATATCAATAATATCGACCGAACCAGGAAAATATTCACCGGCGGCTGGGCATCCTATAACGTTAAACCCGGCGAAACGGTAAGATTAATGCTCCGGCTTGTTGGCACCAGCAAACAGACAATTGACGAAAACAACCCGCCAACCCAATCTGTAAGCATAACCGCAAAATCATGGAACGACATCACCAATGGCAAAATCAACCCGGCATCAGACACCGTAACCGCAATCGCCGTGTTAACGAAAAGATCGACAATACAGTAAAGAATACAAAATATAATCGCATAATGGGCAATCCCCGCAAGGGATTGCCCATTTGTGTATGGCAGCACCTGCTTGCTTAAAAGTTTTATGTTTTCAATAGGAAAAATATTTTATATAATAAACATCAGTAATTGATGTAGTCTCAGTTTGGAACAGGTTCGCAGCCCGGCTCCCCAAAGTGACGCCACATTCATATTTATTTAAAATTACTTTTAATAAACACATTCACCTCATTGCTTACATCAGCAAAAATATCTATAATCTGACAAGAATAAATTCACGATTGAAAAAGATATGAAAGGTGGATAAAATGGCTGATTTTAATATTGATGCGGTGCTGGGCAGATTAGATGCCAAATGCTGGGAGTTAGACGGCACATTTGAGCTGTCCTGGCGACATCCCGTACAGACGCCGAAGAATGCTTTGACTGCGGTTATTCAAGATGACTGGACTATTTGCGGCCACGACGTCAGGTCGCTGATGAAAAAGAACGATGAAAACTGGTTTTATGCTGAATTGGTGTTTCCTGAAGAAAAATGCGGGTTTAGCCTGAAAGGCACTGTTGCCCGTTTCTTTATAAATGGCTGGAGTCCGTTCACACTGTGGGTTGATGGCGTTGAAGTATTCAAAGAAGAGCATGCGTGGTATGCCACCGGCCCTATCGCCGACCCGTTTCCAGTATTAATCGAGCCGGGCAAAAAGTATCGCCTGGTGGTTAATTTTATTCCGACAGAACTGCCGGCGGACTTTAACCCGCTGGGCGGGATTGGCATACATTCGGAAGTTTGCCAGGATATGGCTATACAGGTCGGCGCCGCCGCATTGCAATTGCGCATTGCCCGGGGATTAGCAAAGAATTACGATGAAAAACAGTTGACGGTTAAAGCTGCCGAAGCAATAAATCTTAGCGCATTGGAAAAGAATAACTGGGACGAGTTGACGGCGTCATTCACCGCCATGGAGAATATCCTGCAGCCGTTTTCTGCCCGGGCAAAAGAGATGACCGTTCACTGCATCGGCCACACCCATATCGATATGGACTGGATGTGGACATGGCCGGACACCGTGCATTGCATGCGCCGCGACGCCAAGGCTATCACCGACATGATGGACGATTTCAGCGACCTGACATTTACCATCAGCCAGGTGCCATTTTATGACGTGGTGAAAAAGGAAGACCCGGAAGTATTCGCAAAGCTGAAAAAATATATTGACGCCGGTCGCTGGGAATGTGTCGCCGGTACCTGGGTTGAAGGCGACCTGAACATGGCAGACGGCGAAGATATCGCCCGCCACATGCTGTACGCAAAGGCATGGACTAAAGAGAACCTGGGGATGGAAGCGAATGTTTTCTGGGCACCCGACACCTTTGGTCACCCGGGCAATATGCCGCAACTGGTAAAACTTGGCGGCATGGATATCTACTTTCATTGGCGCTGCAACCCCGGCAGCGACCGGAACTGGGAAAACAACTGGCCGGTACGAACCTGGGTCGGCGTGGATGGAACCCCGATAACCGCATTGTCAGAAGCCTATGGAAGCAACCTGAATCCAAACGCGGTGACAGGGAATATCCTGAATTACATGAAACATGGTTTCAAGAATATCCTGCATATCTGGGGTCTGGGCGACCATGGAGGCGGTTTGCCGCGCCACAGCATGAAGTCATTGGAAGCATACCGCAATAAACCGATTATTCCAAAATTCAAATACGATACCATCAATAACATTACTAAAGAAATTCTGGTTAACGAATCAGAACATATTTTGACGAATAAAGGTGAAACATACAGTCTGTTTGAAGGTTGTTTCACCACCCACGCGTCAATAAAACGCTACAACCGCTATTGCGAAACCGCTCTGCTTACCGCCGAATCGATCACCGCGTTAGCCGGCGTAAATTGCAATGAATCATTAAAGATTGCATGGCAAAAAATGCTGTTCAACCATTTCCATGACATCTTTGACGGTGCCGCGGTTCACGACAGCTATATCAATGCGCACCAGCGCGCGGAAGAAGCCATCGGCGCGGCAAGCGCAGCCATCAACGAATCGCTAAACGCGTTAGTTACCCCGACAGCAGATGGCGATGTATTGACACTACTGAACCCGCTGGGCTTTACCCGCACCGAACCGGTAGTGGCAACTTTACCCGCCAATACCATCGCCTTGAAAGACGCGGATGGCAACATCATTCCGGTACAAGCGATGGATGACAAGTTCGTCTTCATCGCTGTTGATGTCCCGGCGTTATCAGTGAAAAGCTACAGCGTCCTCAACGCATTGCCGGCAGGTGCTGAGTTTGCAGCAGTGGCAGTGAAAGAAGATAACAGCAACTTCATCATCAAAACTAATACCGCAACTTCTTATCTGCATAAAGAATCCGGCGTTATCGGTTCATATTTTGACAAGAAATTAGCTGTCGAATATGTCGCTTACGGTGTCGACAAAACCCTGACCCATGTGCCGTGCACCCGTCGCGACCTGGCGTTGAACGTTTTCCAGATAATCGACGAGTCGCATAACCCGATGTCTGCCTGGCTGATTAACGACATCAGAAAAGAAGAAAACCTGCTGCGCGGCGCAACAGTCACCCAGGTTGAAGCAGGACCGGTATTTGCACGATTCAACGTAAAACACAGTTTCCGGGCATCTACTATTTGCGAAGATGTTATTTATTACAACGATTTCCAACGGGTAGATTTCATTGCCAACATCGACTGGCGCGAACAAGGCTGCCAGGAGGTTGGCGTGCCGCATTTGAAGGTCTCATTCGGAACCACGGTGAAGGCAGCCAGAGCACGCTTTGAAGGGCCATTCTTCCTGCCGGAACGCCGGGCAGACGGAACAGAACAGGTAACCCAGAAGTTCCTTGATATATCCGGCGATAACTTTGGCTATACTATCTTCAATGATTCAAAATATGGCGTAGACGCGCTGGGTGGACGGGCACGGTTATCATTGCTGCGCAATCCATACAACCCCGACCCCGAACCAGACAATGGCAGCCACACCATAAAATTCGCGTTTGCGCCACACGGTGCAGTTATCAGCAACAGCGAACTGGTTCGCCAGGGGATGGCATACAACCGCCCGAATGTTGCGGTATCATCAGAAATAAACCTGGCAGCAAAGGCGAACCTTGTCATTGAAGGCACCGACGCGGTAATCTGCACATCAGTTCGCAATGCCGAATATTCCGACAAAATTGCCATAAGATTTTTCAATGCCAGCGACGCGGATGTTAAAGCCAAAATCAGCATCGGCGCAGGCGCAGGCAGCGCAGAAGAAGTAAACTTTCTGGAACGCCCAACCGGCAACGCTGTATTACTCAGCAACGGCGTAATCACCACCGCATTCCATCCATTCGAAGTGAAGACTTTGCTGGTAGCAACGAACTGGCTGAAAGCGTAAACTTGAATTAAAAATTGAAAATTAAGAATTAAAAATTGTTGATTGAGAACTTTTTCTTCAATTTTTAATTTTTAATTTTTCATTATTAATTATTTTCCGGCAGTTCTGATGTGCAGTTGGGACAACGGGTTGCCTTCAGCGCAATATTTGAAACGCAGAAAGGGCATTCCTTTGTTGTTGGTTCTGCTGGCACTGGTTCTTCACTTCTTTTCATCTTGTTAATCTGTTTAATTAACATGAAGATTGCAAGTGCAACAATAAGGAAATCAACAATAGTATTGATGAACATGCCGTAATTCAATGTTGCCGCACCGGCATCCTTTGCTGCTTTCAGAGATGGATAAATTACGCCATTCAAACTGATAAACAAGTTGGAAAAATCCAACTTTCCAAGCACCATGCCCAAAGGCGGCATTAATACATCATTCACCAATGAACTGACGATTTTGCCAAAAGCGCCACCAATAATTATACCAATCGCCAGGTCGACTACATTGCCGCGCATGATAAACTCTTTAAATTCTTTCAACATCTATTACTCCCCCTTTTGTGACATTTATTATATCACAGTATTTTTACTTTTGAGTATAATGATTCCGCATAAATTACATTGTAAATCACCATTGCATTTGCTATCATTGCTGATACAAAGAGGATCATCATGCGTTTAAAATCAATACTGCTATTTTTATTCATCTCACTCTGCGCTAATGCGGCGGAATTTACATTTGTCCAAATCAGCGACCCGCAATTTGGCATCGGGGAAAAGGGATACCAGGCTGACATAACGCTATTTAATACCGCCATCGAAAAAACAAATGCATTGAAGCCGGAATTTGCTGTTATTTGCGGTGATATGATAAATAACTGGACGCCTGAACACGCATTGGATTTAGAGAAATCGCTGAAACTTTTCACCGTGCCTGAATTTGCCATCGCCGGTAATCATGACGACTGGAAATCAGCAGAATTTAAGAAGATTGTCGGAGAAGAGTACCGTTACAGCGAAATGCCGGACTGTATATTGATAATGACCAACAGCAACCGCTGGCTTACCGGTGGTGAAGGTGCCGACGTGCAGATAGCCTGGCTGGAGAAAACTTTAGAAGAAGTTACCAAGAAAAACAAACCTATCATCATTGCCGCCCACCACCCGCTATACCTGAAAACATTTGACGAGAAAAACGGCAATAACACACCTCTTTTATACCGAACGAAAATTTTAGATTTACTGGAAAAATACCACGTTACCGCATACTTGACCGGACACACCCATTCCAGCATCGTTAATGATTATAAAGGCACATTGCTGGTCACCTGCGTATCAACCACCAAAAACTTCTCGGTAGACCCGACTGGATTTTTATATTGGAAGATTGATGATAAAGGGAAATGTGTCAGCCGCGAACAACTGCCGATAAATTAAAGGTTTGTGAACTTCCTAACCCAAATAAATTGGACAAATTTAATGTGTCGCTGCTCTGTAGCTAATTATCATTTTTATATTAATAGTATCGTGGTAAATATAAATAGTTAAAGCTGCAGAGCTGCGACACATTAAAGTTATATCAACAATAAATCATGATTTTTTTTATTCGGATTTGATTGCTAACTGACTATACACCAATGTATACAAAACAGTACAAACTGTATACATTGCAATTGTGAATGTATACAAAATGGCACAAACTGTATACATTCAAACAGTCAATGTCTACTAAATGGCATAAACTGTATACATTCAAACCGTCAATGTATACTAAATTATACAAACTGTGAACATCTATTCACTATTATTTTTCCGTCAAACTACAATAAACCAAACAGTCTGGCGGCATTTTCGCCAGTAATCATACTTTTTTCCACGTCGCTGAGCCAGGATATCTCCATGATGGAATTTATCGCTTCGATTGGCGAGGTTAGTGGGTAGTCGCTGCCGCAAAGAATATTTTCTACCCCGTGGCGCCTGATGATATTTCTCATTAATTCCGGGTCAATATATTGTGCCGCACTGGAAGTATCAAGATACAGATTTTTCCCCGCCAGCAAGTCGTGGGCTTCGTCCCAAAAACAATACCCGCCCAAGTGCGCGGCTATAATTGTCAGATTTGGAAATAGTTCCAATAAGCGGGCAACCTTTGCCGGGGTGCTGTAATTATCCGCAGTCACTACCGGGTCGCCAACGTGAACCATCAGGATAAACTTGCCTTGAATCTCCTCGCAAAATGGCAGTAATCGCGGGTCGGCAAGGTCAATCTGCTGAAACTCCGGGTGAATTTTAATGCCTTTAATCCCTGCGTCACCCAACCGGGTAATTTCAGTTTGCCAATATTCATCATCAACGTGATAAGAACCGAATGGAATGATGATTGGATGGTTTTCAAATGCTTCCCAGGGACGCGACAGCATCCAGTCGTTTGCCGGTTTTACCTGTTCTGCCTTCGTCGCCGCCACCAGCATTACCATGGCATCCAGTCGGGCTATTTGCGCCTGATGCATTAAATCAGATATGGTTCCTCCGTGGCTGGTAGGGATAGAATAATAATCTATCAGTTGAAGTACCGCCTTTTCTGCTATCTTATCAGCAAAGGCGTGGGTATGCGCATCAATTAACATAAAAACAAGCTCTTTCTGGCCAGAAATCTTCTGACCGGGGTCAATTATACCGTAATGAAGAAAAAAATTACAGGTTAATAATAGCGCATTTCACGAGTAATCTTAAAAAAAATGTCATATTTTACACATTTTCCCGCCGCCGGTATCTTTTCATATTGACGATTCAGTGCTATCATTCCCTCTGGTATTAATTCATTGCGGAGTTTTTAATTGATTTTTTCCTGGCGAACTATATTAATAACGGCGTTTTCACTTTGTATCAGCACTGCTTTTGCGGCTAATTTGAATGAATATCAACTTGCCCGCAGCCTGCAATATGTAACCCCTTTAACTCTCGGCACAAAAGTAGCGCAAACAATGTCGAATGAACAGGGAAAGGTTTTTGAGTTCGGCGGAACCGTGATTGGGACATTCAGCAATGACCGCATCACCGGGATTTTATTCAAAATAGATGACCAGCAGACCATAATTTTAAATTACGCGAAAAAAGATACTGACGTCAGCGTAGGCAAAAAACTTAATATGATTGCCTATTTACCGCAAAACACCGGCACCCCGGTATGCCTTTCTGTAACACCACAGCAATCTGCGGATAAAGAAGACGCAATGCTGCAGGTGATGAATTGGACCGCTGCCGTTGGTACTGGGATAGCAGCCAGTGCCAACATCCCGAAATCCGCAGTAACTCCGCAAACAACAGTAACTCCGTCTGCACCAGCAACAGGCAATACAACAAATATTACCACTGCGCCAGAAACAGATAATGAGCCTGCACCAGAAAGAATCAGCTATGAAGACGGCGATACCGATGACATTAACATAACTCAAGTTTATGGCGAAAGAATATGTCAACTGAATGGCCGGATATCGCAAGATATGGCAAACACCATCGCTGGGCATATTATCAGTAAAAGCCGCTCTTACGATGTAGACCCGCGGTTAGTATTTGCCCTCATCCTTCAGGAATCCCGCTTTAATCCCCGTGCGGTAAGCCATTCCGGCGCCCGCGGACTTGGACAATTAATGCCCGGGACAGCAGCAGGACTTGGCGTGAAAGATGCATTTGATATAGAACAAAATATCGATGGTTCCGTGCGCTACCTGCGCAAACAGATAGACGCCTTCGGTTGTACCCCACTCGCCCTCGCCGCCTATAACGCCGGCCCTGGCGCAGTAAGAAAATACAACGGCATTCCACCCTACCGAGAAACCCAAAACTATTCCCGCAAAGTCTGGAGCAACTTCTGCTCGTTGGCAGGTTATGACCCGTCAACCACTTATGAGATTGCAAGCAAGTAATATGACTAATTGAAAATTCACAATTCTCAGAGGCTCTTGCAAAACCATACTAAATATATAATCAACCCAACCACCCCCCCCTCCTTGGCAAGGAGGGGAATTATGATAGTTACTTGATAAAATAAAAGCTGCTTTAATAATCAAAACTGTTGTTTTAAACTCCCCTCCTTGCCAAGGAGGGGTGGCCGAAGGTCGGGATGGTTTTCGCCTACCACAAACCTGCAACATAAACATTTGATAAAATAAGTTTTTCAAGAGTCTCCTCAATTCTCAATTCAAACTTGCCTGTATCTTCTAAATCTGCTATCATTCACCTGTACCCGCCAAGGGGGAGTAGCAGAACGGCGTCGGTTGCCGTTCCGGCAGGCCAACAATCTCGGGGTAATTCCCTGGTCTGTCCGACCGATTCATATCTGGGTGTGAGACTCTTGGTCGTGCGATGTGTAAATTCGTGCGGCCTTAAAATAGTCGCCATTATACCCGGAGTAATTAATTGAAAAATCAAAAAAAATACCTCTTCCTCATGTTTCTCGCCTGGTTCATCACCATACCCGGCGTTTTAATCAGATTAAGCCACCTTCATTTTTTAGGCATACCAGAAATTCAAGTTGCCGCGCCTTTATTGGCTTTCCTCAGCGGTATGGCAGTCCTTGGCGCATCATTCCTGCTGCTTTGGGCGTGTGACGCGGTACAGGAAGATATCTCGCAAATGCTGGCACTGGCGATTGTCGCGTTAATTGCGGTGCTGCCGGAATATGCCGTTGACATGTATGTAACGTACATGGCTGGCAAGGATCCCGGACATTACGCATCACTGGCAATCGCAAATATGACCGGAGCTAACCGGCTGATTATCGGACTTGCCTGGTTTACCCTGATATTCATGCACTGGCGAAAAAACAAAGATATCGTCTGGATAGAGCGCGACCGGCTTACAGAGATTTTATTTCTTGGGATTGCCACTATTTATGCAATATTTGTCGCTATCAAAGGCACTCTGGAATGGTACGACGGCATAGTATTTTTCATTATATATGGTTGGTACGTGCGAATTGCCGGAAAGAAAAAATGTGAAGAATGCGAGGTAGACGGCCCAGCAGAATTGCTGATGGTCATGCCCACTCTAAAACGCAGAATCTGGACAGTAATATTATTTTTAGTCGCCGCTTTTGCTATCTTTGCCAACGCTGAACAATTCGCTGAAAGCCTGATATCCACAGGTGAAATACTTCACGTAAAACGTGAGTTGTTAATCCAATGGCTGGCTCCCATTGCGTCAGAGGCTCCTGAATTTACCGTGGCAATTATGTTCACCCTGCGCAACCGCACCGGTGTGGCACTGGGCAGCTTATTATCGGCAAACCTTAACCAGTGGACATTGCTGGTTGGTATGATTCCATTTGTTTATGCTTTCTCCGCAAACACTTTCGCTCACCCAATACCGATGACGCATGTGCAAATGAATGAAATAATGATTACCGCCGCCCAGTCGACCCTCGGTATCGTCATGATTGCCGCGTTGAGAATAAACCTGCTGCAGGTTTCATTCCTGCTGTTTATGTTTATAATACAACTGGTTCTGCCAATTATGGTGGCAAAAGACCCCATGCTTTTCCCATGGATTAATCCTGAATATATTCACCCGGCATGTTCGGTAATATATTTTGTAACAGCAATTGGCATCTTATTAGAACACCCGGAAAGGCTGAAGCGGTTGAAAGAAGGATTAACTCCTGACCACCCGGGTGAGTGTCCTGACAAGGCATGCGATAGCGAATTTATAGATTCGCCGCATACATAAGCAACTAAATTACGCCTGTCACGTATCATTAGACATTTCCGAAAATAATTAATGGCATCTTTTAGACTTTTTTTTCGCCATACAGCGTTGTTCATTTTTCGTTTATCAATCCAGATAAAGTGTAAAATATACGCCTTGTCTGACGAAAAAATTGCCTTAAAATCTAATCATTCCTTATTTCCGGACAAGTCTATTATAAATCAGCGGAGAAGAAAAATGAAAAAACTTATCCTTATAGTTGCAATTATTGTACTTTTTTGTACGACCATGTTCCTGTTATCAGCACAAAACGCTGAAAAGCCTAAAGTCGTTGGGCTTGCGGTTACAATCGCTGTTGATGGGGTGAAAGACCAGGCGGCATTTGACGCACTCGCCACTGACCTTGTTAAAACCGCTGGCATTGCCGAGATAACTACAAATATTAAAACCGGCATACTTACTGCAACTATTGATGAGTCCAAAGTGACATTGGGCGACCTGGTAAATATAATCGCAAAACACCCGAAATTAGATGACGCTGAAAAATTCTATGGCGCAAAGATTGTATGCTATATTAATTCAAGAACTGAAGAAAAAGCAGAAAAATTAAGCGACGCCACCAAAACAAATGTCATTGCCACCATTAAAAAAAGACCCGGGATCGTTGATATCACGTTAAGCGATGACGGCCGCACCGCCAAAATCGCCATTGCCGCAACCGCAAAAACCCGGGTAGGCAACCTGGGACAATGGTTTGGTCACGGATTAGGAATGATGGTTAATACCGCTGGACCAGTAACCAATTTTATTCCAAATGAAAATAGAGCATGCAACCAGTGCCACGCACACATGCCCAAGTGAAGAGAGAAGAAAATTGACAATTGACAATTGTCTTATAAATTATCGTAATTCATAATTCGTAATTCGTAATTCATACAGGCTCTTGCAAAACCTATTTTCTGAATTATAGATTTTCGCCTTAAAAGCCCCTCCCCTCAATCCCCTCCCCGGTTGGAGAGGGGAAGAACGACTTTCAGGGACTGACACCGAGTGGCGAAGCCAGGAAGGTGTCTGTACCATTGGGTTTTGCAAAAGCCTCCATAATTCGTAATAAAAAAAGGGTGAAATCCTAATAGATTTCACCCTTCTCTCTTCAATCTTCTCTCTTTAAAAGACTACCAGTTAAAGATTAATGAACCGTTAACTTTCATGTATTTTGGAACTTCTTTGCCGTCGTATTGGCCTTTCTTCTGTGACATCTGACCGCTTACATTTAATTTGCAAATCCAGAAATCGGTCTGCAAGCCACCGGTGTATACGGCACCTAAACTACTGGGGTTAGCAACGTTTGACATTGCGCCAGCACTAATTTGCAGGAAATCCCAGAATAATTTAGCTTTAATACCGCCGCCTAACCACTGGACATCTGTGCCGTCAAGCAACTGGGCTTTATTGATATCATAGTCTGCGGCGAACTTAACGCCTTTAAACAGTTCGGTAGATACACCAGCACGGTATGACGGTTTGATGGCAATCTCATTACCAAAAATTGTTTTAAATTTTGGACTGTTAAGGTTTTTGCCAACAACGCCAATATTCATGCCCATTGCATGATATAACACACCAAGGTCAACGCCTAACTGGGTTGATGTTTTCTTGGCATTTTTCAAGTCATCTTTAATTTGACCGGAATCGGTGTCAATACTAATATTCTGGTCATAGGTAGTGCCGACCATAGCCTTGATAGAACCGCCAACATTAATATCGCCGATAAGAGGCAAACCAACTGTGGTAGCATAACTTAAAGGAGCTTCCACAACTCCAACACCAGTTAATCTAATGTAGGTTTTGCTTTTATCGTTCAAACCGGCCTGGATACTTGTTGCGTTATAAACTGCTTGAGTCAGGAGAGGGTCATAGGTTAAACCAGCAGGTCGTCCACCCAGAGCATAAGGGTCAACTGATACGCCGCCAGAGACAACGTTGTAAGTAATATTGTTTGCGGGTATAGATGGGTTATATTTATAATAAATATCACCTGTTGTCGCGCCAACAGTTACGTTTTTATTAAGAAAAACATAATCAGTATTCGTTTTTGATACAACCGCTCTACCACCGGCATTACCGGTTGCAAAAGCGCCAAACGCTATATTGCCAAAACTGGCACTGGCATTACCTTCTACACCAACCGCAAGGCCATTATTACTGGCGAAACTGTTTAAAATTGACTGAACTTCAATCAAATTAGCGTTTTGAGTAGCTGTAAATGTCGGTTTTGCAGTACCATTAAATGAAGCACCAAAAGAGTTAGCTAATGATGATGCACCAAGGGAGCTTAATCGGTCAATATTTTTACCGATATTATTTTCCTGTATGGAAACGCCGCCGCCAACGCTGACTTCCATACCGCTGCCATTGGCAAGCAGAGCTGGATTGTAATAACCTGCTAATGACTCGTCTGCATTAGCAACACCTGCGCCGCCCATGCCGATGCTTTCATGCCCGAGGGGGGCAAACTCGTAAGCCATGGCACTGATTGAAGTTATCAGTGTGGCTGCGATGATCGCAATAATTTTACTGTACTTCATTCTTTTCTCCTTACTATAAACGATTCAGATAATTTTTTATCTGTTAATTAATCGTAACAGCCGATTCCTGAATAGTCAAGCTATTTTGATAAGAATTTTTACTATTTCACACTATATTTAACATATATATACATAGTTCGTTACAATAAAGATAAAATCGGGTATAATTTGGAAGTAAAATATATATAAACAGAGGAATACAATGTTTTTCGATTCAACAATTATCATAATAATTCCGGCGATAATATTTTCAATTATCGCTCAAATTAAAGTCTCTATGGCATTTAAAAAATATTCACAGATATCTAACCGGCGTGGCATAACCGGGGCTCAGGTAGCCGCGGAAATAATGCAGGGACGTGGAACTATTGCCGGAGTAGAATTTGATAAGAAAGACATGGTACGCAATGGAATTCTGGGAGTGAAAATAGAAGGGATAGGTGGTTCACTGACAGACCATTATGACCCGTCAGCAAAAGTTTTGAGACTTTCAGAATCAGTATATGGAAGCGACAGTATAGCAGCCGTTGCAGTTGCCGCTCACGAAGCAGGACATGCTTTGCAGCATGCAATAACTTATCCTTGGCTGGGTTTACGCAGTTTCACAGTTCCTTTTGCTTCAATCGCTAATATGGCTTATATACCGCTGATATTAGCAGGTATCTTTATTCCTTCGATGTTTCCAGCATTTATAAATATATTAATAGTACTCTATATCTTTGTGGTATTTTTCACCATTGTCACCCTTCCTGTAGAATTTAACGCCAGCAGACGCGCGCTATTAATATTAAAAGAAGGCGGATATCTTGCTGAAGATGAATTACCAGGAGCGAAAAAGGTGTTGGATGCAGCCGCATTAACCTATGTTGCTGCAACATTAACCGCGATCCTAACCCTGGTAAGATTGTTCCTGTTGCGTGGCAGAAATTAATTATTAAGCAAAAGAAAGTAGGTTTTTTCTTGAATGCATTGATATTTGGCGAATACGATTTTACTGGCATAATATCTGATAAAGTTAAGTTAACTAATGTTTACAATCTTGATTCTGCATTAGCTGAAGTTGTTGAATCAGAATTTGATATTGTTATAATTATCGACCAGGATATTTCATTTGTTTCCCAAATTACTGAAAAATGTAAACAGTTGGCATTTTATCCTCTAATTATATTTGTATCAGATAATCAATATCAGATAATATCTGACTTTAAAATGGTATTAAAATCATCATTATCATCAGCATTACCATTCATTATAGAGACAGCAGATGTTTCAAGAAAAAAACGTTTATTAATACAGGATTTAAACAGATTAGGCAATTTTTTCAGCAATTTGCGTACCGATGAATATACTGAATTGAAGTTTATGAACGAAGTGTTAACGCAGCTTAATTTATTGCTGATAAATCAACATGATTTTAATCCTGAAAAAATCAATTCATTTTTATACCAACGCAATTTAGACGACCTTCCGGTAGTCAGAGCGGCAAATGGCGAGTTAACTTATTTAATAAATCAACAATTGCCAGACACATTTATTTTCAGCAGCGACCCTGACGTATCAACAAAATCGCAGGCTGCACAGATATCGATACCATTTAAATGGAACGGTGAAATTGTTGGCGGATTATATATTGAGATTTCAGATGTTTTACCTGATAAATTGAAGATAAGCGATTTTTACACCCTGATATCTTCATTTATGGGCAGTACTGGTATTTATGACCTTGTTTCTGTTGATACTACTACTCGCGTGCTTACCCGTCGTTTTGTGTTGCAGCGGCTTTACGAAGAGTTGAAAAGCAGTTATCGCGCCAACCACAATTTGACAATGTTAATGATGGACCTTGATAAATTTAAATTAATCAATGATATAAATGGACACCCAGCCGGAGATAAGATTTTACGAGAGATTGGAGTTCTATTACACGAATCTGCGCGAGAATCTGATATCATAGGCAGATATGGCGGCGATGAATTTATAATAATTTTACCAGAAACAGAAATAAATGGCGGCAGCGTATTGGCACACCGCATACGCGAAAGAATACGCAAACTTGGCGCAGAACACCCGTTAGGCGTTAACGAATTGGATATCAGCATAGGTATCTGTGGAATAGTCCAAAATAGTCAGGATGATAATCATTCAAGCAAACACCGCATGACGCACGAAAATTTCCAATGTGCCATGAATTCATTAATAGCAATAGCAGACGATGCCATGTATCAGGCAAAGATATCAGTATACGAAAAAGTTAAATCTTATGAAGCAATAACATGGGAACATGCTATCAGCAGTCATTAATTCATCAAATGCTAAAATCATCAAAATTTGAAGTTTAGAGCTGTTTTTGGTATATTTAATATATCAGAGATGTCAATTAACAAAGGTTTGTAAAAATATTTTTATTTTTTTCATTTTACCTATTGACAATTAGCTTCAGCCCCCCTATACTAATCGCGTTAACCGGCGGATACCCGCCGGTTATTGTTTGTCAGTGTGCCGGGATGCCAGAGTGGTCAATTGGAGCAGACTGTAAATCTGCCGGCGTACGCCTTCGGAGGTTCAAATCCTTCTCCCGGCACCACACTGGCCTCCATAGCTCAGTCGGTAGAGCGCGTCCTTGGTAAGGACGAGGTCACCGGTTCAAATCCGGTTGGAGGCTCCATGCAAACCAGCGGCTATTATGCCGAAAAATTTTTTCCAATTTCAATAAGGGGAAGCAACGATGGGCAAAGCGAAATTTGAGCGCAATAAGCCTCACATCAACATCGGCACCATCGGTCACGTAGACCATGGTAAGACGACTTTAACTGCTGCGATCACTATGGTGTTGAGCATCGGTGGAAACTCCGAAGTAAAGGGTTATGATCAGATTGACTCTGCTCCGGAAGAAAAAGCTCGTGGAATCACGATTAACACCGCGCACGTAGAGTATCAGACACCAAGCCGACACTACGCACACGTAGACTGCCCAGGCCACGCCGACTATATCAAGAACATGATTACCGGCGCAGCTCAGATGGACGGTGCTATTCTTGTAGTATCTGCTGCTGACGGTCCGATGCCACAGACTCGCGAGCACATTCTGTTAGCCCGTCAGGTAAACGTACCGAGCATGGTAGTATTCATGAACAAGTGCGACCAGGTTGACGATCCTGAATTGTTAGAACTGGTAGAGCTTGAACTTCGCGAACTGCTGAGCAAGTATGAATTCCCCGGCGACGATATTCCTATCGTTATGGGCTCAGCTTTGAAAGCAAGCGAAGCATTCGCAGCTGGTTCACGCGACATTAACGATCCTGCATTCAAATGCATTGTTGACTTAATGGCTGCAGTAGACTCATACATCCCAACACCTGCTCGTGCAGTTGACCTTCCTTTCCTGATGTCAGTTGAAGACGTATTCACCATTTCCGGTCGCGGCACCGTGCCAACCGGTCGTGTAGAACGCGGCGTACTGAATCGTGGTATGGAAGTAGAAATCGTAGGTTTGAAAGATACCCCGCGCAAGACAGTTGTAACCGACATCGAAATGTTCCGCAAATCATTGGAACGTGCAGAAGCCGGCGACAATGTAGGTCTGTTGCTGCGTGGTGTTGAGCGTAAAGACATTGAACGCGGACAGGTTATTGCTGTTCCGGGTTCAATCAAACCTCACACAATTTTCGATTGCAAAGTCCTCATTCTGTCAAAGGAAGAAGGCGGACGCCATACCCCATTCTTTAAAGGGTATCGCCCGCAGTTTTACTTCCGCACAACAGACGTGACCGGCGTTTGCGAATTGCCAGAAGGTATCGAAATGGTTATGCCTGGCGATAATGTAGAGCTTAAAGTTGAACTCATCCAGCCGATTGCTATGGAAGAACAGTTACGTTTCGCGATTCGCGAAGGCGGACATACCGTAGGCGCCGGCGTGGTGACTAAAATTTACGCCTAATCTGTTAATAAAACAATTATCAGACAGGGAAAGCGTGGCGGATCCCCGCTTCCTTTCCCTGTCAACATTTGAGGAGGGTACCAGTGGCACGCTTGTCCCGTACCAAAGATCGTGGGTTCTGGTTAGCATGTACAACATGCAAATCAAGAAACTACACGACCTATAAAAACAAAAAAAATGACCCTGAACGCATGGTCTTGAAAAAATATTGCCCGCAGTGCAAGGTTCATACCGATCACCGCGAAACTGGCCTCGATGCGAAAGCCGGCAAGTAATCAGACTGTCAAAGTTCCCGTACATTTAACGGGAAAGAGGGACTGAATATGGTAGACGAAAAAGAAATTGCCGAAAACGAAGAGGCCGCTGTTGTTGCCGAAGTACCCGAACAAACGGATGCAGCATCATCTTCACAAGATGCAGACGTAAAAGCTGAGCATAGTCTCAGTAAATTTGCGCGCGAAGTCAAAGTAGAGATGAAACGGACCAACTGGCCAACAAAAAATGAACTGACCAAAATGACCTTTGTCATTATGGCCACTATCGCTGCTGTTGCACTTTATCTGTTCTTAACTGATTTAGCTGCACAGGAAGTGATGAAAGTTCTGCTGCAAACAACGCCGAAATAAGGCAACTTTGTAACTGAGGAAGCAAGTAATGCAATGGTACGCCATACATACCTTTACGGGTCATGAAAATAAAGTACAATCGAGCATTGAACGCCGCGCGGCAGCGCAGGGAATCGGTTATAAATTTAACCGTATTCTTGTGCTTACTGAAGAAGAATTAGTAGGTACGCGCAGCGGTAAAAAGATGACCCGGAAGCATAAAATTTTCCCGGGATATATCTTCATGGAAATGGAGCTTGATGACGAAACTCGTTTCCTGGTTCGCAATACCCCGGGTGTTACCGGATTCGTTGGTCCAGACCAAATGCCTGTACCACTTAAACCCGATGAAATTAACGCTATTCTGAAACAAGAAGAAGGCCCCGAAATCCCTGCAAAATCAATCTGGTCAATCGCTCAGGTTGTTCGCATCAATTCCGGTCCTTTCATGGACTTTCAGGGTACTATCGAAGAAGTCAATATTCCCAAAGAACAAGTACGCGTACTTATATCTTTATTCGGACGCGACACACCTGTAACTTTAGGGTTTGCAGATATTGAAAAGGTCTCTTAACCCCGGACCTGATAAATTATAAGGGGGAGGATAGCTGAAACTATCCGATGGAGGTTATTTAAATGGCAAAGAAAGTAACTGCAAAAGTCAAATTGCAGCTTAAAGCCGGTAAAGCTACTTCAGCACCGCCGGTAGGACCTGCTCTGGCTCCGCATGGTATTAATATGATGGAATTCATCAAATCATATAATGCCGCAACCGCTGCTCAAATTGGCAGTACTGTCCCTGTTGAAGTGACAATCTATGAAGATCGCACCTATACATACATTACTAAAACCCCGCCTGCTTCAGAATGTTTATTAAAAGTCGCCGGATTGCCGAAAGGTCTGTCAAATCCTGGCAAAGATAAACCGTTGGAAGTAACTCGCGAACACATCCGCACCGTTGCAGAAATGAAAATGGTCGACTTGAACGCGAATGATATTGATGCCGCAATGAAAATCATTGAAGGCCAGGCGCGCAGCATGGGCGTCATTGTAAAAGACTAATAAATAGTCTGTGGGAGAGGCGAAAAGCCTCGCAGACCACGGGAGAATTCAAATGGCTAAACACGGTAAAAGATATAACAATGCGGTTAAGACTGTAGTCATCCCAGAAGTTGCTGAGCCGAAAGAAGCACTGCAAGCTGTAAAAGATGCTGCATCCGCAAAATTCGCGGAAAGCGTTGAAGTCGCTATCCGTCTGGGTGTTGACCCCCGCCAGAGCGACCAGATGGTTCGCGGCAGCGTTTCACTGCCACATGGCACCGGCAAGTCACCCCGCATCGCAGTTTTCACCCGCGGTGAAAATGCTGAAGCCGCAACCGCCGCCGGCGCTGACGTAGTTGGTGCTGAAGACCTGGTTGCCAAGATTGACGAAGGCTGGAAAGATTTCGATATTCTGGTAGCAACCCGCGACATGATGGGCATCGTTGGTAAATTAGGCCGAAAATTAGGTCCGAAAATGCCAAACCCGAAAGCTGGTACCGTTACTGATAATATCGCTCAGACCGTTAAAGAACTCAAGGGCGGCAAATGCTCATTCCGCGTTGACAAAGGTTCAAACATTCACGTTGGAATCGGCAAAGTATCCTTCTCAATCGAACAGTTGGAAGAGAACTTCACCACCTTGATTCAGGCTCTGATTAAAGCGAAACCAGCGTCATCAAAAGGCGCATACCTGAAGAAAATAACCGTTAGCTCAACCATGGGACCGTCATACAAGATTGACAGCCACATCGCAGCAGCTATCGCTAACAAGAAATAAGTCAATTAAATTAATCCCCCCGGTATTTTGCCGGGGGGATTTTTTTTTGCTTCACTAACAGATTATCTTCCCATCTTCCTCGCCAAAAACAACCTGTTGTAATCAGTTGTCACGTCAAACAGCTTCCTGAAATCATCAAGGTATGGGCTGTTGCAAGGATTTTCTCCGTTTATTTTTTCTACTACTACTTTTAAAACCGGATTTACCCGCCGGTACATGATATGGGTTATAGGTGCGATTATGCGATTAAAATTCATACTGCCAGATTTCGGGATAATGGTTATCTCTTTCCCGCCTTTTTGAATTACAGTTATTATTTCAGTGCCTTGATAACAAATGTAGTTCCCCGGTAATCGGCGCGGCATACCGGCAGAAATCCCGGTTATACCGGCAAGGGATGCCGGGTCACAGGCATTTATCCACCAATAGTCGTCAGTATCTACATTTTTCTGCTGAAGTTTTCGCAATGCGGTGTGGTTGATAAATTGCAATCCGTTAATTCCTTCAAAGAATGAACCCGCGGAGATCTCCCCCGCTAATTCAAGCAACCGCAATGCGCGAAATATCTGCGACCATTGCATCGATGGCAATTCATGTTCCAGTAATTCGCGGAACAACAAGCCGTATCTTTTCATTAAAACGCGAACTTTTTCTTTTGCTATCTCCCCGGCTTCAATCGGATCGTCAACATATTCATCAGGCTGCAGAATATACCAATTACCAACGAATGGAGTTGATGCAGACCAGCGGTTGAATGCGCCGCGTGGCACACGCCGACTGTTATTCGACTCCGGCACTTCCGGCGGCTTAAAATCTGTTTGTATTCCTTTCCGCAGTGTCGCCAGGCTGTCATTGCTGATTTTTCCCGCCCACACTTCTTTCCATAATCTTTCTGTCAGCATCGGCATGTTTAATCCTGTTTTTACAGTTAAAGCATGAAGCGGGTAGCGCGCACCATCGGTAGATAATATCTCTTTAACCTTTGCGTCCGCTGCTGTTGCCATGATTGATAACGCTTCATCGTCAACGAATGATATCTTGCCTTTCCCGGTTCCCATCCAATGCCAACCGCCGCCAGCAATTAAATTATCAAACTCCGCCGGGTTGTAATTTGCTATTCGTTCGGGCAATATCTCTTCTTCCCACATATTCGCGCGGGCAGGATATCCGTTTAATTGCGACAAAATATCTTCAATGTCAAAATTATCATCCAAATGCTGCCAATTTGCCATAAACAACGGCAGATATTTCGCCGGCAATGGCGTAAACGATGGCCGTGCTGCCCGTGCCATCCGCATAAGAATAGTGAAACTTGCCGCGTCGCAATATGACTCGCTATTTCCGGTTAAACTACCATATATCACCCTGTTAGAATCCGTTAGTTCATCCAGAGCCGGCATTAATACAGTTAACGGCAAACCGAGTTTACTGCATACATCATTCACTGTTATTGGGCCATAAAACGAAAGCCATTCACCTAAAATTTCTGCCGGGTCAGGTTCATCTGTATTTTCTACCTTGTTATCAATTAATCTACCGGACAGCGATGTTACATCTTGATACTTATAAAATTCATTTATTCGCGGGATGTTCCATACTGCGGTGTAAATAACCGCGCTATTTTCTTTGATAATAGCGATTTTGTCTGCTATCTCCGGCAGAAAATCATGGGGATTATTGCCATCTTTTGACATAGCGGCTAACAAGGTTTGCCATTCATCTGCTGGAATTAATAATCGTTCGCTGGTCCAGTCCAACAATTCAGCGGCACTTGCCGGAGCATATCCCGGCGCGGTTCTTTGGCGTTTGCTGATAAAATCTGTAATTATATCGTCACTAATAGTCGGACGCATTTTATCATCATGCAATAGTTCCTGCAGCAGGTCATCTGTAAGCATCGACCTCACCGCACCTTGCGGGGTATCATCTTCATACATGTATTTATTCACCTGCCGCCATGCCATGGTGCGCGCAAATGGACTGGGTGATATGGAATTTATTTCGTTCCAGGTAATCTCGCCAGTTGATATCTCTGCCAAAACTTTATATAACGCAGCAAGGTCGAACTCATCGTTCATACAGGTGCGCCAGGTTTCCAGCAAAATCGGGAAGTCAGGATATTTCATCACCGATTCCATCAATCTTTTCGACTTCAACCGGGTCACCCATAACGGCATGCGCTGATTCATTTTTTTGCGGGTGAAGAGCATAGCGCGACCGGCACATTCGCGAAATCTTGCGCCGAAAAATCCGCTGTTTTCCAGGCTGCTGCGCAGCAATTTATCGATATTATCTACGGTAACCATTGATAATAGTTCAGCTCCGTCAATCTCCTGCGGCATCATCAGGTAAATCAGGTTGTCAGATACGAATAACTCCGGCTTTTCGCCAAACTTTTTCTGCCAGGCGGCAGTTATCGCCAGCGCAAAAGGCCGATTAACCTGTCCACCCCACATGGTGTGAATGACTATCTGGTTGCCGGGATATTTATCGGGTGCGGCGTCTACATGTTCGATAATGATATTATGCCGGTGAGGCAGCGATGTGCCGGTAAATTCGCGCTGTTCATGCAGGTAATTCGCCAATTCCTCGGCAGAATGTGGCGTCATAAAGTAATTGGCAATCAGCAAATCAGTTATCTTTCTTTTATCGGTTAATTCATTTACCTGTTCTAAAAACTCAGCTATTCGTGAAGAGAAATGGAATGAACGTCCCATATCTTCCGCTTTCCAGAATGGTGCCTGCCTTCCCTGGTGCGCCACCGGAGTTGCGAACACGTCGTTATTTGTAATAGAGGCAATTCGCCAATTCTGTGTCCCGAAAGATAAATGCTGACCAATAGAGGCTTCCCATACATATTCCTCATCCAATTCACCTAACAACGCGCCGGTGTCGGCATGGCGCAGATGATAATATCCGCGGTCTGGTATGGTGCCGCCAGTAAAATAGAGCATTTGCGCTGTTCCCGGCTTGCCGGTAATTTTATTCTCTATCGGGTCTATCATTACCCGCGGCGACAATTCACGGATGCGGGTTTCCGCGTATTTCCCTGCCAGCATGGCGATTATCAAGTCGAATTGCCGGCGCGGCAAGTTATGGTACGGGGCAGAACGCTGCAATTCCAGGTACAATTCATCAATATCCCAACTATCAGCCGCTACCATTGATGCTATCACCTGGGACAACACATCCAATGGACCAAAAAGCTTGCGGGTATTTTCGATATCGCCAATTGGTATGCTTTTTGCCAGTACAGCGGCAACCAGCAAGTCCATTGCATGAGTGTTGAAAAATGTACCGCGGCTGGTTTCCCCCACCTGGTGCCCTGCCCTGCCGATACGTTGTATAGCCGATGATATGCTGAATGGCGACTGAATCAGCACCACCTCGTCAAGTGCGCCGATATCAATCCCCAATTCCAGCGAATTAGTAGCAACAATCGCTTTCAGCCGTCCCTGTTTCATCCGCATTTCCACTTCCGCACGAATCTCCCGCGATAGTGAACCGTGGTGCGCATACGCCAGTAATTCCGGCTCATCCGCGTTTATCATCCAGGTGATGGTCTCCGCCAGACGCCGGGTATTGGTGAACAGCAACGTTGAGTCGTTATGGTTGATAATCTCTTTGCATTGCCGCACGGTATCCGGCCAGATAGAAAGCCTGCCGGTGTCATCGGATTCACGACCGGCAAAATTCACCTGCAGTTGATAATTTTTCTTGCGGGCAGATACCACCGGCACCATTTTGCGCGGGGTGAATATATCGCCTTCGCGAATATATCCGCCAGCAAACTCTGCGGCCAGGGTGACAGGTTTTATCGTCGCGCTGATGGCAATTCGCTGAAACTCGCCGCTGAATCGCACCAGCCGCTCAACTGCGGTTATCAAATGCACACCACGACGGTTTTCTATCACCGCATGAATTTCATCGAGAATGACAGTCTTCACCGAAGATAAAAATCCCTGCCCGCCGCGGGAAGTAAGCATGATATTCAGCGTTTCCGGTGTGGTGATGAATATCTCCGGCGGCTTTTTCATCATGACACGCCGCTCTTCTGCGCTGGTGTCGCCACTGCGGGTCATCACGCGAATCACCGGAAATTCCACGCCTTCATCTGCAAACAACTGGCGCAATTCTTCCAATGGTTTCAACAGATTGCAGCGGATATCGTTGTTTAATGCCTTCAGCGGAGATATATATAAAACCGAGTTCTTCCCCATCGGGTACTTACCGGTGACGAAACAGTTTATAGCCCATAAAAACGCCGTCAACGTCTTACCGCTGCCGGTAGGCGCTGATACCAGCACATGCTCGCCATCAGCAATCAGCGGCCACGCCAGCGCCTGCACATCCGTAGGTGTGCCGACCTTAGCCATGAACCATTTTGCTATTAACGGGTGAAACCGCGACAAGGCATCATTCATGGTGGTATTTTACCGCTAATTGGGAGGATGTGAAAGAGGAAACATGATAAAATTATAAAGTGGGATTTCTACATTGGATAGAGATCAGCAGAATACTATGCAATTCCCCAACCTCGTCAGCTAATATCATTTTCATGTTATTAATATGCCGCCACTCTGCGGTAAGATAATACATATTGACAATTATCGTGTTTAAGAATAGTTTATACCAGATAAATCTTATCATTTAACCGATAAAATTATTCTATAAAATTCGCGGCATTTTAACTTTGGAGAAAAATATGAAACTGTTTTGGCGGGTGGGGATGATATTCATCCTCTTGATGTTGTCCCTTGGTGGTTGGGCAGAAGAAACCGGTATGAGTCTGAATAAGCAGATTACCGTTGTTCCGGTGCCTGTCAAGGTGGTTATCGACGGCAATACAGATGATTGGGATTTGTCGGCGGGGGTTTGGAGTTATAACAGCCCGACTATCGTAAATAAGTTCAGCGTCTGGACACACCTGATGTGGGACGAGAAAGGCGTTTATTTCCTTGCCCGATTTGCGGATACTACACCACTTGAAAATCCAACCATGGGTAAAGATTTCGGACAAAGCTGGAGAAATGACTGCTACCAGGCGCGGGTAATCTTTGATGACCGAACGCCGGAAGAGCATCAAATGCATGTCAACATGTTTTTCTCCGCACCTGAAAATAAACCTTACATGATTATTCACCACGGCGGCTTTGGCGATCCTGATACCGGCCCGGGAAAGGCTGACCAGGAAGCTAAATGGGGTTCGACGATGGATGCATCCGGCGGAAAAATCGCGTTCAAGAAATGGGATAATGGCAAAGGTTATAACTGCGAGGCTTTCTGGCCCTGGAGCTATTGCCGAACAAACGGCAAACCGCTGAATGCCGGTGAGCAGTTTACCTTTGGCACCGAGGCACTCTGGTCAAACAGCCGCCTGGCAGATGGCATCAAAAATGACAAGGTAAACCGCATTTTCATGTTCCGCGCTCGCAGCGGTTGGGGTTCTGCCATTATCAGCGACAAAGGCCATCTGAAACTCAGCGAGGAACAGGAACAGATTTTTGCCAACCGATTGAAAGCCTTCATCGATTATGGCACCTACGGTTCTATCCCGATTCCATATACCTTGCCCAACGACGGCACGCGCGACGTCACGGTCGCTATCGATGACGCCAGCGGAAAGCGTGTTCGCAACTTGATGGGTCAATACCCGCGCAACGCAAAAGACAACACCGAGTTTTGGGACGGTCTTGATGATTACGGCAAACCGGTTGCCCCCGGAAATTACTCGGTCTCCATTGTCGATCACAAGCCTGTCGATGTCTCTTTCGTAAACAGCGTATACAACGCCGGGACACCGCCATGGAAAACCGAAAAAGGAAATAAACTCTGGGGTTCAAACCACGGTTGTCCCACCACGATATCAACCCGCAAAGATATGATGCTGGTGGGTTTTACCGGAGTTGAAGGCGCCACCGGACTGCTGCGGGCAAATGCTGATGCGATTATCCAGTGGACGGATAGCGGCGAAGTTGCCGATGTAACGATGGATGACAAATATGCCTACGCGTTGTCGCCGGATTCATGGATTCAGCAAACGGTTATCCGCCGATTCGACCTGAACAATGGCCGCACTATTCCATTTGATGATGAGAAAAAGAGCGTGCATATAGTGCTTCCCATCGCCTTTAAAGAAACCGGCATCAGCAGTTCGCTGGCAATATCCGGCGATATGATATATGCGCTGCTTGTTCGTAATGACCCAAAACAAGGCAACTTGCTGGTTGGCATCAACTGCAAAACCGGCGTGCTGCAGACTGACGGATTGGCGGCAGGCACATTAGTCGCCATTACCGCGCTTAACGATGTGATTTATGGATTGCAAAAAGACGGAACTGTCCAGGAATTGAATCTGAAAACTGGAACAGCTAAAAAACTGTTTATTGTTAAAAAACTCCTCTCGCCAACCCGGTTGGCAATCAGCCAGGATGGCAAACGTTTTGCCATCAGCGATCAGCAAAGCAACCAGGTATTCGTGATGAGTAGCAGGGGCAAGATTATCGCGACCATCGGCATGCCGTATGAAGCAGTTAATCACATGCGTCTGGCGGGAAAATTCATCGAAACAAATCTGGTGGCTCCACTGGGTCTGGCTTTTGATTCCCTGGGTAAACTCTGGGTCGCGGAAGCCGAGGGTTCCTGTCGTCGCGTTACCACCTGGACACCGGACAAAGAAGGTTACGGTTTAAGCCAACAATACTGGGGTGGAGCAGACTACGGGGCGATGGGTGGTTTCCCCATCACCTTTGATGCATCGCGATTTATTGCCCACGGCATAGAATTTCTGCTGGACCCAAATCCACAACCGACAATCCGTCCCACCCAGGAAAAAGCGCTGATATTCCATCCTGAACTGGCACACAACCAGCGCGGATTGGTCTACAAGTTCAATAACCACGAATACGCGGTGACGACGCCTGGCTATAATGGCGCAAGCGGTTTCATGATAGCCAAGCGCAATGACGGCGGCGTATTTATGCCATGTGTAAAAGTATCATTCAACAACAGAAAATTAAAAGATGGCCAGTGGGTGCCGGTACCCGGCGAAACCTGGATTGACCGCAATGATAACAGCCGCGAAGACCCCGAAGAAGTAACTATGGGTTTCAACGATATCGGCGCATACTGGTCGTCCGGGTGGACACGTCCCGACCTGACAATTATTACCAATAGCCTGCACATCTACCGCCCACAGGGATTCACCACCGGCGGTGTGCCGTTATATGATTTCACCAAGCCGGAAAACCCGAAGAACACCATAAAACTCACCCCGGTTGAACAGGGGTCTACCGGCACCGTTGTCATGGACAACGCCGGTAATATCTCCGACGGCATCAGTTTTAACACCATTGCCGGCAAGTATGGCAAATACCCCAACCGGTATGGCCGCCATGACGCGCCTGCCGCCCAGCGTGGCGTACTGATTGCGCCTTTCCGTACCAATGGAGTAATTGAAGATGTTCCAAATGTCGGTGCCATCACTGCCCTGGGCGGCGATCGCGGCGAGTGGTTCCTGATGACAATGGACGGAATTTATCTCTCCAGCATTCTGCAGGATTCAAAAGGCGACATCACCATGGATGAAACATTCACCGGCCAGGAAAGTTTCGGCGGCTTCCTTTGGAAAGATGAGAAAGGCAGAGTTCTCGCGCAACTTGGCGGACCTTCTTACCTAATCATGCAAATCAAGGGATTGGAAACCTGCCGCAAACAGGTAGTGACGCTGGATGTCACTCAACAACAGATAGATTCCGGCCGCACCATTGCCGACGCGCGGAAAAACGCGGGGAACACCGAACCCGGTGAATTGACAATTGCCAAAGTCGCAAAGCTGCCGACTGAGCCGGTGGCGGTCGACTTGGCGAAAGATCAGCCCATGCTGCCCGGCGCAAGCGATGCCCTGGTTACCATGGCTGGCGACCCATCGCGCTGGTTTAGAACGGCACTTGCCCAAGACGGCAAAGACCTGGTTGTTCTCTGGCAAGTGACTGATTCAAGCCCATGGATGAACGGTTCCACCCGCTTCACCCACGCCTTTATCGGCGGCGATTGCGTCGATGTAAAACTTGAC
>CAZWZF010000053.1:0-33032 GCA_964638715.1 uncultured bacterium | reverse complement strand
TTATAGACGGCAGAGTCTTTATCGCCACCACCCGCCGCATCTGCGCATCCTCGGCGCGGTAAACCACACCCATCCCACCGCGGCCAATCTCGGCTTCAAGAGTATAGCGACTATTTAATGTTCTGTTTTCTGACATTTGTTAATTCCTTTACTAAAAGTTATTCTAATCCATCAAGCGATATATCTTTGGGAGATGTATCATCGTGAGTTATTGTTATAGAATCATCAGAGCTTTTCTCTAATGTAATTCGCATTCTGCTTGTTGTTGCACCAGTGTTAAACAAAAATGTAGCAACAAGATGCATATCATCTAATTTTTTCGTTTCGAGATTAGTAATCTGTGTGTTGTTAGATTTTGTTATCGCCAGCCATTGCGATAGATATGCGTCAAATGTCAGCGTAGTATAGCTGTTACGCGCTGTATAGTTATGTCCGACGAAGGTGTCATTGTTGTAGCACTTGCTATATGGTCCTATTTGTCCTGATTTCCAGGCGGAAAGCCAGGTTTTTGTTATAAAGTCCTTTCCTTCCTCTGCTGTGATTACCATAACTTTATTCGATGGCTGGGATGAACTTCCCATTGTACCACTTTTCTCGTTTCCATTCGGAGTAGTTTTAGCAGGACGCATAATAAAAAAGAACCCACTACCAAGTGCAAATATCATCAACAGACTGAGCAATACAACTTGATACCGTTGACTTTTCTTTACATTTCTTTTAACTACTGGTGGTTTAGAACGCCGACGAGGAGTAAACTTTATCTTACCTTCTAATGCAGCGATAAAGTCCATGCATGATGTAAAGCGCTCCCCTGGTCGTTTCGCGAGTGCCTTCAGCAATGCCTCAGCAGCCTTTGCTGGAAAATCTTTTTGTTTTTTTCGTGGATCATCAGGTTCCTGTGATATGTGCATATTAACAATTGCCCATGGCTCCGGAGTATCTGTGCGAAACGGGGGAATACCTGTCAGCATTTCATACGCCATAACAGCTAATGAATACTGGTCGCTGCGTCCATCTGCTTCCTCACCGCGCGCCTGCTCCGGTGAAATATATTCCGGCGTGCCGATCATCCCGCCCGTCATGCGTGTTGCGCCCACAACCTTGGCGATACCGAAGTCAACAATGCGAATGGCACCGCCATTTCGCTCAATCAGAATATTTTCCGGTTTTATATCGCGGTGAAGAATCCCCTTAGCATGTGCGTAATCAAGCGCACTGGCTACTTGCGCCAATATTTCACAGGCATCAACAACTTCAAAATGTCCTCGATTATGTATCTCAGTACGCAAATCATGACCATCGATAAGCTCCATCACATAGTAATATGCGCCATCTACCTCACCCATATCATAAACTTTCACCATGTTCGGGTTATCAAGATTACCGGTATTAGTAATTTCGTTTTTAAAGCGAATAAGTAAGTTTTTATCTTCAGCCAAACTGGGTGGTAGTAATTTAATCGCAACAGTACGGTGCAACTGCAGATCAGTGGCACGATATACCACACCCATGCCACCGCGGCCGAGTTCTCCATCAAGCAGATAACGATTATTTAAAGTAGTAGAGACCATCAAATATTCCTTAGCGAGTTACTATTACAGACTGTCAATGCTGCTTTTCGTATAAGTAGGGATTTTACTTTGCAGATTTGCAATTCTATCCTTTGTTGGAGGGTGAGTACTAAAAACCTGTCCCAGCATCCCTTGTTCACCATCTGTTGAATTCTCGAGTTTTTGGATTCTATTGAAAAAAATTAAGGCTTTTTCAGAATTATATCCAGCTTTTACAAGTAATTGAAACCCTTTTTCATCAGCCTGATATTCATCATTTCGGCTGAGTTTATTTTTAATTAATACGCAACCGAGTACACCTGCCATTTCAGTGATCTTACCTTTTGCTGATTGCTTATTACTTCCTTTAACTTTATCAACAACATTCATTGTGAATCTTTTAAACTTTTCAGTTTTTGCTATCTGCTCTGCAGAATGCTCTTCAACAATATGTATTATTTCATGGGCCAAAACAGCCGCCAACTCATCTTCCTGATGAGTCAATTTTAAAATACCATCATAAACGTAAATCCGTCCTCCCATGAGTGATACCGCATTAACTTCGTGATGAGGAGTTCGTTTACAACGTATAATCCACTGCCAACCACCATTTGATGGTCCATAATACTTTTCCGGTAAGTTACTAATCAAACGTTTTGCAATTCTATCTATCTGATTGTCAATATAGATACCATCATCAAGCTTTTCCTTCCTTGCAACTTCATTCCCAAGTTCTATCTGCTCATTTTGTGATAATACATCAGGATTTCTATTTACAGTTATATCTGGTTTTTGTAATTCATCTTTCTCTTTTCGCGTATTATCTGTAGGTTTAGAAATACTGTCATGATTTTGTGCATTGATTGGCTTTGGTTTCTGAATGCCAGTTTTTTTCACCTCTTTTCCATTTGATGAAGATGTATTTGAACTTGCTGCTGAAGATGAGGCGGTATAATGAGGCTGTCTACGACTAACATACTTGCTATTATCACTCCGAGTGTTAGCCAGATCAATTACAATCAATAAGCAACCTACGATAAGTAAAGTAAAGAACATTATAATTAAAGATTTTACCGCCATCCTATTAATTTCCTCCAGGCAAATTTATCTATCCTATATCTACAATTTAAAAGATAGAACTGATATATTTCATCGTAATTATAGCTGCATTATTTTCGTGCTGTGGCTAATCGAATTGTGGAAACCAGTATCAATATGCCACCGATACAAGCCATCACAATGGACCCATAATACAATAATTTAACCTGAGCTACTTGATTTGAGGCAGCACTACCACCAAAAGCAACAGCAAACTGACCCAACATACTATTGATTAAATCCATTTGTGGCTGAAAATGTTGGCAACCTACTATACCAATGATTAATAATATAACCCCTGTAACAATTCCGCCAATGGCTGATGAATTGTTAGTCGTTGATTGTGGCTGAAAAGTTCCCTGTGGATACTTATTTTGATTACCTGCTGGTGCTGAATATGATGGAGCAGAATAATTAGGTGGTGACGATGGTGGTGGTGCTTGTGATTGAAATTGTGGCAATAGAGGTGGCGATGATGGTACAGAAGGTGATATATATGGTTTTGGCATAGGTTGTGGTGCAACAGGTCTTTCTGCATACGCCGGTGCCACCATCGTTGCGTTAGCAGTTGACATCATTGTTGGAGCATTGCGCATTGCCACAGATTCACCTATAAGTTGAAAAGTAGCCTGACCACAACGTAATACTTGCCCCTGATGCCATGGGGTTGCAATACGAAGTCGTTGTTCATTGATATATGTACCATTTGTACTATTCAGGTCCTCTACCTCAACATAATCACCTTGCAAACGCACTTTTGCATGCTGCCTTGATGCTCGGTAATCAGATGCCGATGTAAGTATTGAACATTCTTCACGTCCAATAGTCAAGCCTTCTACTGTAATAGGATATCTTTTCCCATCCGATGAATTTACAATATACCACATAATAGTTCTCCCATATCAATAGACTTAAATGACTGATTATTCACATATTGTTTTACTTGATCGTTGAATCATTTCATCCACGACATTAAATTCCATTACAGTCGAACCCAAGTTAATTCGGTCGCCATGTTTGATAATCGATTCAGTTGATGGTTCGCCATTTACGGTAATTCCTTTGTCGCTGAGATTGCGTATAACCCAATCACTGCCTTGCCGTGAACAAATAGCATGTTCTCTCGACACAAATCCATCGGTCAGTACAATATCCTGATTATCACGACGTCCAATGGTTATACTTTCTTTCCCTACAGGAAATCTTTTATTAGCATCCGCACCAGATATCACAACAAACTCAACACCCATAAAGTTACCAGTCGGATTTACTATAGACAAATTGGGAGGTAATACATCACCCATCATAGTAAGAGCTACATCTGATTTCGGTGGTGCAACTGTGAAAGGTGATTCGACTGGTTTAGAAGCGATAACTGGTGGACGCATTGTAAATATTTCAATACGACTGCTGCCAACTTCAATAATAGAATCTGTCTTGATATCTACTTGTGAGCGATGAACTGGCTTACCATCAACAATCGAACCATTTCTACTTTTATCTACGAATAACAGCCTGCCATCATTTGTTGATACTATCTCTGCGTGATTAGTCGAAACCATTGAATCATCCGGCAATTGCAAGTCACCTTCACTGCGACCAATTGTTATTTGTCTTCCTGTCAATGGAGCAATTAGACCTGTATGAGGTCCAGAAGTTACTTTCAACTGACCCCATGCTTCAACAGTATGCTGTACTTTTTTAGGCATAGACACTTTACCACCAGGAAAAGAGTCTGATGCTACAGTCGTTGCATTAATAGGTCCAGAAGATAGCGGCATCGCAGCTTTTTGTATGCGTTCTCGCTCTCGCTCTGCTGTTTGCCTTTGTTGTTCAAGCATCATCTTCTGTTCATTTGCTTGTTTGCGCATCGAAACAAATATTATAGTTCCTATAATTAAAGCAATCGCTATCAAACCGATACCCAGCTTCATGTTATTTGTTAGTTCAATACCTTCAAACCACTTCTTTATATTACCTTTATCACCATCTTTATTTTCGTCAATTTCATTTGAATTAGAATATAATTCACGTTCCTGTTCAACAAGGTATAACTGTTCGCCTTCACGGATAACCGTACCGGTTACATGATATGTTCTATCCTTATCAGGATAGTTTTTATCAGTTTTCACCCATATTGTATCTTTGGAATCTTTTGTAACTCTTTTAGATAATTGATACATCTTTAGTGTAGAAGAATATGGTTGCAATTCGCCGGTGACACCTTCAACTGTAATAGCAGTTGAATTAACATAATTCGCTAAATCACGAATTTCTACTATCTTTTTTTCTGAAGTATCATTTTTATCCGGGGTAGATTGAGCTACCGATGGTATTCCCACCACTAATAACACAAACAACATCATAACTGATGTTGTTATACCTAATTTTCTCATTTTAATACCTCCTCAACTCTATTCTGATCTTACTGCTTAAATTTATTAATATTTTCCTGAAAATTAAACTTTTACAAAAAAATATAATCATATAGTATATCTATGACATATAACATGTCAAGGGAATAAAATATTTTTTATTGAGTATTTTCTTTTTGATAACATGATGCTACTTGAGCAAAATTATTAGAAGAAATATCAGGAAGTTGACCATCCTGAATTACAATAGCTGTATTAACAGATGTTTCATCGTATAATTCTTCAACATCAGCATTACTCAAACGAATACAGCCTCGTGAACGTTGCTGGCCCAGATATTGAGGCTCATTAGTACCATGGATCCCAAACTGTCGTCCAGTTCGAGTATGCCAACGATTAATGGCCATCCATCGAGTTCCCAAATCTGCTTTACCCGGACGGCTTGATTTCCCAATCACCTTAAATGTACCTACTGGTGAACAGTTCTTCATACCTGTAGATACAATATATTCTTTTATAAATTCTTCTCCAGAGTATACTCTCATAATATTTTGCGACTTACTTACAATTATTTTTGTAATTTTATGGTTTTTTAATTTAATATTTGATGGTTTTTTAACAGGATCCAAATTTTTAGAATTATTACTGTTGGTTTTTATTTTAATATTCGCTGGTTTTGTTACAGAGTCCAATGATTTGGGATTATTGGAATCTGTTTTTACACCAATTGCAGCTAATATACCAGGACTATATTGTTTCCATGACACTTCACCCGGTGGAAATTCTAAAGTTATTACTGGTATATTACGTTCAACACCGTAATATGTTCCAAGTGACCCCGGTGTAGCGTAACCAATACTACTTTTCAAATCTAACTTCACATTTTTTGCTAAAGTTGATGCTAAAGTTTTAGCAGGACCGTCATAATTCACACATTTCATGGGAGTATGAAATGTTAATATCATTTCAGGGTTATATTTATCAATAACACTAATCAGGTATGAAGTCTCATCCTCAGATGCTGGTGATTTGCCTCCATAATATCTGCCACTCTTATTACCTTTCCCAAAATCTTTTGTTGGGAAATTTCTGTTAATATCAATACCATGGCTATTTGTTCGTGTCTTTAACACAAATCCATCTGGATTCGCAAGTGGCAGCAAAACCACACGATAAGTAAAGTTTAATTCTTTAACGGATTTAAGATATTTAGCCAAATTACGTGAAAAATTAATACCGCCTGATTCGTCACCATGGATACCACCTATTACAATAATTGTTTTTTCTTTTTTTCCAAAAATATATATTTCAATGGGACGTCCTTCAACAGACTTTCCTGAAGGGATTTTGTTGATAGTAATATTATTACTTTGCTGCTTAGATTTATTTCCATTTTCATGTAATTGTGTAGATTTTGACCGAATAGATTCATCCTCAACAGATGATTGATCCCTGTTATCCACTTTTACATCTTCAGTTTTAGAATTATTCTCAGTAATAGTTGATGTAATTATATGGGTATCTGTTGTTTTCTTTAAAAAATTCCCAGCTGTTGAATATCCAACAATAAGAAAAGCGCTGACAATTATTGTCATAAATACATAATGCATAATTTTCACATCTTTCATAGTAAATTAAAATCCTCTTTAACTATCTGAATAACACCATTTCTTTTTTCGATAATCAATTCTTTATTGCCTAAATCTTGATATTTATCGCTTCGATAAGTTTGTGTAAATTGAATAACACTTTGACCTTGCTCATTAGTGTTAAGTGTTTTATTTGTAATTTCAATATAAATCGATGCAGCTTTACCGAACTTCACTCGTTTATCTTTCATCCAATCATCATAATGCATTGTCTTCTTACTCTTACCAGAAACATTAGTGCCAATAAAACGTTCTGGATCATAACATTGCTGATAAGATGAAATATCTTTATTCATCCAGGCTTGACTCCATTGATTTATAAATGTATCAATTTCATCAGTTGATAATGTTTCTAAGATCGGTGAAGAAATATTATCATTAACTTTACTAATTTCAACAGGAGATGATGCAATAACTGGCTTATTAATCACAGGTTCGGGTGGTTTAGGCGATGTCGTATTAATATTATTAGTTACATTAACCTTTTCCTGTCCACCTGATGGTGGTGGATTAACAAGAGGAGCGGATGGCTGTGAAACTATAGCAGTTTCTACAGGTTGATCATTTTTTTGTTGAAAATTAATAATTTTAGGATTAACAATTAGTATTCCTCCAAAAGCCAATAATAAAACTACCACAATACCTGTGAACACATAACCTATTGAATTATTTACCCTTTTTTTCGATTCAATGTTATTAGCTAATTCTTTATCTGCAGAATTAGAGAATGTAATATCTTGCTTAGCTTGACTTGAATCATTACCAAATTGCGGCAATGTTACAGGTACTAATCCCTGCAGTGCCTGAACAAACTCAACACAAGAATTAAACCGTGATTCTGGCACTTTGGCCAATGCTTGTATTAATGAATTAGCTACATTTTCTGACAATGTATCTGTATATTGCCTTGGATCTGGAGGTTGTACAGTTAAATGCATATTTACCATTGCCCATGGTTGTGCAGTGGTACTTCGAAAAGGAGTTGTACCAGTAAGCATTTCATACGCAACTAATGCTAATGAATATTGGTCAGACTTGCCGTCAAGTTCATCACCACGAGCTTGTTCGGGAGACATATATTCAGGAGTACCAAGCATTCCCCCTGTCATTCTTGTTCCTTCTATAGAACGAGCAATACCGAAATCAACAACGCGGGCAGTTCCATAACTATCGATAAGTATATTGTCCGGTTTGATATCTCGGTGAACAACTCCATGTTGATGAGCGTAATCAAGTGCTTTGGCAATTTGAATAAGAACATCAACTGTATCACTGACAGAATAACTGCCTTGGTGCTGAATTTTATGATGCAAATCAGTACCATCAACAAGTTGCATAACATAGTAGTGCATACCGGCTTCTTCGCCAACATCATAAACTTGTACAATATTCGGATGGTCAAGACGCGCAGAATTTAAAATCTCATTTTTAAATCGTTGTAAAAACTGTTGATCATGAGAAAACTCAACAGGCAGTACCTTAATAGCAACCATACGTCCCAACTGCCGATCATTCCCTTTATAGACCACACCCATTCCACCGCGACCTATCTCGCATTCAATTACATATCTTTCTTTAAGTTCATGTCCTAACATCTATTGCTCCTCATTTTGCTTATTCAAAATCTTGAAATGTGCAATCTGATTCTTATCATAATATAAAGAATATTCTCCTAAAGGTAACATTTCATTCCATATCAATTCTTCATTTGCTGATAACGGTTTATCATCGTCTATACCAATTGAACGGATAAACAATATTGATGAACCACTTGCGATTTTCTTAATAGAGGAATCTTTATTAAATCTATATTTACCTTTACTCCAACTTTTATTATATTTACCAACAACTGGTAAATAATCAATATTTGCGTCTTGTATACTAATAGTAAGATCTCTATCATCTTGATTAATAGAAATACTTGTCTTATACATTTTATTTTCATTATTTAGATATTGAGTAGAACTATTACTTTGCTGATTTGATAAAGTGTCTTTCGAACTCAAATATACTTCTTGATCTTTTTGTTGTGATTTATCAGGTTGCATAAATCTTATACCGGCACCGAGTAGAAAGGCTATTAAAATTATCGCAGAATAGAACATAATCTTTGAAATCTTAATATTATGAAACGGATGCGGTTTATTAATAATTTGCTTATTATTTGATAATTCTGATTTTATTGGTGGTGGTGTTATTAAATATTCTTTAGATGTTGATGGATTGTTAGTTTTTAATGGCCAATTGCCAATCGACATTAAAGCCACGCTAATATTATCTTCACCACCTGCATCATTTGCAGCAAAACATAAAACTTCACCAGCTTGTACAGGTGACTGCACACTTAACAATATTGACTTAATGTTCTCATCGTTAATCATCCCGTGCAAGCCATCACTGCAAACTAATAAAACATCGCTTGGATTTAATTCGAAAGATATTATTTGTGGTTCAACATCTTCCCTTATACCAACAGCTTTAGTTAATTGGTTTTTATGTGTCCAATTCTTTGCTGCTTCTGGTGTCATTTGTCCCTGACGCACTAATTCAGCCGCCCAACTATCATCTTCAGTTACTTGTCTTAATTTAGACGCTCTTAATAAATAAGCTCTACTATCTCCAACATGTGCAATTATACATCGGTTGCCTTTTACAGCAAGAACAGTTAGTGTGGTACCAGGACGTGATGCACCAGAGGCATCTGAACTATTGAATAATTTTTTATTAACAGCAACAATAGCATCATGTAGAACTATTTCAACTGGAGAATTTTGATCAACAAGAATAATATATTCATTCAATAATTTAAGTGCATTATTACTTGCCCATTCACCTGCATGGTGTCCTCCCATACCATCTGCAACAGCCATTAATGCTGTAAGACCCAACAAACTACGAGATACATCATCCCAATGTAAAGTTAAAACAGCATCTTCATTATGATCTCTAACTTTACCAATTATTGAACTCGCGAATGGTTTTAACCCAAACGACATAATTATTTCCTCTTAATTTCCATAATTCTTATCTTTTACATAAATAAATAGAGTCCATAACAATACTGAAACCTTTTCAGCAATTATCTGATCGATATATTATTCTTAGATAACAACTTGTGTCAATAGTACTATTAACAACAGATTAATAAAAATATGTGTTTTTCGTATTGACATTACTATTTATAAATGTATATTATTTTACAAAAAAGTTAATATCATGAAATATTTTCTCTATTTAATTAGTAATTAATGAGAAAATAGTTTATAGATTTTCCTATTCACATTCTACATCAATATAATTGGCTTGATGAGGTAATCTTATGCGAAATCTTATACTTTTAGTTTTTATTTGTTTATTGATTGTTATCAATACTTTTACTATTTCTGCTATAAAAGTTACTGAATATTCACTTAATATTTCTATTGATAATGTTAAAAATGATTCAATGTTTTCTATAAGTCCTAATTACTACTGGGCAGCATATACGAAAAAAATTGGAATCAATCAAGTATGCGTTGTACTTAATGGAAAACAAGGAAAACCGTATGATAGTATTAGAGGTTATGCAAATAACTCAATGGAATATAATGATAAATTAGTTATAAGTCGTGACGGTATGCATATTGCTTTTCAGGCATCACGGGATGGTAAATGGTTGATTTGTAAAGATAATATTGAAGGTAAGCTTTATGTAGATGTCTCACCACCTATTTTCAGCGAAAACGGTGAAGGAATGATTTACAAAGCACGTTCTGGAGATAAATGGTGTGTCGTCTTTAATGGACAAGAAAGTCTCTATTATAATAAAATCGGTTCTATGAATATCAGCTCAGATGGTTGTCATTATGCTTTTAATGCTTGCAATAACGATGAAGGTTTAGTCAGCACAGTAATAGATAATACTCCACTACCAGCACGTCAAGGAAAAATAGATTCACTAATCATATTTAGTCCTAATAGCAAGCGAGTTTTGACAATTTGCGGCGGTGAAAAGGATGCTGTAGATGGTGGTGGTGAATATGTCATGGTTAACGGTCAGGTAGGTAAAAAATATTCAAAAATTGAGTCACCCAAATTTACTGTTGATAGTTTACATTATTACTATATGGCAGTTGGCGAAGGAATCGGTAATCAATATGCTATCTGGGATAAAATAGAAAGTCAGAGTAGTTCAGACATAGAAGGCTTAATATGTAATGATAACAGCATGAACGTATTTTATATTATGGATAGACAATATATAATTCATAATGGTTGTAAAGTGATTATTCCAAAAGGCAACCTTATTAGCTGTTTTCAGGATGGTAGTCCTGCATGGAAATTTTCATCGGATGCAAAACACTATTATTGTATTATCAAACAAAACAAAGAACAAGTTGCAATAGTTATAGATGGGGTAAAAGGACCTGATTATGATGGAATCAGCGATGTTCAAATGTCAATGGATGGAGAACATATTGCATATATTGCCTCTCGTTCTGGAAAAATGAGAGTTGTTTATGATGGAAAAGAAAGCAGTCTTTTATTTACAAATATAGATCAACTAACACTAAGCCCAGACGGTAAACGTATAGCGTATGTTGGTTTGACATCATTCTTACCAGATAGAAAATGTACCATGGTTGTTGATGACATTCAATATGGATTTAACGATGGTACTTTAGGAAAACCATATTTTAGTCCTGACAGCAAGAATATAGCTTACAAAATGAAAGTTGTTAATTGGGAAACAATGTCATTTACCACTCGTATCGTAGTTAATGGTAAAGAAGGGAAAGCATATATTTTCACTACAGACCCTACATTTTCATCTGACAGTAAACATATCGCCTATTTCGCTGAAGGTGATAAAGATTTCTGCGTAGTTGATAATCAAGAAACACCTGGTTATGAAAGAATCTGGACAGTTACACAAAGTAAAGACTCAAACTCTTTCGAGACTCAAACAGGTTGGGGATTCGGCGAATTTGCTAAACCATCAATTCGGCAACCTGTTATGGATACTAATCATTCATTACATTTTTTTACAATGATAAATAAAGTTTACACTACAGTGAATGTCGAATTTTAACATTATTGTTGATAACAACAGTAAAAATATCATTTTAATTAAAATCAGGTTAAATAATTCATCGATAAATTATAATTATCGTAAAAAAGTTATTATTGGAGAAAAAAATGACAACAGAAAACACCATCAAAGTTTCGTGTCCAGGATGTAAAGCAACAGGAAATACTGCAGCTTCTTTCGCTGGTCGCAGCTTGAAGTGTCCAAAGTGCGGTACAGCCTTTATCGCTGGTGAAGAAATAATGTTTTTCGAGGCTGCTGATACTAATGATATTCCAGCAGAAGAAACATCTCACCCTATTTCGGATGAACGTGTTGGTATTCCACCTCAATTACAAAATAATACCTTTTCAATCAACTGGGCAGAATGGCCAATGGGTGGGCGTATGATTTTCATTGCTACAAGTTTGGCTATACTATCGATGTTTTTTAAATGGGTAGACATGGGTTTTATATCATTTAACGGCCTATCACAAGCAACCTTCTTCTTTCTTGGCGGTTTTGCCTACCCATGTATGATATTACTTAAAGGCCAACAAATGGATAGGACTTGGGGTCTTGTTTCATCGATTGGAGCTACTGTTGCAGTCCTTATATATATAGCATCAAAAAATGTTCGATTTATTGGCAATGTTTCAGCGATAGGAGCACACTTATTTTTACTTTGCTCTATAACATTGATTATTGGTGTAATACTCTACCAGCAAAACTATCAACAGAAAAGATAAATTTCTGCTATTGATTATATATACGTATTTTATAATAGTTCTAATTTATTTAAACAGCTTAGGCTCCAATATTACAAATCTATCACCAGTAGCATCAAGTATTTTAAATATATCATTTCCAGCGTCTACAGTTGTACGCAAAGTCATTGTTTTCGCGTTATTGAGTAGTACATTAATCGGTATTATTGTATCACCTGCTGCTATGTGTCGCTTATTAAACTCTGGTACAGGTTTCCCATCAAGTTCTATACTGAATGATACACCACAACTTTTACCTTCCAACATAGCAGCGTAACCGATAAATTGCGAGTATCCTGTAACCGGAAAAGTCGACACCCCACCAATACGAGGAACACCGGGAATTGCCCACTGGTGGTAATCTTTCCCTTTATGGATTACATGTTCATTAAAAAACAAATATGGACCTTGTGCTGGTGGTACCTGACCATCAAGTGGTATATATAACGGTGCAGGTTTAGTGGTTATAATTCTCGGTTCCAGAAAATCTACACCATTAATCCCATAACCACTTCTATCTAATCTTAATTGTTTAACACCTTGTAATGGAACATTCACACTGACAGTCTTCGAGCCTTTTCCAAACCAATATCCATTTCCATATTCCTTTCCATCAAGATATATTCTTATGTAGGTATTGCCTGAATAATCATCTTGAACACCTATATCAGATTGAAATGCTTCATGACCCATTGAAACATCAAAAACCGCCTTTCCACCAACTAATGGCATCCCGGGATAACCAATCCATGTATATGACCTTCCCTTAACTGTAAATAGGGATTTTTTAACAAGCCAAGTACCATCTTGTGTAGGAAATATATGGTCGAGTGGTCGAGATTGCGACGTTAATATTGGGGGTTGAGGTGGTGTAACTTTATCAATCA
Source organism: uncultured bacterium (assembly GCA_964638715.1). GTDB lineage: Bacteria > Armatimonadota > Hebobacteria > CAIYQO01 > CAIYQO01 > JBAXQQ01. The sequence continues at coordinate 19,659 of CAZWZF010000053.1, read as the reverse complement.
TATAAACGGTATCGGTATTCTTAACCCATGTAAGAGTTCCTTTTTCAAAATCTTGTTGTCTGCCATCAGCTACACTATATTCAACCGATACCGGATATCCAATATATAAACGACCACCATTAGCAAGCCAATATTTTAAAATTGCACCAGTAATAGCCGGTGTTGTATAAACTACATTAGTAGCTTGAACCCATGTAATTCTTCCTTTCTCAAAATCTTGCTGCCGTCCATCAACAACATTATATTCATTGGATTTTGGATATCCAAAATATGACTTTCCACCTTTGTCTATAAAACGTGTTAAAATAGCACCTTTTATTGGGAATGGAGATAACCACTTATCATTAAATATCCATTCATAAAGGCAATTAAAGGCACTGTCATGACAAATTAAGAAATCATGATTTACCCCAATCGTCCTTTGTTTAGCTGGCGGATTCATCGTATGTTTATCAATGTTAAATAATGAACTGTCATATACTATTAAACCATCATGAACTTTACCTACAAATACTTGATTATTCAATGCTTCCTTTTGTAAAAAATTATAATTTTTATATTCATACGGTTTTGTTGAGTCATTACTACCTACCTGGTAATAAAGACAATTTGCTTGTCCCACACCATTATTTAGCGCTTTTAAAAAATCACTATTTTTCTTTAAATCATCATTTTCTAACAACTTGCCACCATATTTTATTTCTTGATCTTTTTGTCCCAGCCATACTTTGAACGTGTTGTCAGTAAGTCCGTTATGCGGAGTACCAAGTGTTACTAAATGAGCAACCAGGTTATCTGCATGTGGATTATTACCTTTAAATAACACACCTTCAAGTGCACAGCGTGTAACCAAACCACCCATTGAATGAGCAAAAATATCTATTTTTTGACCATACGAAAAATTTACACATTTATTTACAATAAGTTGTGCAAGAGCTTCACCAGTCTCATTAATATGTCTATCAGGAGGATACTCAACAGCATAGACATCATCATACCCAACCATTTGCAGATTATATGCGAGTTTAGCGAGATACTTCCGATTTTCAAATGGTGTAGGAGCAGGAAATCCATGAACAAGAAGAGCAATTTTCTTTCCTGACAGCAATTTATCATTAGTATTTAATTTCTTCCAAACTTTATCCATAACATCGTTACAAACACCTTTATCAAGTCTATAACTATCCTGTTTGTTAATCAAAATATTTAGTCCTTCATTATTAGTAGCATCAACTGAAAATTTATACAAATCAATGTTTGGAAGAACTGGATCAGCTTCACCAGCATGACCAATAAGGTCAAAAGCACTCACTGATATTGATAACATAAAAAAAATACTAACTAATGCAACTGCTACAAAAGTTTTATTAACCACTTTTCCTATAATATACCTATTCATTATTATCTCCCTTTAGTTTTCTTGATAACATACAAACTTGCGTATTCAAAACGCCATGAATGTAAAACTTATTTTGGTATGATAGTTTTTTTCATTCTGGTTGTCAATATAAATATAAGAATAAAAATTAAAATAGTAATATTGTTGTCTTATATGCAATAATTGCAAAATGTCTGTTTTTCGAATGAATATTGGTGGAATTTATACTTCAATATTTCATCCATCTTATTGACACACCCACTGCGGTTGGAATACTATTTACTTATAATTTTATTATGACGATGTTCTGAAAGAGAGTTTTTAGTTATGGCTATCAAGAAAACTGAGCTTTATTCTGCCCTTTGGCAAAGCTGCGACAAGTTGCGCGGGGGGATGGATGCGAGCCAGTATAAAGATTATGTGCTGGTGCTGCTGTTTGTGAAATATATCAGCGACAAATATGCCGGCATTCCTTTCGCTCCCATTACTATTCCGGACGGCGCCAGTTTTAAAGACATGGTGGCGCTGAAAGGGAAAAGTGACGTTGGCGACCAGATTAATAAGAAGATTCTCGCTCCGCTTGCCAATGCCAACAAACTGTCTGATATGCCGGATTTCAATGATGCCACCAAGCTGGGCAGCGGCAAAGACATGGTGGACAGGCTTACCGACCTGATTGCCATTTTTGAAAATCCTGCGCTGGACTTCTCGAAAAACCGGGCTGACAACGACGACATTCTGGGTGATGCCTACGAATACCTGATGCGGCATTTCGCTACTGAAAGTGGCAAGAGCAAGGGACAGTTCTATACCCCGTCCGAGGTTAGCCGCATCATGGCGCAGATTATCGGAATCAGCGATGCCAGCACCAGCAACGCCACCACCGTGTATGACCCTACCTGCGGTTCCGGTTCGCTATTATTGAAGGTTGGCGCGTCGGCTCACGCTAATGTCACTCTTTACGGACAGGAAAAAGATTCCGCTACCGCCGGGTTGGCACGCATGAATATGATCTTGCACGATAACCCCGGTGCATCCATCATGCAAGGCAACACTCTGGCAAATCCGCTTTTTACCGATAGCTCCGGCCAACTAAAGACTTTCGATTATGTTGTTGCAAATCCGCCCTTCAGTGATAAGGATTGGAGTTCCGGCCTGGATCCGGCGAATGACCAGCATGAGCGGTTCCAGCATTTTGGCATGCCGCCTGCCAAACAAGGCGATTATGCCTATCTGCTCCATATTATCCGTTCGTTGAAAAGCCACGGCAAGGGGGCATGCATTTTACCCCACGGCGTGTTGTTTCGCGGCAATGCCGAAGGCGATATTCGCAAAAATCTTATCCGAAAGGGCTATATCAAGGGGATTATCGGGTTGCCGGCAAACCTTTTCTACGGTACCGGCATCCCCGCCTGTATCGTCGTAATAGATAAGGAATTAGCACATACCCGCAAGGGGATATTCATCATTGACGCCAGCAAAGGGTTTATGAAGGATGGGCCGAAAAACCGCTTGCGCGAGCAGGATATCCACCAGATTGTCGATATATTCACTCGCGGGCAGGAAGTTGCGAAATACGCGCGGATGGTGAGTATTGACGAGATAGAAAAGAACGAGTTCAACCTGAATATTCCGCGCTATATCGACAGCCAGGAACCGGAAGACCTGCAGGATATCGCCGGGCATCTACAGGGCGGCATACCAGCGGGAGACGTTGACGCGCTGGCGCAATACTGGTCGGTTTGCTCGCAGTTGAGAAAGGCATTATTCGCCGACCTGCGTCCCGGCTATCTGCAAATTGCCGTGGAGAAGACTGCCATTAAACCTACCATTTACCAGCACCCGGAATTCGCGAGTTTCATATCCGGTATGGAAGGACACTTTACCGAGTGGCGCAGCAAAACATCCGCCAGGCTGAAAAGTTTGCAACCCGGTTTCCCGCCCAAGACATTGATTGGCGAACTCGGTGAGAGCCTGCTGGAACATTATTTGAATAAGCCGCTCATTGGCAGTTACGACGTTTACCAGCATCTGCTGGATTACTGGGCGACGGTGATGCAGGACGATTGCTACCTTATTGCCGCTGACGGCTGGAAGGCGGAGAGTTACCGCATTATCGAGACCGACAAGAAAGGCAAGGAGAAGGACAAGGGTTGGACCTGTGACCTGGTGCCGAAATCCCTCATCGTTTCCCGCTATTTTGCCAAAGAACAGGATGCGGTAAACGCGCTGGAGACCGAAGTGGAAAGCCTGGGTGCGCAAATGACCGAATTGGAAGAAGAACATAGCGGCGATGACGGCCTTTTCTCTGAATTGGAAACTGTAAATAAGGCCAATATTATTGCGCGGCTTAAAAAGATTAAGGGTGATAAAGACGCCAAAGAAGAAGCGGACGCGCTGAACGCCTGGCTGAAACTATCCAATGACGAAGCGGAGAAAAAGCTCGAATTGAAAGAGAGCGAAGCGACACTGGACAAAATGGCACTGGCAAAATACCCGATGCTGACCGAGGAAGAAGTGAAGTCGCTGGTGGTGGATGATAAATGGCTTGCCGCACTTGCCGCCGCCGTCCACGGCGAGATGGACCGCATCAGCCAGGGGTTGGCCCAACGGGTGAAGGAATTGGCGGAACGCTACGAATCCCCGTTACCGCATCTGACCACCCGCGTCGCCGAGTTGGAGGCGAAGGTGAGTGGGCATCTGGAAAGGATGGGATTCTCATGGAAGTGAAAGAAGGTTATAAACAGAGTGAGGTTGGGGTGATACCGGAGGATTGGGATTCACAGATACTGGAAGATGTTTCTATAATTTCACGTCTTGCAGGTGCTGAATATACTTCTTACTGGAAAGAAACTACCGATGGTGAAATCATTGCATTACGTGGTTTTAATATTGGAAAAGGAAAGATAATCGAAAAAGATTTAGTTCGTATATCAAATGAGCTATCTTTGAAATTGAAACGTTCTCGATTATGCAAAGGTGACATTGTCTACCCTTGTGTAGGATCAATTGGCAATGCAGCTGTAATAAACGATAATGACATGTATCATATACAACAAAACATTGCACGAATAACGCCAAATTCCATAGTTATTAATTCAGAGTATATAGCTTATTATTTGATGAGTTCTCTTGGAAACAGGGAAGTATTACGATTTAATGCAAGTTCAAGCCAACCAAGTGTTTTAGTCGGAAGTTTACGTCAATATCGCATTCCTCTTCCCCCTACTCTCACCGAACAGCAAGCCATCGCCGAAGCGTTGAGCGATGCGGATGCCCTTATTGAATCGCTGGAGCAGTTAATCGCCAAGAAACGCAATATTAAGCAGGGAGCGATGCAGGAATTGCTGACCGGGAAGAAGCGGTTGCCGGGGTTTAGTGGGGAGTGGGTTGTGAAGACTTTGGGGGAAGTATTAAAAATTGCACATGGCAAGAGCCAACATGATATTATTGCTAAAAATGGAATATATCCTATTTTGGCAACTGGTGGAAAAATAGGTACAACTAACAGTTTTCTATATGATAAACCCTCGGTTTTGATTGGTAGAAAGGGTACAATTGATAAACCTCAGTATATGGATCAGCCATTTTGGACAGTTGATACATTGTTTTACTCAATAATCAAAGAACCAAATAATGCTAAGTTTATTTTTTACAGATTTTGTCTGATTGAATGGAAACAATATAATGAAGCATCGGGTGTTCCAAGTCTTAATGCTCGAACAATTGAACAAATTGAAATCAAGATTCCACCTTCGTTTGAACAAACCGCCATCGCCACCATCCTTTCCGACATGGACGCGGAGATTGCGGAATTAGAGGTTAAGTTAGAAAAAGCGCGGCAGATAAAGCAGGGGATGATGCAAGAGTTGCTGACGGGGAGGATACGGCTGGTATGAAAATAGTTGCTGCAAATGGTAAGAGTTACAGGTTATCTGGTTCATTGAACGCGTTCCAGCAGGAGTTGTACATACACCTGATAAACTGGAAATGGCGGTATATCACCACCGCGCCGGGATATAATTTAGGCAAAGAGTATGATGCAATTCTGCCTGACGGCCTGATAAGTGCTGACTGGAGTTCACCACTTATTTACCCGGATGCAATGCCAGTACTGCTGGCACATTTGAAAAAGAATCCATTCCGCATTCACAAACATTATTACCACATGGCAAGTTCGCAGGCTGCAAATTTCAACCTGTTTCTGCCGGTATTGCATAGTACCGACGCCAACGCAGTTCTCAGCAAGTTAAAATCAGACTTTGCATCATTGGCAACGGACTATCTCGACAATGGTTATTGTATGGAGTATTGGGGCGGGAATTTTGATAATGGCAGCAGCACCGGATTGCTGGGTGATAAAAGCAAGACGGCTGGCACCGATACCGATATTGCAATTGCCTATTACAACCATCAAGGTGAATTATGCCTGTGGCTGATAGAACACAAACTGACTGAAAATGAATTTAGCGTATGCGGTGCATATAAAAGCAAGAGCAGAAAGGCAAAACATGACTGCGGTAAAAGCTATTCTGAGATATTGAAAGATAAAAATTGCTGCTATTACCATGATATGCGCAAGTTCAACTATTGGAACATCACCGATGCCAACCAGGCGTTTTTTGCCAACCACGCTTACCATTCATCATGCCCGTTCCGCGGCGGCATGAACCAGTTATGGCGCAACCAGTTGTTGGCGCTTGCAACAGAGCAAAGTGAAAATGCACCCTACCAGCAAGTTTATTTTTCCGTGGTAAAACACCCCGCCAACACATCCCTTGATACCACTATTAACACCTATAAAAAGCTAACCGCCAATAACCCAAAATTCTCAACCTTTACATCAGCAGACGTAATATCAGCAGCAGAACAAACCGACACCCCCCAGCTTAATGACTGGGCAAAATGGTACCGGGAATTGTATAATATATAGGTTATTCTGGAAGGAAAAGAAAAAGAAATGATTGTTGAAAATGTAAATTATATACACCTTATTTGTGTAATAAATAAGAATTTAACCGGGAGGATAATAGAGTTATGAGTACCATAACCCCACATTATCGGAGTGTTAAGGAATTGCTGCAAAGTCAGTCATTTTCCATTGATGAATACCAGCGCGAATACAAATGGGAAAAAGAAAATATCGATGAGTTAATTTCAGATTTCCAGGGAAAATTTATCAATTGCTACAAAGATGGTGACGATACGAAAAAAGTTAGCAGCTACGAAGAATATTTTCTTGGTTCTATAATAGTCAGTAAGCGGAATGGAAAAAGTTATTTAATTGATGGTCAACAAAGGGTAACTTCACTTACCTTATTATTGATATGTATTTATCGTATTGCTAAAGAAAAGGATCTACCGGTTTTCCAAACAATAGCACCTTTGATATTTAGTGACAACATGGGTGAACCTAAATTTAATCTTGATATTCCGGAACGATTGCCGATGATTGAAGCATTATTTAACGGAACAATATTTAACATTGATGGTAAAGATGAATCTATTCAAACAATGTTTTCACGATATAAGGATATTGAATCAAATGACTTTATTGTTGATTTAGGTGATAAAATTTCACATTTTGCATATTGGTTAATGAATAAAGTTGGATTAATTGAAATAGCTACAGATAATGATAACTATGCCTACGCTATTTTTGAAACAATGAATGATCGTGGAAAACCATTAAGTCAGGTTGATTTACTTAAAGCATATCTACTAATTCCAATCGTAGATGCAGATAAACGTCGTGAAGCAAATCAGGTTTGGAAAAAACAAGTATTAGATTTGATTTCATGGGAGGGGAAACTTGACGCTGAACGTGATGCAAATTGTATCAAAGCATGGTTTCGCGCTCAATATGCTGAATCTATTCGTGACCGTAAACCGAAAGCAACTGATAAAGATTGGGAACTGACAAGTACAGTTTTTCATCGCTGGGCCAGAGATAATAATTCACGACTAAATTTAGGAACTGAATCAAATAATCTTAAACTGATTATAGATGATTTTCCTTTTTTTGCGAAAGCTTATCAAAAAATACTTCATGCAAGTCAAACATACTTGAAAGGTTTAGAAGCAGTATTTTATAATGCTCATAATGATTTTACATGGCAAAATACAGTTTTACTCGCACCTTTAGTTATAACAGATGATGATGATACAGTTCGTCGTAAAATAGCAGTAACAGCAACATATTTAGATATATGGTTAATGCGACGGGTTGTCAACTATATTCGTGTTGGATATTCAAGTATATCATATACAATGTGGTTATTATGCTGTGAGATTCGACGAAAATCGTTAGATGAGTTAGTTGAGATTCTTTCTAAAAAATTAGATGATGACGAAGTGACTTTTAAAGGCAGTCCAATAAAAGGAAGAGGAGGAGTTGCTGAACTCGCATTAAATCAATTTAGTCGTCGATATATTTTTCATTTGCTCGCGAGAATTACTGCGTTTACAGATATGGAATCTGGCCGTGCCGTTTCTTTCGACAAATATGTTGATCGTTCTGCGAAGAATCCTTTCGATATAGAGCATATTTGGGCAAATGATTTCGCTATTCATAATAATCTATTTGTCTCAGAACAAGAATTTCTGGATTATCGAGATCGCATTGCTTCTCTTCTGTTGTTACCAGCCGATGTTAACCGCAGTTTGCAAGCCAATGCATTTGCAGCTAAATTACATAGTTATGCTAAACAGAATATTTATACCGCAAGCCTGGATTCAGGTATTTATCAAAATCAACCTCAATTTAATAATTTTAAGGCAAAAAACAATTTGTCATTTAAGTCATTCTCAACTTTTGGAAAGGCAGAACAGCAAGAACGTCAAAAACTTGTAGAAGAATTAGTGAACTTAGTTTGGTCGACGGATCGATTAAAAGAGGCAGTAAATGACAACTATCGGCAAATCTGAAAAAGAGACACAGAATCGCGTTATAGCTTTATTTCGCGACGAGTTAGGCTATAGTTATCTCGGTGACTGGACTGACCGACCGGGTAATAGCAATATTGAAGATAAAATGCTGAATACCTGGTTGACGAAACGCGGGTATTCACCAGAACAGATTGCCAAAGTATTGCATGAATTACATACCGAAGCGAATAACCCCAATCGAAACCTTTATGAAAACAATAAAAAGATTTATATCCTGTTGCGTTATGGTGTGCAGGTAAAGACAGATGTCAGCAAGGCTACTGAAACTATTAAATTGATCGACTGGGTGTCTCCCGATAAAAACGATTTTGCCATTGCCGAAGAGGTCACACTCAAAGGCGGCCACGACCGGCGACCTGACCTGGTACTGTATGTCAACGGCATTGCAGTAGGCGTTATTGAGTTGAAAAATAGCCGTAAATCAATTGGCGATGGTATACGGCAGAACCTTTCCAACCAGCAACCGAATTTCAATGCCTGGTTTTTCAGCACGGTGCAGTTTGTCTTTGCCGGTAATGACTCTGAAGGTATGAAATATGGCACCGTGGGTACAGAAGAAAAGTATTTCTTGAAGTGGAAGGAAGACGAGGAAGACAATAGCCGGTTTAAGTTGGATAAATATCTGCTGAAAATGTGCAGAAAAGACCGCTTGATTGAGCTGATGCACGATTTTATACTTTTTGACGGCGGCATAAAGAAGTTGCCGCGAGTCCACCAGTATTTTGGCATTAAAGCAGCCCAAACGAACATTAACTCTTACAAAGGCGGCATTATATGGCATACCCAGGGCAGCGGCAAGAGTATAGTCATGGTGCTATTGGCTAAATGGATTTTGGAAAACAACCCCAATGCCCGGGTATTGATAGTTACCGACCGCGACGAGTTGGACAAACAGATTGAAGGGGTATTTACCGAGGCCGGGGAAGCGATAACCCGCACCAGCAGCGGTCGTGGTCTTATTAACCATTTAAAACAAGCCACCCCGCGTTTGTTATGTTCGTTGATTCATAAGTTTGGCAAAAAAGGCGTTGATGATTTCGATGCTTTCATAAAAGAGTTGGAAGCTCAACCATGCCAAACGGTAGGTGAACTTTTTGTATTTGTGGATGAATGCCACCGCACAGAAAGCGGTAAACTGCACCGCACCATGAAGGCCATGATGCCAAATGCGGTCTTTATCGGTTTCACCGGCACACCTTTGCTTAAAACAGATAAACAGACCAGCTTTGAAGTTTTTGGCGGTTATATCCACACCTATAAATTCAGCGAAGGTGTCGAAGACGGCGTGGTGCTTGACCTTATTTATGAAGCACGAGATATTGAACAGCGGCTGGGGTCTGAAGAAACAATTGACGACTGGTTTGACGCTTCTACAACGGACTTAAACGACTGGCAAAAAGCCGCTTTACGTGAAAAATGGGGTACTATGCAGAATGTGCTCAGTTCTAAATCACGCATGGCACGGGTGGTTAGCGATATAATTTTCGACTTCAAAAAACGTCGTCGTTTGAATGATGGTCGCGGCAATGCTATTCTGGTTGCTTCCAGCATTTATGAAGCATGCAAATATTATGAGCTTTTTCAGAAAACCGTATTTAAGGATAAATGCGCTGTAATTACATCCTATAATCCGCAACCCAATGACATAACTCTGGAAGAAACCGGGGCAAATACCGAAACGGACAAGCAGTTTCTGTATAATACCTACATGGATTTGCTACAAAATACTGAAGCGCAGCCAGGAAAATCTAAAACTGAAACTTATGAAGACAAAGCCAAGAAAATGTTTAAAGAACAGCCGGCCAACATGAAGCTGCTGGTAGTTGTTGATAAGCTGCTCACCGGTTTTGACGCACCATGCTGTACCTATTTATATATCGACAAATCAATGCAGGACCACGGCCTGTTTCAGGCGATTTGCCGACCGAACCGACTTGACGGTGATGACAAAGATTTTGGATATATAGTTGATTATAAAGACCTGTTCAAGAAAGTCGAGAATGCTATTGCTGTTTATACATCCGAATTAGATAACAGTATGGGTGGCGCAGAACCGGATATTATGATTCAGGACCGTCTTATCAAAAGTCGCGAACGTCTTGATGACGCATTAGAAGCTATTGCTTTAGTATGTGAGCCGGTAGAATTACCACGGAGCGAATTGGAATATATACACTACTTCTGTGGAAACCCGGAAATTTCAGAGCAGTTAGCTGAAAATGAGCCACGACGGGTTGCGTTATACAAGTCAGTAGTTGCATTAGTGCGCGCGTATGCCAATATTTCCGATGAGTTGGAAGCGGCAGGATATAGCGCAGCAGAGATTATCCTGATTAAAAAGAAGATTGAAAGTTACATTAATTTGCGCGAAATTATTCGTAAAGCAAGTGGCGAGACTATTGACCTTAAAGCATATGAAGCGGATATGCGCCACCTTATTGATACCTATATTGAAGCGAATCAACCACGAAAAATATCGCATTTTGATGATCTACCGTTGTTGGATTTAATTGTTAAATCTGGAATTGCAGATGCAATTAACAGTATGCCTGACGGAATAAAAGGCAGCAAGGAAGCCGTTGCAGAAACTATCATCAACAACGTCCGCAGCAAGATTATAAAAGAGCACCTGAATGACCCTGCGTTCTACGATAAAATGTCGGTGCTTTTAGACCAGATTATCGCGGATATGAAAGAAAAACGAATTGAATATGAAGCATCATTAAAACAATTAACTGAAATGGCCAAATTGCTGCAGGCAGGAAAAGCAGACGATACGCCTGAGCAGTTGAGCACCCCGGGACTGCGTGCGTTATACAGCAATCTAAAAATTGATGTTGATATGACAGGAACTGTTAGTGAAAACTTGCCTGGATATGGAACTGATGAAAATGCTAAATTAGCGAAGGCATTAGTAATAGACGCCACTGTAAAGCGAGTACGTCCGGATGATTGGCGTGGCAACCAGGCTCGTGAACTAATAATTAAAAGAGAGCTGTATCCGCTGCTTGGAAATGATATGGCAGAAGTGGAGCGGATTTTTCAAATTATTGTACAACAGAGAGAATATTGATGATCGAGCGAATTGAGTTAGGCGACATCGTTATTGACGTAATTAAAAAGAATATCAAAAATGTTCATTTGAGCGTTTATCCGCCAACCGGCAGGGTGCGTATTTCAGCACCCCTGCACATGAGCCTCGATACGATTCGCTTATTCGCAATTTCAAAACTAAGTTGGATAAAACAGCAGCAGAAAAAACTTATTGAGCAGGAACGGGAAAACCCGCGCGAATACCTGGACCGCGAGAGCCACTACGTCTGGGGAAAACGATATCTGCTGAAGGTTCTCGAATTAGATATACCACCTGTAGTAGCGTTTAACCACAAAACGTTATTGTTAACAATTCGTCCCAAAACAGATGAAACTAAAAGAGAAGCCATCATGGCAGAATGGTACCGCGAGCAACTAAAAGCAACTGTGCCACCATTAATCGCAAAGTGGGAGCCGTTAATGGGTGTTAAGGTAGAAAAGTTTTTTGTACAGCACATGAAGACTCATTGGGGAAGCTGCAATCCAAAAGCAAAAAATATTCGCCTTAATACAGACCTGGCTAAAAAACCACCCGAATGCCTGGAATACATAGTAGTTCACGAAATGGCTCACCTGATAGAACCCACCCACAATCACCACTTCATAGCTTTGATGGATAAATTTATGCCAAAATGGCAAACATACCGCGACATGCTCAATCGTCTTCCGGTAAGGCATGAGAGCTGGTTGTATTGAAGGGATAGATAATTATCCCAACATGTATTTTAGTATTATTCTATACAGAATGCATTTTCTATACATGTTTTTTAAAATGAAGGTAGAAGCATATAAACTTATTTGTATGCCAAAAGATAACAGATACACTAAAGAAAATTGTCCCCAACCCTGTCCCCAAACACCAAAAATTAGCCATTTTGAGATAAAAAAATTAGTAAAACACATAACTTGTAATCAACAGGTCGTCGGTTCGAATTCTACTGAAGGCTCCATTTTTTTATTGTTTCATCTTCTTTTATCATGTTATTTTTTATGAAATTTTCAAAATTAACAATAGATAACATCACATAACCACATATAACATTTTGTAACAAAGTTTATCGATATATAACAAATTAAATATTATATTTAATTTTATGTTTAATTTAATTTTATATGGTTTCCTTTTAAATAAAACAGATAAAACTTTCCTTATAGTAATGAAATAGATAGATTAATTGGGATTTATGTGGGGAAGGACAACAATTTCCTGTCCCCACACTGCAAACCAAGTTTACTCGATTCCATTAATATAAGCATCATCTTTAATTATCATAATAGTTGCTTATAATGTTAAGCACGACGCATATGGATACGCCGAATACCATGTGTTACTTCTTCTGTTATACCAATGGATCCGTTTTCAGATTCAGATAGATAAGCATCAAGAGTTTCTTTCCGAAAGAGAATTAATTTTCCTGCACGAGTATGTGCAATCTTCCGTTCCAAAACTAATTTGCGCAAAAGATACTCACTAATACCCAAATAACGTGAAGCATCACGAACACGGTAAGTAACTGGTTTAATTGAAATAACTATAACATCCACCTCCATAAAATAATAGCCAGTGGATATACAATCAACTGGCTTCATATTTATAATATGTAATTGAGAACTGAGGATAATACAAAGATAGAAAATGGTTGGATAAAAATGATTTTATTGACATTAGCTTAATAATTCTTGAATAATGCCAAGGTAATGCCTATAAAAATGAGTTTAGACCTTTTTCAAAATAAGCCTTTATTTATCAACTGATTGTTAATTTCAACTTCTTTTCGCATTTCGTATCCAATGTCGCGGTAACCTGCCAGCCTTTTGGAAACCATTCTTGCGAGCATGGGCACTTGAAAATCAGCATAATCATAAATAATGACTTCAGTTTTCAAATCATGCAGGCGATGAAGGCGACCTGCGTATTGGGCAAGGGTACCTTTCCATGATATAGGCATGGCGAGAAATAAGGTATCAAGACGGGCATCATCAAATCCTTCACCAAGATAGCGACCTGTCGCAACAAGTACCCTTGGTTCATGTTGAGGAATTAATGCTAAATGTGCCATAACTTCACGGCGTTGTTTTGCACTCATGCCACCTTTTAATATAATGACATGTTGTACTTTCGACCGAAGGTTTTCTGCAATCCATTCCAGATGCTCAGTTCGTTCGGTGAGAACAACAGGCGAACGACCATCAACAACAGCAAGTGTCACATCATTTAATAATAATTGATTGCGATTTTCATCTTTGACTATTGCTGCATATATATCTTGGATAGCAGGTTTTTCATCATTTAACACCGAGAATGTGAAAGCAGTTTCACGCAGTATAACTTGATGTTCAAAAGGACGGGCAACGGCTTGTTGTTTGGCATCAACAAAATAACGAATCGGACCACATTGCATAAAGATAATCGGGTGGTGGCCATCCTTGCGAATTGTTGTTGCTGATAATCCTGTCACATATTTGGCTTTACAGGCACGTGCTACTTGCTCGAAACTGACAGCAGAAATATGATGACATTCATCAACTACTAAATGTCCATAATTAGCTACCATATCATCCACCACGCTTTTACGACACAAACTCTGAATGAGTGCCACATCTATAATTCCTGTGGGTTTATGTTTACCGCCACCTATTTGACCTATTTGTTTGCGGTCAATATTAAGAAATGTTGTTAACCGTTCTATCCATTGATCCATTAACTGCTGCCTATGCACTAATATCAGCGTATTAACTTTTCGTTCTGCTATTAACTTGGCCGCAATAACTGTTTTACCAAATGCAGTAGTTGCTGCCAGCACACCGAGTTCATGAGGCAATAACGCATTAATAGCCTTTTGTTGTCCTGCACGTAATGTGCCAGTAAAAGCAATATCGATTAATGTACCATTTATACGTTCATCGATTACATTCACCTTGATATCAAGTTCAGAAAATAGACTATACACTTCATCATAACATCCGCGTGGTAATCCCAGGTGTTTAGAAAAATCCTCAGCACATGCAATAATGCGCGGTTTACCAAACGTTGGTAGTCGCATAGCTTGCGCTTTATAAAACTCAGGATTTTGAAAGGCTGCAATTCTTATAAGGCGATTAACTAATGCTGGTGGTAATCCTGCTTTCTCAATATATATTTGATTGCCAAGAATGATTGATACTTCTTTCGGCAATTGGCCAGATATGAATGGTAATTTAAAAATTCGGGAAGGCGGTATTGTCCATGGCGTTTCTTCCTCATCATCGGTAACAACCATTCGCACGCCAAGAACATGTCCTTCTCTTTGACCTGTTTCAACAATATTGCCAACATTATCTCGTGACATAGGTGTAAGTGAAGAAAGAAAAGCTAATTGATCAGAATAAGGAAGTAAATTATCATCAACAAATAAACTATTCCCCTGTTGGCGAGGTTTCTTTTGAAGTGGCAAGGCTATCAAATTACCAAACCCTCCTTGCGGCATAGTATCCTGATTTGGAAAGAAGCGATCATACGAATCGAGACCTATTTCCGGTCGTCGTTCCATTGTTTTAGTTAGCAAATAAGCCCCAAGTTTTCGAGCCAGCACTGCAGGTATCGGTTCAGAAAAGAATATCCAAACATGTCCGCCATTACCGGATCGTGAACGCTCTAAGGCAGCAGATATTTTAAAATTGCGACAAGTTTCCATAAAGGCAACAGCATCATCCTGCCAGGTTTTCTTGTCGAAGTCAGCAGCAAGAAACCAGCAGGTATCATCTGGAAGCATCGGATAGACACCGATGGTAATTTCTCCATTCAAGTGTGCAGCAAAGGTTTCGTTTGTTAGTGGAATTAACTCACGGTACTGACAATCAACACATTTAATGCGTGGTTTGTTACAAATACCGCGCACCCAATCATGACGACATGCAGGTTGATACCCGGATTTTCCAGTTTTCGCACTTTCCCATCGAATAGGATACACATCATCGCGTCCACGAAAAAGACGTCTAAATAATGTTAGTTTTTCAGGTAATGAAGATTGAGAGTTTACCGAGGCATCAGTAAATAATTGAGAATCATCATCTTTACAAATAATATTATCTCGTGCATCTTGCAACCGGGATATTTTATCTTCAATCTCAATACGCTCGCAATCCAAAATAGATAAACGACTACGAAGATTGTTTATTTCTTCATCAATATCTTTCTGTTTTTTGGATTGTGGCATATTCATGCGTCTTTATTATGATTTCGCAACCATTGCCATCCTTTTTCTGTTAGGCGATATTGTTGCTTACTACTATTCGGTTTATCTTGAATAGTGCGTTCAATAAGGTTCATATTAAAAGCGGGAGTGATATAAACAGCGCGAAAATTCTTTGCATTAAGTAATCCAAGTTCAGACATGAGTTCTTTCTTACCTTTTGGTGTTTCACATAATGGTAATAATCGCATTACTTCTCTTGAAATAATAATATTTAATTCATCAACTGGGGTGGTGACTGGGGTGGTGACTGGGGTGGTGACTGGGGTGGTCTCTACAAAATCAACAGCCGGTCTAAATGTGATAACTATGGAACCAGTACGTTCTTCCCACGCAGGAACTGGGGAGTGATTTTCGCGGCACCAATCCATAATATTAAGAGTACCGGTGCCCCAGCGTTCAATAACTCCAGTACGATACAATACTTGAGCGATTAGCGGGTTCCAAGGACGTGATTCATGAGCTTGTATCAACCGTTCAGGAGTTAAACCAAAGTGTAAAGTTCCCGGATTACTTATTTCTAAATGATCATCATACATTGCTACACTCACAGCACCACCAGCAATCGTGTAATCACGATGACACATAGCATTTGCCAGTGCTTCACGAGTAGCACGTGGCGCATAACGCGGACGGTCCTCCCGAATCATTTGACCAGGTATAACACGACCAGCAATAGGTACATTATCACGAAGAAACCGTTCTGCTTTCCGTAATAATTCGAATAGATTACCTGTAAACATACGGTTGTCAGCAAAATCTGCTAATCGGTTGATACCACGAAAGCGAGCTACTTGTAACATGCATTGTGTATAAATTCCGAAAATATGCGGAGATTTTCCGAACAATACAACGGCAGCATTGAGTAATTTCCCGTCACTTAACAAATCAAAACCACGAAGTAATCCTTCTATATCACGCTCTCTCGGTGGTTCTAATCGTCCCAACAATACAGCATTATCTACAGCTCTTTGAATTTCTTCATCATCAAGATCTGCAATACATACATCTGTAGGTGCAGTTTGATTCTCCCATCGCCGTATAGGATGCATGGTTTCGGTAAGTAATAATTCATATATGTTACGTGGCATCACTTGAGTAGTAGGACCATGACGTAAATATGCTCTGCCATCAAAAGTATATGGACGTTGATTTCCTGTCACAATTTTTACGGTTAATATTGATTTTGTTGCATCTAATGATGTTGTTTCTATAATCGGAAATACAGGAGGATCAATTCGACGCAGTTCATGTGTTACTTCCTCAATGGTATGTGCTGTGACTTGTTGACCAATTATCTCACCATTATTCTGCACACCAAATATAACTGCACCACCAACACCATTTAACATCGCACATACAGATTTAGCGCCTTCAGTACGTTGTCCGGTTGAGCGTTTAAATTCTATATATTCTGTTTCACCTTGTGATACAAGTTCTTTGATTTCATCAATAGTCATCCCGATATTTCCTCTGGGTAACATTATACCATAGAGAGCCATTAAATCTATAATGACATATTATCATAAAAATGCTAATTAGATGATAAACTCACCCATTTGCATACCCAATAAACAGCACTAAATGCCCATTTGCATACCCAATGGGCAAATTTACTTATTCACAGATATTATCCCCAAAAATGCCTGTTAAATAGCAATTCACAGTGATTTCCCTCTCAAATTTAATAAAAAAAGAGCGACTCGTAAGGAACAGGTCAATTGTTTTCGGTTTGATAGGCGAGAAAATAATCTTCCCCGCCTATCAAACTTTCACAATTATCTGTGCTCCTTTAGCGTGCCTATTTCAAGCACTGTCATCTCTGATGCAGTTTCACACAAACTATTCAGGGATACTGATGGCAAATTATGACGTTTTAGAAATAGTCTGAATTGTCTGGTTATTTCATCTGCGCGCATCCAGTTTCCGGTTGGTTGGGTGAATACAAATTGGATTTTTTGTTCTGGATTTCCTTGCTGTTTTAATTGTTCTATTTGCCAGGTGTTTAGTGCCACCCTGGTTATTTCAGGTAGAAATACTTTACGACAATGGTTGATTAGTGGCTTTATGGATTGTTGTGATCCTGCCGTTAATTCTACAATCTGGCATACATTCATTACACTATTTGATAAATCAATATTTTTCCATTCTAATGCTGCAAGTTCTCCACGTCGCAAACCTGTTGTTAAGGGTAGAAGAATCATTACACGTAAACGTGATAGTTCATTTTTCAACGCATTTAGAATCATCTCCTTTTGTTCATAAGAAATACTATCCTGTCGATTTGAAGTAGGTTGTAGCACTTTCATTTTATGAACTGGATTTGAGGAAATGAGTTGTTTAACGACTGCACCCTGTAAACAAGCAGATAATATTCTCAAATAGCGATCTACAGTTGCTGATGATAGTTTTTCACCGCGATTATCCTGTCGAGAATCACCATCTTTCAATTTAGACAGAAATGAATTAATGTGATTTGGTGATATTTGATTGAGTCGAATTTTACCGAGTGCTGGTAAAATATGCATCAGTAAAACCTGATGATACATAACACGTGTATTTGCTGCCAGTTTAGTGTCAACATGTTCTCGCAGCCAAATCTGTGACCATTCAAACAAGGTAATTTTTGAAGATTCATCTTCTTTACTTGCCAACTCAGCCAAAATTTCTGTTAGCATCAGTTCTGCTTCAGCACGGGTTCCATGACATGTTCGGGTGATTTTCAACCGTTTCCCATTGCCATCTAAACCTGCTGATACAATTATTCTCCACGAATTGGGACCACGTTGTTCTATTGATCCTGCCATTGTTAACCTCTCTTTCATTACATATTATGGTTTCATAGTCATAATATGTAATTGAAAATGGCGGTAGATACAGATGTTTATATGCAGAAATATTTTCATTAATCTCAAACATTGCCAATTGACTACAAAGAGTCAAGTTCTCTAAAATGAGAGCATTACGAGAGCGAAAGTGATTCCGCATATATGAGCTAATGAAGAACAAGTTGTTTATTTTCCATACAAGTATGGTATAATTACGAACGAGAGTAGTTATACGTCCATTACGAGTTTATCTTGATACATGTGTTTTTGGTGGTGCGTTTGATGTGGAGTTTGCCAGTGCGACGCAAGAGTTTTTTGCTCAAGTGCGTACAGGACGATTTCACTTGGTAGTGTCAGCACTTGTACAGGAAGAGTTGGCAGGTGCGCCTTTGCCGGTGCAGGAATTATTTTCCGAGATGCTAACATGGACAACAGTTATGCCATTCTCTTCTGAAGCGATAGAACTCCAACAAGCTTACCTTGATGCTGGAGTGCTTACTTTAAAATGGGCTGATGATGCTTTACATGTTGCGATGGCAACTGTGACGAATTGTAGCTATATTGTCAGTTGGAATTTTAAGCATATTGTACATAGCGAGAAGATTCCTCGTTATAATGCTGTCAATGAAATTCAAGGTTATAGACCGTTGGCGATATATTCGCCATTGGAGGTAATACATTATGAAGAAGAAATTTGATTGTGTTGAGATGAAGCACAAAGGGGCAGCGGTAGTACAAGCCCGTTTGGCTGGTATGACTCGTGAAGAACAGTTAGCATATTGGGAAGAACGAACACGCGCATTGCTGGCATTGCAGCAAGAAGTTATTGCTAAGAAGAAAATGTCGTAATTTTCTCTACCTGTTAAATAAGAAAACCAGAGAAAAATCACATTTTTATGTTTTTGATAGAAGAGAGAGTTCTTTATTCTATCTTCATTTTTGTGAATATTCAAAAGAATAATATCCGAGACGAGGATCGCGGGCAATTGCACCGACTGTATGTCACCATATTATATGTGTTTAGCGCATAAAATAAATATATCAATTATTCATGTCAAATTGAAATTTATTATTATCATACATTCGTGAACATTGAGAAATGACTAATCGAGCTTGTCAAAAACTCGTAACTATTCAGACTCGTCAGTTTTAACCAATGCAAAAAAATAAAAAATATTTT
>CAZWZF010000052.1:0-34129 GCA_964638715.1 uncultured bacterium | reverse complement strand
ACCTGATGAATCCGTTATTTACAAATGGCTAATTCCTTATGGGATGACTGTGAAATTATTAAACAAATGTCGGATTTAAACAAAGTTATTGAGCAAGATAGCAATTTGGGTAAAGGTTTTCGTATCGGACATAGCTATTTTTGTAATCTGTCTGAAAATGCTGATGAGAACTGGTATAGAAATGTTATTAAATATGAAATCATTCCTTTGCTTGAAGAATATTGGTTTGATAATGATGATGAAGTCAAAAAGCATAAGTCGAATTTGCAAGGTTGAAATAAATGGCAAGTAAAATTCCAATAAAAAATATTTATTATATGCTTTGCTATGCTTATGATATTTTAAAAACAGGTGAAAATGTAAACTTATCAAATGAAGAGTTTGATAATATTTATGACTTGTTTGGAAAAATTCTTGTAAATGGTACATCTTTACTTATCAAGCGCGGTTTCAATAGAGAATACATTAACATATCTGAGGAATTAGCTGGGATTAGAGGTAAAATAGGAATTAATGAATCAATAAAAAGGCAAAGTTTTATTCGTGGAAAATTACATTGTGATTTTGATGAACTTTCCTCAAATATCCTTTTCAATCAGATAATAAAGTCATCCATTTCATCATTGATAAAATACAAAAAACTTGATAATGAGATAAGAATACAACTTATCAAAATTAACAGATATTTTCATGAGATAGATACTATCCATTTGAATAAATCACATTTTTCACAGATAAGATACCATCGTAATAATAATTTCTATAAATTGCTGATAGATATCTGTGAAATGATTTTTGATGAATTGATTACGACATCTCAAAAAGGTGAGACTGACTTTAAAGATTTTATTCAGGATAAGCAGATGGCTAAACTTTACGAGAAGTTCATACTTAATTTTTATAAGAAAGAATTTACAGAGTTGACAGTTCATTCACCCAATTTTTCATGGGATAAAGATGTGGATTTTGAACATAAAGGCGATGATTTATTGCCAATAATGAAAACAGATATAGTATTACAAAATAAAGATAAACAACTGATTATTGATGCTAAATATTATGCGGATGCATTGATATCAAGGAACGATATTGAAGTAAAAAAATACAGATCATTCCATCTATATCAAATATTTTCTTATATAAATAACAGTAAGTTTGATGGTGAAAAAGCTGGTATGCTACTTTATCCGGTGGTAGATAATGAGATTGATGCAGTGAGTAAGATCCAAGGAAAAGAAATTTATATTCAGACACTTAATTTGAATACAGATTGGAAAAATATTGAAAGAAGGCTAATGGAGATAGCAAGAAAATCTTTTCCTTCTCTGCCGGGATAGCCGGGCTCCCGCCCAGTTCCAAACGGTGACTGAATCTATAAGTTGTGATTACAAATTATAAGTTTCGCTATTTTCTCGTGAGGTGGGCAGAGAGTCTCGCTCAGAAAAAGATGATTTGGTATAAATTTCTGCGTTTCGCAAGACTCTCAATTTTAATTCAAGTTCAATATCCAAACGTATCTTTCAAATACGCACGACTGATAGCGATGCTTTCCATGGGGTCTATTTTGGGCTGGTCCTGTTCTGCCATTACCCAACGGACTTTGGTCATTTCTGGCAGGACAGCCATGATTTCGTGGAAGTTTACATTTCCTTTGCCAAGTTCTGCCCAATCGGTGCCGTCAAAATCTTTGAAATGCAGGTAGCCGATGATATCTTTATGTTTTTTCAGGAATGCTGCCGGGTTGTCGCCGCCGCGCATTACCCAGGCGACGTCGACGCACAGGTCGACAACGTCATAATTTAACCCATCTATCAACAGGTCGATTCCGCGTTTGTCGCCATCAATTTTATCAAATTCAAAAGCGTGGTTGTGGTAGTGCAGATGTATGCCAAGGTCGCGCAGTTTGCGGCCGGCTTCATTCAATACGCTAATTCCGTGCTGGTAGTCGTCTTTATCAACGCCATCCCATTTGCGCAGGCCGGATATGCACAGGTCATTTGCCTTTACAGTGTTGAGATAACTGACGAGGGGAGTGATATCTTCTAATGCGGCAAGGCCAGTATGCGACCCGCCGAATAGCAACCCGCGTTCGTCAAGTTTCTGTTTGTATAGTGCGGCATCGGATGCGCCGCCTTCCACTGCGGCAAATCCCGCACGCACAATGCTGTCCAAAATGGCGTCGGTATCAGTATTAATATTATACTTTCCACCGAAAACGATTAATTGAACACCTAATGTTGGTAATGCCATGACTGGTTACCTCCAATAATTTATTAGATAGCAATTTTTAAAACAATTTTTCGCGAGTCATCACCGCCGATTTCTGATATGCCAAGGGCGGGTGCGTGGGCGTCATGTGGAAAGAATATGGCAATCATGCCTGCGCTAACCGTTGTCAGGTCGCCTATTCCGGCGTGAAACGCGATATCTTTTTCTTCGTTATATGGCTCAAAGTCAGTCAAGGATGACATTGGCGCGTAACCCATCTTTTCTTCACCGCTGACGACATATTGGACATCAATATATTTGCGGTGCACTTCCAACTTTCCGTTTGTCCAGGACTTGGTTTTATATTCCTGTATTATCATATAAAATTCAGTACCCTCTAGTTCATATTTGCCAATTTCCTTATGGTCTAACTCGCCGCTTTGCAGCAGCTTTAAAGCTTTTGATATTCCGGGTGAAATAGCCATATAAACGGCGGCATTATCTAATTTATCGATTATCATTGAACCATTCCCCCTTAGATATTTAAATATACATATTCTTTACTGGTTTTCATCTATTATTCCTGCATAATATTTAAAAAAATACTGTTTAAATAAATGTGCATTTATGGTAAGATAAGTAAGTTTTTAGATTTTTTGTAAATTATGTAAAGGATATCTACAGGTGTACACAGAATAATATAATTTACACCTATTCCTTTTGAATAAATTTGTTTGGAGATGTTAAATGAAGTTATTGAATGATTTATATGTAATCAGTCTCACCCATTGGGATCGCGAGTGGCGTTTTCCATTTCAAAAGACCCGCATGCTGTTGGTTGAGATGATGGATGAATTGCTGCGCGTGTTGGATGATGACCCGGAATATAAATCTTTTCATTTAGACGGTCAGACAATCCTGATTGAAGATTATTGTGAAGTGCGTCCCGAAAACGCAGAAAAAATAAGAAAATATGTTCAGGAAGGCAGAATATTTATTGGGCCGTGGTATGTGTTGCCAGAAGAAAATCAGATGTCCGGCGAGTCGCTGGTGCGTAATTTCTTGTGGGGCGAAAAAATTGGCCGCAAATATGGCGGATGTATGAAAATTGGCTATACTCCCACTTCATGGGGACAGGTTAGCCAAATGCCGCAGATTTTTAATGGTGTTGGGGTTGATAGTGCAATTTTTTATCGCGGTATATCGAATGACCAGGTAAACGGGCATTATTATCATTGGCAAGGGACTGATGGCAGCCGTTTGTTTGGTGTAACACTGGGCGATCACGCACGGGTTGCTTTTTTCCATCTGGTTGACCGTCGCGTTGCTCATAATCGCGGACCAGAAGTCACCGAACATAACTGGGCATGGGGTGGTAAACCGTTCCGGCTTTGCGGTACCGGGTCATTTACACCATATCATTTCGCAAATCCTCCCATCGGATGGTATCCTGACCGTATTGAAGAAGCATTTACCGAGTTAGACAGTGTTGAACTGGGCAAGTGGGAAACACCATTCGCACCGGCATTTGACTGCGATGATTCCACCGGACCTTTCAAATTAACCCCCAGTATTATTAAAGAAGCAAATGCGCGTATAACTAACGGTAAAAAGGTTGAACATGTAAGTCTGACACGTTTTATTCGCGAAGCGCAGGAGTTTATGCGCGGTAAGGATATGGATGTATTAACCGGAGAAATGCGCCAGACCCAGCGCGCCGGATTATTCACTGACCTTTACGCCGAGATTCAGTCTACTCGCATACCGATGAAATATAAGAACCGCCAGTCTGAGATTAATTTGCAGCGAATGGCGGAGCCTTTGGCGACAGCAACCTGGGCTATGGGTTTTGAATACCCGCGTTTTGCGCTGGATATGGCGAATCATCTGGTACTGCAAAATCATGCTCATGATTCAATCGGCGGTTGCGGCGATGACAAAATAGCTGACGAGGTTGAGTTCCGATTGCGCCAGGCTGATACTATCACACTGAATGTGGTCGAGGATTCCGCGCGCAACCTGGCTGGTAAAATTGACACCAGTTCATTTGACCCGAATGATACATTGCTGGTAGTTTTCAATATGCTTCCACGCGCAATCACCCAGGTAGTGAAAGCGGAAATTGATATCGCGAAAAAGCTGAATGTTATTGGTTTGCAGGTACAGGATACTGACGGGAATGAGATGAAGGCGCAGGTGTTGAATAAAAGCTCTTTCCTCGCGACCTTCAACCATCCGCAGGAATTGCCTTTGCGAATCGATAGCGACAGATGGGAATGTTTATTTGAAGCGCAAAATGTGCCGGGGATGGGTTACAAGGTATTTCGCGTTGAAAAATATACCGGCGAGATGCGCCACCCGGGCAGCTTGATGACCAATGCCGTAACAATGGAAAATGAATATTTGCGCGTTAGCATCAACCCGAATGGTACTGTTGATATATTCTCGAAAGAAACCGGGCAGACGCTGAAAAATCAGAATCTATTTCAGGATCGTGGCGAGGTTGGCGATTATTGGGTAGGTGGTATACCAATCCGCGATCGCGTATTTAATAGTCTGGGTGCAAATGCATCATTGTCAGTTATCGAAAATGGCAGGTTAAGCGCGGCAATCGAAGCGAAATTTGCTATCGATTTGCCGATTCGCGCAACGTTTGACGGAACCGGCCGCGAGGCAGAAACTAAACCGGTAGAGATAACTACTGTATATCGCCTGGTATATGGCGAACGCTTCCTGCGAATTGCTACCACCATAAATAATACTGTGGAAGATCATGTCTTACGGGTATTATTCCCTACTGAAATAAAGACAGACACCGCCTGGGCGGAATCCGCCTTTGATGTGGTCCCACGTGAAATCAGGCTGCCGGATACCCGTGATTGGCGCGAAACATTCCGTCCGGTAGAACCCCACCAGAATTTCGTCGATTTAACCGATGGCGAAAAGGGTGTCGCTATTCTCAACCGTGGCTTGCCGCAATATGAAGCGATAGATGACGCTGACCGCACTGTCGCATTGACATTGTTGCGTTCCCATCGCGCCTGGAACAGTGTGCGCCTGGCACGATTCCCCGACCAGCACGGCACGCAACTGCAGGGAAAATACACTTTCGAATACGCCATAATGCCGCATAAAGGCGATTGGACCACTGGTGGTGTATTGCAGGCGTCAGAATTGCTGAACGTTCCGGCTATCGTCGGCGCCGCCGGGCCTGGACCGGGATCTTTACCGCTTACCCAATCATTCCTGACTATTGAAGGCGATGGACTGGTGATGAACGCGTTCAAACAGGGTGAATGGGACGATTCCATGGTGCTGCGCATCAGCAACCCGACCGCGAAAGATATAACAGGTGCGATAATTACCACATTTTCGGTGAAAGAAGCCGCCTTAATGGATATGCTGGAATCGAAAGTTGAGCAGGAATTGAGCGTAGATAACAACGCTGTGAAATTAAAAGTTCCTGCCAAGAAGATTCTGACGATACAAATAAAGTAGTGTAAATTCGATTTACCGCGAAAGAACGCAGAGAACGCAAAAAATAGTTTCTTTGCGTTCTTTGTGTTTTTTTGTGGTGAATATATTTTACGCAAATCCTTCTTTAAACAATTCACTCGCTACATTTTGCAACAGTGCGAAATCGTCGCCGTCTGACGCGTCAATAATTGTTCGCCATACTCCCGGTTCGGTTCTACTGCCGCGCAGGAAAATGAAGGCTGAACGAGTGGGGGATTGCAAAAGTATTCGCCAGGCTCCGCTTTCGTCACCGCTGCGTTGTGGTCCTACAGTTGTGCCTTCAAAATTCTCAAACAGGTATGAACCGAAGCGGTCAGAGATTTTTTGCCAGTAATTTTCGATAAATATTTTCTCCAGCTTTTTCTTGATAATCGACTGCGCCAACGGTGGTGATTTCACTTTGCTCATTACATTATGGAACATTGGCACTGCGGATACCAGTTCTGTTAATGATACCGGCTCTTCGGGATCTAATCCGTGTTTTACAACTTTATTCAGCACTTCCAGCATTGTTTTCGCTAATATCGGCGTTGATTCTGCCTGCGCTGCTCCCAATGCAACCTGCAATCCGTCGCGGCAGGTAGCACTGGCGAAGATAGTGCCGCCATTTGCGCCTTCCACCCCGATAGGCACATCGTAACCTTCTTTACGCAAGCTATCCATTTTCGTAACTACATTGATTTCGCCGGTTTCCACCTGGAATACTTGCGCGCCAAATGCTTCGGCGACGCGGTGGCTTGCCAGTGAAGTTGCGTCTGATACCACTACTGCCAGCGGGCGTTCTGATGTTCCCTGCAATTGACGATGGGTCAGCAATAATGCGATATTAAAAGTTGCCACCCGCTGTGCCGGCAGGATTGCGCTCTCATTGTCACCGGGCAGCACCATATTGCCGCGGTCGGCGTCATAGTCAAACGCCACGCCAAAATGAGTGCGTTCGCGGGCGGCGGCGCGGGCAACCCGCAACAGCATGTGGCGTCCATTCGCCGGGTCGATACCATCAGTGTCTATCCCATGTTCCGGCTGCCCGGTTTCCGCGTTAACCTCAATAACTCGCACGCCAAAATGGTTAAGCACCCGGGCGCCGATTCCACATCCGGCACCGCCGTTTGGGTCAAGCAGCACTGGCCCCAGGGTGTAAGGTTTCAGGCAATGCGGCGTTAATCCCCAGTCAAGTCCGATACCGTCAAGATATGCGCGTTCGGCAATGACCCGCTGCAAGTCGTGAATCTGGTCATGTAGGGTAGTATCAACATCAACTGGGTCGAATTTATTTACAAATTCAGTGATATCTTTAGCATTTGCGACATCTTTGATGAGTTCCGCCATCATCGCGCTGGAAAGCAAGGCTCCGGCGGGTGCTGAATTTGGCATTTCCCATTCGCAACCGGAGAGAAATTTAAATCCATTAGAATCAATGGGGTTGTGGCTGGCGGTAACCATTACTCCGCCGTCAGCCTTTAATGCGCGCACCGCGGTTTCTGCCAATGGGGTGGTGATTATGCCAAGGTTTGTAAGAGTTAGTTTTGTCCCGGCAGCAGCAGCACCGGCGAGAAAACCGTGTCCGAGAGCGCGTACCAGCGTTTTGCCGGTAGGCCGCGGGTCGCGTCCCAACAGCACCGTTGCTGTCGGCTTGGAACTGAGAAATTTAACCGCGTAATAATAGCCATATACCATTGCCAACACATGATGTTCCGCGGAAATATCCGGCCCAAATCCCATCACTGTGCGCACGCCGGAAAACGATTGAACAAGCTGGCTGTCAGAAAAAGCATTTTGAAGTTTATTTATCATGTCATACCTGAAAACGAAAGTAATTTCCATGCCAATTATACAATATTTGCTTCCGTTTAGCACTTATTAGACTTGTCCGGGAATAATCATCATTATCTTTTGGACTCTTTTTGTACCATCCAGCGTTGTTTATTTTACATTTATCGGTTTGATAATGTGTAAAATAAACGCCTTGACTGATACAAAAATAGCCTCAAAATATCTTAATTATTATTACCGGACAAGTCTAATGCCTCAAAAGCAGGATTTAATTGACTATTTATGGAAATTTATATTCAGTATATTTTAGGGAGCATATAATGCATAAAACTGATAACTACTGCGTACAAGATATTTCGCTGGCTGATTTTGGGCGTAAAGAAATAGATGTGGCTGAGCAGGAGATGCCCGGCTTAATGGCAACTCGCGAGAAATACGGTCCATTGCAGTCATTGAAAGGCGCGCGTATTACTGGAAGCCTGCACATGACAATTCAAACGGCAGTGCTGATTGAAACCCTGACCGCTCTTGGCGCGGAAGTTCGCTGGGCTTCATGCAATATATTCTCCACTCAGGATCATGCTGCCTCTGCCATCGCCGCGTCCGGCGTGCCGGTTTTTGCCTGGAAAGGCGAGACGCTGGAAGAATACTGGTGGTGCACCATGCAGGCGTTAACCTTCCCTGGCGGGAAAGGCCCAAACCTTATTGTTGATGATGGCGGCGACGCTACTTTGATAATTCATCGTGGTTTTGCCGCAGAAAATGACGCGGCAATTCTTGATGAACCCACCGACAACAAAGAGCTGAAAATAGTTAATGAATGCCTGAAAGCACGTTTGGCAGAAGACCCGCAGTTCTGGCACCGGTTAGTTGCCGAATGCCGCGGCGTATCGGAAGAAACCACCACTGGCGTTCATCGCCTTTACCAATTGGCAGAACAAGGCGGGTTGCTGTTCCCGGCGTTTAACGTTAATGACTCGGTAACAAAAAGCAAGTTCGATAATATATACGGCTGCCGCGAGTCAGTGGTAGATGGCATCAAACGCGCAACCGATGTAATGATTTCCGGCAAGGTCGCTGTTGTTTGCGGATATGGCGATGTCGGCAAAGGTGTTGCGGATGCGTTGTCCGCCCATCGCGCCCAGATTATCGTGACCGAGGTTGACCCGATTTGCGCTTTGCAGGCATGTATGGCGGGTTACAAAGTTACCACTATAGAAGACGCGCTGGCAGAAGGGAATATCTATGTCACCACCACCGGCAATTGCGAAATTATCACTGCCGAACACATGTCTAAAATGAAAGACCAGGCGATTGTTTGCAATATCGGACATTTTGACGATGAAATTCAGGTTGATGCCCTTATGAATTGGCCGGGAATCCAGCATACGAATATCAAACCGCAGGTGGATAAATATACCTATCCCGACGGCCATTCCATTTTCCTGCTGGCGGAAGGCAGGTTAGTGAATCTCGGCTGCGCCACTGGCCACCCCAGTTTCGTAATGTCCAGCAGTTTTACCAATCAAACACTTGCGCAAATCGCGCTGTGGAACGAACAGAAAGAGATTGGCGTATACCTGCTGCCAAAGAAACTGGACGAAGAAGTTGCCCGTCTGCATCTTGATAAATTAGGAGCAAAATTGTCTACCCTGACGCAGAAACAAGCAGACTACATCGGCGTCCCGGTAGAAGGCCCATACAAATCTGAGCATTATAGATACTAAAATTACACAGAGTCGCACAGAGGAGACACAGAGATTCACAGAGATAATTTATTGCTTCGCAATATACTTATAACCTCCGTGTAGCTCTGTGTCTCCTCTGTGCAAATCTGTGTAATAAAATAAAGAGAAACTACATGCAATTGTCTATTTCTACTGATTATCGCATTGGCACCGGCAGCGTGGAACCTTATCTGCGCCGGATTACTGATGTTGGTTTCACCCATATTCATTGGTGCCAGGAATGGTGCACCGATTACCTTTATTCAACTGGCGAGATACGCGATATTAGCGCGCAATTGAAGGAGTGCAACCTGCAAATGCTGGACTTGCATGCGTCAACCGGCAATACCGCAAACTGGGGTTCATCGAAAGAAAATACTCGCCAATCCGGCGTAACATTAATGAAAAACCGCCTGGATATGACGGCTGAATTAGGCGGTGATGCAGTAATCGTCCACCTGCCACCAGGATTTTTTGTTGAAGGCAAAGATAAAATTATTCGCGAGTCAACATATCGCAGCCTCGACGAAATAATTCCTTATGCGGCAAAGTTGAATGTGCGCATGGCACTGGAAAACATGGCGAAGGATTACACCGACAACATAAAATTGCTGCTGGAAAAATACGGCACCGATGTGTTGGGAATATGCTATGACTCCGGCCATGGCAATATAAGCGGCGACGGCCTTGACCGCCTGGAAAATTTGAAACAACACCTGATTGCCACCCACCTGCACGACAACGACGGCAACACCGACCAGCACCGCATCCCCTTCACCGGCACCGTAGACATATCCATCATAGCTGCCTCACCCTACAACAAACCGCTGACACTGGAAGTAACCGCCAGGCAGAATGAGGAAGATACAGCATTTCTGAAGACAGCGTATGAAGCAGGGACAAGATTGACGAAGATGGCTCAAAATAGTTGATAGTTGACAATGGACAGTTGACAGTTACATACAACAGGTGGCCCGCTTGTTTGTGAAAATATGGGAATTTGATATAATGTTTGTGAATTAATTTAGTCATTTAGCACCAAATCCGAACAAAAAAAGTCATGATTTTCTATTTATAAATTTAAGGTGTCGCTGCTCTGCAGCTTTAATTTCTTAGATATATTGCGATACTATTAATATATCGCCGCGCTGCGGCTTGTTTGTTTGATAGAACAGCATTCCTATGTGACATTATTTCCAGCCGCAGAGCGGCGATATGTTAATAGCATAAAAATAAAAAAAATTATAGCTGCAGAGCAGCGACACATTAAACTTGTCCAATTTTAACATTTATTCCACTACCATCAATCCGCAGAGCGTATCCACCATGCGGTCATCAATACGGTACCAGGCGATGCGAAGGTTAAAGTCATCTTCTACAAATACATCTAATATTCCATCCATAGGATTTCTTTTTACTACTACTGAACTGAAGAAATCCAGTAGGCCACTGGGGTTATTTGGTTTTTCTCCCATTATTTTTGGTGATGGGCCGACCTTTCCGATTAGCAGGCCGTCGCGGGTGTAATGGTGAACTATTCCCTGCCACGGTTCTCCGCCGATAATACAACCACCCTGACCACCGGGGATGACATCAAGACCAACGCAGATACTTGGGAGGATTATTTGCCAACGCCGGTCTGATCCGTTAAATCCAGCCAGAGTATTGCCTCCCATCCAAACCCCGCCATCTTGCGGGGTATCTTTTTTGCGGGTCATTCCATATAGATAAGTCATTCCATCTGAATCATTTTGTACCATTTTCAGTCCGGTGCTCCATCGCAGTGATCCGCGCGGTATGGTACAGACGACATTCTTCCATTCATATATTGGATTGCCTTGTTTATCGATTCCGGCAAATGGCACCATCCAGACGGAGTTTTGCTCTGGCGTTGCACCACCGCGGTCGTATGATGCTATCCAGATATTTTTATCAGCATCCACCGTCATCGGACCATATTGCCATAGCGGTTTTTTGTCTTCCGGTTTTGACCAGTAGATTATCTCTTCAGGTTGCGGGGCATTGTCGCCTTGTTCGTCATGCCATGACCACAGGTAGAAATTCTCTGGTTTCCATACAAACTCAGAATTTTTACCATCCGGTAACGGCTGCGCACGACCAAGTATTGATACCAGTTTAAATATTGGGTTGCCATTATTTTTTTCTATACGGTATACCTGCACGCCATCGCCACTGGGCATGTAGAAAAAATCATTCTTGCCGATACGGCATACCCGCGGGGTTCCTGTCGGTCCGCCGCGATAGCTGTTGCCGTTATAGTTGCTGCCCTGGTATTGCCAGTTGCCGGTTTTGCTGTCAATTTTAAATGTGTGGTGCATGAAGGTGTAAAAAGTATTTGGGTCGGCAGTTCCGTAGGTTCCGTTTGATTGAAACTCAAGTCCCATTTGTTCCCATAACAGTTTTCCATCTGGTGCAAATTTCGCGAGTCGTCCACCATTAAAGAAATATTCGTTTTGTGCGGTGATTATATTTCCGTCCTTATCCACTGCCAATCCATGCAGAAAGAAGAACCTGTCGGCATCTTTATCGCCGGGAGTTGCTTTTTGTCCCAATGTATTTCGCAATTTTGCAGTGTCGCCAATTATGTCGTAGATGCAAACCTGACCAGCTCCCTGGTCAGCAAGATACAATGTATTTTTTGGTCCAAATGTTATTGCATTTATATTTCTTCTGTCTGTTATTGGGGTAGCGGCAAGTTTTCCATCTGCAGAAAATATGCTCACGCTTCCTTTTTCGTGTCCGACCCATATCCGTCCGTCTGGTGCAACTGCAACAGTCATGGGGAGTTTTACACCGATTGTTCCTTTGGCATCGCCGGTTGTTTTATCATACATCCGCACTAAACCGGCAAGTGAATCGGTAGCGTAGATGGTATCTCCTTTTACCGCCAATGACAGCAGTGGCAAGCGCATTAGCTGGCGTTCATCTTCGCTGGCACCATCAGGATATGGAGCACCGTTATCGTAAACCTTGATATATTTCCCAGCCTTGGTAAACGGTTCAATTGCCCAATTGGTGCTGTTCGGTGTTTTATTAATCTTTAACCTGGCAATGAAAAACTTTGATTTTGTGCGGTCCTGCAGGTTGTCATAAGAAGTGACGTAAGCATACTGGTCATCAACCGCAATTGCTTTTAACATACTTCCGATGGGATGGCCGGAATGGGATGCCACTGTGCCGGAGTCTGGCGACCAGCGAATGACATCATGATGCGGTTCAT
This sequence comes from uncultured bacterium, assembly GCA_964638715.1. Lineage (GTDB taxonomy): Bacteria > Armatimonadota > Hebobacteria > CAIYQO01 > CAIYQO01 > JBAXQQ01. The sequence continues at coordinate 21,664 of CAZWZF010000052.1, read as the reverse complement.
CCCAATCATGCACGGTATAAATGCCACCTTCACTGTCTACCGCGACTGCTTCAAAATTAATGGGAACATGGCCAAATGTATTAGCTGGTTTTGCGGTATTTCCTATGGTTCCAATATTAGTGTATGTCGAATTATTAACTGCCACCCGGTAAGTATATGTCCCTTTCGGCGCAGGATTTCCTTCGTCATCTTTCCCGTCCCACTTAATTGTATGCAGCCCAGCTTCCATCGGTTTCATAGACCATAATGTCTGTACCAGATGATCTTTTGAATCATATACACCCGCACTGGTAAGTGGTGCAGATTGTTTCAAAGAGAATTGAAAGCTGTATATTTGTGGTTCGATTATAGTTTCATCTTTCTGTGCAAACGTAAAATTAGTTAATAGAATAAGAAATAAGCAAGTCAGGCAATTTATGAATATACGCATAAAAAATGCTCCTATTTGATAAAATAACAAAGATATGTTGGTTACGTAACCATAGATTGATATTATCACCTTGACATTCTGGTGTCAAGACAGTTTTTGTATTGTTTAAATTAAGAGCAAGTTAATAGCTTGCGTTACATTGCGTTACACTGTAATCTTTTCATATAATCTGTAAATTAATGATATTAATAAGTGTTTCAAGTTGACGTTTACTTTGTGTGAAGTATAATACTATTGTAATCTTTTATTCATTGTATGGGGATTTCCCCAGATTAAGGAGATAGTTTATGTCCAGTGTGATAGGTAGTTATGATCCGCGTCCGTACCAGTTGGATTTAACCGACTGGCCGTCGATGATTGTCGATGCCCCGGGGCCAAAATCGAAAGAATTGCATAGCCGTTGTACTAAATATTTTAAAGGTCTCAGCGGGCAGGTTAAGCTGTTTCCGGTGGCCTTTGATTCCGCCAAGGGTTGTACCATGACGGATGTTGATGGCAATCGTTATATCGATTTTTCTTCCGGCATTTATGTCACCACACTGGGGCATTGCCATCCGAAAGTAACAGAAGCTGTTCAGCGATACGCTGGTCAGATGATGAATTGTCATGATTTCACCACCGAGATTAAGACGTTGTTGATGGAGAAAATGGCGGAAATACTTCCTGGCGACTTTAGTGGTTTTCAGCTTTATGACTCCGGTACTACTGCTGTCGAGGCTGGACTTCGTGTTTGCCGCGCTGCCACCAAACAGCATGAATTCCTATCCTGTTTTTATGACTTTCACGGTAAAACCTGCGGTGCTGTTTCTTTGGCAGAAATTCGCGATTCCGCTTATGGCCCGACAAGAATTCCCGGTTATCACATGGTGCCGCGTCCCAACCCGTACCGTCCATTATGGACTAAAGCGGATGGCACTATCGACACCGATAAATATATTGAGTTTTATGAAGAATACCTGTTGCATGGCACTGCCGCGCAGGTTGCCGCATTTGTATTGGAACCGATTCAAGGTTGGGGTGGTTCGGTAATGCCGCCAGATGATTTCTTCCCGAAATTAAAAAAACTGTGTGAAAAATATAGCATTTTGTTGATGGCTGACGAAGTTTTGACCGGCATCGGACGTACTGGTAAATGGCTGGCGATGGAACATTATGACACGATTCCGGATATTGTAACGCTGGGTAAAGGTTTTGGAAATGGTTTCCCGGTTACTGCTGTTTGTGTTCGTGAACCATACAAAGAATGTTTCGAAAAAATCAGTGCTTCAAGCAGTTATGGCGGCAACCCAATGGCATGTGCCGCCGCTTTAGCCTCTATCGAAGTTATAGAAGAAGAAGGTTTGTTGAAACATGCGCAGGAACTTGAAGAACTCTTCATGGGACGGATGAAGTCATGGCTGGATAAGTTTAAAATTGTTGGTGATGTCCGGTGCAAAGGCTGCCTGATGGGTGTAGAGTTAGTGAAAGATAAAGAAACAAAAGAGCCGTTTGACCTTGCTGGCAAGATGGTTTACCAGAAAGCATTCCGTAAAGGCCTGGCATGGATTCCCGCCGGTCATATTTTGCGTATGAGTCCGGCCATTGTGATGCCAAATGATGTTGCACACAAAGCGATGGATATTATAGAAGAAGCAATAGGTGAGACAGAAGTGGAATTGATGAATTGATGATTAATAACTCTGAATTGGAAAAAGGTTTGGTGTTGTCGCTGCAAGGCGAAGCCCGCGCGCGGGAAATTTTAGCTTGCCAGCAGCAACTGGCAAGTTGGAATATGGTGATGCCTTCAGTCGAACCGCTGGTATCTGATTTTGGATTGAATGATTTTAAACATATCGGACTGATAGAGTATTGGATAGCTAATGAGATGGATGCCGGATATTGCGGCAAGTATCTGTTTGTATTTGACGGACAAAGCTGTCCACTGCATTTACATAAAGATAAACATGAGACTTTTTTCATAGTGCATGGAAAAGTTAAAATGTCTTATGCGGGAAATATACGTACCTTAAAAGCTGGTGATGTTTTGCCGGTTCCACCTGGGATAAAGCATGGATTCACCGGTGTAGGTCCGGCACTGCTGCTGGAAGTATCTACACCGTGTGTAATTGATGACAATTATTTTTCTGACTCACGCATTAATATCGGTGGCGGTAAGGAGAAACGATGAGCCTGTATGCAGGTGCCTGTATTCGCGATGTTTCTCCCCAATCACCGATGTTTCTGGTGGGATATCCGCATGTGCCGCGAATATCAACCGGCATACATGACCCGTTATTGGCGTCAGCAATTTGCCTGCGAAATGATGCCAGTGCTGTTTTATTAATGGCAATTGATATGTTGTTTATTGGTACAGCTTTTGCGCGCAAGGTTCGCAAAGAAATTTCCATTCAGACTGGTTTGCCGGAATCGCACATTTTCATCAGTTGCACCCACACCCATTCTGGTCCGGTTATGGTAGATATTTTATCCTGGCGTGATGACCCATGCGTGCCGCCAGTGGATGAAAAATACCTGGCTTTTTTACAGGATGGCATAGTCGCCGCCGCTGTTGAAGCAGCTAAAACTCCCCACAAGGCAACATTGGCATGGACAACCGCTGATGCAAGTGGGGTGGGCAGCAACCGGCTATCTGTTGATGGTGTGACAGATTCTGAAGTTGGCATACTTGCAGTGCAAAAAGTTAACGGTGATTTATTGGCTATTTCCACTATATACGGCATGCATCCCACGGTATTGCATGAAGATTCCACGCTGGTATCCGGCGATTTTCCGGCTTATACCCGCCAGCATCTGCGCGAGAAATATGGCGATGATATCGTAGTAGTTTATCATAACGCTCCCTGTGGAAACCAAAGTCCGCGTTATGCGGTGAAAGCGCAAACATTTGAGGAAGCAGAACGGTTGGGACGCATGTTGGGAGAAAGAGTTTCAGATGCTATAAATGGATTGAAGGAAGAAGATTTTTCTGCTGATGTCATTGTGTCCGGGATGATGGATAGCATTGAAACTATTCCACGAATTATACCGACAGTTGCAGATGCTGAAGAAATGTTGAAGAATCGCAATGATGAGTTTGAAAGATTGAAAGCGGAAAACGCTGGGCACGTCTTGGTGCGCACTGCTGAATGCGCTATTTTTGGCGCGGAAGAAACTGTGGTGCTGGCGCACGCACAGGAAACCGGTGAGTTATCAAGAATACATGACGATTACCGACAGGCAGATGTGCAGGCAATCCAAATTGGAAATTTAACACTGGTTGGATGGCCTTGCGAACTATTCACCGAATATGCGTTTGAACTAAAAACCAGATGTGCTGGTAATGTTTATGCTGTTTCGCTGGTGAATGGTGAATTGCAGGGTTATATAGTCACCAAACAGGCGATGAAAGAAGGTGGTTATGAAGCCGCCAACAGTTTGTTTACGCCTGCAACCGGCGAAATGCTGGTTAATGCCGGAGTGAAACTGGTTGAAAAATTAAGAGAGGCTGTAATATGAAAACTTATAATGTTGGAATTATTGGATTTGGCTTTATTGGCAAAGTTCATGCGTATGGACATATAAATATGCCGCTTTTTTACGATAATCTGCCATTTCGCGCTAAGATTACTCATGTCTGCACCTCGCGGATATCGTCGGCAGAGGCAGGACGTGATGTGATTGGTGCCGATTTCGCAACTACCGATTTTCGTGAAATAACCGAAAACCCGGATATCGACATTGTTCACATTTGCTCTCCAAATAACAAGCACAAAGACGCGTTATTGTCCGCCATGGCACAGCAAAAAAATATTTATTGCGATAAGCCGCTGGTGGTAAATATGGAAGAAGCAGCGGAGATTGCCGCTTCCTTGCCTGCATATCGTGGCATCGCACAAATGACGCTGCAAAACAGGTTTTTTCCGGCAACGATGCGGGCAAAGCAGTTGATGGATGAAGGTTTTATCGGGACACCGCTGGAGTTCCGGGCATCTTATCTGCATGCTGGCAGTGCCGACCCCAAGGCTCCGTTAAAATGGAAACTAAACGGTGACGCGGGTGGGGGAGTTATCGCCGATCTGGCATCGCATATTATGGATTTGATGCACTATCTTCTCGGTGATTACAGCGAGATATTTGCAACAACAAAAATCGCTTATCCGCAGCGGCCATCAGTAGATAATCCCAATGTAATGGTTCCGGTTAACGCGGAGGATTGCGTGATGATGCTGGCGCGTATGGCTAATGGCGCATTAGGAAATATTGAAGCAACAAAGATTGCCACTGGTACTGAAGACGAATTGCGTTTTGAGATTCATGGTTCACAAGGCGCGCTGAGATTTAATACCATGGATGCTCATCATTTGGAAGTATTTGATGCCAGGGTATCAGATGCGCCAATCGGCGGCATGCGCGGATGGACAGTTGTCGATACCGGACAACGTTATCCAAAACCCGGCGGTTCGCTGCCTTCGCCAAAGAATGCCATCGGCTGGATGCGATCGCACATGGCGTGCCTGTATAACTTCATGTCGTCAGTTTATGCAGGAATTCCCGCTGAACCAGGATTGCAGCAGGGAATATACATTCAACGCTTGATGGAATGTGTGCGCCAGTCCAACGTCAGCAATAGTTGGGAAAAAGTATAAATGTATCTTGCCATTGACCTTGGTTCAACCAGTTTTAAAGCGGCTGTATTTACCACTGACCTTCAACGAGTTGGCAGTGGCGAGGAACGCGTTACGCATATCTATCCAGGTGCGGGAAAGGTTGAATTACCGGTTGATGAAGCTGTGATAGCTTTTAAAGTATGTATTGCTAACGCCATCGCAAGCGCAAAAATATCCCCTGAATCAATTACAGCTATAGCGATTACCAGTCAGGCACAAACATTTACTATTATGGATGCTGATACCGGCAAGTGCCGCATCTCTTTCCGTAGTTGGCAGGACGAACGTGCATTGCCCACCTGTCAGCAAGTGCAGGGATTTGCCCCGTGGAATAGTTTCAGCGAAATAGCAGGTGTCAGCAGTTTGCTGCCGTCATTGCAAGCAGCAATGCTGCTGCATTTAACAAGAATTGAGAACTTCGCATTATCGCCATCTGATATGTTAATGCCGTTGCCATCATATTTTGTTTATCTTTTAAGTGGATGTCATGTCACTGATAATAATATTGCGGCGATGAGCGGTTTATATTCTTTAAGTGCCGGTACATGGTGGAAAGAAGCGGTAGAAAACTGTGGTTTTAATACAGAACAGTTGCCGCAATTGCACGATATCGGTACTGTAGCCGCTATTACTGGTGAAATGGCGAGTGAATTGGGGTTGCTGTCCGGTATACCAATAGTATTGGCTGGCAATGACCAGACTGCTGGTGCTTTTGGCGCGGAAATGAGTTCTGGCGGGGTATTGGCAACCCTTGGAACCGCATTGGTCGCTTATAAAGTTCAGGATTATTTGCCTGAGTTTAACAGTAATAGAATAGCAATTCGTGGTCCATATCCAGACGGGAAATATTTTTTACTTGCTACTGATAATAATGGCGGGAATGTAATTAATTGGGCAGTGGCTATACTTGGATATGGCGATGATTACCAGAAATTTTTTACCAATGCACTTTCTGCACCGCACGGCAGTAATGGATTGGTTTTTACACCAGATTTAACATCAGGCATTGGAAGTTGGCGAAACTTGTCATTTTACCACACCCGGGCAGATATTGCGCGTTCGGTAATGGAAAGTATTGTTGCTCGAATTGGTAATTTAATAATGCAACTGCAGCCAGACAAATCGCAGCCAGTTTTCCTTGCCGGCGGCGGTATTAAAGCAGCAGGTTGGGTTGATATGCTGGCACAGGAAATTGGTATTGCAGTAATTCCTATACAAGCAGACCCATTACTGGGAGCAGCAAGAATGACGAAAAGAAGAGAGATGAGAGAAGAGTGAAGAGTGAAATTCCCCTCCTTTGGAGAGGTTAGGGGAGGTCGTGAATAGTAAATTGATTTTCGACTTCACCCGATTTCACCCGACTGCAATCGATTTCAAAACACTGAAAACTAAACACTGAAAACTATAAACTCATAAAAAGGTATAACCATCATGTCAAAACAACCATTACTCGGGTTAGTGCCAATTGGGAAATTTGTATTTTCTCATGAGGATGCTATGCGTTACAAAGCACAAATACAGGAATTGCTTACTGGTATGGGAGTGCGATATGTTGATTTAGATGAAGTAATTCCTGATGGTATGGTGCGCAGCCAGACAGATGTTGAGCCAGTGGTAGAATTTTTAAAAAGCCAGAAAGTTGATTGTATATTCATGCCGCATTGCAACTTTGGCACTGAAGGCGCGGTGGGGATGATTGCACGAAAAATGGGAGTGCCAACACTGTTATGGGGTCCACGGGATGAAGCACCTAAGCCTGATGGCTCGCGATACCGCGATTCTCTTTGTGGTCTTTTTGCATCAAGCAAGGTATTGCATAAATTGAAGGTGCCATTCACATATATTGAAAATTGCCGGGTTGGCGATCTGCAATTTACTGAAGGAATTGACAATTTTTTACGTGCGGCAAATGTAGCTTCCGCGTTTCATACTGGAATGCGCATCGGGCATATCGGTCAGCGTATTGATTTCTTTTGGACAACCATTGTCAACGAAAGTGAATTGCTGGAACGTTTTAATATTGAGATATTGCCTATTGATATGGTCACATTTATTCGCCAGGCACGTGAACATGCGAAAGAAAATTACGATAAATACGCTGTAGAAGCAAGTAATCTGCGCAAAACTATGGAAATAATAAATCTTGACGATGAAAAGCTGATGCATATCCTGGCGGTGCGTGATGGTATGTTGAAATTAGCAGAAGACGAGAAATTAGACGGATTGGCATTGCAGGATTTTGATTCACTGGTTGATGAGTTTGGCGCATATTGTTTCCTGGCAAACAGCATGGTATCAGATACCATACCGGTGTCTTGCGAGTCGGACATTCATGGTGCGGTGAGTACCATTATGCTGCATCGTGCCGGTTATGGCACAAAGCCAGTATTTTTATCTGATATTACTATTCGCCACCCGGAAGACGATAATGGTGTTTTGCTCTGGCATGCTGGCGCTCCTTTGTCTATGTGCAAACCTGGCTGCAAGGTAAAAATTGGTCATCATTGGATTCTTCCCAGTCCTGTTTCCGGCATGCCGCATTTTCCATTGCATGATGGGAATATCACTGTTATCCGTTTTGATGGCGATGGTGGGGAATATGCGCTTGCAATAGGTGAGGGAGAATCGATGACTGGTCCTGATACATTGAATAATTATGTTTGGATGAAATTGGATAATTGGCGGCGATGGGAGCGAATACTTATTGAAGGTCCATTCATTCATCACACGGCAATGGCTTATGGCAATTATCGCAAGGTTTTTGAAGAAGCTTGCAAATATATTCCTGGTTTAACACCAGTTGTCTTGAATATTGATTAAATTCTCGATATAAAATGGTACAATCGACGGCGATTGGGGAAATAATGTATTTACTCGCTGCTATTATGTCTGGTTTTCTATTTTCATTAATTGGCGTTGCCGCTCGAATAGGAACCGGACGTCATATTCATCCGCTTAGAATTATCGGCATGTCATTCATTGTTGGCATGATTTTTTTCTCGCCGGTATTATGGCAGGAATTACCGACATTACCGATGCGGGTATTTATTTTCGGTATTGCAGCAGGTTTATCACAGATAGTAGCAATTCATTTATTTCGTTCATTGCTGGCACGTGGTTCGTTATCTGCATTATGGTGCTCTTTGCGTTTAAGTTTTGTTCCGGTCATTTTTGCTGCGTCCATTATTTGGCACGAAGCTATTCTCCCCATGCAATATATAGCCGCCGGTGTTGCAGTAATTTGCGTGGTTTCTGCCGCTTTTTCGCATCCGCCAACCCTTGAAGGGGAAACATCTCGAACCATGAAACAAACCTTGTTTTACGGCATGTTGCTGGTTTTGCTGATGCTTATGGACAGTGTGATTAATCTTGGAGTAAAAGACCTATCCATGCAAGCGATAACAAATGGCAAAACCATGCTGCAAAGGTACGGTTCATCATTTTATTTTATTGTTTACGCAGTAGTTGTTGTGGCATTTCTTATCGATCCATCAGCCCGTTCCAAGCAGGATAATAACTGGAAAAATGAAGTTTTGCCGGTATTTTTAGCCGCATTGGGTACTGTCGGCGGTTCGCTGTTATTGCGTTATGCAATGGCACTGCCCGCGGTAATAGCATTTCCTCTGGGGGCAGTTTCATCAATTGTATTCACCGCGATAGTCGGCACTATTGCTTTTAAAGAACACCGTACTATTGGGTGGTATGGCACCATAATTTTTGGTATCATTGCAGTTATTTTGGCTAACATAAAGGTGTGATTCGCGATTGGGTTTATTGAGTCAGGTAAATGTATAACGCTTTTGCCAGGTATTTGCCAAACCCACGTGCGTTATCGGGGGTTATTGTCACACCACCCGCATTTGAATATGGTATTTCAATTGATGTGGCGAGTTTTGCGCCTATATTTTCTGAAGCCCAACTGGATATTCCTATACCATTGGCGGTATTACTGTTTGTATTCCATGAAGTGCCATAAGCAAGATTGTTTGTACTGCTGTATGGTAGGGAACCTTTGTTGATGCCTTCTAAAATGTCGCCAAAATGCTGCTGTTCTTCCCAAACTTGAGAATTATCCGACCCTACCAGGTAAATATCTTCGTTATATTTTCCGCGAATCCATGGGCAATGAAAATCTATGGTTACAAGCTGTCTGTTATTAGCCCATTTAGGAACGATCTCACGAATCGCTGCTGTTTCAATATAATTTGACACGCCAATGTAATCACGACCGTGATCTCTTGGCGTGCGGTTCTTTCCCTGGTCACCTTCCTCTACACCGTCCTTGTCTACAAATGGAATAGCCAGAATTTCTGCATTATTTGCCAGCCATTGCGCTGAAGTGGTGTCATTTGCCAGTATTGAATCCAATAAACCTTCCAGCACATAATTAGCCATAGCCTCGCAGCAATGGTGGCGTGACGTTAATAATATATGCATCTTTGCGTTTGAATTGCCGATATTTGCATACTCTACAATGCGGCCATTGCGGGAAATACATAGAGTTCCTGGTCGAAGAAGTGAATTTTCTGCATGCTTTTGTATAAATTCAGTCCAATTTGATTGCAGGTAAGGTATGCCGAAGGAGAATCTCACTTCATCGGAATCAGCAGGAAATTCGTAGGTAAATGATTGCAATCCTCCACTGTCAATACCAAGCCAGAACCAGGTGAATCCCTTGTCAGTTGATATTGCCGGGCCATTTACGCCGATAGGTTCGCCATCGGTGAATATGAAAGTTAGTGTTGTGCCAGCCGTCCCGGTAACACGAAAAGACCAGTAAAACCACCAGCCAGCACTGTCGCGCAGGTCTTGATGTAAAAAGATAAAATCATTTTTAATTTTATCTACCACAATATTTCCACCAGGAAAATCGCAATCAATATTAATGGTATTCATATCAGTTCCTTTTGCTGGTTATATGGCTGGTTGATATTAATGTGCTTTAAAAAATGCGATCATAGCTTCACTGGCACCGGATATCCAGGTATGCCCGCTGTTAGGTTGATACCACACTAATGGTTCACCAGAAGGTACTGCAGGATTATATATTGAATATGCTGAATTAAATTGCCAGCTTGCGGATGTGCTGCTGCACTGATTGACACGCATGAATTCCGCTTTCATCGAAGCGGCTAAATCAGCAGGTACGTACGCATCGTTGGTACCATTTATGGTGAGAACAGGACGAGATGTAAAAGCGTAATTAAGAAATGTCGCTGGACCTGCCAAACCGGCGAAAGCATTAAATATGCCGGGGCGCAGCGTATATAAAAGATAGGAGAAAGTAGCGCCATTTGAGAATCCTGTGGCATATACGTGGTTTTGGTCAATTTGATACTTATTTCTCATTAATGTTAATAATGCGTCAATAAAATGAATATCTCTGTCATGGTACTGGTTTATTGCGTCCGCTGTTTTATATTCATCGGGGTAATCCGGCCAGCCTGGCGCCCAATATTGTATACTGGGTTTTACTACATCTAATCCCTGTGGGTAGACCACTGTCGCCTCGGGCCATAACTGGTGGAATTTCGTAAGTGATTCCATGCTGCTGGCATAACCGCCAAAACCATGGAAAACCAGCAGCAGCGGGGGATTATCTGAATGACCGGTTGAGACTAAAGCAGTTCTGGTAAATCCATCAACAGTCATTGTCTCCAATAAATTGTCACCTTGCGGCGGTGCTGGTTTATTGACAATTGTTATGCTTGATATTGCGGATGTTACGGTTGCGTTTGGATCTACACCATTTAAATCTCTGGCGATTACAGTTATGTTATAAGTTTTCAATACTGTAGGTGTGAATGTCATGGTGTTGCTGTTATTGAAACTGCGCAGCAATGATGCACCTGCCATATATTTATATTGTATATTGCCACCGCCTGTTGCAGCAGCCGTCAGCGTGACTGGAGTATTGATAAAAGCCGTATTCAATGGTGAAGTTGTCATTGAAACAGTTGTCAGTGGTGGATTAGTAATAGTAAGGTTCACAATCGTTGACGTTACCGTTGCGTTTGGGTCTATACCGCTTAAATCGCGAGCGATTACAGTGAAATTATATGTTTTAGCAACTGTTGGTGTAAATGTTAAGGAATTAGTGTTGTTGAAACTGCGCATCAAAGAAGTACCTGCCATGAACTTATATTGAATGTTTGTACCACCGGTAGCGATTGCTGTAAGTGTAACAGGTGTATTGATGACGACACTATTTAATGGTGATGTTGTTAAGGAAACTGCTGTTAGCGGTATATTAATTATTGTAAAGCTGACAATTGGTGATATAACAGTTGCGTTTGGATCTACACCATTTAAATCACGAACAACTACTGTTAAGTTGTAGGTTTTTACAACTGTTGGTGTAAAAGTCAAGGTGTTGCTGCTATTGAAACTGCGCATTAAGGAAGTGCCAGTCATGAATTTATATTGAAGATTTGTTCCACCGGTTGCACTGGCGGTTAACGTTACCGGCATACCAATTTGTGCGGTATTCAACGGGTTTGTAGTCAATGTAACCTGCGATAACTCCGCGGCACAAATCGGATAATATGCAGCGACGAGTATAATCGTTAAAAAGATTATACGGGAAATATATTTGCTTATATCGATGATAGCTAAATTTACTCGATGCATTTTTCAACCTTTTAAAATTATTAAATAACTTTATGATTATATAGTATTCCTACATCACCAAAAATGTCAATAAAGAATGATACGTATTTCATATTTTCAATGTTTGATACCAGCTTTCAAAGGGGATAACGATATTGTAATACAGTAATAAAAGGGGGTATTACAATGATAAAGATTCTGTTATTTATGGCGTTGGCAGCGATAGTTGGTGTGATAATTTTTACCTATAACAAGCCGGCAATGTCAGCAGATACGAAAGGAAAAGCTATGGAAAAAGCGATATTTGGCCTGGGGTGCTTTTGGGGTGCAGAGGCCGATTTTCAAAACTTGAATGGTGTTGTTGCCACCCGCGTAGGGTATTCTGGCGGAACAACAGTTAATCCTGACTATGAAATGGTATGTGGTGGAAAAACCGGACATACCGAGGTGGTGGAAATCACTTTTGACCCAAAAGTGACAACCTATTACGATTTATTGAATACTTTCTGGGGAAGTCACGACCCGACTAATCGATATAAACCTCAATATAAATCAGTGGTGTTTTATCTGAATGAAGCACAAAAAACTGAAGCAGAAAAGATGAAAGCGGAATTGGTAAATATGAAGAAATTCACAAGTCCAATAGTCACTGATATTTTGCCGGCTAAAGAATTTTATGTGGCAGAAGATTATCACCAGAAATATGATGAGAAACATGGAGTATCCTGCAAAGCAAATGCCTGTGCGATACCTTCCGGCGTAAAATCAGAAGATGTAAAATTGAAAGATGAAGTAAAAGTCTTCAGCTTGGAGAAAAACGCTGATATTACAGTAGCAGTTGTAAAAAAGAGCGATGACGAATGGCTGAAACAGTTAGGCAAGTTAAGCTACGAGGTAACGCGTAAACAAGGTACTGAACCGCCGTTTGACAATCCGTATTGGGATAACCATAAAAAAGGCGTTTACAAATGTATCGGATGCGGCACAGATTTATTCACCACAGATGCAAAGTTCGACTCTGGCACCGGTTGGCCAAGTTTTACCAAGCCAGTCGCACCGGAAAACGTGCTGACAATAATTGATAAAAGCCATAGCATGACCCGCACAGAAGTACGATGTCCTGTTTGCGGCGCGCATCTTGGCCATGTATTCGACGATGGCCCCAAGCCAATCGGAAAACGATACTGCATGAACTCCGCATCATTGGAGTTTGTAGAGAAGAAGTAATTTTTCTTTAGAAGTAATCCAGGTGATCCGCCTGAATAAAAAAATAACCCACGGTTTTCCGTGGGTTATTTAAGATTTGGTCGGGGCGAGAGGATTTGAACCTCCGACCCCCAGTACCCCATACTGGTGCGCTACCAAGCTGCGCCACGCCCCGACTGCGGGTAATTTTATACCATAGTGAAGGATAAAATGTCAATGCCCGTTCGGGTAAATAGATGTTAATTAAAGGAATAAAAAATCCCCCTGTCGCCAGGGGGATTATGCTTTTGGTTTTATTTGTTCTGCAGGTCTCTGGCGCCTTGTGCCAGCAGGCTGTATAGTTCTTCCAGTTTATCTATGTCTACCGCGCTGAATGCGATGCGGATGTCGTGTTTGCCGTCGGCTATCACGCCTACGCCGTACTGCGATAGCAGATGCTTACGATAGGTTTCCGCGTCGATGCCTTTCAGTTTAACGCACATGAAATATCCTGCGTTGAACGGGTAGGCATCCCACAGGTTTGCGAAGTCAGGGTTGGCGAGTATTTGCTGCACTTTCTTGGCGCGTGCTTCTAATATCGCTTTCTTTTCTTCGCACTCAGCGGCAAACTCCGGTGAGTTCATCGCTTTTACCAGGATAGACTGCGCGGGATGGCTGCAGTTGCTGACGGCACTGCGGATAGTGCCGGCGAGTTTTTTCTCTAACGCGCCATACAGTGCGTCAACGCTCTGGTCGGCAACAGCACCAAAGGTTATCATGCCGGTGCGGAAACCCCAGACATATTCTTCTTTAGTTGGGCCGTCTACCTTAATGGCAAGGATATTTTTATGCAGTCCGGCAACCTTGGCGAATAGTGATTCCTGCAATACATCGTCGCCATAGAACAGTCCAAAGTATGCGTCATCGCTGATGACAATCAGTTTGCAGCCGTTTTCTGCTGCTTCTTTCAGAGTATTTACTACCGCTTCAGCTTCAGCCTTGGTTATTGAATAACCAGTCGGATTATTCGGGAAGTTCAGCACGAGAATCGTTTTGTTTGCGTTTACCCGGGTTGCCAATGCCTGGCGCAGTCCTTCGATATTCAATCCATCGCCATCATTGAAGAAAGGATAGGTTGCCATCTGTGCCTGCAGACGAACGCTGAACAGCAGTTCATAGTTCTCCCAGAACTTATCGGGAACCAGCACCATATCACCGGAATCAATGAACAGGTCGCCAGCCACGCTTAATGCGTGGGTAACGCCGCCGGTTACTGCCGGGGTACTGATTGGTTTGCCGGCAAGACTCGGGTTCTTGGCTAATAACTGTTCTTTCCACTTGTTGCGCAGGTCGGCTCTTCCCAGCGGTGGGGCATAGGTCAGCGTTTCTGCTGCAGTAAGTCCGTTAAAATGCGACATTACAGATTTTAACGCCATCGGTTTTCCGCCTTCAGAAGCAATGCCGATGGTGGCGTTAAATTTATTAGCTTTTTCGGTTGCTTCCGCGCTTTGTGCCAGGATGCCTTTCGGGAAAAATACCCGGCGGCCAAACTGTGACAGCATGCTGAATACAACTTCGTTTTCACGTTCGATAATCTCATTTAATTCTGTTGCAAGTGGTCGTGTCTCCACACCGCTGTGCATAAATGAAATTGGAGATTCCAGCCGTTGGGTCAATTTATCCAGTTGTTCTTTTAATTCCTTGGGCAGACGATTGCCAAAGGTGTCGAAGAACGCAGAAATGGAATTAACTTCTTCTTTCCAATCATCGCGATTTATGGCGATTAATTTGTCAATGTTCTTCTGATCGATATTAAGTCCGGTCAGGTCGATTGAATCAGGAGTCGGAACATAACCAATTGGAGTTTCGCGGGCTTCAGCTTCGCCGCGGCATCGATCAAGAATCCACTCGATTACGCGCAGATTTTCGCCGAAACCAGGCCATAGGAACTTGCCATCTTCATCCTGGCGGAACCAGTTTACATTGAAAATTTTCGGCGGGTTTTTCATGCGGCGTCCCATATCCAACCAATGACCGAAATAGTCGCCCATGTTGTAACCGCAGAATGGCAGCATCGCCATCGGGTCGCGGCGAACTTCACCCTGCTTGCCGAATGCGGCAGCAGTGCGTTCTGATGCCATTGATGAACCTACGAATACGCCGTGTTCCCAGTCGAATGATTCATAAACCAGCGGAGCCAGCAATGCGCGGCGACCGCCGAATATTATCGCGCTGATGGGCACACCATGGTGATGCTCGGTGCGGAATGATGCTGACGGGCATTGGCGCAGCGGAGCGGTAAAGCGGCTGTTTGGATGTGCGCCGATGACTTTCTTGCCATTTTCGTCAACGGTTTCCGGAGTCCACGGATTGCCTTGCCAGTCAGTACCTTGCGGTGGCGGAGTACCGTCGCCGCCTTCCCACCATACATCGCCATCGGGAGTTAAAATAACGTTGGTGAATATAGTGTTTTTGGTGATGGTTTTCATCATATTCGGGTTAGACTTTGAGTTAGTACCGGGAGCCACGCCAAAGAAGCCGGCTTCGGGATTAATCGCCCACAGTCTGCCATCGGTATCAATTCGCATCCAGGCTATGTCGTCGCCAACGGTCCAGATGCGGTAGCCTTTCGCCTTCAAACCTTCCGGCGGCAATAACATGGCCAGGTTGGTTTTTCCACATGCGCTGGGGAATGCGGCGGCGATATATTCAATACGGCCTTCCGGGTCTTCAATACCCATGATCAGCATGTGTTCGGCCATCCAGCCTTCGCGGCGGCCCAGATGTGATGCTATGCGCAGAGCCAGGCATTTTTTGCCCAGCAATACGTTTCCGCCGTAACCGCTGCCAACTGACCAGATGGTGTTGTCCTCGGGGAAATGCATGATTAATCTGCGTTTGATATCTAATTTATCTTTGCTATGCAGGCATCGGGTAAAGCTGCCGCCGGTTCCCAACTGTTTCAGAACCGGTGCGCCGATGTGGCACATAATGCGCATGTTAAGTACGACATAGATGCTGTCGGTTAATTCAACGCCAATTTTGCTGAAGCTGCTGCCGACAGGACCCATACTGAAGGGGATTACGTACATGGTACGGCCCTTCATGCTGCCGTCGAATAGTTCGCCAGTTTTTTTGTATCCTTCTTCAGGTGACATCCAGTTATTGTTTGGGCCGGCATCTTCACGCAGGCTGGTACATATAAAGGTTAAATCTTCGGTACGCGCAACGTCATTTATGGCGGTGCGGTGGTAAAGACAACCCGGCCAGCGTTTCTGATCAAGAAGGGTTACCTCACCATTTGCGACTGCCTCTTCAGTAAGGCGGTCTTTTTCCTCTTCCGAACCATCAATCCAAACTATATTGTCTGGCTGACACATTCGCGCCATTTCGGCGACCCATTCTTGCAATTCGCGATGTTCGCTCATGAGATAATCCCCTTTGGATAAAAGATTCTAATTTGCATGCCTGTATCACGGGTATACTATTTATTTATTAAACAAAAAAGGCAGGCGACCTTTAAATATTAGATCGTCTGCCGGTAAAACTGCATTAATAAATACAAACAGTTTACCACGACATGCAGGATTAGGTTAATGTTTTATACCACCTCTGTCAAGGTTTTAAACATTAGAACGAATAAAAATGTAAAAAAAATGTTTTGGTATTATAAATTTGGTGATTTTTATAGCGTTTAGAATTATTTAAATATATTTATAAAGTGACGATAATTGATTTTATTTTAGAAAAAAGACAAAGATTTGAACCGCAGGCAACTTGCCCGATAGTGTTTAATGACACTCATCCTAAAAATTCTCAATTCTCCATTCTCCATTCTCTATTCCGTTACAAACCTGTATAATCGATTCATCATGCCTATTATTGATTTACATATTCATTCTTCTTATTCTGATGGTACGTTGAGTCCTGGTGAAATAGTTGGGCTGGCGGCGGCTAATGGGGTTAAGTATATCGCCATTACCGACCATGACGAGGTGGCCGGGGTGGGGGAAGCAATCGCGGCAGGGGCTTTGTGCGGAGTATATGTTATAACTGGTGTTGAGATAAATACTGATTATGGCCGTCAGGAAGTACATATATTAGGTTATGGGTTCCCGGTGGACTCGCCAATAATGCTGACCGGTGTGCAGGAACGCAAGGAAGCGCGGATCGTGCGGATTAAAAAAATGGTGGAACGTTTGGGGCAAATCGGCAAACCGGTTGAGTTGGAAAGAGTGCTGGCGATTGCCGGTCATGGTTCGGCAGGCCGTCCTCATCTTGCCAAAGCTTTATACGAAGCCGGACAGGTAAGAAGTTATAATGAAGCATTTGATAAATATATCGGTTATGGCTGTCCGGCGTATATTCCCCGTACTGTATTTACCGCTGAGGACGCCATTAAATTAATCCATGCCGCCGGCGGGGTGGCGGTGCTGGCACACCCTGGCAAACTCAGCGACCCGCATCGCGTGATTATGACATTGATAAATGCTGGTTTAGACGGCATTGAGGCATTTCATTTTGACCATTCAATAAAGGAATGCAACAAAATGCTGAAATTGGCGAAACGTCACGGGTTGATTTGCACCGGGGGCAGCGATTACCATGGTAGTTTTGGTCCGCGAGTGAGCGAAATCGGCAGTGTCGCAGTGCCGGATGATTTGGCATTTGAGGCAATTAGAAGAATTTTGAGGAAGTAACAAGTAAAATCACTGTTTTTGTGAATAATTGTTGAAATATTTCATGATATTTCAACAATTTTTTATGAAATATTTCATCGAAATATTCATAATTTGCAGGAATTTAGCTTTGAATGATAGAAAATAATAATACAGATAAAAACTATGCTGGATTTACCCCTCTTTTCAAAATCGGTAAAAGTCGGTAATATACGTGCGCTAACGTTAATCAGCATATTCGAGGAGAAAAAAATGTCCGAACAGATCATCGAGAAAGTTCGCAAAATCGTTGCCGAAGAATTAAACGTCGCAATGGAAGAAGTAACCATTGACTCATCATTCCAGGATGACCTGGGCGCCGATTCATTGGCACAAGTTGAGTTAATCATGCGTCTTGAAGAGGAATTCGAGGACTTAGGCAATATTCCTGATGAAGATGCCGAGAAGATTAAGACTGTTAAAGACGCTGTTACTTATATCAGCGGCAAACTTGGCTAATTAATCTACTGGTAATCGATCCATTTTCGGCCCGTCCGTCGCATAATATTCAAGTAACGGCCATTATTTTAATATGGTTTAATTTGGGTGCGCCGGGCGGGTCAGTGGTGTATATTCACCACAGAAAACAAAAAATATAAAGGATGATATAGATGTCAGCAAAACGCGTAGTAGTTACCGGCATGGGTGCTGTGACTCCGTTGGGCATCGGCATTGATAGCTTCTGGCAATCAATCGTCGATTGCAAATCGGGCGCAACAACAGTTACCGGATACGATACAACAGATCATGTAACCACCATTGCCTGCGAAATTAAAGAGTTTGACGCCAGCAATTGGATAGACAGAAAAACAGTGAAACATATGGACCGATTCGTGCAATTTGCTGCTGTAGCATCAAAGTTTGCAATAGAAGATTCCGGTCTGGAAATAACAGATGAGATATCCGACGAGGTTGGAGTAATAATCGGCTCCGGTATCGGCGGTATGTCAACACTGGAAAAACAGCACACCGCATTGGTAGAGCGCGGTCCCAACCGCGTCAGCCCGTATATGATTCCCATGCTTATCAGCGACATGGCTTCCGGCATGGTATCTATCGAGCATAACGCCAAAGGCCCGAACATGTCCATCGTCACCGCCTGCGCATCCGCTGCCCATTCCATTGGCGAGGCAGCCGAGATGATTCGCCGCGGCGCGATGAAAGTGGCTATTACTGGTGGTGCCGAGGCTACCATCACCCCGTTTGCGATGTCAGGTTTCGGCTCTATGAAAGCGATGTCCACCCGCAATGAAGACCCGGCAACCGCCAGTCGTCCGTTCGATAAAACCCGCGATGGTTTCGTCATGGGCGAAGGCGCAGGGGTAATCATTCTGGAAGAATATGAATTTGCTAAAGCTCGCGGCGCAAAGATTTACGGCGAATTAATTGGTTACGGCGCTACCGGCGACGCATACCACATCACTTCGCCAGAGTCAGAGGGCAGAGGCGCGGCAAAAGCAATGCAGATGGCGCTTCGCCAGGCTGGCATATCACCTGAAGAGATTTCTTATATTAACGCTCATGGCACATCCACACCGACTAATGACCGCGTGGAAACCATGGCTGTTAAATCAGTATTCGGCGATGCCGCCTACAAAATACCGATGTCATCAACAAAATCGATGACCGGCCACCTGTTGGGTGCCAGCGGCGCGATTGAGTTGATCATCTGTCTGAAAGCGATGAACGCGGACTTCCTGCCCGCCACCATCAACTATTCCGAGCCAGACCCGGAATGCGACCTCGACTGCATCCCCAACACCCCGCGCCAGGGAAAAATCAAATACGCCATGTCCAACTCCTTCGGTTTCGGCGGTCACAACGGCAGCCTGATAGTTGGAAAAATATAGTCTGGACTGAAAATATAGAAAAAAGCGAAAGAGCAGGATTTTTTGTCCTGCTCTTTTTAATTAAAATTGTATTGTTTTTAATCTTGTAAATTATATTCAGAACCCTGTAGGGAACGCCGTCCCCGGCGTTCCGAAGGTTTCAAAATAGTTGAGAGTTCTATTTAAATAAAGTAAAATATTGTTGATAGAATATGAGATGGGAGATTCAATGAAATATTTTTTGACATTTGTAATAATGTTCCTAACAAGTTTTGTTTTTGCGCAGGCGGACGTGTTGAACGCGATATTAGCAAACAAGATTACAATGCTACCAAAAATGATATATTGGCAAAAAACAATAAAAGTCAGTAATGGTTGGAGAAAGTATTCACCATTGGAAGTTGCGGTGATGAACGGCAGGATTGAGATAGTGAAATACATGTTGGATAATTGTGAAATGAAAGGGCATTTTGATGTAAACAGCAATTTAATATCATGGACTGCATTTCGCGATGATATTGAAATGATAAAGGTATTAGAACAAGCGGGATTTCCATATTATGAGAAGGCTGGTATGTTATTACATACCGTTACTCCAATGCATATTGCTGCGGCGTGCGGATATGTTGATATTATAAATTATTATCTGACGAAAGAATATGATATTAATACCGGATTACCGAAAGGGATAACAGATAAAAATGTCAGGATTTCTCTGCTATCAGCAGCGGCGGCTTATGACCGGTATGAGATGTGTGAATATCTTCTAAATAAAGGGGCAACTGTAAAATCGTTAGTAGACATAAAATCAGGCGAATTATCAACAATGTTGATGAATGATGGTATTATAATTGATGGTGTTACACCATTGCATATGGCTGTTGGTATCCGCAGTCAACGATTGGTGAAATTGTTTCTGAATAAAGGTTGTAATGTTAACGGTGATATTGAAGATACTAAGTTGACACCATATGGAATGCTATTTAATAAACAACAAAAAATTAATTATAAAGGTGGATTTTACCAATATGGAACTTTACTTGACTTAGTATATAGATGTTGCTCTCAATATAATGATATTCAAAATACTGATAAAGAGATTTTCAGCAATCCCAAATTAGTAACACTCCCTGATTTTCCAACTGATTCAAAACCTATAGCAGATATTTTAATCGCAAATGGTGCTAAGTATGATGTTGATACTACACGTCCGGAATCATTATTTGATGCGATAAGCAACAATAATCTTGATCTGGTAAAAAAATGTCTGGGGAATGGGGTTCCGGTAAACAGTTATAATGGCGAAGGTGATACCGCGTTATCAGTAGCGGCGATGAATGGGGCAATTGAGGTAATGAAGTACCTGTTAGAAAAAGGTGCGTATGTAGAAGGTCAAGGGATGGCGAACTCAATAACCAGAAGGTTATCGCGCACCCCGTTGCAGAACGCAGCCAGATATGGCACCGTAAACGCTATGGAGCTATTATTAGCCAGTGGGGCAAATATCAATTTGTATGACACGTCATTCCGTACACCGTTATTTTACGCGGTTAACAGTAAAAGTGAAAAGGCAGCGGAATTTCTGTTAAGTAAAAACGCTAAAATTGAGATATATGGGTATAAAGAAGATGATTTTATCAGGATTATCGTATCTCCCGTGCATATCGCTATTGAGAATAATATGACGAAGTTAGCAACTATGATGATAAACAAGGTGAATGATGTAAATATGTATGATTCAGAAGGTAGATCGTTATTGTATTACGCGATTCAGCAAGAGAATATGGAGATAATAACTCTGTTGTTGGCGCGGGGTGCACAGGTAAATAATATAACCCGTGGAGTAAATCAGCCACTTCACGTCGCAACTACGCTTGATGTAGTTAAATTGTTGATAGAAAAAAAAGCTGATCCAAATTTGAAAAATGCTCAAGGAAAAACTTTGCTGCATTCTATTGTAATGGATGTGAATAAAAATGATATATTGCAATATATGCTTGAAAACGGTGCTAATCCTGATATTCAGGATGCTAAAGGATTAACGCCAGCAATGATTGCAGTTTATTATAATAATGCTGATGCACTGAGAATATTAATTGGCAAAGGAACTGACATGAGTTTGATGTCAGCAACAGGTGAAACTGCATTATCTATCGCTTTGATGACAAATGCCAATAAAAATTTATTAAATCTAAACGGGGTAGTCGGTTAGCTCCTCCTACTGCTTTTACTATCATGTTCATCCCA
>CAZWZF010000051.1:0-35002 GCA_964638715.1 uncultured bacterium | reverse complement strand
CCCCAACCCCTTCCCCGAAGGAGAAGGGGCTTATATATGATAGAAATATGATTTAAATGATAGCCCCTCTCCCATTGGGGAGGGGTTGGGGAGGGGCTTTTATAGTGGTATTTCTTAATCATGTCTAAAAAATATGGAGCAAAATATGGCTGATATATTACTCAACGAAGTCAATCCCGACCTGGTGCCAAAACGCCGCCTGCCAAATGGCGACGAAATGCCGGCTATCGGACTGGGCACTTTCGGCAACGACTCGGTGGATGCACAAACTATTGCTGATGCGGTATACGATGCGGCGATGTCGGGTTATCGGCATTTTGACTGCGCTGCGGTGTATGGCAATGAAAAAGAGATTGGCTGCGCATTGCAAAAAGTGATGGCTGCTGGAATAAAAAGAGAAGATTTATGGATTACCAGCAAGTTGTGGAATGACAAACATAAAGACAGCGACGTGGTTCCAGCATTCCGCCAGTCGCTGGATGACCTGCAATTGGACTATCTCGATTTATACCTTATTCACTGGCCTTTCCCCAACTTTCACCCACCCCATTGCGACGTTACATCGCGCAGCAAAGACGCCATGCCGTATATTCATGACGACTACATGCGCATTTGGCGGCATTTGGAAAGACTGGTACGAATAGGTTTGGTAAGACATATCGGCACATCGAATATGACAATTCCAAAATTGCAATTACTGCTGCGCGACGCGGAAATCAAGCCGGCAGTGAATGAAATGGAACTTCACCCGCATTTCCAGCAACCGGAGCTTTTCAAATTTGTCACCGACAATGGCATAATTCCTATCGCCTACAGCCCGGTTGGCTCACCTGCCCGTCCGGAACGCGACCGCACCCCGGAAGATACCGTAGATATTGAAGACCCGGTAATTATAGAAATTGCCAGCAAGTATAATATCCATCCTGCCACTCTGGCGGTAAAATGGTCGCAGCAGCGCGGCAGCGTGCCAATTCCTTTCTCGGTAAAACGTCGCAATTACCTTGCAAACCTGCAATCAGTGATAAGTGAACCGCTGACCGCCGAAGAGATGTCACGCATTGCCGCCATCGACAAAAATTGCCGTCTGATAAAAGGCCAGGTATTCTTATGGAAAGACGGGCAGGAGTGGATTGATTTGTGGGATTTGAATGGCGAAATAACTAAGTAATCTTGTAATGAAAAAAAATAAAAAGGGGAAACATAAAATGCAGAATAAAATGACCGGTGTGGTGTTGCCGGGTAACAGCACTGTTGAATTTAGAGAATATGATGTGCCGGTGCCGGGGCATGGCCAGGTGCTTATTAAAATGAAGGCATCGTCTATTTGCGGCAGCGATATTCGCGCTATTTACCGCGAGCACCTGGGCAAAGGGCCGGAAGGCTACCAGGGAGTTATCTCCGGGCATGAACCTTGCGGACAAATCGTCCAGGTCGGTCCTGGCTGTAAATCATTCAAAACCGGCGACCGCGTGGTGGTTTACCACATCAGCGGTTGCGGAGTGTGTGATGAATGTAGGCACGGGTACATGATTAGCTGCCGCAGCACCCATCGCGCCGCTTATGGCTGGCAGCGCGATGGCGGACATGCCGATTACATGCTGGCAGAAGAAAACACCTGTATCGCTTTGCCAGACACACTAACCTATGTAGATGGCGCATTATGCGCGTGCGGATTTGGCACTGCCTACGAAGCGTTGCGGCGCATGCAGGTAAGCGGTCAGGATAAAATGCTAATCACCGGACTTGGCCCGGTAGGCTTGGCGGCGGCAATGCTGGGACGCGCGTTAGGTGCCACCCAGATAGTCGGCACCGACCTGTCGGACAAACGCATGGCTATCGCCACCGACCTTGGTCTGGTCGATAATGTGGTAAAGGCAGACGAGAACGCGCTGGACAATATAATGCGCGTCACCAATAACAAAGGATGCGAAGTTGCCATCGATTGCAGCGGTGCCTCTTCCGCGCGTTTGCTGGCGTTGCAAGGCACTCGCGATTGGGGCAGATGCGCCTTCGTCGGCGAAGGTGGCAGCGTAACTTTTGAAGTATCAAAATACCTGATTCACAAACAAATCACCCTTTTCGGTTCCTGGGTAACATCACTGAAGCACCTGGAAGAACTGGTAGAACGCGTCGACCGCTGGGGAATCCACCCCGACCGCACATCCGACGTGCGTCTGCCATTAGCCAGCGCGTCAGAAGCCTACGAAATAGCCGCCGAGGGACAGACAGGCAAGGTCTGTATTGTGATGGAATGACGGTTAATTGACAATTTATGGCAGTTTTGGGACTGATACAGAGTGGCGAAGAAAGGAATGTGTCTGTCCCAAACTGATGCCAAATGACGAAGTCAGGTAGGGGAGATGTATAGCATTCTACATATCCAATAAAACAGGTTATGTATTTTCACAATTCTTATAAAACTCATTTAAAGATGTGTATGATAGGAAATTATTTTATAAAATTTTAATTTACAGTTCATCCACCACCCACCATCTGGAAGCCAACGCTCCGTGTAAAACTATATTAAATTTCTTCTTTAAAAATTTTAAATTCCAGAATTCAAGTGAATTTGCTAAAGAAATTTTTTAATAGTTCGATAAGTAGATAGTGGGTTGAAATAGTTCAACCAATCTACCGCCCTGCGGGGCAAGTGGGACCAATCAAAGTATAAATGAAAGGTCCTCAAGGAGGAAAATCCCATGTCATTGCGAATCAATCAGAACATCAGCGCCATGAGCGCTCATCGGTACCTGACATCTAACGATGCCAGTATGTCCAAGCAGATTGAGAAGTTATCTTCCGGTCTGCGCATCAACAGTGCGGCTGACGATGCTGCCGGTTTGGTCATCAGTGAAAATCTGCGAACCCAGATTTCCGGCCTTTCCCAGGCATCTCAAAACACTCAAGATGGCATTAACATGATCAAGACTACCGAAGCAGCTTTGAATGAAATCGAAGTCCAGCTTCGTAATATCCGCGACTTGACAGTGAATGCGGCCAATACTAATGGCAATACCCAGATGCTGGTAGCCGATCAGGCTCAGATTACCCAAGGCCTGGCATCGATTAATCGCATTGCTGACCAGACTGAATTCGCCGGTATTAAGCTACTCGGTTCAAATAATATAAGCGGGAAACAGTTCCAGGTCGGCGCGAACGCTCAACAAGTCGCACAGTTTTCATTAACTGGCGTAACTTACGACAATGTGGCATTAACTGCCGATATGCATGCTTCAGCACTCGGTTTAACCAGTGCGAAAAATGCAACCGCTACCGCATCCAAAGCCTTTACCGGCATTGGTGCTACAGATGCCGTCACAAAAGAATCATTCACAGTAGTTTGGACTACAACAGGCGGGACAGTTAAGACTGCCAATGTTGCCTTAAACAACGCAACCGGCGATACACTTGCCCATGCCGTTACAGCCATCAACACAGCATTAAACGATGTTGGTAATATCGAAGCTATTGCAACTGATTCTACTGGTGACAGCACCGCAGTAACCAAGAATTATCTGACCATCCGTCAGAAAGCAGCCGGCGACCAGGATGCGAAAGCAAGTGTTGTAGTATTGACCGATAAATCAAGTACCGATTCGACAACTGGTTTTACCAGTAGTCCAGTAACATCAAATGGCCGCAATGCATCACAATCAATCGATGTGTCTGCTGCAGGTGCGAACTATGATAATATCTTGAATCAGGTTGATACAGCCATGAAAATGGTTAACGGATTGCGCGTGAATCTGGGTGCATTCCAGAAAAATAATATGGAAAGCAACCTGGCCAGCTTGTCAGTAGCTAAAGAAAATCTATCCGCTTCCGAGAGCGCGATACGCGATACTGACATGGCATCTGAAATGGTTTCCTTTACCAAGAGCCAGATTCTGATGCAGGCATCACAAGCGATGTTAACCCAGGCAAACCAGGCACCACAAGGCATCCTCCAGATGCTCAAGTAGTACCTGCAAGAATTGCCCCCGCTACGCAGTGGGGGCTTTTTTGTTTGGTGAAAGGCTTGGGCAAATGGCAAATTGTAAATTGCAATTTACCAGCCTATCTCGATCAGCGTTGCCCCATCCGGGGTTACGAAATTGGGGGTGGTTGGGATTATGTCAGTGTGGCCATTGGTGAAATGATAGCGGATTACCCGCGGGATATGCGGCAATATTACAGTCGTACCCGGAGTGTCAACAGTCAGCAGCGAGGTGTCGGGTTCGGTAATATATTCCCAGGTGCCGTTTTTCAACGCGATATCAAGAATGGTATTGCCGGCAATTTCCACATGGGTAGTACCCATCATACCATCGGTCGTTATGGGGGCAGTGCCAAATGCATTCAACCGATATGGCCGGTTTTTTCCGGTCACTTTCGATACTGACACACCGGAATTAACCGCGCGGGTACTCATGGCAATGCGCAAAGATTTGCTGGATTGTATTTTCTCTTTATCAAGAGATTCCACCGACAGGGTTCCTATCGGGGTATCTGTTCTCAGTATTACATTTGATGTGCGCAGCGACATCCCGGATAACTGACCGGTAATTATTTGAATATTCGGCGTATCAACAAACAGTCTGCCATTATTGGTATCA
Source organism: uncultured bacterium (assembly GCA_964638715.1). Taxonomy (GTDB): domain Bacteria; phylum Armatimonadota; class Hebobacteria; order CAIYQO01; family CAIYQO01; genus JBAXQQ01. The sequence continues at coordinate 30,407 of CAZWZF010000051.1, read as the reverse complement.
CGAATTATTTCACTGGTATCATTGCGGTATACGCCGCTTTCTATAGTTCGATGACTGAACGGGGCGTCATTCCATTTATGCAGCATATCCAGTGCCACTTTCATCGCCAAATCTTCACGAAGGGTGCGGAATCCGGCATTTTGACGTACATTATCGATAAATCCAAGCGAACTGCCGCCATTTACACCGATAGGAGATAATGATTTTCTCAATAATTCAGCAGTTGAAAATGCCGGCCATGCCTGGTAAGTGCTGGTAACACCCGTATCAGCACCAATACCGTTGAATACAAAACCAAACTGTCCGCTTCTGCCGGAAGATAAATTATAGCCATTCATAGCATCCGCACCGGTAGCAGAATTTTGAAATGTCAGGTCGGTGTGATTATTATTTGACATCAGCAGCAAACGATTTGAGTTCCATAATGTGCCGACAGAACGACCGGAAGTTATAAGCAAATCATAAGGATGCGGGGCGTCGGGCCAAAAATAATTATCCACCCGGGTAAAAAATGACAACTGATAAAGCGGGGTGTCATAGGAAAACCAGGTATTTAAATCCACATCAGAAAAGCCGATGCCGATGCTGTTTTTTGCTGGTGAAATCTCATTTGACATGAAAATTCGCGCCGCTGTGCCTACTTGTCCCCAACGCAGCGGATCATTATGCACATCAAAAAATGTGATTGATTTCATCTGTTCAAGCGCGCCATAGGTGAATAAAATCAGCGCGTCAATATCAAGAAACGCGCCATAAGCCGCAGCTTCTATCATACCGGTACCGCGATATGGATTTGGGTAGCAATATCCCCATTCCCGCACCACCAGCGGTTTGCCATTCACCCGCGCCTCGCTGATTACTGCCGGGAAAGAATATTGCGGCGAGGTGATAAGCGGATTATTCAGCGAAATATAACCGGGCATCACCCAATCTTTGCCGGAGTCCCACCCCGGGTGATCCCAGTAATAATTAATACCAATATAATCAAGGGTTTTTGCGGTTGCTTCCAGGTCGGGCATTATTTCCTGTGCGCCGACAGCAGTTATCGGTATTCTCACCCCCATAAGCCGCAATGCGCTTTCCATTGATTTAAAATATTCCTGCTGTATATATGACAGAAACATCACGCCATCGCTTTGCCGTACCGGCATCAGCAGCGGATTGTTTAATGGGGTCAGCGAGGTGTTAATATCCATTTTCGGCAAAGCGATATTCATTGAAACAAGCGACTCGCCAGCCAGCAATGCGGAAACGCCGTTTTTATCTACCCAACTATTTTGCAGCATGATATCTGTGCGGTATTTTTCTTTCAGCCAGTTATTCCACATATTTTTCAGCGCAGTGGAATATGGCTCTTTCAAATTAGATATATCATTGCGGCGAATAAACAAGCCATTTTCGTCATATATCTCCAGCATTGCCACCGCCGGGTCATTTGCATACGATAATTCTGTGTAGGGATTTTTATGGTCTACTAAAAACATGCGCGCGTATTGCTGCTGAAGGTTGATCAGTGTGGTATCGAACACTGCGTATGGCTTGGCTCCGCGTCCCAGTTCTTCACCTTTAACAACACCTTCGGCAGCGCGAAATGTCCGATAATCGTTTAAATCCAGGCAAACATATATTCCGCGCGCCTTCAGGGTGGCAATCCAATAATCTATCAAATCTATTCGTTCGGCATTAAATTGTGCGGTTCCATCGGTAGATAATATGCCGCCTACAGTATCGTCGATATGGTGGATTCGCACCAAATTTATGCCGGTTCGAGCAAAAAGGTCGGCTAATTTCACTATCTGGTCTTTTGCGATAAATACGCTTTCTTTTGCCAGATTTACACCAAAGAATCGTACTCGCCTGCCATCGGTAAAGACAAAATGACCGCCGCGAGTAGTGACAAAACCATGTTTTCCCGCCGGGGTTTCTAATAACGACGACCTGTTCAGCAATGACGAATCGGGAAAAGATGATTTACCAAAAGCAGGTATTGGCATACGACCGGTAATCTCCTGGGTGACAGGACCGGCGGAAACTAATATATGGATAAATACAAATAGCAATAAGCAATAACGCGGCATGGGTATATTAATATATGACAAAAAGTGAGTATCACCTGCTTTTTGTATGCAATCCGCTATTATTCTGCTATAAAAATAAAGATTTATGGCTTTTTTATAACTTTATTGTGCAGTAATGTTTTATTTTTTACTAATTGTGTGTATAATTCTCTTATGATTTTAGCATCACAGCATAGAATATCATTATCGCTGGCAGCATTTACTATCGCAGTTGTTCTGGCGGGGGTAATAACTGTACAGCCGAAAGAGTATAGTTTACTGGTGTCATTGCTTACGGCACTGGTAATAATTATCGTTGCCTGGCTGCAAGGCCCGTTATATGGCGGTCTTACTGGTATTCTGGGGATTGTACTAATCGAACCTTATAAATTAATGTATATTATGCCGCTGGTTAAACCGCCGGTTGACCCCATTATCTGGCTTTTCCTGTCAGTCTGCTATTTTTTATTAGGTATTCTCGTCGGTATCCAAGGCTCTACCTTCCGCAATTTAGAAATGACAAATGAGCGGCTAAGTTTGCTGCAGGTTTTAAACTCATCAATTAACCGGCTATTTAATTCCAGCCAGGTGAAAGCGACTGTATTGGCACATATCAGCAATTTAATGCGGCCAGACGTTATTCAGTTATTTGAACTTACCGATGATGGCGACAACTTTACTCTGATTTCTGCACGACCTTCATTGCCGGAACAAGAACAGCGCATACCAGTAATAATCAGTGCTAAAGAAGGATTGTTTAAAGATATCGTAGTAAGCGGCGATGTGGTGATGCTATCTAAATTAAACGGCAATCTTGATAAACTGCCATCAACCATGCCAAATACCATCATTAGCATGCTGGCAGTACCGCTGCGGTCATCATCGCGGGTGGGAACCATAATGCTGATAGGCAGAAACAATAAGAATTACAGCGAAAATGACCAGCAGTTAATGACTTCCGTCGGTGATGCATTAGCAGTAGCATTGGAAAACTCGTTATTGTTTGAACAGGCAAAAGAGCAGTCATTCTCTGATGATTTGACCAAGCTTGGCAATCGGCGCATGTTTAACCTGCGTTTGGAAATGGAAGTTGATCAGGCATTAGTCAGCAATTCGCCGCTTTGCCTTGCTATCATAGACCTTGACCATTTTAAAGCGGTAAATGATAAACACGGTCATTCTGCCGGTGATGCTGTATTATCGCAATTTGCCAGTCGCGCCCGCGAACAGGTGCGTACTACCGACCTGCTATGTCGAATCGGTGGAGAGGAATTTGCACTGATAACCCCTAATGCTCCGATGTATATTGCAACGGCAGTAGCAGAACGTATAAGAGCCAGCATTGAGTCATTTGACTTTACAGCGCCAGATGGCACTATCATTAAAATTACCGTCAGTATTGGTGTCGGAATATTAAAATCGCCGGTACTATCAGCACATACATTAATGGAAAGAGCAGACAGCGCATTATATGCATCAAAGTCTGCCGGCAGAAACCGCATAACAATAGATCCGCAACTGCATAATGACGATAAATGGGATTTGGAAGAATAAATTTTTCGTTTTCAAAAACTGCAACATAATTAAAGTAAAATTGAAAGGAAAATGCAATCATGTCATCAATCATTGGAATTGGTTTGGCTGCTGGCAGCGGCATCCGTATACGCCCATTAACATTAAAAGCCCCCGGATATCTGCGGTCAAAAGCAGCTATTTCATTACTGGGACGCAGATTGATGGATTGGATTATTGATTTGCTGAAAAGCCAGGGATTGGATGAATATATCATGGTGACAAAAGGCAAGGAGAACCGATACCAGATAAAAACCATCGTTGGATACGGAGAATCCAGCGGAGTAAGCATAAAATATTCTCCGGTATCATTGGATGCCGCCAACACCGGCAGCGGCGATGCCTTGCTGAGCAACCTTAACTTCTTTGACATTGATAATACCGTAGTGGTATTCGCCACTGACACTATTTTTGATATTAACCTGAAAGGTATGCTGAAGCATCACGAAGAGACCGGTGCTGTCGCGACTATCGCCGCCGCGTTATTCACCCCCGAAGAGATTGCTGGAAGATACGGAATGATGACGGTGGATGATACCGGAAGAGTTACTGGATTTATCGAAAAACCACCTTTGGCTGAAATTCACCGGGTATATGGAACAGATATTAAAGATAAATTGCCCACTAACGCCGGTTTTTATATATTTAATGGCCGTATATTGCGCGAACTAATTAACCATGTTGAAATAGCGGAAAAACGCAAAAAACAGTTTGATATCGGCGGCGATTTACTGCCATGGCTGGTAACAAACGGCTACCACGTTGAAACTTTCGCCATCAGCCGTATGGGCGACCTTGGCAATATACCCAGCTATCTCGAAACCATGCTGGATGTATTGCACGGCCGGTTTTATTCGGTCAACCCCTGTCTTAACAACCAATATGAAGAATGTGAAGGGATGCTGATAGACCCGATTAGTATGAACTTGACTGACCCGATAAGCCGCATGACCCTGAAAGAAAAGATAGAGCGCGGAGTTGTTACCATTAAAGCACCTATAAGAATCGGCAAATATGTACGAATTTACCCGGGTGCAATCCTCAGTGAATGCAATATCGACGATGATGTCGAGATATTCGAACACGTCACCATCCGCCGTTCCACTATCGGTGCAGGCAGCCAGATAAAAGCCGGCGCGGTAATTGAAGACGCCTTGCTGGGATGGATGGTTGAGGTAGAATCTACCCTGGAACGCCCAGTACGCATAACCGGCGTGGTCGCCCTGGGTGATGAAGTAGTAGTGCGTGCCGGAGTGCATTTACGCGACCACATCACTATTCACCCGCGCATAAAAATACCTTATGGCATTAAAATACCACCAAATAGCGATATAGAAAACATCTCGCAACTGCACGAATTGCTGTAAAAAATTATGAAAAGCACAACAAATGACTCAACAGGAATATAGATAATATGACTGAGCGTGCTTATGGTATGTCAATGCGTTATCCTGCTACCCGTTGGCAGGATGCTCTGCCTTGCGGTAATGGAACGGTAGGAGCATTAGTTTATGGGAATATTCGCAATGAGCTTATCCTGCTGAACCATGAGAATCTCTGGATTCGAACACCTAAACCGACACTGCCGGATACTGCGCGATACTTGCCGGATTTGCGCGCTTTGATTGATGCAGGACGTTACTTGGAGGCATCTGTTTTTCTCCAAAAGAAATGGGATGAAGTTGGATATCCTGGAACAAAGATTGATCCATATCATCCTGCTTTTGATATTGCAATTGATACTGAAACCGATGGCGCATTTACACACTATCGCCGCAGTGTTGATTTCGAGACCGGTATAGTCACTGTAATGTGGCAGGAAAAAGATATCGTTTTTACCCGAGAAGTCTTCGTATCCCGCACAGATGATATTGTGGTTGTAAATGTCACTGCCAGTACCCCGGGAGCAATCAACTGCCGTCTACGCCTGCAACCGCATGACTTGCTGGGAGCTACAAGCATGGGAGCGGGGAATGACATTCCCGGCAAATCAGTACCAATAACCTTTGATGCTTCTGCAGATGGCGATACCATGATAATAATTGGTCGATATGATAACGGTAATGAATTTGGCGGTGCAGCAGTTGTTTCTCTGACTGGCGGCACCATGACATCAGATGGCAAATCTATACAAATTAGTAATGCTGATGAATTATTAATACGACTTAAAATGTTTGCCAATGAAAATAAAACAGCGATAACACGTCTTAAGAGAGAGATTTCTTCATCATATACTGATTATGTTGAATTGTTTGCACGCCATCTGTACAAGCATCGTAAATTATTTCTTCAACAGCAGATACAAATAAATTTAACGATGGATGCAGCATTACCCAACGAAGAACTGCTAATGAAAGCGTATGATGGCGAAGTTCCTGTTTCGTTAATTGAACGCATGGCGCATTATGGCCGTTACCTGCTGATTTGTAGTTCGCGTCCCGGTGGTTTGCCGGCAAATCTACAGGGATTATGGAACGGTGATTATAATCCGGCGTGGGCATCGGATTTCCATAATGATATTAATATTCAGATGAATTATGCGCAGGCACTTGCTGGTAATCTATCGGAAGTTACTTTGCCCTATTTTGATTATTACGAAAAAAGTCTGGATGATTATCGTGAAAATGCCCGCAAAGTTTATGGTTGTCGTGGTATACTCGCAGCTATCTGCCAAAGTACTCATGGGATGATGTATGGTGATATCTGGTTCAGTTGGACAGCCGGTGCTGGTTGGCTGGCTCAACTATTTTATGATTATTGGCTTTATACCGGTGATCGCACCTTCCTTGCTAATCGTGTCGTGCCGTTATTACTGGAAATTGCAGAATTTTACAAAGATTTTCTATTTGAAGATGCTGATGGAAGTTTGTGTTTCTCACCGTCATTGTCACCGGAAAATTTCCCCGACATCCCAAATACTGCTATTGCAACAATTAATGCAACTATGGATGTGGCAGTAGCAAAAGAGGTATTGACCAACCTTTGTGCTGCTTGCACAGAGTTGGATATACATAGCGATGATATTTCCCGCTGGCAGTCAATGCTGGCAAAAATGCCTGCTTACCAAATTAATGCCGACGGTGCTTTCAAAGAATGGCTTCATCCGGATTTGACAGACCAGTACCACCATCGTCACATGTCGCATCTTTACCCGGTATGGCCCGGATTGGAACTCATTGAAGAAGACAATCCTGTATTATTCTCTGCTGTTCGAATAGCAGTTGAAAAACGGCTGCAGGTTGGACTAACCGACCAAACAGGATGGTCACTGGCACAAATGGCCAATATTTACGCACGACTTGGTGAAGGCAATAAGGCTTTGGCATGTTTGGAGCTTATCACCCGCGCCTGCACCGGACCAAATCTATTTACTTATCATAATGACTGGCGCAGCCAGGGAATCACCATGTTTTGGGGTCATGGCAGTCAACCGCCTTTCCAGATTGATGCTAATTTTGGTATCACTGCTGCTGTGCAGGAAATGCTGCTTTATTCCCGTCCGGGAATGTTAAAATTGCTTCCTGCGCTTCCTGAAAAGTGGATAGATGGGCAGGTATCAGGTATGCAGGCACGTGATGGAATTACTATAGATATCGCATGGAATCAGCAATCTCGCAGTATGACAGCAAGATTATTCACAGATTCGACCCGAGAAATTACGATAAAACTGCCCTGGGCTGGTAAAATATTTTCAAATACGACGATAGAACAATCTGAGTTTGGAGCTAATTATTGTAAAATTATCCTTAATGCGGGTGAAAATGTCACACTCTCGTTGTAGCTATTACCTATTCAGGTGTAATGGAACATTATTCATTATACTGAATTCTAACTGATATCCTTATTTGGTTGGGTGGTAATTATGCACCTAACAAATAGGGACAAGACACCAGCACGGCCTTATAACTTGATGTCAGTCCTGGTTATACGCCTTTTTCGTATATTCACAATTTATTTTCATTTTCAAATAAATTTAATATAAAATTCACAAAATAGTGGTAGAATAGATGTAAATTAATGCAATTACCAGTATTTTTTGTACTGGGGTAAGGACATGTGCTATGACTAATGGGGAAAAACAGTGGCATTTGCATAATAAAGGCAATGATGTCGAATCAATAAAAACATCTATTTTAAGCAATTTGGAATATAGATTGGCGAAAGATAAATATGGTGCCACTACTTATGACCGTTTTTTAGCGACCGCGTATGCAGTACAGGAACGTGTATTGGAACGCTGGATTAACACCCAACAGAAATATCACCATGCTAATCCAAAGCGGGTTTATTATATATCCATGGAATTTCTACTGGGTCGTTCGTTATCAAACAGTCTTATAAATTTGGGACTTTATGATGAGTTCAAATCGGCAGTAACCGCTCTGGGAATGGATTTTAACGAGATAATTGAGTCCGAGTTTGACGCCGGACTGGGCAACGGCGGGTTGGGACGATTAGCCGCCTGTTTTCTGGACAGTATGGCAACAATGGGCATACCGGCAGTCGGTTATGGTATCCGTTATAACTATGGGTTGTTTAACCAGAAAATCATGGATGGACGCCAGATGGAAGAACCGGATAACTGGCTAAAAATGCCAAATCCGTGGGAAATAGAAAGACCGGAATTTACCTTTAAAGTTCAATTAAACGGTACTGTGAGTCGTCCGCTGCATCACGAAAATGATCCTAAAATGCCGTCGCTCTGGGATACGAAAGAGATTGTAGAAGCTGTAGCATTTGATATGCCAACTCCTGGCTTCAACAAGCAAAACGTCAACACCTTGAGATTGTGGACTGCGCAATCCGCGGCAGAATTCAATCTGGATAACTTCAACCAGGGTGATTATATGTCAGCCAGCTATAACCAGGTTATGTCGGAGAATATCTCAAAAATACTGTATCCCAATGACCATTTCTTCGTCGGCAGGGAATTGCGGTTGAAACAGGAATATTTTCTGGTTAGCGCCAGTATTCGCGATATTATTCGTCGCTTTAAATCAGACAATATGACAGCTTGGATAACATTCCCAGAGCATGTGGCAATACAGCTTAATGACACCCACCCGTCGCTGGCAATACCAGAATTAATGCGGTTATTAGTTGATGAAGAAGGATTAACCTGGGATATCGCATGGGATATAACCAAGCGGACATTCAGTTACACCAACCATACTGTGCTGCCGGAAGCGCTGGAAGAATGGCCGACAGATATGATGGAAAAACTGCTGCCGCGCCACATGGAAATAATCTACCTGATTAATTACTACTTCCTACAGGAAGTATCGCGCAAATACCCGGGTGATGTAGAAAGACTTCGCCGTATGTCGATAATATCGGAAGAAGGTGTCAAACGAGTAAGAATGGCATACCTTGCCTGCGTTGGCTGCCATAAGGTGAATGGCGTGGCGGAGTTGCATACCCGCCTTTTAAAGGAAACTGTTTTAAAAGATTTTGCCGATTTTTGGCCGGATAAATTTATCAATATCACCAATGGCGTCACTCCGCGTCGATGGATTCTAAAAGCGAATAAGTGCTTGAGCGGATTGATAAAAGAAACTATCGGCACCGGATGGATAACAGATTTATTTGAATTGCATAAACTGGAAGATTATGCCGATGACCCAGCGTTTCACGAGGTTTGGCGCATAGCGCGCCAGCATTGCAGCGCACCTTTAATAAAAAGATTGTTCAAAGATAACAACATCATTGTACCGCAGAATTCTATTCTTGATGTACAGGTTAAACGTATTCATGAATACAAACGCCAGTTGCTCTTTGCCTTATTCATCGTCGCACGATATCTGGATATTAAAGATAATCCGAACGGCAATTTTGTCCCGCGTACCTGTATTGTTGGCGGCAAGGCGGCACCGGGTTATTGGATGGCGAAAAACATCATCCTGTTCGTAAATCGTATCGCCGACATGATAAACCACGACCCGCAGGTAGAAGGTAAATTGCAAATTGCATTCATGCCAAATTACGGCGTGTCGCTGGCGGAAGATTTAATACCTGCCGCTACATTATCAGAGCAAATATCCACCGCCGGCAAAGAAGCAAGCGGAACCGGCAACATGAAACTCGCATTAAACGGAGCCGTAACCATTGGCACTATGGACGGCGCAAACATTGAAATTCTCGAAGAAGTAGGCCGTGATAACATGTTTATATTCGGCCTGAACGCAAACCAGGTGTCAGAATTAAAATCAAATGGCTACGATCCTGCAACATATATTGGTAAATCAGAAAAATTGCAGCGGGTGCTGCGATTAATTGAATGCGACTTTTTCAGCCCGGGTGATTCGAATTTATTTCGTCCGATTTACGAACATGTCACCAGGTATGACGAATATTTGATAGCTGCCGATTTTGAAAGCTATCTAAAAACCCAGGCTCAGGTAGACGAAGCATACCGCGACCAATTTAAGTGGACAAAAATGTCCATTCTGAACTGTGCCAGATGCGGCAAGTTCTCCAGCGATCGGTCAATAGCAGAATATGCAACAAAAATATGGGATGCTGAAACCCTGTTCATCGCAGAATCCGACACGGTAGGGCTAAGCGCAGACTAAACAAAGTTGCACCTGACAGAGGAAACATAATGGCGAAGATTTTTAATAGAAATTATACTCGACGTGAATTAGAAAGCTATAGCGGCGATATTATACAGTTTGGCGGCATTCGTCCTGTCGTACTGGCATCCGGTCGCGGCAACGGGGTAAGAGCATTCGAGGTTGATACCGGCGGCGGTCTGTCTTTCACAGTATTAACCGACCGCGGACTGGATATAACCCGCGCATCATATAACGGCATGTCGCTTTCCTGGCATTCCTGCAGTGGTCCGGCGCACCCATCATATTATGAATCGCAGGGTTTGGGATGGCTGCGAACATTCCCCGGCGGGTTGGTAACCACCTGCGGGTTGGAATATGCCGGTGCACCAGAAATAGATGAGGGTAAAGAGTATGGCTTGCATGGCCGTATCAGCCACCTGCCAGCGGAAGAATTGGGATATTGGAGCGTATGGCGCGGTGATGACTTGCACTTTTTCATTCGCGGCACTATTACTGAGGGTGTTATCTTTGGCTATCGATTTTGTATGACACGCACCATACATGTTATGCTGGGCAGCAATGTCATTGATATTAATGACGAAGTTATAAATACCGGCGCATCCGCGCACCCGCACATGATGCTGTATCATATTAACTTTGGACACCCGCTATTATCCGCGGATACCAGAGTTATTGTGCCAGTCAACTCGATTACCCCGCGTGATGAACATGCGGCAAGCGGATTGCAGGAAGCGCATCAATTCGACGAACCGACAGCCGATTATCGCGAGCGGTGTTTCTACCATGATATCCTTACCGACTCCACAAATGTCGCGCACGTTGTGCTGTTGAACTCCATGCTCCGCGATGGCGTGGCAGCATATATTGAATACGATAAAACAACTCTCCCCTGCTTTACCGAATGGAAACAGATGGGATTCGGTGATTATGTGGTGGGATTGGAACCGTCAAATTGCCGCGTTGAAGGCAGGTCGGTTGACCGCGCTGCCGGCAGGCTGGTTACCCTTGAACCTGGCGATTCACGGCAATACAGCTTGAAAATCGGCGTATTATCCGGTGATGCCGAAATAGATGGATATCTGGCAGGAATGCCGGGAGGATAAAAATGAAAACTAAAAATTTAAATGGCTTGACATTAGACTTTACCGGTCCATTTGAATTGGATATTGCCATGGAACGCGAATGGCTGCTGACAAATGGCATTGGCGGTTACTCATCGTCAACTTTCTGCGGCATGAATACCCGGCGATACCATGGCCTGCTGGTTGCCGCACTGAAACCGCCGGCACAGCGAACATTGTTAGTCGCAAAAATGGAAGAAAAAATCACTACCGGAGCATCAACATACTTGTTGTCAACGAATATGTATCCCGGCGTCATTCACCCGGATGGTTATAAACTGCTGCAGGATATCGAAATAACCCCTGACAGCGTTACTACGAAATTCGCTGCCGGACTTGTTCGTATGGAGAAAGAAGTCCGCATGGTGCAGGGTGAAAACAGCACCCTGATAGAATATCGCAATACCGGTCCGCAGCCATTTACTCTGATGATTACCCCGCTGGTAAATGCCCGGGATTTTCACGGGGAAACCCGCGATGGCAGCATTCCTTTTTCCATCGATGTGCCGCGTTGGGAAGGGGGGACAATTGTCCACGTCAAGCCGGGCTGGCTGCGCGATGGATTCTGGCTGCGCAGCAATATTGGCGCCTGGGATGCCGACCCGGATTGGTACAGAAATATTCGACATATATGGGAAGAAAGACGCGGATTATCAGCCACTGACAACCATTTCGCCCCCGGACATTTTATCGTCGAATTGCGTCCCGGACATTCACTAAGCATATCGTTATCAACCGAAGAAAGACGCCTGCCAGAAAAATTCAAAGCATTGCCGGAAATAGAAATAGATGAGCCGGTAGAGATTGCTTTCCTGCGCCGCACCGCCGACACTTTTCTGGTAGACAGAACAATTGACGGGCAGGGAAAACCTGGTAAAACGGTCATTGCCGGCTACCATTGGTTTGGCGATTGGGGACGCGACACCATGATTGCGCTGCCCGGGTTGTGCATCAATAGCAAGAAATACGATGTTGCCACCGATATATTGCGCACCTTTGCCGCGTCGCTGCGCCGCGGGTTATTGCCCAACTTATTCCTGGATGGCGGGGATGGCGAGGCTTACAACACTGTTGACGCTTCGCTGTGGTTTGTCAACGCTGTTTACGCGCTATATAACGCCACCCACGACAACGCTTTGCTGGAAGAACTGCGGCGGCCATTGGAAGAGATAATTTATTGTTACCGGTTCGGCACTGATTACGGCATCCGCATGGACAAAGACGCGCTGATTATCGCCGATGCCCCCGGATGGCAATTAACCTGGATGGATGCCAAGGTTGGCGACTGGGTAGTTACTCCCCGCACCGGCAAACCTGTCGAAATTAATGCGCTGTGGTACAACGCGCTATCCATCATGGAGAAATTCTCCAGTGACCTTGGATGGGGTGGCGACTATGGCAAATTAGCCGACCGCGTAAAGCGCAATTTTATAAAATTCTGGTATGAACCCGGCGAATATATGTATGATGTGCTGAGTGAAAAGCCAGATATCAGCCTGCGTCCAAACCAGATTTTTGCCGTCAGCCTGCCATATTCGCCGCTGCCATCCGCGCAGGCGTTCAGTGTAGTTAAAACGGTAGAACGATTCCTGCTGACCCCCTACGGACTGCGCACCCTCCCCCGCCACGACCCGTCATACCACGGATTATATGTAGGCGGACCACTGGAACGCGACGGCGCATATCATCAGGGTACCATCTGGGCATGGCTGATTGGTCCGTATGTTGACGCTTACCTGAAGGTACACGGATATACGAAAACAGCGAAAAAACATTGCCGCGAAATATTGAAACCGCTGATGAAACACGTATGGGATGCCGGCGTAGGCACCATATCAGAAATATTCGACGCCGAACTGCCGCATTACCCCAAAGGCACCATCAGCCAGGCCTGGAGCGTGTCAGAACTGATTCGAGCCTGGGATAGCTGTGGCGACAGTTGACAGTGGGCAGTGGACAGTTGAGAGTGGACAGTTTTTAGTTTTTAGTTTTTAGTTTTTAGTTTTAGTTTAATGCAAAGTTAAATAGGTTATTAATAGTCAGTCACCGTGTGGAAAGGGACGCAAGTCCGGCTCGATTTACGAAATATTCCTTTCCACACAGTGACTATTTACTATCAAATTCCAAAAAAAATCAGTTTCTATCTTCTCTCTTCTCCCTTCTCTCTTCTCAATGTGGTATCATATTACTGGCATTTTATTATTATTTCCGGGGGAATTATGATTACTGAGCTTACTGATGATGTGATGGCAGCGTTGACTATTCAGCAATATGGTCCGCAACCGCAGATTGACGGGGTATTTTATCATCCGCTGAAGAAACATCGCGCACTGGAAAGCGATTTCATGGAATATATGCGGTTAACCGGTGGTACCATGGATAATTTTCCGCATCAGTTTGAACCGCGTCAGATTTCCCTTGCCACTGCCGCACCGGGACGCATCAACGCATTTCACCTGCATCCAAAGGTAGAGCAAGACGAGATGTGGTGCGTGATAGCCGGTCGCATGAAGGCATGGCTGGTAGATATTCGCAAGGATTCCCCTACAGTTGGTCTTAAACGGCAATTTGTTCTGAACGGCGAGGAGCCTGGTTTTCTCTTTATCCCCACCGGAGTGGCGCACGGATTTCAGGCCGGACGCGATGGCGCAACATTGCTGTATGCCATGAACTCGCAATTCAATTTTGACGACCCTAATGAAGGACGGCTGCCATGGGATTTCTTTGGCGCTGACCTGTGGGAGGCAGACCGTGGCTGAATACAATAAAATTCTGGTTACCGGCGGAGCGGGATTCATCGGCAGCAATTTTATCCGTTATATTTTGCGCCAGCGTCCAGATACCATAATTATCAATTTTGACCTGCTCACCTATGCAGGCAATCCCGATAATATGTCAGATTTTGATAACTTGCCAAATTACCATTTCATTCAAGGCGACATCAGCGATCAGGAAGATGTTAAAAATGTTTTTGATACCTTCCGTCCAGATTTTGTAGTACATTTTGCCGCCGAATCGCACGTAGACCGCAGTATCACCGACCCATCAGCATTCATCCGCACAAACTTCGCCGGCACCGAGATGATGCTGCGAGTAGCTAAACTGCACCATATCAAAAGATTCCTCCACGTCAGCACTGACGAGGTTTACGGATCGCTGTCCATGACTGACCCGCCATTTACCGAGAATACTCCTATCGCGCCTAACTCACCATACTCCGCCAGCAAGGCGGCATCCGACCTGATAGCCCGCGCCTATTACCAAACCTATGATATGCCGGTGGTAATAACCCGATGCAGCAACAACTATGGCCCATATCAGCACCCGGAAAAGTTGATACCATTGATGATTACAAATGCCTTAAATGATGTGCCACTGCCGATATACGGCGATGGTTTGAATGTGCGTGATTGGATTTATGTTATCGACCATTGCGCGGGAATACTGGCGGCACTGGAAAGAGGTCACGACGGTGAAGTTTACAACCTGGGTGGCAACGCTGAAAAAACCAATTTGGATGTAGTGAATAACATCCTGAAAATCCTGGGCAAATCAACCGATCTGATAAACTTCATCATCGACCGTCCCGGTCACGACCGCCGTTACGCCATGAATATCACCAAGGCTAAAAACGAACTCGGTTGGACCCCACAATACACATTCACCCGCGGCCTGTCAGAAACCGTTGCCTGGTACAACTCCAACCCGGAATGGATAGAAGGCGCGTTGAAGAAGGACTAAAAAAGCCATAGAATTAAAACTCCCGGGACTGACACCAAATGGCGAAGCCAAACAGGTATCTGTCCCAATGCGATTTATATATACTATTCCTGATATATTTTTACCTTGCATTTCGGGCAAAAAACATCGACATTGCGATATAGTTGATCAGAACAATAGGGACAATTGTCTGTTATTGGCTTCACTTGTTTTCTTACTTGTTCATTATTAAGGTCGCCATTCTTATGGGTGCACAATGAATATATCATATATATTGTACCTGCTAACATAATTATTCGCAGAACCCAGGCCTCAATAGCATCTTCACCTGCCGGTATTAATAAAGTCCCTACAAAAAACAGTCCAAAAATAATAGAACCTGCCAATTTCATTCCCCATCCGGTGTCAACACGCTGACGTGGATCGTTATTACACTCTGAACATCGCCAGTATTTATAGAATCCCAGCGGAATTAACGGAATATAAAAAAAGTGAAAAAAGTAAAAAGCACGCCATTGCTCGGAAAGTATCTCTTTTTTACAATGATTGCAAAAATCTTTCCGGCAACCAACGATTTTTCTCCAAAATCGGTATTTGCCATATACTATTGCGGCTATCATATTTGCTCCTTATGTATTTTTATTTAATATTTGTTAAAATTAGTACAATTAAATCGTTTTCTCACATAATAATTTGAATGAAAATATAATAGTGTAATGGTCTTTGTATGTCAATTTATCAATTTTAACTTCCCACTTAACAACTATCCCCGGTCTTTACCTTTTAGTAAGGTAAAGACCGGGGAAGATTCTTTATTTAGAATGAAAAGGGTGGTTTATTTTTTATCTTTTTTATCTTTGTCACCTTTGTGATCTTTCTTGTCGTTCTTGTCATTCTTGTCATTCTTATCTTTTTCATTGTCACCATTATTCCCATGCTGCATGTTGCCTTTCATCTTATCATTTTCACGCTGCATATCGCCTTTTTTACCCTTGTCGTTATCATTATTTCTATGCTCATCTTTTTTTGACGAGGTATTGCCTTTCATATTATGAAAATCCGGACTTGGGGGTCTGTCGCCTTTCATGTGGCTGTCTTCACCAGGTGAAATACCATGTTTTTTAGCTAATCCCGGTGGGAATCCGCCTTTTTTAGCTAATCCCGGTGGTACTCCACCTTTCTTCTCTAATCCTGGCGGGGTATGCCTTCTCGTATGCATATAAACTTTCTTACCCTTATGCTCGATACATACACGATTGTCACTGCCAAAAGATATTGTAGCTCCGATAACGACACTTACGAAGCGTGCAGGTACATAAGTAACTCCTGCAACTACTACTGGTGCTTCATCAAGAATCACTACCTTGTTGTCGACTCTGGCTGTTTTGCTGCCAACCGTCATAGTTGTTTTTTGATAGCCAATACCAAAATCGACTTCTTTTGTCCTTGAATTGTATTGTATGCCAGCACCAAATGATTCTGACACGACGCGAAGCGGCATCATTGAATGTCCGTTAATGACAATCGCTTCCGGCTCGTTAGCCAACGCCGGCAGAATAAATCCCGCCAGCAGTACGAGCATTCCCCAGTTTTTTAACATGGTATGCCCCCCTTTTAAATATGTCCCGAAAACTTTTTCGGTGACCCTAATTAGATATAATATACCTAATTATTAATATTGTCAAATAAATTTTATATTTTAGACTTGTTCAACAGTAAATTTAGACATACCTATTAAAGGGATGGAACAGACTGTATTATAAACTATTCAGTGCTTTCTCTGCAGCTTTTTGCAGAGTTGCAATTTCAACATCAGTCAGCCATTCGGGTTTGAATGTGTTGCCTACCGGACTTTTTCCCGTCAGAAAACCACAGAAGACAAGGCCGCCAAGATATTCACCGGTACGATTTGCGTGATGTCCGTCCATTTCCAGGCAGTATTCGCTGGTTTCCTCATTTTTTCGCCAGTAATAACCCGCGTGCAGCGAATTTTTCTGGTCGGGTAATTCCGGGAATACCGGATTGGTGAAGTTATAATTGGGATCGGGAGTATATATAAACTCGGGGTCATTAGATGCTATCTGGAATGCGTCACCTACCGGAACAACCCGGATATTCAATTCAGCGGCTACTGCCTTATACGCGGCGGATAAATCTTTATACATGATATCCATACTGTCATTCACGCCGTCAAAACGCGGGTCATCTTTGCGATATGCCCAGGTTTCATGCATTATCACCTCTACCTGTGGTGCATATTTCTTCGCGTAATCACGCAAGTACCCCGCGTATGGCTGATATGTGGCGATATCGTTGCTTATCCAACTGAATTGCTGAATGGTGACAAAATCCCACTTATCCATCACCAGTGCCTCTTTCAATCCCAGGTTGCGTTCATCGGTTTGCGGGTTGTAATAAGGCATGCCTTCCGGGTCTGTAGGGTCAGCCTCATGAATCTGTGCTAATCTCCAATGCTTATCAAACGGGCATCCGCCAATATTAGCGCGGCCAATTAATATATCATCATTTGCACCCAGCATAATTTGCGGCAAATACGCTGAAATGTTATCAGCGAATGAGTTGCCAAAAGTCAACATGCGAATCATAATTTTCTCCAAAAAAGAAGTGGAATTGCTGAGTAATTATAACATTTTTTAAAATGGCAAATGGCAAATTGTAAATGACAAATTATTATTAAAAGTTTTATTTTACAGGACTTCGCTTACCACCTTATAAGCCCCACCCCAACCCCTCCCCGGAAGGAGAGGGGCTATCATTTTAATCTTAAAACTATCATATATAAGCCCCTTCTCCTTCGGGGAAGGGGTTTGGGGATGGGGCTAAGCGAGTCCTGATTTTACAAGATTAACATGATAAAATTTATCCTGCCTATCCTGCCTATCCATGTTAATTTTTATTTTATTGTCAATCGTCAATCGTCAAATTGTCAATTCCTCAAATGTGCACCTATTAACATTATTTTGAAAATTAATCTTATTTTGCAAAAATTCCTCTTGACCCTACGGATGTTTAGTAATACCATTTATTAAGAAAGTTACAGAACAGTGCTTTCTATATTGGGGGAAGGGTAATGTTGCAAGGTATTGTAACTGACATACAGAGATTTTCTGTGCACGATGGGGACGGTATTCGCACTACTGTCTTTCTGAAAGGCTGTCAGATGCATTGCTTTTGGTGTCACAACCCGGAAACCATCTCTCCACAACAAGAACTCCAGGTAAACGAAAAAGATTGCATTGGCTGTCTTGCCTGTATATCTTTTTGTCCTTACGGCGCATTATCTCAGGTAGACGGCAACCCGCAATACTCCCGGGAGCGTTGTCGAGCCTGCGGCGCATGTGCAGTGGCTTGCTACGCGCATGCACGGGTCCTTATTGGTCGTTCCATGTCTGTCAATGAAGTTGTAAATGAGATAGTTCAGGACAAAGAGTTTTATGACCGTTCCGGTGGCGGCATCACAATTTCTGGTGGTGAACCGCTGTTGCAGATGGATTTTACTATCGGTATTTTAAAGCGCTGCCAGGATATTGGGATAAAAACAGCAATTGAGACAAATCTGTCTTGGCCGTGGGAACGAATAGCCACAATATTGCCGCATTTGGATATGTTGATGATGGATGTTAAATTAATCGACCCAATTCGCCACAAAGAAGCAACCGGTGCCAGCAATCGGCAAATACTGGATAACTTGCGGCGATTGGCAAATGAAAATATTCCGGTTATCATTCGCACCCCGATAATCCCCGGCGTAAATGACACGGCTGAAGATATCGGAGCCATCGCAGACTATCTCAGCGATATGCCGAACCTTATTTATTATGAATTATTGCCTTACCACCCATTGGGAACCGGTAAAAATAAAACTTTGGGCAATTTTGAAACAAAAAAGCTTACTCCCCCCTCTAATGAACTTATGCAATCACTCGCTAACGTGGCGCGTCAGCGCAATATCAAGGTGCGTATCGCGGGTGAAGCAGCGACAAATTAAGGAAACAATATTTTGACAATAGCAGCAGCAATTAACTATGCAGAAAGAATTTCGCGTCTTCGTGAGAAAAAATTAGCGCAGACAGCAGAAAAAAAACGTCGTAATGGATACATGAACGCTGACGACCACGGGCTTGTACCGCCACCGTTGGATTTCAAATGGGAACCTATTCCCAATCATCCCAATGGCGGATTTTACGGGTTCAAGGGTTGGGGCGACAACTACCGGTCACTGCTGGACGTCCATCCCACCTACGTTGACCCGAATGACGCATTGGCGGGCCGATACATGTTTTACTTGTCATGGATGCAAAGAGGCGGGTGGAAACCAGAGTTCGATTTTTCTTTTCTGCATGAAGAGCAAAATAAATACGGCATTGTTCATGGCATTGGCGGACCGCAGCATTTTGCCCCGGATTTAAAAATGGGACTGGAACTTGGCTGGGGTGGCTTGTTGCAGAAAATTCGCCGCTATCGTGAAAAAAATGGACCGGAATGTGCTGAATTTTACCAGGCGGAAGAAGATATTGTCATTGGTATTCAAGGCTTTATCCGTCGGACAATTGACACGATAAACGAAGCTGAAGAGATAGAAACTGTACCGGAACTGCGCGATAATTTGCGTGAAATGGCAGAAGTAAATAGCTGGCTGGTGGATAATCCTGCCCGCACCATGCGTGAGGCATGCCAGTGGATAGCCTGGAACAACATGATATCGCGAATGTTTAACGGTGATGGCGCCGGCGGACAGCTTGATGAGTTATTGCGGCCATATTACGAATGCGATCTCGCAACTGGGATAATTAATGATGACATCGCCACCTATTATATCGCTTGCCTGCTGCTTAATGACCCGCAGTATTACCAATTATCTGGTGTAACCGCGGATGGCCGCGATATGACCAGCCGGGTGTCATACTTAACACTGGACGCCGCACATCTTATCAGCATTCCGTGCAATTTGACTATCCGTCTTCATGATGACATTGATGAAAACTTCTTTCAAACTGCGGTGAAATACCTGGTACAGGATCGCCAGGCCTGGCCGCGTTTCAGTGGAGAGAAGGGATTAACCGATGGTTTCATGTGCAATGGCTATTCCAAAGAACTCGCCCGCCAGCGCATTGCGGTTGGCTGTCACTGGATGGCGATACCCGGACGCGAATACACCCTTAATGACGTAGTGAAAATAAATACCGGCATGGTTTTTAATGTCGCATTATGGGAAATGCTGGATAATCCTGCGATAGAAAACTCCGTGGAAACCTTGTGGAATGGTTTCATACAACATCTTAAACGCGCTGTTCTCTGTACTGCCCGGGGAATTGATTTTCACCTGGCGCATCAAAAAGATGTAAATCCAGAATTAATGCTTGATCTGCTGTGTCATGGCACGTTAGAGAAGGGACGCGACGCGACGGATGGCGGCGTTGAATTTTACAATATGTGCGTAGATGGCTCTGCGCTGGCAGTGGTGGCAGATTCTTTCGCCGCCCTTGAACAGCGAATTGAAAAAGAAAAAGTGCTGACCTGGGCAGAAGTTGCGGAACATCTGAAGAATGATTTTGCGGGAATTCCCGGAGAACGAGTGCGGCTGATGCTGAGCCATAGCGAAAAATATGGCAGCGGCAATTCACTTGGCGATAAGTGGGCACTGCGTATCTCGCAAGCCTTCACACAATTAGTAAAAGCTCATCCCACCCCGGCCAGCAAAAATATGATTCCCGGCTGGTTCTCCTGGTCGAATACCATTCCCATGGGTAAAGAACTGCCCGCTACCCCCAACGGCCGTCACGCCGGCTTGCCTATTTCTCACGGAGCCAACCCCGACCCGGCATTTCGCAAAGATGGTGCTCCCACCGCCATGGTGCGCGCCATCGCCGCTATTCAACCGGGATATGGCAATACCGCACCAGTACAGATGGAAATTGACCCGGGCATATCCCGCGGCGACAATGGCCTGCGCAATGTAGCGACCCTGATAAAAACCCATATCGACCTTGGCGGCACATTGTTCAATATCAACGTGATAAATAAAGAAAAAATCCTCGCCGCCCATAACGACCCGTCGCTATACCCCGATTTGGTGGTGAGAGTAACCGGTTTCACCGCCTTCTTCGCCAGCCTGTCACCGGAATTTAGGCAGTTAGTTGTTGACAGGTTAATGGAAGGATGAGTTGAAGAGAGAAGAGAAATTCCACATGGCAAATTGCAAATTATGTCTGTTAAATCAAATAACAGTTTATAGACCGGAATAATAATCAATAAAATTAACCAATCTATCATGTGGGGTCAGCAATGACCCTGCATAACTATTTGGTGATATACAAATATTTCTCTATTTGTGATGAAAATGTGATATTTACGACGTATTCTATTATACAAAAGGAGAACTTGATGCTTAGAGTTTTTCATAAAATTGTAATTTGTGTAGTTTTAATAGCACTTCCCATTTCAATCTTTTCTCAAGGTGTTGGAAATAAAGGCAAAGGCGGTGGTAGACAGCCTTTTCTGGAACAGCAACTTCCCACTGTGGTAGTCGCCAATAAATCTTTGTCAGTAATTTTGGGACGACCAACACAGAACTCAATCACAGCAAATATACTTTCAGCAAATGGTCTGGAAGGTTATATTGAATATGGCACCGTAAAAAATAGTTATGTTAAACAAACTGTAAAAATCAGCATTACTGTCGGTGTTCCGGTTGAACTTCTTCTGGATAATCTGACTGCGGATACTCAATATTACTATCGCCTTCGCTCACGACGACCAGGCACTGTTCCTTTTGATACCAGTGAAGAATGCACTTTTCATACTCAACGCGCGGTTGGCAGCGCTTTTACCTTTGATATCCAGGGTGATTCGCACCCGGAACGCGCGCAACAGCATGACTCAGTCTTTTACGCGCAAACATTAAAGGCCGCTGCCGCGGATAAACCAGATTTTTACATGGCTATTGGCGACGATTTCAGCGTAGATACATTACGTACTCTTGATGCTGATTCGATAAAGAAAGTTTATCTTCACCAGAGATATTTTTTATCACTGATAGGACAATCCGCGCCTTTGTTTCTTGTTAATGGCAATCATGAACAGGCTGCCATGTGTAACCTGGACGGAACTGCGAATAACGTCGCAGTGTGGGCACAGGTCAATCGTAATTCACTGTTTCCCCAACCAGGTCCAGATAAATTCTATACTGGCGACACCCAAACCGTTGATAATATCGGACTGTTGCGCGATTATTATGCCTGGACATGGGGAGATGCACAATTCATTGTCATCGATCCCTATTGGCATTCAACAATGGCGGTAGACAACCCCTTGGGTGGCGGACAGAAAACACGGGATTTGTGGAATACCACCATTGGAGACACCCAATATCAATGGCTGAAGAAAATCCTGGAAGATAGCAAGTCGAAATATAAATTTATCTTTGCACATCATGTTCTTGGTACTGGTCGCGGCGGCATTGAAGAAGCCACCATCTGCGAATGGGGTGGCTATGACAAGAACGGAAGATATCTTTTATCCATAAAACGTCCAACCTGGCCTTTGCCTATTCATCAATTGATGGCAAAAAACGGTGTAACAATATTCTTTCAGGGACATGACCATATTTTTGTCAAACAAACTCTTGATGGCGTCATCTATCAAACCTTGCCGGAACCGGCAGACCCAAATTACGCACTGTATAATGCGGATGCCTACTTTACCGGTGACAAATTTCCCAATACCGGCTACACCCGCGTCGTTGTTGCCCCTGACAAAGTAACCGTGAATTATGTAAAACAATACCTGCCCAAAGATGAAACAGATAAACAAAAAAGTGGTGATATCGCGTTCAGTTATTCAGTAACGTCGAAAAAACCATGATAAAAGGACTTGAATTATGAAAAAATATGGGTTGCACATATTTTTAATATTGTTGTTGGGAATAATCACATTACTAATCAGCGCGCAGGACCAACCGTCTCGCGGTGGACAACAGCAAACCGGGACATTTTGTACAGAAGTGCCGGCAAGGTCGTATGACATTGTATTGGCACGGCCCACCCGGGATTCTGTTACTATCAGCATTCTCGCATATAAAGATTTTGATGGCTATATTGTATATGGCACAAAACCCGGCGGCTATACTTTGCAAACTCCATTGCAAACTTTTGCCAAAGATAAGCCAAACGAAATTGTACTGAGAAAATTACTGGCTGATACCCGTTATTATTACCAGTTGCGAATTCGGCCTGCTGTCGGTGCGCAGTTAACCACCAGTCCTGAATATACCTTTCATACCCAACGCGTACCGGGTGAAGCATATACTTTTACCATCACTGCGGATTCGCACCTTGATGAACGCACCACGCCGTCGCTATATTTGCAGACAATGCATAACGCACTCGCTGACAAGCCGGATTTTCACATTGACCTTGGCGATACCTTTATGACCGAGAAATACCCAAGTCGCGACAGCGCTGCGAAACAATACCTTGCCCAGCGTTATTACTTCGGGCAATTGTGCCATTCCGCGCCGTTATACCTGGTTATCGGCAATCATGACGGGGAAACAGTAAAAGAACAGGACGGTACCGCGAACAGCCTGGCAGTATGGTCGGCAACCATGCGTAAAACATATTTCCCCAATCCGGTTCCCGATACTTTCTATACTGGCAATGAAACGAAAAATCAACTTGCCGGTGATTTGCAGGATTATTATGCCTGGACATGGGGAGACGCTCAATTCATCATGCTTGATCCATACTGGTTCACCCCCAGCCAACGTGGTGGCAACGACAATTGGACTCGTACCCTGGGCAATACACAATACCAATGGTTGACGAAAACATTGGAAAACAGCAAGTCAAAATATAAATTCGTATTCATCCATCATCTCGTCGGCGGCTTGGGTAAAGATGCCCGTGGCGGCATAGAAGCGGCGCCGTTCTACGAATGGGGTGGTAAAAATACCGATGGCACCGACGGCTTCGCCGCTCACCGACCCGGCTGGACAATGCCAATCCACCAGTTATTGTTAAAAAATCATGTCTCTGCAGTATTCCACGGTCACGACCA
This sequence comes from uncultured bacterium, assembly GCA_964638715.1. GTDB lineage: Bacteria > Armatimonadota > Hebobacteria > CAIYQO01 > CAIYQO01 > JBAXQQ01. Next base: position 6,284 of record CAZWZF010000051.1, on the reverse strand, counting down.
CCTATTCGCAAAACAGGAATTGGACGGGATAATATACCAGGAAGTACCGCAACCCGGCTGGCAAGGCAGATACGACAGCCGCCGCGCCACAGAATACGGCTACGAAAAAGGAGAAATCCTCGGCAGTTCCGGCCACCTGCGTCTAACAGTGTCAGGAAAAGAAACAAAAGTAGAATATGTCAGCGCAATGCTGCCAACAGATGAAAATAACACCCGGAAAAATGGAATGGTGGTGAGTAGTTATTTTGTTATGCCGTGAGAGATTCACAAATTATGGTGCGTGATCATCTATAGTTAACATCACGATGACCCCGTTAGGGGTCTCACGTCTATAGAATTAAACATCTACAAATATTAACGACCCCGTAGGGTGTCGCACATGCGTATGTCACCAATAACATTGTGGTGCGACACCCTACGGGGTCGAATGTAATTATTGTTCAATTTCTATAGACGTTTGACCCCTAACGGGGTCGTGCCATACAATCATTTTTTAGATTTACGTCATTTTTTCGATAAACCAAACTCATATTATCCATTTAAAAAGATATTCATCTTTATAATCAATTTCGTTCAATTTTAATAATTTAATATATTCATCTTTAAATGTATGTTTTGTATGATGCTCTTTCTGATTTTCTATGTAGTTAGCAACACTGCTAATCTGATTATGACTGTATGAAAATGCACCATATCCTTCCTGCCAACTAAAACAATATGGTGTAAATTTTTCATCATTTACAAATGAGTTTGATGATTTTTTTATTTCCCTAATCAACTCCGATAAATTACATGATGGTTTCATTCCAATAAAAAAATGAATATGATCAGGCATACCATTAATAGCAATCATTTTTTGTCCATTTTTGCTAACTATTCCAGTTATATACTTCTATAAACGTTCCTCCCACGAATAATCAATTAATGATGCACGATTTTGCACAGCAAAAACAATGTGAATATAAATCTGTGAATATGTGTTTACCATTTACATCTCCAATTTAAATAATACATTATGGTACGACACCCTACGAGGTCGAATGTGACACTCCATGAAACGCTTCGCGTATCCATTGGTATTGCGCTTCGCCCATGCCCAGGCTGGCGTAGTCTTCTATGTATCCTATAAAACGGCCGGTGTCGCCGCCTAATTTTTCTTTGAGCAGGTGAACATAGTCGAATATCTCTTTGCGGGTGCCGGTGATGGCGCGGCGCTGGTGGTCTACCGAACAGCAGAAGGTGACTTTGCCGCCGAAATCTGCCGCGAGTTTTTCTACTCCGAAGATATCTGGCTGCAACAGTTCCAATACATCGACGCCGATGTCGATTAAGTCGCCGAGGATGGCGTGAACCTGACCGCAGGTATGAAACCAGACTTTTTTGCCGCTTTTATGAACGCGGTCAAATTGCGCGGCATAGCGCGGTTTGAATATTTTGCGCCAAAGTGCCGGATTGATTATCAAATCCTGCTGGGTTCCCCAATCATCAGCGAACTTCACGCAGTCTATCGGCATATCTTTAAGCTGCTTGATAAGTCCATTCTCGAAATCAAAAACGTAATCCAGCACCCGGTCAGCTATCTTCGGCGCGGTATACAAATCGGTGAGAAACTGTTCAAAACCGCGCAGGAAAGTTGCCTGGTTAAAACCGGTAATGCCAAGCCCGAAAACGAGGAACTTATCAGCATTTGCGGCAGCCCAGCCGGGAATATGCGACATGCGTCCAGGCGTGTATGGATTTGGTAGAATATAAGAAGAAATGGTGTCATCATCTGCCAGCGGATGAGAGGCAGGCTGTCCCATTGTCCCATCCAGTGTCATCCAGGCATATCCCCATTCAGTCATGCCTGGCTGTGATGGTATAAAACCGACATCAACCCCGCAGCCAGCAGTCTGCACATCAGAATATTCAAAATCCCGATTGCAATAGAGCAGCGGCACCCGCGCCGGTTTTTCACCATTAATAGCCTGCAACACAATAGATTTACTGGTCATAATATGCCTTTTAATGCAAATTTTATGTTCTATAATCATACAAAGTTCAAGCTTAATTTACAAGAAAAATTTCACATTTTACTAACAAAACCTGATTGGACAGACACCGTCATGGCTTCGCCACTCGGTGTCAGTCACTGAAAGTCGTTCTTCCCCTCTCCAACCGGGGATGGGATTGAGAGGAGGGGCTATAAGCTATCAATCTATAATTTTAAAAAAACAGGTTTTGCAAAAGCAAGATTGAATCTTTTTTATCCTATTAATCAATGTAAAATAGTTCCCGCACGCTACCATATTGCCAAAATTCCTATTTGCGGGTATCATAAATTCGTAATAAAGGAGATTGTTTATTATGGCTGTTGTTCGTCCGTTATGTGCGGTTACATATAACTTTTCCCAGTTCCCCGACGCGTCGGTTTTATTGGCTCCACCCTATGATGTTATTAAAGGCGACCTGCAAAATCAATTGTATGAGAAAAGTCCGTATAATGTGATTCGGCTGGAATACGGGGTGATAAACGATGGTGACACTGATACCGATAATCGTTATACCCGCGCGAAGTCAACGATGGATAGCTGGCTGACGGAAGGCATTTTACAGATAGATGATTCTCCGGCATTTTACCTGCATCGGCAAAAGTTTGACTGGGATGGAGAAGAGATTATCCGCACCGGATTTTTTGCCGCAGTAGAATTGCAGCCATTTGAAGCCGGGATTATTCTTCCCCACGAATACACTTTGAAAGGCCCAAAGGTTGACCGTCTTAAACTGATGGATACCTGCGGCGCGTCATTCAGCCCAGGGTTCGGGTTATACGACGGACGCAATACCGGCATTGACGAAATAACCGCTGAAATAATAAAAACAACTCCGCTGGCATGCGCGGAAGGCAACGGTTTTTCTGATTGCCTGTGGCGAATAGACGACCTGGCTATTTGTGAAAAGATTTCCACCACGCTGATTAATCGGCAGATTCTCATCGCCGATGGTCATCACCGCTACGAAACCACCCTGGCACTGCGCGATCAACTGCGCGAAAAATATCCAGACGCGCCGAAAAACGCGTCATTCAACTATACCCTGATGGCGCTGGTGGATATTAATGACCCGGGACTGCTGGTATTGCCAACCCACCGCATGATATTGAATGATAAGAAGCTATCTTCAGCTTTTGATTGCCTGACATGCAATGGTTTCGACCTGGAAAAACAGGATATCAGCGACCCTGATGAAGTAACCGACATTCTGGCGGAAAGAAAAGAATCCCACGCTTTCATTCTCTATCAGAAAGGTGAATATATCCTGATGACAGCACCGCAGACCGAGTTGAACGGGTTGCCGGTGTTAGACGTTACTTCCCTGCAAAACCGCATCATCTCGCCTATACTGGAAGCTATCAACCCGGACGCCACGATAGAGAGCCATGTACGCTATACCATTCACCCGCGCGAAGCGGTGGCACAGGTTGACGCCGGCGAAATGAGCGTAGCAATATTCCTGAACCCCACACCGGTGGAAGATGTATTAAGATTGGCGGCGGCAGGCATCAGATTGCCGCAGAAATCAACCTACTTCTTCCCGAAATTGCCGACAGGCCTGATTATGTATAGCCTGCAGCCGGATATTACAGTAGGATGAACTTTACTATATCACCAATTTTGATGAAGGAGTTGCGCAGTCGGATGCGCGACAAAAAAACACCGTTATGGACAACTTCAATATTGTTCCTGACGGCGTTAACCATCATATTGGTGATGTATACAAATGGTGAATATAACAGCAGTAATGGCCCGGTAGACCTGTCATCTGTTGGAATACTGACATTTGGGATAATTACCGGTGCGCTGTATGTATTCAGCGCCCTTACCTCTGCCACCGTATCAGCGTCGTCATTCTCCATCGAGCGCGAACAGGAAACCTTGGAGATGCTGCTGCTGACCCGGATGTCGAGTCTGCAAATGGTAATGGGGAAGATTTACGGCAGCATGGCATTCATACTCTATCTGGTAGTGCTGTTTATCCCCGTTGCGGCGGTGTCATTTATCTTTGGCGGCATATCTCCGTGGCAGCTTATCCTGGTATTTCTTATCATTCTCACCTCTGCATTTTCTTATTGCGCCATCGGCACCTTCTCGTCTATAATTCAAAAAAAATCAAATGGCGCGGTGGCTTTTACATATATCAGCATTCTATATTTTCTCTTCGGACTACCTATCTTCTTCTCATTCTCATTAAATGATATATCTTATGAGACAGTACCTGCGATATTCGCCTTCATCTTTCTCTACATACCATTTGCCATCTTTCTAATGGAACTGACCATCGTAAAATTATTCACAAAAGTATCTCTGATAACAAAAATATTCATTGGCATGCTTTATTGTGTTGGAGTCGGTGGTATCCAATATGGTGTCCATGAATTAGTAAAATCTGTAAATGGGGATAACATCGGTTTCATGCTAAATCCATTTGGCATTGGTGCTTTCATTTTTGATAAAAACACATTTTCTTCATCGTCATTGGATATGTTAGGAGTATCTATATGTTTCTTCCTATTCACAGCCTTGCTATCGGCAGCATTCATAAAAATGTCTGTGAATCGCTTGAACTTGATGCGCCGGGGAATTGGGCTGCATTAAATCCTACTTCTTCGCCATCGGCGGGAAAATGTCGCCGTCAATGCGCGCCTGCAGCAATGGGATTAAATTGCTGGATATCAGGAAACTTGCTATTCGCTGGTCTGTATCTTCGCTGCCGACAGCTTTCCACATTACCTGTCCCATCGCGGGAAGGTCGATAACCGGGGTGAAATTACCGATGGTTCTTATCTGATTTTCTGTCAGCATCTCTTTCAACTGTTTCAGATATTTCATGTCTGTCGCGGCATAATCGGCATCTATCTTCTTTTCATCTGCTTTTATATCTGCATATTGGGTCGCTATCATCGCGTCTTTTGTGTCTTTCAGCATTTTTTCCAATACTGGAACAGCAATCTTCGCTAACACAATATTTCGCTGTTGCAGCATATCATAATCTTTTTTCGCCGATTTCAGGATTGTCATCAATTGCGAACTCTGGTCCGGGGTGATAAACAGCACGTTAAAGAGATTCAGCAAGCGGGTATCAATAATATTATTCTTAACCGATGCCGGCACCACATCATCATTATCTGGTATGCCTGCTTCCGGTTTTAACAGGTACAGCGCGTATCCATTCAACAATGCGGCATTCAATCGCCTTTTATCGCGCGTTTCTGACGGTGTATCACCTTTACGAAAATATACTTTTTGTGCTGGTGTCAGCAGACTCCATATTTCATCAATCCATGCCTGTGATTTAGTCGAATATGCATACTCTAACAGAGTGAAATTATTATAGGAACTTTTAACGCGCAACTTTAACACATCGGTGATGCCATTGTTTACATACATATCTTCGCGCAGTTTTATAATAGCTGTGTTGAATAACGGTATCGATTTTTCTTTTTCATCGCGGATTTTATCCAGATCGGCAACCGTCGCTTCCAATATCGGTATTATCGCCGCGCGCTGGTCAGCGGTAAAATCCAGCGCGACAACCGTCTGTTTCGTCAGCAACTCATGGTCAAGTACCAGTTTCCGCTTCTCAACAGCCGTTAAATTATCATTAAACTCAATCGGCCGCGCAATCGCCAGCAAAGCAGCTACTGTCAATATAAAAAACAAGACATAACTTCTCATCACTAACCTTTCTAAATAGAATTTTTCGTAATATTTAATACGTAAAAATCAGGCGGGACGGTGCACCATTTTCATTACCAGCATTATCAGCAATGCCAGCAGTGCCAGCCAGATAAAACCAATTATCACCGCACCCCAAATAATCCGCGGTTTGTTCTGAAAAAAATCATTCGCTTTCATCCGCGCATCTATCATAACTTCTTCGGGAATCATTTTTTTTGCTGCCCAGATACCCAACGGCACCAGCAATAAATCATCCAGATATCCGATAACCGGAATGAAATCAGGTATTAAATCAATAGGACTGAAAATGTAGGCAACGACGAAACCAGCGATAATTTTTGCCATCACCGGCGTCCGCGGGTCGCGACAAGCAATATATAACGCCACCGCTTCGCGCTTGATCGCCTTAGCCCACAACTTCAAATCCTTAACATTTTTCATCAACAACAACTATTCGATATCTTGCGTTGGTTTTCCTTTATATCGTCAAACTTGGGTGTGTATTGAAATTATCGGGTACAGCACGGATAAAGGTTAGCTTTTGTGACCTTCTATGAAACTGAAGTA